>JBKQMB010000078.1:0-3455 GCA_052326605.1 Acidimicrobiales bacterium | reverse complement strand
CACTGGCGGCGATCCCTTCGAGCGCCGAGCGCTCCTTCTTGGTCAGCGGGAGTGGTGGAGCAGGAGGTCGGGCCATACGAAGACCGTACCACTATCGCGCGTCTATTTACGTGTCACTACACTAGCGCATTGGAGAACTGTATCGACGCGGATCATTCTCTGGGGGCAAATGCCGAGCCCGATCGTGCGCTCGTCCGAGGAGGGCCTCCATCCCGACCTCAGCCCCCCATCGGGTCCGAGCCGCCTGGAGTAGCAGACCATTCCGCCTGACACTGGCGACATCGCCAACTCAGTCCGCTTTCATCAAGACCACACCGCCGCACGATCAGTCGGGGGACGTCTGGCGAATCGCATGCCGGACAGTTGTGGCCCTGGAAATCGTCCACCGCTGGTGCTCCTCTCTGGATGGCCTGGGTCAACACGGGTGCCCCATTTCTCGATGGACATCGACTATCTCAAGGCCGAGATCCTGGATCCGCTGGAGCAGACCGTGCAGGGCCGCCTGATCGGTTCCAACGGACCGCAGCTGGGTCACTTCACCCAGCGGGACCACCTCCACCTCCATGCCCTCCAACGCCCTGCTGACTGCGGGGCCTGTCATCCCTCGGATGGTAACCACGAAGCCGTGCTCGGCCGAAGTTCCATTCGCCCTCATCCCCCTACCCAATCGCAGGAGCGGGTGAGTACACATCACCCGATTCGGGTGGATGAGCTGCTGAAACGATGCCCGGGAGAACAAGACACTCGTCCGGGGGAGCGAGAGGGCCATCCAGGGACTTTTGACCCTGCATGGGGGTTGCTCTCCATGTTTGACCTGGGGAATGTCCTCAAGGCGAGGCGGTGTCCGCGGAGACAACTATCGATTGTCGGAGTCGAAATTCGGGTGCCCCGCAGTGCCGGCTCGGGCCGTCGAACGCCCACGCCTCGCTAAGGCACTGACCTCGGATGACTGGCGAGTGGCGCTCGTGACGGGAGGCCCGGCCACAGGCAAGAGCGTGTTCGTCGCCCAGTGGTTTGAGAGCCTCGGCCCGCTCGGTCGGGAGTGGGTCACTCTCGACGCCAGCGACGATCGACCTGAGCGCTTCTGGCCAACGTTCACCAATGCCCTCGAGCGCTCGGCACCGGGATCCTTCACACAGGCGCAGGCGGCGGCTTTCGACCTGCATCAGCTGCGCCCCGACTTCTTCGAACTCTTACTGTTCGAGTGGTCGACCAACAAAGATCCGCTCATAGTCGTCCTCGACGATTTCCATCATGTGCGGAACCCGGCAATTACCGACGACCTTGCTGCTCTGGTCGAGCACGCTCCTCGGGGCCCGAAGATCGTGCTCACCAGTCGCGTCGACCCCCGCATGCCCATCGCTCGGTGGCGGGGCCGGTCCTGGTTGGCCGAGGTTCGACAGCTCGATCTGGCGTTCACACAGCCCGAGACCGTCTCGCTTTTGGCCGCCCTCGACGTGCCACACCTCACTCAAGCTGACGTCGAGATGCTCTGGCGCCACACCGAAGGTTGGGTGGCCGGCCTCCGTCTCGCCATCGCTGCGATCAGAGACCGCGCCGATAGCTCGAAAGCGGTGGCTGAATTCTCGGGCCGGTACGCGACGGTGGCGGACCTCCTGGCAGAGGAGATACTGCACCGCGCACCGGAGGACGTATCGGAGTTCCTGATGAAGACATCGATAGCCGACGTACTCGACGCAGATCTCTGTGATGCAGTCTCCGGGCGGAGTGACAGTGGAGAACTGCTTCGGAGTATGGAGGCCGAGCTGAAATTCGTCGTTGCCACTGGAGCGGATCGGGCTGCGTACCGCTACCACCCGCTCCTCTCTGAGATGCTGCGCTCTGAACTGACCCGACGCTTCCCCAATGAAGTGCAAGATCTGAATCGACGGGCTGCAGCGATCTTCAAGGATCGCGGCGACATCGAGAGTGCTGTCCGGTTTCTCCTTGCCGCCGGTGACGTCGACGAGACCTTCTCGATCGTGTTCGTGGCTGCGTACCGGCGCCATGACGTTGGTGACCTTCCCGCCGTCGCGGCGTTCATCAACAACTTCCCGATCGATCTAGTGAGCGGATCGGCGTTCCGAATGCTGACGTATACCCTTGTGCTGGGTCTTTGCGGCCGTGCCGCTGAAGGATCGGCGTGGCTCCAGCGGGCTGCGCTGCGCATCGCCAACGATCCCCAGCCAGATCCGAGGGATCTGGCGGCCCTCGACGCCATACGACTTCTCGCGTTCGCCACCACTGGCATGGTTGACAACGAGATCGACGCCGGCAAACGGGCAGTCGAAGCGATTGACCAGGGGATCGACCTCGGCATCCTCGGAGCTCGGGCGCGAATGAACCTGGTGCGTGCTTACCTGCTCGTGGACGACCCTGGTGAAGCCGATGTGGTGCTCCACGGGGGCAGCCCAGGGGACGAGATCGCCACGTTGCTCCTCGCTCCGGCGCTGGCCGCACGGATCGCACTGCGAAAGGGAATGCTCACCGAGGCCGGAAGGCAGGCAAAGATTGCTCTCGGCGTGGCAACTGCTTTCGGCCTCGATGCGCACCATGGTGCCATCGATGCCCATCTCGCCCGAGCTGGTGTGCTGATCGACCGCAACGATCTCACAGAGGCGCTGGTGACGATCGGAATTCTTGAGGGGATCTTGCAGCGCTACGAGCAGGCACTCCCATGCCGAGTGCTGCCGGAGCTCGAGAAGGTGCGGGTTGCCGCCGCGGGGCGCGATTTCGACGACCTGTTCCTCGCCCTCGAGTATCTGCACAAGCTGGTCAACGACCATTCGCCCTCCCCACTGCGGGACATGGTGGATGCGATGACCGCGCGGTGGCTTCTCGAGGTTGGTGAGACGAATGAGGCCCAAGAACTCATCGCCAGAATTCCCGCCGGGAACGCGGGGCATACGATCCTGCGTGCCCGTATGGACTTAGCGGTTGGTCGCCCCGGAGAGGCAATAGCACTAATCACAGAGCGTCGCTTCGCCACCGTGCGCGATCAGCTGATCGGCGAGTTGGTCCTCGCCCGGATCGCTCTGGCGTCGAACGGCAACGCCGAGGAGCACGTTAGGCGCGCCGTCGAGCTTGCAGCCCCCGATCGCCTCGTTCGCGTCGTTCTGGATGAGGGACCAGTGGTAAGTCGGCTCGCCCGCAGTGCTGCCGAGGCGCTCCGGACCGAGGCCGGAAACAGCTTGGCGAGAGCGCTCGGTGCACCTCCCCGATCTCATGGCGCCCTTGGCCAACCAACAGTGGACCTGAGTGATCGAGAGTTGTCCGTGTTGCGATATCTGCCGTCTCGTCTTACTTACGCGGAGATAGCCAGTGAATGCGGGTCTTGTGACGCTGTCGTGGGTGCCTGACCACCCCTGACCTCACCCATCCGCGGCGACACGCCGCCTCATTCCTACGGTTTCTGGCTGTCCGGCTAGAAACTGAAGAGGGAGAACGGCGTGCGC
>JBKQMB010000077.1:0-29814 GCA_052326605.1 Acidimicrobiales bacterium | reverse complement strand
CCGCCTGGGGTACCGACCGGCTCGATGCCGTCAACCTCCTCACCAAATCGCTCAATCAGACCTCGGCCGTCGTCTACGACCCCGACGGAGACGGCGGACGGGTGTTCAACCCGGAGGCGACGCTCCTGGCCAGGGAGAAGCAACAGGTCCTCTCCGACCGCTTCGCTGCATGGATCTGGGAGGACGAAGACCGGGCCGAACGGTTGGCCGGCCGGTACAACGAGCTGTTCAACTCGGTTGTCCTCCCGAGCTGGGACGGCAGTCATCAGACACTGCCCGGTCTGTCGTCCGCGTTCCGGCCGCACCAACACCAGCTGGATGCGGCGTGGCGATCGGTGCAGGAGCCGGCCGTGATGCTGGGACATGCGGTCGGTGCGGGCAAGACCGCCACCATGGCGATCGCCGGAATGGAGATGAAGCGCCTCGGGCTCGTCTCCAAGCCCGCCTACGTCGTGCCGAACCACATGCTCGAACAGTTCAGTGCCGAGTTCCTTCAGGCCTACCCGCTGGCAAATGTCCTGGTGGCGACCAGGGACGCCACCGCGGCAGACGCCCGAAAGGAGTTCGTGGCCAGGTGTGCCACCGGAGATTGGGATGCCGTTGTCATCACCCACGACGCCTTCGTGCGGATCCCGGTCTCCAAGGAAGCCGAGACGGACTACCTCGACTCCCGGGTGAGCGCCTACAGGACCGCCCAAGCTAAGTCGACTGCGGAACACGGGCTCAGCGTGAAGAAGCTGGAAGCCGCCATCATTCGGATGGAGGAGCGGATCAAGGAGTCCCGAGAAGACGGACGAAGGCTCGACGGGGTGACATTCGAAGAGACCGGAGTCGACTACATCTTCTTGGACGAGGCCCACGTGGCGAAGAACCTCGCTTTCCCCACCCGTATCCAGGGCGTGGGAGGCTCGGGATCGAAGCGTGCGATGGACATCGAACTCAAGCTGCGGGTTCTGCGGGAGCGTCACGGTGACCGGGTTGCCACGTTCGCTACCGCCACGTTCGTAGCCAACTCCATCTCCGAGCTCTATGTCATGCAGCGCTACCTGCAGCCCGACGCCCTCGCGGCAGCCGGCATCGCCACCTTCGATGCCTGGGCCGCGAACTTCGGGAGGACCGTGACCAACCTGGAGCTTGCCCCTGACGGTGGCAGCTACCGGATGAAGGACCGCTTCGCCCGGTTCGCCAACGTCCCCGAACTGGTCTCGATGTTCTCCGAGGTGGCCGACATCAGAACTGCCGAGCAGCTCGCCCTTCCGACGCCGAATCTCCTTGGCGGCCGTGCCGAGGTGGTGGTGGTCCCACCTTCCGATCGCCTCATCACCTACGTCGAGAGCCTCGTCGCCCGGGCCGAGGCCGTCTCCCGCGGTGCCGTAAGGCCGGAAGAGGACAACATGCTGAAAGTAACCGGCGACGGTCGAAAGGCCGCTCTGGACCTCCGCCTCGTCGGGCTGCACCCTGACCCCGACGGCGGGAAGATCGGCGCGGCGGCGGACCGAATCAGTCGCATCTGGGTCGACAACAAAGACCGTCAGTACCCAGAGCAGGGTGCGCGCCGCGGGGCGCTCCAGTTGGTCTTCTGCGACATTGGTACACCCCGTCGCGAGTGGAACGTCTACGACGAGCTGAAGTCCCAACTCATGGACCGCGGCGTGCCGGCCGAGGCCGTGCGTTTCATGCACGACGCGAAGAACGACCGGGAGAAGGCCGAACTGTTCGCGCGATGTCGATCGGGATCGGTGGGCGTATTGATCGGATCGACAGAGAAGATGGGTGTGGGAACCAACGTGCAGGCCCGTGCGGTCGCAGTCCACCATGTGGACTGCCCCTGGAGGCCGGCCGACATCGAGCAACGGGAAGGTCGCATCCTCCGCCAAGGGAACCTCAACCGAGACGTGGAGATCCTCCGCTACGTCACCGAGTCCAGCTTCGACGTCTTCATGTGGGGCACCGTCGAGCGCAAGGCTGGCTTCATCGCCCAGGTCACCCGGGGAGACACAACCCTTAGCCGCCAGCTGGACGACGTCGGCGAGCAGTCACTCAGCTACGGCGAGGTGAAGGCACTCGCCACCGGCAATCCGCTCATTATGGAGAAGGCAGGTGTGGATTCCGAGGTGGCGAAACTCGAACGCATGGCATCGGCCCACGCAGGCGAACAGCGCCGGTTGACCAAGACGATCGCTGGTTCCGGTCCCACCATCGAACGGCTGCAACGCGACATGGCCAAGATCGAAGGCGCATTGGCGCTCCGTACGGGCTTCTCCGGCGACGCCTTCCGAGCCACCATCACGGGTGTTGCCTGTGAGAAGCGCACCGATGCTGGCGACCGCATCAAAGCCGCACTCGTCGATGCTCGGTATCGGTACGGGGAAACCATCGGTATCGGGAACCTGGCCGGACTCGACCTCGCGATCACTGTCAAGGGCGAGATCGGGGAGGACGAACTCCATCTCAGCTTCCCTGATGCCCCGCTCCACCCGACTGTGATCGGTGCCGCCGATATCGAACGCGAGCATCCCGTGGGCCTCGTGAGCAGGCTCACCAACCGGCTTAGAGATCTTGAAGAGCGATTGACCGACGATGCACGGGAACTTGGCTCCGCCATAGCAAACGCCGAGCAGGCCAGAGCGATGATCGGCCGGCCGTTCGACCAGATGCCCCGGCTCGCGGCTCTGCGAAACCGGCAAGCCGAGATCACCGAAGCCTTGACTCCGAAGCCGGCTCCGGGTACGGAGGCAGGGTCGACGAAGGTTTCCAATTCCGAGGAAGAAAGCCGAGCCAAACGACACGATGGCATCGACCATGAGGTAGCCAACTCGCGGGTCACTGCGTTTCCGACTTCAATCGGTGATGCCCTTGTCATGGCGCGGGCTTGCGACGTCTCGTTGACACGCCACCACGGGCGAGCGCCGTCACTTTCTCCGTCCGATCTCGGCCGGTAGCCCGGTTCCATACCGTTGGTCGCACAGCAAATGACGCGCTGGCCCGCATGAGCCGGAGCCAACGGATTACATGCCACGCGCATGCATCTCGCTTACTCCCAGTTCTTGGTCGCAATCGAGACATTGCGCCTGGCGCGCACGCCATTCCGTCAGGCCTCGCTGGCACAGGCCGGGACCTGATTTCGGCAGCACCTGGGCCGCCAAACCGGCCGACCCAGACGAAATGCTCCACCACCGACGCGAACGCGACTACCAACCTGACTCCATCGACGCGCTCAGCCGGCCCGTCGACATCGCCGCATGGGAAGCGCGAGTCCGAACCAGATTCCAGTTTCTCGCCGAGCTCGACGACGACGAACGACGGTGGGCAACATGCGATGAACGTCACCGTCGAGAAGTGGCTGCGGCCCTGGAAGCGCTGCGATCAGGGTGACACATGACAATCCGACGACCGGACATCGCTCCCACGTCGTCACCCAGCGGCGCAGCGGCAGCTTCTATGCGGTGTGTTCGAAGCGCTGCTGGAAGCTACGCAGACCGTAGTCACTGTTGACGACCGTGACGAACGCGCTGCGGTTGGCCCGGTCGCCCTTCACTCGGGTGAGGCCCACGTAGGCGAGGCGGCGAGCTTCGGTGCCCCAACCGACGGACATCAGCACTGCTCGTGACTCCCAGCCTTTGAAGCTATGGACCGTGCAGCCTTTGACGCCGGCAGCCGAACCCCAGAAGCGCATCTTGCGCTCGCGCTTCTCCGCGTTCGTGGTGCCGAACACGTGCTGCACTTCGTAGCCGGCGTCGGTGATCAGCTTCACAGCTTCCAGGCCTTCGCGATGGTTGGCGAGGAAAACCACATCCGATGGAGCAAGGTCAGGGTTCTCGCGAAGCATGCGAACCACCTCGGCGCCGAGCCGATTGCCGCACGACTCGCCTCGTTCGGTGTTCACCCACCTCTTCACCGTCGGTTTGTACTGACCGACACGTTGCGGGTGGTCGTAGGGCACCGCAGGATTCACGGCCCAGTCACCCAGGTGCAATTGGGCGAACTCGGCGACCACCGGCGTGAGGTCGGGTGGCATGCGATACGAGCCGCGAAGTTCTGTCCACGGGCCGCTGAAACCGGCTCCGAGCATGCGCTCCTCGTCGGTCCATGCACGTTGGCCGTACACGTCTTGCGTCGGGTCGGCCACGAGCAGCAACTCGCCATCCGGTCGGCAGACGTGCTGGCGCAGCAGGTTCCACCACTTGAAGCTGAAGTCCTGCCCCTCGTCGACCAGTACCGCATCGAAACGGGGGCCGAATCCGAGACGGTACGCCTCGATGCCTTGGTCGATCTTCGCTTCCCAATCGGTCAGCACTCCGGGGAGCGGGTTGATGGCAGGTTGCGCGCCGGCAAGGCGCGCGTCGTCGACCGCCCGACGGCACAGCTCGTGGAGGTGGGTGAACGTGATGCGGTTCAGGCTGGCGCCGATGTCGCGACAGCGGCGTGCGGCGAGGTCGCGCAGGTAGTGCGGCAGGGTGGAGTTGTAGGTGAGGACCAGGACCTCCTTGCCTTCCAGCGACAGGCGCGCCGCCCGTGCGGCGAGACCGAGCGACTTGCCGCAGCCCGCTGATCCACGGACGCGGCGAATGCGCGCCTCTCTCGGGTTCGCTTCGATGTTCCCCGCTGCTGTGCTGAGGGAAAGTGGCAACCGCTGATCGCTGTGAGCTTCGGGTTCGGCGAGGCTGCGCCGCAAGGCGTCGAGGCACGCCGGCGAGATGTGTCGTGCGACTGGTTGGCGCGACCCGGTGAGTACCAACGTCGGATCGTGCTGAAGGTCGTCGTAGCCGTACACATCGATCCACCGCTCGCTGTCTTGCACCGTGCTCTTTGCGATCGCCACCTTGGCTTGCATGGTCGTGCAGCGCGGCATCACGACGACACCGCGAATCTGGGCGAACGCCGGCGCCTCATCAGTGAGTGCCAGCAGCCGCTCGTGGATGGCACTGCGATAGCGGTGAGCTTGGTAACGCGGAGCCTCATCAGTGCGCGCCCAACCGCCCTGAAGGCGCATCTGGATGCGGCCGTCATCATCCTGGCGGTAGGCGCCGATCGACCAGTCCTTCACCTCGACGGCGCATACACCGAAGGTGGGGTGCGCCATGATGAAGTCAGGCTGGTCAAGCCCGAGCCGTGGCTGGACATAGATGATCCACTCATCGTCCAGCAAGGCAAGGCAATCGAGTACCTTTCGCTCGCCGACGTTGAGCGGCGTCGGGAGACATGCCAACTCATCCCAGTCTGGGTACACCCGCGCCATTCCCCGTCCCTCCGTGCAGTTCAGAACATCGGCTCAGGAGAACCTCATCTTGAGCCGATGTTCTGAGGCAGGCGTGCAACGGTTTGCCGATCTTGACAGCACCCGAACCATCGGAACCGCTCTCCTCCCGACCGGCGTGCCGAGCTTCGACCTCCTGGTCCTGACCTGCCACTGGCCACGGCAAACACCCGTGTCGTACAATCGACCCATATCTACCTGGACTTTCCTTGTGCCTCGGCACCGACGAGCGGGGTCTTCCTGTGCCTGAGCTGATCTCGGAGTCCCAGCACGAGACCAACGAGGCTCCGAACCACGTTGGCGCAGGACGCGCCACTGACGAGACAACGACGACTCCAGGATCAATCTTCGACGACGTTGAGTCCAAACTCCGGGTGGCATCGCCAGATGAAGATACCCAAACCCTCTGGGCCGATATCCGAACGGCCTTCGATGAAGGCGGTCCCACTGCGGTCAGAAGCGTGATCGATGACCGGATACGACAGTCGAGGCTCGCTGTAGAGAAGGACTTAAAGCAAACACGGTCCGTCACCAAGAGCGCTGCTCCAAAGAAGAAGGCCAGTCCCCCGAAGAAGGCTGCCGCTAGCAAGAGGGCAGCAAAGAAGTGACTTCACAGAAGCTTCGACTCGTCAGGCTGCGGGCGGAGGGCTTTCGGGGTATCTGTGATCCGCTCGATATCGACTTCCACCAACAGACGACCGTGCTCTTTGCCCCCAACGGATCGGGCAAGACTTCGATCCTGGGTGCGATTGAGTGGGCACTCTTTGGACAGCTGCAATATCAACCCAAAGAGAATGCAACCAATGACGAGCTTGTCAACATCCGCCACCGAACGCAGGTCGCCACCGTCACCATCGACCTAGCAAATGACGACGGCATCGTATCGATCACCCGATCCAAGAAGGCGGGCAAGCGTGCTGCGGAAGCAATCGTGCAGCTCCCGAATGGAGAGGAGTACATCGGGGCCGAAGCGAACACGGCGCTGTTTCGTCTGCTTGGCCTGACCTTTGACGATTTTTATCGTGCCGTGTACCTGCACCAAGAGAGCATCCGTGGGCTGCTGACCGACGACCCAAGAGTGCGCAACGAAGCATTGGATCGATTGTTCGGGGTCGAGAAGCTGCGGGACATGCTGAAGGCATTGTCCGGCTCAACCAAGCCTGTTCGTGACGCTCTCGATAAGTTGGAGAAGAGCAAGAGCACGGCTGTCGCTCGACTTACCGGCGCTGTCGGGCAGGTCGAGGAACAGCGACAGCGTGCCCTGGACGATGCCAAGAAGAAGGGCCTGTCCCAAGCTGACCTCACCTTTGACGCCATCACCGCACTGGCAGAGCAGGTGATGGACAGTCTGATAAAGCTCGCTGCGGCGACGGAAGCAGTAATCAAAGAGCAGTCCGAGCCAGAAGATACCGATGGTGTCGATAGCTTCAGCCGGAGAGTCACAGAGGCGATCAAGGCCATCCGCCAGACAGCAACGAACGCAGCCATAGCGGCCAACACCTCGAAGGTGATCGCTAACGTCGATGGGGCGTTGACCACGCTGCGCAGAGTCTCTGCCCTTCTGGATGGCGTCGGCAAGAGCTTGACGGAGCTACAGGAGACCTACGGCGACCCCAATACTCTTGACGAACAGAAGGCGACAGCGCAGGCAGCCGTTCAGCGGTTTCGAGAAGCGCAGGAAAAGCTCGGCATATCCGAACGGATTGTCCAGGACACGCTTACCTATTTGCAAGCGTCATTAGATGAGAACAACTGTCCGGCCTGTGGACAGGAAATCGAACGTGATGAGCTGATCGGTCGTCTTGAAGGTCATCTCAGCGGGGACATTCGCAGCGAGATGGAAGCGACTCGATCGGCTCAGAATGAGCAGCAACGACGGATAGGTGACCTTGACGCTGCCATCACCAAGAGAGATCGGTTGCTCACAGACAGCAAGCAATACAGCGAGCAGATCGCGGAAGCTCGTGTTGCTGCCCGTGCGTTCCTGCCAAGCCGCGTGGCGGACGACGACTTGCAGGATGCGCTGGATGCTCAAAAGGGCAAGCTGTTTCAGCAAGCTTCTACCGTTGATGCGGAACGAAACAAACGGGAAGAGGAAATCGAAGCCATCCAAACAATGATGGGACGGCTGAAGGAAATTGCACGATTTCTAGAGCTGGACGCTAACTATCAGGAGGCGTCTTCACGGCTCGGCAATCCCGACGAAGATTCATCGATCGCTGAGCAGCAGATTGAATCTCTGAGCCGACTTGAAGGCGGAATCAGAACGATTGCGGATGTCGTCACAGCCGAAGCGAGCACCCGGGCACGGGATGCTGTGGAGAGCGCACAGGTGGATATCGCCAAGCTCTACAAGGAGTTGTGCAACCATCCCTACTTCGACAACATCCAGATTTCTGTAGAGAGTCAACTGCTTTCGGGCATTGAACGCAACAACTACTTCATCCGTACGCAGTCCTCCAGCGATAATCGCCAGACACTCGCGAGCTCACGGTTGTCCACGGCACAGATGAACTGCGTTGCGTTGAGTGTGTATCTGGCTCTCGCCACGCAACTCCAACACAACCTCGGTTTTGTCATTCTGGACGATCCCAGCCAGAATCTCGATACCGAACATAAGCAGGCACTCGTGGCCATCCTGTCTCGCCTCGCTCCCCAGCTCCAAGTACTCGTTGGCACGCAGGATTCGGAACTGGACGAGTTGATCGGAACTTCTGCGGCCAAGGACTCGTTCCACCGCAGATGTCTGACCTGGTCCCCTCTAACCGGCTCAGCGGTCGTTGCTGAAGATGAGTGAAGCGAACGGGGACCGGGGTCGTGTCAACAGGACGATCTACCAGTTGGATTCGCTGTACAAGAATTTGAGTCCGCAGGAGTTTGGGCGGGTTATGCAGCAAGTCCTTGCGTGCGGTTTTGAAGCGGCGGGCTTTCATGTGGTGGAGAATGCTGTTGGCGTGCCCGACTTCAGCGCCACTTCTCCGATGACTGATGGTCATTGCGAGACCATCGCCGTTGAGGTCAAGACGAGCGACAAGTCGAAGATTTCGTTGACGCAACGTGATCTGGATGGAATTCGAACTCCAGGGCAGACCGGCGTGTTGGCCGTACTGATGTTTCCGGCGATGAACCCTGGCTGGTTGTTAATTGCAGCAGACAGTGTCTCTCCTCGTTCGTGGGAAATACGCCACTTGGGGATGAAGCAGCGAGTGGACGTCGGTTTCGATGTTGACGATATGTTCCATCGGATCATGGCAGAGCTTGAAACCCCCGTGGCACCCGGAGGGTCAGAGTTAGAGTGGTGGATCAAGGCCCAGCGTCATGCCTTTCTTGCCAAGCATTCCCGGCAGGCAGCGCAGTAGAACTCACCACTCAGCCGAGACGGCCGTGAGATCGACCCCTCCCAGTGACACACCCGGTCCGTATCATCGGATTAGGACAATCCGTCATCACCCAATGTTGCCGGCAACACCCCTAGTCGATTGATTGCTACGAACGCAGTCGGTCAAGAGGAGCGTTGGAATCTGGTTAGACCGGTCGGTGCCCCTGCAACGCGACCCGTGTAGCTGTTGAAGCTACGGCCGCCCGAAGCATCGCGCCGAGGTCGGCGTCCTCTCTGTAGTCAGGCGAGTAGAGACTCTTGACGCGATCCGTGGCAAGGAATCGCTGGAACGCTTGCTTCGCTGACTCGTGTCCTCGTTGGAAGACTCCAAAAGTCACTCCGTTGTTCTTGTTCACCAAAGAGAAACATGGAACATCGGTGAGGCCGTCGCCTACGTAGATCATCTGTTCGAAAGGCACCCTCCGGGCCTCTTCCTTGATGAATTCGTTTACCAGATGAGGCTGAGTCTTCGAATCCTCTGCACTAATGCCCTTGTGTATCTCGAACAAGAACCGAGTCTTCTCAGTGAAGGTGACGCATCTCTTCACGTGCCGGACTTCACCGGTCGACTCATCCTCGCCAAACTGACACCCGTACACCCCGTCGAAATGTTGCGCAACAACCGAACTCCCAAGAATGACCTCTTCGAGCCCTCCCGAGACGATGTAGAACTCAATCGAAATGTCTCGGTACGTTGCCACCTCGGTCCGGAGGTCGTCGAAGATCTGAGGTATTCCTGGGAAGAAGGTCGAATCCAGGGTTGCACCAAACATACGTAGATCTGCATTTGTCAGGCGGCCGAGAGGGCAACCGTCGCCTACGCGGTCAAGCAGTAGCTTTAGGTATGCGAGAGGCGGATCATATCCCTCATCAACGAGCCTCTTCGCATCCTCAGTCCAGAACGTTCCCGAGTCGATGCCATGTGCCGACAGAAGAGCCGAAGTCGAGTCTGGGACAAGGGTGTCATCAAAATCGAAAACTACGGCGACAACAGCCACGATACGGGCTAGCGGTCTTCGTCGTCCCTGGCCGACGGCCGGCTGATGCGTTCCGCAAACCGATTCATCTGTTCACGGGAAGCATTGAACTCTGCAGGTCTTACTGCCCCGACCTCGAGCCTCTCGGCCTGCGCAGGTGACTGGCTTGGGTTGTCGCTCTGTCGGCTCATCTTGGAACTGTATTCCAACAGTGCGACAGGAAGCGCGGATGTCTCGCTCGGTGGGGACTCAAGGACTGAACGGAACCAGAGATGACCCCTAACCCCAGAGGGGAGGGCAGTGCCCATGGCGTCAGCCGCAGCTGCGACCTCAGCGCAGAACGGCACCTATGCGTGCGCTCGCGTTTCGCAAGAACTCTCGGCATCGGGCAGAACGCGAT
Source organism: Acidimicrobiales bacterium (assembly GCA_052326605.1). GTDB lineage: Bacteria > Actinomycetota > Acidimicrobiia > Acidimicrobiales > RAAP-2 > Bog-756. The sequence goes on along the minus strand of JBKQMB010000077.1, from coordinate 19,801 downwards.
GGCCGAAAGGCCGGAGCGCCCCAGCGGTCAGCGCTCGATGCCGCGAGCTTGGTTGGGCCCGCGGCTTCGATGATGTCTGGGCTGGCTCTTGGGGATCTCGTGCATCGCTGCAGCGGCGCGGTCGTCCTGCGTCTGCTCACCGGGAATCAGATTCTGGCTCGAGCTTGCCTCAAATCGTCCGTGAAGCTCGAGGATCTCAGCCGACAGACGCCCCCCGAGCGCCTTGGCCATCTGCGATTCCCCTCGCACCGCATGGGCATCACCGATGGCGTCGAGCGTTCTTCCCAATTGGCTGAGCAACATCGCCCAGGCAATCGGAGAGTCGTTCCCTAGTTCGGATTGCGCCACGATCGCCGCTATCCCCCGGAAGTCACGCACCGCCGCCCGGCTCGGCGGTGGATCCTCTGGTCGGCTCTGTGCTGATCGACCCAACGCCTCTGCAGCATCCGCCATCGGTCCGGGCCTGTCTCCTTCGAAGCGTCTCGACCAGGCGGAAAACACTCCGGCGGCTTCTCGTGCCGCCCCCCTCCACGCGGCGAGGTCGGACACCGGGACGGCCATCAGTCTTTCGACCGATCTCTCGATGCCTACTACCGCCCGTTGCCAGTCGTCCGGGTCACCGAGCACGGCTTCTCTGCCCAGGGAGTTCGACCTGGTGGCGCACCATTCGACCACCGCTGCCTTCCGATCCCCTGCTGACTGCTCCCAGAACTGTCGCAGGTTGGGCAACGTCAGGTCCTTTGCCAGCTTCCCGCCGCCGAACCAGATCGGCTTGTCACCATCCCCTGTCCTGAGTGCCACCGAGTAGCCGACCACCGCCTCTTTCCCCCCGGGCTCGAAGCGGGGCCGCACGAGGGCCCCACTCCCTCGGAGCCGTCGGACAAACTCGGCTTCGTCTTTCGAGGCCACCGATGCCTCCCGCACGATTCGGGCCAGGGTGAACCGTGGGGGTTCAGCACGCTGCTCCCGCGCTGTGCGCTCCAGCTCGGCTCTGGTCAACCCGGGCATCCCTCTACCCTCTCGACCCTGTACAACGGTCAGGCCATAGGCGTGCTCGATCTCGGCACACACTCGGGAGAGGGTTCGCTGGGATTGCCAGAGGTTGACTCCAAGGCCGTCCCCACGAACCAGAGAAGCAGCGATGTGGATGTGCTGGTTGCCGCTTGCAGTCGCACCATGACCGACGGCCGCCCAGGCCGCTGGGTGTAGCCCTTCACGCTCGAACCCGATGGCCTCGACTGCCTGGTGGGCGATCTCTGCCCACTGGTCGTCGGTCAATCGCCGGTCCCCAGCAGGGAGCGACAGGGAGAGGTGCCAGATGTGACCACCTTCTGGATTGGTTCTATAGGCACCGTTGGCCGAATCGAGCGCCGTACCGAGGTCCGCGATCTCGGCCGAACTCAACGCCCTTCCCTCCTCCACACCCATCACGATTCCCGACGTGATGACCCGCTGATCGGTGTGCTCGTTCGCTCGACCCGGCCCGAAGAGGTAGCGGATGAGCGCTCGTCCGCTCGCGCCTCGGGTGACCTTGCCAATCATGACGACGCCCTCCCTTCCTCGCCGCCACGGCTCTGTTGGTTCAGCCCGAAGGCCGTCCTCAGCTCGGAGGCCGTCTGCTCCACAGTGGCCACCGCCTGGGCAAGATCGTCGACCAGGCTGTCGAGGCGGTCGGGGAGCGCATGGTTTGCGTTCGCCCACTTCGTCAACTGGTTGAGATTGTTGGACACACCCTTCAGAACCACCCTGCTCGCCTGGACGTCGACCACAGCCCGCCGCCGAGAAGCTGCATCGTCCGCCGACCCCGACATCGCAGCTTCGATGAGATAGCGCTGGACCGACACGCCGGCCGACTCTGACAGGGCCCGAAGCGAAGCGAGCTCGGCCTCGGTGAGCAACACCTTCGCGACACAACGTCGTCCGCCTGGGGACCGCCTCATCGGTGCCGTCCGTGCCACCGAAGAGCTTCCGCCGTCAGTTCCGGTCGTCGCCAACGCCGGGCTCCTTTCGCTCAGCGCAGCGACCCCGAGTGGTCCTCGGTGACAGGCCCCGGTGAGGCCAACGGCAACACCATCGTGAACAGACAACCCTTCGGGTTACCTGTTCGCCCATCTTGCTCTCTGCTTCATGAACCCCAAGAGCGAGTCTCATGAGAGGTTCATGGTTCGAGCGAAAGGCCATTGGAGAGTGAGCCCGATGGGCTCGCCGAAATGCCTCTGTTTTCGCCCTTCGGGGCGACGCTGTCATGACACAACCGTGGCGTAGACAGGGGGAACCGGCGTTGGCGATGCCATCGGCTCTCTGACGCTGTGGGCAGGCCATATGCCTTCCCTACCAGGTGGGTGAGGGCAAGTGTCCGGCAGTTCCATGTCTGAACAGGCGCGGGACTGCTGGACACTCTGGCCGCCGTTCGGCGGCAGTCGGTTCGGCAAGGGTTCTTCGCACCGAAGGAGATGGGGAGCGGTCCGACGGAATCGCTGCGTTCCGGTTCATCGGCCTCAGCCAGGCGATGGCCCAAGCCTTTCGGTCATCATGAACCCCGGTCGGTTCAACCATGAACCCTCTGGGCTGGTGTTTTGCCGCTCTCCTGGCCCCGACCGACGCACCCGTGTGAGCCAAGGCGGGCAACCCTGTGCCGACATCATGAACCTCGCCGGCTTCATCATGAACCCTCTGGGCTGGTGTTTTGTCCGTCGCCAGAGATTGCTCTGTAGTTGTGTGGCTATGACGGGCTTCGTGATGGGATTCAGAGCCATCCCCCTCACCGTGGCGGCCACAGGCTCGCCCACGATCCGGGGTCTCTGCACCGAATGGCAGGCCATTGAGACTGCTCCGCCACCGAGGGCTGCATGCCGTCGTCTGGCCGCGTGTGAGCCGGCAATTGCCGATCTCCTGCGCCAACGTCGCTCCGCCATCGCCCAACTGGTGGCCTGATCGTCGCCGACGCGAGTACGTCGCGGACAGTAGGGAACGAGGGGGACCCCGAAGGGTCCCCCTTTCCCAGTCAGCCATCCTCGGCCGGAGCCTCGGGCTCGCTGGTGTCGCTGGACTTGTCCAAGAACCGGAACTGGTAGGGCCCGGTGACCAAGTAATGCTTGGAGTGCTGGCTGCCTTCGGTGTCGGTCCACTGGTCGAGCGCCAGGCGGGCGGTGGCCTCGAAGAGGCGGCCCTTGGTGCCGTAGCTGGCGATGAACTCTGCTGTCTTCTCCCAGGACTGGAGGTCGATGAAGACCGCCTTGTCCCGGCCCTGCTCGTTGATGGCCACCCTTACGGTGGTGACGGCCTTGCCTGCTCCGGTGGTGAACTTGAGCTCCGGATCGGCGGTGAAGCGGCCAGTGATGGTTACGGTGTTCATGGTGATTCCTCTCTTGTGGGTTGCTGTTGGAAAGAGAAGGCTCCGGGGAAAAGCCGGAGCGTCAGGGGTGCCCGAAGGGCCGAGGAGAAGTTCTGGCGGGACCGGCGACGGTCAGTGAGCGCAGCAAGCGCCGCTGGAACTTGTCCGCAGCCTTGACGTCCGACGGACCGGTGCATCATCTTGAAAGCAGCCAGCCACTTCCGAGAGAGGGACATCGAACACCTCGCACTCCCGCGGGATAACTGAGCTGCATTGCAACCTGTCCCCCGCCGGCGTGTCGACACCGTCGACCTCTATCCGTGGGCAGGCGACCATGGGCAGGGACGAGACAGGGCGCCGGCGACTCGTCTGGGATGTCGAGGGCATCGTTGTGCCCAGGCGAAAGAGGAATCGCACCGGCAACCGAAGGCTCGGCGTCCAACCGATCGCACCGAGCGGAGCACTCCCTCGCACCATCGGCGCATCTGACTCGTACCGCTATCCGCAACCAGGCGGAAGGCCCTACCCCAACAAGCCTGATCCCTTGGGAGGAAGCCAACAGCTGGGCTCCTCGCCTATGGCCAGCGACGTCGTGTCGTGCGCATCGGCGGCACCCCGCCCGCGGTGCTTGGCTAGAGCGACCCGGGCGGGGCGCCGGTCGGAGTCTCACCAAAAGAACTGGGGCGCGAAGCGCCGCCATGGACATCCGTATTGAAAGAAATGTTGCAACGAGGCCAGGAGTCCAGTCCCGGCGGGGTCGGGAAACCCGACCCCGCCGGGCCGATCATGCAGGGTTGGTCTCGCCGGCGAGCTCGTCAGAAGTGCTGTGGCGCTGGACCTTGTGGATGTCCACGGTGGCAAATCGGAGGCTGGCACCGATCTCCTCGGCCACCAGCTCGACCTTGCTCCGGGTCTCCCCGTCCTCAGTCTCCCAGCGGTGCTCCTTCAGGTGACCAGTGGCCACGACCCGGGCGCCCTTGGTCAGGCTAAGCGCGACGTTCTCGGCCAGGTCACGCCAGCAGACGATGTCGAAGAACGAGGTGGACTCCTCCCACTGCTGGGTCTGGCGGTTCTGCCACCGGCGATTGACCGCTACTGACAGCGAGGTGGTGGCTTGGCCGTCTCTCGTGTACCTGATTTCAGGGTCCCGGGTCAGGTTGCCGGCGATGGTGGTGGATGTGATGGTCATGGTCTGTTTCTCCTCATGATTGATGGCGGGTGGGGCGCTTTTCGCCCCGCCTGGTCCGTCATCAATCGGATGTGCGCCGATTGCCCACACCGGCGCCAGCGGTCAAAGGGCGGCCACTGGCCGAGCGAGGACATAAAGGCCGACCCCGGCGCCGGCGTGCCGGCGATCTCCGGGGGCGAGGCGTATTCCGGAGCGACCTTGGAGGGCTGGCGACGATGTGACACCAGCCGCTGAAATGGCTCAAGCAGGGTGGTCCCGTGCTCGTCCCCATCGCACCGAGCGCCGGCGCCGAACGGCGGCGGTGCGCCGTGCAATCTTCACCTCTGCGTCAGCTACCGCCGCGCGCTCTCCGACATCAACGCGATCTCCGACACCAGTGGGTGTAGTGCCGTCATGAGGGGTTCATGATCACAACCATGAACCCCATGAGCTGGTGTTTTGTCGGTTCTCATCGTCTTGCCCGTGCGACAGCGCGAACCGACCCAGCTACATCGGCTCCAGCGTCATGAACCCCTGATGGTCACAACCATGAACCCCCTGAGCTGGTGTTTTGTTGGTCCTCGGATTTGCCACAGCGCTGAGCTGGAGTTTTGTCCGGCGACAACAGTTTCTCGAGTTTTCTTCGGCCATGAGGGTTTCCATGAGGCTTTTCATGAGGGTCCCTCGTCATCGTGGCAGCCATGGACTCCCCCACGATCCAACGACTCCGATCCGAATGGCAGGCCCTCGGGACTGCTCCTTCATCGAGGGCCGCCTGTTATCGTCTGGCCGAGAGTGAGCCTGTGGTCGCCGGCCTTGAGGTGCGCGACCTTGCCCATCTGATCACGGCCCTCCCGCTCTCATCGGACCGGCTGTCTCGCCACCAGGCGGCTGCCGTGATCGCCGCCATGCTGCGGAGCGCTGCTGTCGATGCGCTGATCCCCCGTGCCATCATCCAAGCGCTCATCCCTGGTGTCCTCGCTCTGTCCCGACGCATCGACGTTGCCGCCGGACCGTGGTGCGATCTCGACGCGTTCTACGCCGACGCAGTCTCTGCCCTCTGGGAACTGACGATGACCTGGTCTGGTGCCTACCGCCCCTACGCCGTTGGTGATCTGTTGTCGGCAGTCCGTACTCGGATGCGAACACTGCAGGCCAGCGAGCATCGGCACCGCTCTCGCCAAGCCAGCACCCCCGACGCCTTGGACATCCTTCCGGCGTCGATCGGTCGCACGGGCGAGGAGCTATTGGCCGCAGCCCTCTCCGATGCGACCGGGAATGGCCTGGATTTGGCCGATGCCGCCGTCCTCTACGCAACCAGGGTGCTCGGCATGTCCCTCGGTGAGGTCGCCGACCTCGCCGGGATACCTGCTCATCATCTTCGGCGACAGAGGCGGAACGCCGTCGACCGGATGGTGGCCTGAGGTGCGCCAGACGAAGGCCGAGCACGATCTCAGTGCTGAGATCGGGCCATCACCGGCGAGTTCGCAGCTGGGTAGGGCCAGGTCTGCCGGTCGAGTCGGGCAGTACGGCATGACGGCCGCCACGGCCGCCACCTTCCCCACCGGCCATGACGTCTTGGTCAGTGCTGATTTCGAGCAGGCGAGATCAAAGCGGTGAGCCAGTTCCTGACGATGCCCGAGGCCTCAGCCCATTGCGGCGGTGTCCCCAGCCCGGAGACGTTGTACCGGCTGGCTCGCGAAGGCCACCTGCCCGTCCGCCGGATCGGCCGGCGCCTGGTGATCTCCGAGCGTCTCCTCGATCAGTGGATCGACTCGGTCGGCGACGTACGAGCCACCGAGTATCCCGGTGCATCGCTTGTGGGCCGGCACCCCCACCAGAATCTCTTCGTCGAAGCACAAAAGCCCGCTTGACCACGTCCGGCCAGCAATCAGGCCCCAGGACTTGGCTGACCGTAGGGGGATCCCCTTGTCGGGCACACGAACGAATGTCAGCTGACGATCTGAGCTTGCGCAACGGGATCGATGGGTCAGGAAATGGTCCCAAGCACTGTGGGCCAGGCTAGACGTGGTGATCTGGGTGGTGAACCCGCCAGCCCGCGGTCGAGTTCCGTAGGATCGGATCGTGGTCAGACTCCTCGTAGACACTTCCGTCTGGCTCGACCTGGCAAAACGTCGAGATGGCCAGAGATGGATCGTCCCCATTCGGGTGCTCAAGCACCAGGGCAAGCTGGAACTCCTGGTGCCCTCTGTGGTGATTGCCGAGTTCGAGCGCAACCGACCCCGAGCCGAAGCCGCCGTCACATCCAGCGTGCTCGATCGGTTCCGTCAGATCCGTCAAGATCTCCACGAGTTCGCCGGGGATCAGCGCACGGAGTGGTTGGAAGAGATGGCCCATCGCGTACCGATGGTTTCCAGTGGGACTCTCCAGAATTTCGCCGAGATCAAGGAACTGCTGGATACCGGAACGCAGTTAGTGCCCGGCATCGTTGAGACCGACGCCGCCATGAATCGAGGACTGGAGAAGAAGGCACCGTTCCACCTCAACAAGAACAGTGCGGCTGACGCCTTGATCATCGAGCTCTACGCTTCAGCCCTGAGGGACACTGAACACGAGGGCGATGTCCACGCTTTCGCCACCTCAAACTACTCCGACTTCTCCGTACCGCATGGTGACCGACGCGAATCGCACCCTGACCTCGCCGAACTCTTTGCCGATCCGCGCTCAGGCTACTTCTATGGAGTCGATGGCCTGGGCGACGCTCTCGTTAGCAACTTCGGCGAAGAGTTCACGGAGTTAGCCGACGAGACAGAGCTGTTCGATGAGGAGCCTCGGACGCTGGCCGAGATTATCGAAGCCGAACAAGAGTTCTTTGACAAGGTTTGGTACGTGCGCACACTCATCATGAGAGAGAAGATCGAGGAGGGCGACAAGGATCCACTGTCGGGAGAGATGAACGAACGGGTCGACGCTGCAATGCGAGCGGTCGAGGAGCGCTACGGAGTCGAGAACGTGGGCCCCTGGGATGATTGGGGCTGGGGATTCGTCAACGGCAAGCTGTCGGCCCTGCGATGGGTACTCGGCAGCGAGTGGGACTTTCTGGACACCTGATCACCTACTTCGTGGCCGCTTCAACGACACCAGAGAACAGATTCTATCGCTCCTCGCGCTCACGCAGCCATCCATCAGGGGTATCACTAACCGGGCAAAGGGGAAGAACCTCACAACCACAGAACGCCGATTAGGTGCACGCCGAGTCGGGGTTGGCCATGGCGACCAAGGCGACATTATGTGTTGCATGTGTGCCCTTAACTCCACTAAGTCCGAGACCTGCGACGTCCGCTTCGCATGCATCCGGTGGCAATACTGATTCGGATGAGATGTCAACGCTCGGCTGTAGCGTTGTCTGGTGATGGAGAAGAACGACTCGACTGAAGCTAAGGACACAAAGTCGACTGGGACCGAGTACATCGTTGTGCTGCGCGCCCGGTCGTCAGCGCGCTTCTTGCCCGAGGAAGGCTGGGAACTCAATCTTGATGCCGTCCACGGCCTTCAGCTTGGCGCTGTGCGCGTTCGCACCTTTACCCGCTGGGTCCCCTTTGGCGAGCACTCGCTCCCGAGAGAGCTGATCGTTGAGGTTTGTGGCCGTGCCTCTTCTCTGGATGAGGCCATCGCTAAGTTCGGAATGATCGCCCGGCAGATCGCGACGATGGCCGGGTTCGTGGCGAACGTACGGATCGGCCCGGTTGAAGTACACCTAGCCTACGACTGCACTATCGAGCGCACTGAGCGTCAATTCTTTGAAGTTTTTCTGCCGGACGAACGCGGTGCCGTAACTGAAGGTCGGATTATCCGCCAGCACCTGATGGTCGCTGCAAGTATGGCGTTCCTTGAGCTCAAGACCGATAGCTCACGCATTGGCCGGGGGCTGCGCCAGTATGAACTAGCTCTTCGCGAGTGGTCCCTGGGCGGCGAATGGCTAGCGCTAGGCCATCTCTACATGGCTGTCGAGACGCTGACCAAGGCAGTTATCCGAAAGGCCATCGTCGACCGCGGCATCACGGAAGAGCACCTGGCGCAGGCACTGGGCGTCGTAACCGACGATCCTGAACGGCCGAGATGGCGCCAGATCCTCGGCGAGCAGGTGCGCGAGCAGATGATCTTCGGCGGCGACAGTGACACCTACAAGACCGCGAAGGCGGCCAGTGATGGCCTTGAACACGGTTTCTTGGAGCTAGACAAGATCGAAGCACACGCCCTGAAGTCCACTGACAAGACGTTCCATCACGTTCGTCGGACGATCATCGGCCTGCTCGATCTTCCCTTCGAAGACGCAGACGAGCTAATGACCATAAAGCCCAAGGACGTGCAGTCGCGTCGCAAGATCGCTCGTGGTCGTCTTATCGGCGCTGCCGAGAACCCGGCCGCCGAGGGTGAGCTGTACCCGCTGCTGGAATGGACCTCAAGCATCGGTTCTGTAGTGCGTGAGGGTTCGACGTTCCAGATGAAGGACAAGGACAAGATCACGGTCCGAACTCATCCCGACGTTAGTTTTCAGTTCGACAGACTCGAGATTTATGGTCGGCTCGAAGATGGGCAGGTACCTGTCGAGATGAGTGAAGAGGACATGCTCATCGAACCCACGTCGGAGCCGAGATCGACCAAGATGTTGACAGCCGTGATGCCGATGGTCGACGTGACCACTGCGAGCGGGGCGGACATGGGCCAGTCCTTCCCTCACATGCTTGCGTTCAATCTATTCGGTCAGGGCGTTGCGTTCTTCCAAAGTGCACATACGCTGATCAATGATCATCAACCTGTCGAAGCGTTGCCGGCACTTCGCGGCCTGACCATCATCGCATCCCGGTTCGAACAGATCACCGATGGCAGTCGCATTGAGATCGGGATCATCCTCCGAATGGCACTCGATGCGCTTGATGAGATCAGCGTCGATCCGGAGCTCATTGCCGAGCGTCGCGAGGAGTTGCTCAATAGCACAGCGTCGATTGGCATGACGATCCCCGATGAACTCCCAGGGCCTCAGACCAGCGCCATATACGCCAGCCTAACCGCGGAGATGAAGCTAGCGCAGAGCATTGTCAACGGTACGTATGGCGCCGTCGGACTTCACGTCAAGCGGCCCGACGCTGATCACGTTGGGTTCCACACGCGGCTTGAGCCCGGACCGCTGACGGAGATGATTGCCTCGGCCTGTGTCATTGCCCAGCTGGAGTTGCTCAAGCGCGGAGCCAAACTATTCGGCTGGACCATCGATGAAGAGAGCGTCGATGACCTGTTGGAAAGGGCTCGGGAGCTCAACGAGGCATCCGCCAATCCCGAGAGCGCTGCTGCTTCAACCGACCCGATTGGATAAATTCGCCGCTTAAGGCGCCACACTTGGCGTCGCTGGAAATGGAACGCGAGAATGTTCCATCTGGTCGGGTGCGTCTTCATCCGTAGAGCGCTCCCGGCCAAGCAGAACGACGGTTATCGCGTCCCTGGGAGGTCGGCCGACGTGGGTCAGCTGGGCGTCCCATTGAGGGAACGGCTTGTGGCACCTCCCAGCTCATCTTTCAGGACATTGCTCCGGTGCCCGCAGGGGATCCTCGTCCCAACAGTTGTTGGGACAGACGGGATCAGGGTTAAGTCACCTGGAGAAAAGGGCCTCTGACCTGGTGGGCCACCCGGGTCTCGATCCCGGCACCTTGGGATTAAGGGTCCTGGTCAATTCGTTGCGGCCTGTGTCCTTCTCGGCCGAGCCGACCGGTGGGTAGTCAATCACTGCCTCCGTGTAAACGCTGATCGAAACCTGGAGCACCTGAGACCCAGAACGCGCTGATCGAAAACGGGAGCTCCTGACCATCCCCGTGCTCGCTCGAACCCATCCACAGGCTTCTCGCCTGAGGGTCGAGCGAGTGGACGGGAGAAGGGTGCACACCGACATGGAGATGTGGACAGAGATCCGGCGCAAGGTGCTGGTCGAGGGCGTATCGAAGCGCTCGATCAGGAGGGACTTCCGGATCGGCTCGGAGACCCTGGAGAAGATCCTGGCCAACGCCGAACCGCCCGGCTATCGCCAGGGCACGTCCCGGCCTAAGCCGCAGCTGGGGCAGTTCCTGGGCATCATCGACGAGATCCTGCTGGCCGACAACGATGCTCCGGTAAAGCAGCGCCACACGGCCAAGCGGATCTTCGAGCGCCTGCGTGACGAGCACCCCACCGAGGCGGCCAACAACTTGATCAAGCGGGTCAAGCGCGCCGCCTTCGGGTTCACCAGCTTCCGGAACTATCGGATCAGGGCGCTGCTCTACGCAGGCAAGCCCAACTGGGACCTACTGGCCACCGTCACACCCCGATGAAATCCGAAGCGCCGCTTTGTCATTCGTCCAGCGCCATGTGCACCACCGAGAAGGACGCAGGCCCTTCGCTCAGGGCGCTGGCTTGCTCCTCGTACTCCATTCGGTCAGGCTCCCACCGAACAAGCCGAACAGTGCTCCTCGGAGCAGATTGTCGGCAACGTGCCGGGGGTCACGGAGATCCTGGGGGAGAAAGGATCAGCCTCTTTGCCTTGGCGAACTCATCATCACCGAGCAGGCCGCGCTCATGGAGTTTGGCGACCTGTTCCAACTGGGATGCGGTGTCCAGTTCGGTACCGCTGGGAGGAGTGGTGCCAGGAAAATGGGGTCCCAACTCGTCGACGATGCGTTCGGCGTCTGACCTGGACTCGGCCCAACCGCTGGCCCAAAGCTCATCATCCTTCTCCATTACCCAATGCCAGTGAGTGGGATCCTGATCGGGACGACGTACAGGGCGGACCACTGCGAGCAAGCCGTTTGGAAACTGTCGTTGCTGATCGTCCGGTCCAACAGGATCGTCACTGTGTTTCAACATGTAGTCCAGCACCGCCGGTGATGGCTCCGCATCCAGATGTGCACCTGGTGGGTACCACCTGCCATCGGATGCCTGCGACCAGCCGGGACCTTGGGAGGTGTCGGTCACCGCTTCTCCTTTTGTTACCTGTGATGCTTACGCGAAGTCATCCGGGTGGACTCAGGTGTCGAACTCGCTTGCACTGGGATCAGTGTTCGTGGACTCCCTGGCCGGCGATAATGGAATCGTTCGGACCGTAAGCGCAACCGCGTCCGTAGGAATTCTCACCGCACCACCTACACCCGGGGCCGCCCATGTGGCAGTGAACTCCCTGGCCGGCGATAATGGAATCGTTCGGAGCGTAAGCGCAACCGCGTCCGTAGGAATTCTGACCACAATAGCTGCACCCGGGACCATCTTTATGGCAGTGAACTCCTGACCCTGCATAGTTGGCGGTACTCGGACCATTAGGACAACCGTGTCCGTAGGAATCCTGGCCGCAAAAGCTGCACTGAGACATGTTGCACTCCAGTCCGGTGGCCCGCCTGATCAAGATGTTGTCATCTCTACGTGACATTCGATAGGGCCAAAGGTCCTCACGGGACTTACCGGATCGTTGGATGAAGCTCGGCTCTCCCCGACCCGCCTTCCAGGCAGCAAGAGTCTCGTGTTGATTCGCCCATCAATCCGACCTCGGCCAGAGCCTCCAGGATTCCCGGGGCGGTTCATCACACCGCCGCGCAAGTCGCGGCATGATCACGTCAGCCAACCTGTCCGGAAAGGCGGGCCAGGCTCCGAGCACCAGATGGATCGAAGCCGTCAATCCATCTGAACCAAGGCTCCGGTTGCGGGTCACGGATCTGTCGTCCAGCGACGGCGGTTCAGTCGGGCATCTGGTGGTTGACTGCGATGACGATCCGATTGCGGACGATTGGGGGGATCTCCAAGAGGAGACGGTCTACCTGCCGAGAGCCAGGCATGGCCGGGTCAGGACTTGGCAGGAGAAGCTCTGGTCCCTGGTGCACGAGATCCGAGGACTCGGTGACGAGTTCGATGCCTGCTTCGAGCGGAGCGGCATTCTCGTGGAGTGAGATTTGACTCGACGGTCTGCGGACATCTGTCGGCCAGATGACCAGTCAGAACCGGGCTTCCTGGCCCAGGTCCCGGTCATGGCCACGGCTGGCTTCAGTTCCGTGAGGAAACTGCCGATGAAGGGGCTGTCTGTCAATGATGGATTGGAAAGCGATTCGGAGGCGGCTCCACCAGCCAGGGCAGCAATACCGTTGCAATCAAACAGAAGGGGATCACACATCGGACTAGCAGTAGCTGTTCTGTTTTGCATCGTGTGTTGGTCCGTAATGTGGGCCGTCCACGCCACCTACCGGCCAGCGAAAGACCGTCGAGTGCCGTTCGGCTTCGTGGGTACAACGAAGGTACCTCGGGATCCATCGAAGACTGCGGCAGAGTGGAGGCACGCTCAGCAAGAGGCGACATGGATGGACTGGCAGATAAGTAACTTGCCGGGGGTAGTTGGTCCGGTGATCATTGTGGATGGCGCTGGATGGGCACCTCAAGTTGGCACTGGCGGATTCCTCCATGTGTATGAAGATCGCATTGAGCTTGGCTCTCCTCGTGCGCTGTCAGTTGTCCCAACGCAGTTCAGGACATTTCAAAAGAGTGCAAAAACGGTGGGTTATTTGAATGAGTCACCGAGCTGGCCAACCCGCTTTCTGTTACACTGACTGAGACTAGAAGGAGGAAGCGATGGACCCCAAGGACCAACAAATGGAGAACTCGACTGTTCACTATGTAGCTCGTTGCATGTATTGCGGACGGCCAATAACCGCCTCGAACCAAACAAAGAATGGTTCGATTTGCGATGATCCGAAAAGTTTCTCAAGAGCTCATCGTCCCGATACCGACTAGTGGTGCGTCGTCGGCGGCTGATGAGCCTCTCGCTACCGATGGCGCCCTCGCCATTCACTATGCCGGAGGACTTTACGGCGGCCTCATTCGTCCGGATGGGCAAGGTTGGCACTACGATCTCCTCCGGGGCGATGATCTCTTCACCGCTGGTTGGGCACCAGACGAGAACTCCGCCAAGCAGATCGTGCAGACCCTCGCCCCTCTTTATGTAACTAACTGAGACGCCATAGACACCGGCGAGTCACTCTCGATCTGATTCAGGCGACTCAATGCCCGATATGAGGTGCTTGCCAACGTCGGCGGGTGGATCCTGGCCGTATGGACCGTCCTTGAACGCCTCGCCAACAGGTTCCCTCCCCTGCAACAGGCCCCGGACTTTTCCGTTCATCGTCCAAGTCATCAAGTAGCCTGTCGGCCACACGCCGAAGCATCGCACCAACGAATGCCGCAGATAGCGAGAATCCAACCAGCGCCCACCAGCTCGCGGTATAGGCGCTTGCAGGCCAGTCATGGCCTGGTTCTGCTGCCACGCTGACGCCAAAGGCAACGATGACGGTGCCAACAATCGCAATCTGCACCGTGTACCAGATAGGCGGCCTGGCAGTCAGGGCGCTCCTTGCACGCCATTCAAAGTACGCACTTCCCCCTATCAGGATTCCTTCCAGAAGTAGCAAGGCAACGTAAGCCTCCTTCTGGATTGCCAGCCCACCGATAATCAGCGTCAGGGCAATACTCGCACCACCCACGGCAATTGCGGACCCACAATCACGCATGAACTTAGTGTTCGTCCGTGCTCTGCGAATATTCCTCTCTACTGCCGTCATCGACATGCCTGACGAATCACCGGGAACCGCCTATGAAATTGGGGTCAATCAGAGTCGCCGAATAAATGTGGCGCCCCGTGCCCGTTCGCACGAAGGCGAGGATCCCGGTTACTTGTGTCGGTTGACTGGTGATGACTGACCAAAGGTCCGCATAAGGGAGCATCCATCTCGCCGATGATTCGCTGTCGAGGCGATGGGGTCACGGCGGCAACCGCGAAAGATTCACGAGGCTAACGATCGTCCGATCCGTGGGCTTGCCTTGTGCATCAACGATGGCGAATCCCCGCCCGGCAATTGTGGTGGCCGACCGTCCGTGATTGACCGCCTGAACCTGTATGTGGCGCTCACCCGTTCCCGATCCGCCCGGCGGGTAAGCGTTGCTCCAGTTGCACACGACCCGGCTGCCTTGTTGCCGATGCGTCCAGACCGCTACCCACACGGCGGCAACCGCGCCAAACGCTGAGACTATCGAGATAATCAGTGCACCAATGGCCATCGAGCGAGCCTACTGATGGGGTGTGACGGCCCCCACTACCGGCACATCACGAGCGACCGCTACGCACAGCGGTACGATTCTGTTCCATGGAGTTGGCGGACCGGCAATACGCTCACTCTCCTTCGTCGCCTGTGGTTCAGTCAGCTCCGCGCCGTAGTCACCGCACCTTCACCGTTCTCGCCTTCGTGGCGGTAGTGCTGGTGATCCTGCTCGTCGTCTATATCAGCCTCAGCGACGGCATTGACTATGTTCACGGATTCGCGAAGGCATGTCTCGTCATACATGACGGTTGGCACTTCCACCTGCGCTGCGGCTCGGTCAGCCCGCCCAACTCCTAACGACCCCGCTCCGCCGGAGTGCCGCGATGCACTGAACGGCAATTGAGCGTGAGTCCCGCATGTCACGGGCGAGTCGATCTGCGGGCCACATGGTGGTGCTCGGACCCATCACTGGCCGCCGCCGGCAAGATACTCCTGCCACGCAGCGATGGCCTCTTCCTTGGTGAGTGAGGCGACCTGGGCCTGCGTCATCTCCACCTTGCGAATGAGGTTCCGGACGAGCTTGCCGTCCAGGCCCTGGCCTCGGCGAAGGAGACCTCGGGGTGCACCTCCCAGATCCGCTCATTGGCCGAGGCCAGGGGCTGGACGGCCAGGGGCTGCTTCTTGAGCGCGAAGGTCTGGGCGGCGATCCCCGGCCACTCCTGAGCCCGGGCCAGCGCGTTCGCCTCGGCGGGCGTTTCCTTCTCCAGCAACTCGGCCGACGGCGTGAAGAAGACCGAGTTGCGCCGCTTACCCAAGAACTCCCGGGCCGCCAAGTCCGCCGGACGGCGCGTCCCCGCTGCCGGCAGCCCGATCGGCATGTCGATCCCGATGGCCGCGACGTCAGCGAGCTCGGCGACGGCCTCCTCGATGGTGGGAGCGACGAAGCCCCGGGTGAACCGTCCGTCGTCCAGGACCACTACCACCCACCGGCCCTTCCAGACATCTGCTCCGGCAACCTGCATGCGCGCCTCCTATCCGAGATCATGCCGGATCCGCGCAGAAGTGGCTTCCAGCGGCCTACGCCCGTCGAGATGAGCTGCTCGTGCCTTGCGCACCCGGACCTCACCGTTCGCGGGCGCCTACCCGCCCGTCATTCGCGTGCACCGCTCCCGCCGCTTAGCGACCTCGGTAGAGGGATTCCATGGGCCCGCCAACTCCGTCACGTTGCCGGAGCGGAACCTCCAACAAGCTGACTGCACCGCTCGGACCGGTCGGCGACCAGGTCGACCAGACGGGTCGGCAAGGGGCGGTCCAGGGCCTCGACGTCTGGGGCCTTGGCGGCATCGGCAAAGACGTCTGGGGCCTTGGCGGCAAGCACCCGAACTCGGCCCACAAGGGCGTCAGCGTCCAAAGCCAGTTCCCGGGCGGCCTCGGGCCATGTGTTCCGGTATGGGAAAACCCGGTAGTCACCACCAATCTTCATGGCGAACTTGAGCTTCCGCTCATGCATGTCATATGGAAGCGCCGAGGCGACGTCGTACAGTGGCGCGAGGCGGACCTGGTCCTGGGCGAGGAGCAGGGAGTAGTTCTTGGCGTGAGCGTCGGTTCCAGCGATGAGCCAGTTCCAGATCAAGGCGTCGGCAAACCTCCTGACGGCGTCGTCAGCAGCCCGCGGCGGCATGGCGCTGCGGAAGAGCTTGGCGATGTCGGCGGGACCTGGGCCTCCCTCATTCTGGTATTTGAGCGACGGCGGGAGTGCGAGAGCCTGGCAGAGATCCTCCTGATGGACCCGGATGATCTCACCCCCCACCTCCCGCCGGTCGTAGCGGTCGACGACGACGGCGGACTCGTCTCCGAACCGGCTGACCTTCGTCCGGACAGCAACCAGTCCGGCACGTCGGGCAGCGTCAAGGCAGAGGTGCTCGTTCAGGTCGTGGTCGTCAAGCCCGGCGACCGCTGGCTTGAGGATGTGGGTGGTCGCGTTGGAGCCGGATGGAACACCCCAACGCCCATCCTTGAAGAGCAGAGCCGTCTTCGCCTGGGCTCCAGCGAGGCTGAACTGGCCGGTGAATGACCGGCCGAGCCAGGACGTCGAGTCTTCGCGAAGGTCCCGCAGGCGCTGTCCCACCTCGTCCTCGGTGAGCCAGGTAACCCCTCCTGGGCGTGCCAGAACGCGGTCAATCTCTTCCGGCGGGGCGAAGCGGACCGCCCCTGCGCAGTCCTCTCCGACTTGGGTTGCCAGGAGCGAGAACGGTGAGGAGGACGAAACGTGGAACTGGCGAGCCCAGCGAGCCAGAACGGCGTCGTTGTCCGGGAGGAGCCCCCATAGCCATGGAGTGATAGTCCGGTCAGAATGCGATCGCACCTGGGGCGGCATTGAGAGCGAGATCGGTGTCGCCCTAGGGCGCTCCCGGTACTCCTCGGTGTAGTCGAACCGGAGCCTCCCGCCCGGAAGCCGTTCCAAGGTGCCGGCAATGACATCGTCGAGGACGACGAGCAGAGAGTCCGTCATCGGTCGCGGTACTCGTCGAGGACGGAATCCAGATCGACCGACCTGCCCTTGAAGACGTCGCCAAGGTTTCCTGGCTTGGCAAGGTCCAAGTGGAGGCCGAGATGATCGAGGAGTCGCAGGACCAGGTCGAACTCCACTGAGGGTTTTCCGGCCTCGACTGCATTGATCCAGGCTCGGGAGACGCCTACGCGGGCGGCCAGGTCGGCCTGACTGAGGCCGAGGTCCTTGCGGCGGCCTCGGACGGCTGCCGCCACGTCTCGCATGGAATTGACTTTCATCGGAACCACCTTGTCAACGAACGGTGACTTGGTCTAGATGTCGTCGAACGTTGACAAGTATAACATGTCGTCGAACGTTGACAAGTACCACGTGTCGACGTTCATTGACAGTACAGGTCAGATGCCTCAAGACACGTACGGCCAAAGTGTGATCAGGGCATCCCCACAGGGAATGCCCTATGCAGCCCTACGCACCGCCCCGGCCATCGGGCCCCTCCGCCATGAAGGCGCATTCGCTTGCCCGGGAACGGACTTTTTCTTTCTGGTGCGGCAGCAAACGGATTCCACAATCCGCAGGTTGAAAAACCCATAATGAAACCCATAATCCTGCAGGTTCCGAACAGGGATGCCAATTCAGCGAAAATGATAAGACCTGGTCAGGCTATGTTTAGTCGTCTCCAGAATGCCCCTGACAGCGATCGATTCACTCTCTTAATCCGCAGGTTCTGGGTTCGAATCCCAGGGGGCGCACCAGGTCAGACAGGGTTTCCGGATTAGCCACCCGGGGCGAAACTCAGTCGGGCGAACGTCCGGATACCATGCAACCTCCGACATAGGCGGATGGGACGGGCTACTGGTGGTCCGGCGGTCTCAGCAGGTGAGCTGCCAGCCCGAGCAGGATCACGGGGGTGAGCACCCGCCGGCGCCAACAGAGCGCGGACACGGTCGGGTGGCGGCGCGTCAGGATCGCCGACGCCTCGTACAGGCACACCGTGGCGACAGCCAGTCGGGGTAGGTCGATCACGGGGCCGCTCAAGGTTCGGCACCCTGGCTCAAGCGGTCGACTCGGGCCTCGAGGTACCGTGCCCACGCCGTCAGGGCGAGCAGTTGGTGCTCGCACTCCTCGAGCCTCACCTTGCGCCGCTCATGGTCGGTGATCGCTTCTGCCCAGCCGATCGCGTCTGACGACTCGACAGGCGGCAACTGGTGGTTGTTTCGGTCCACGCGGTTCCCCTTCGGTTGCCGATGCGCCACCGTCTGGCTGCAACAGGATCGATTCAACACCCGAAGGCCAGAAGGTGAAACCCCGGTTCTTCTGCGCCGACCCTGGACTTATGGGGACTGACCCGGCACCTAACCCCCACCCGATGCCGTAGCGGGGCACAGGCGCGAGCTGGTGCAGCCTGCAGCTCCTCGAGCCCCTGGACATGGCCGGCGCATGACCCGAGCCAGGCCAACGTCGTGCGGTACGGTTCGCCGACTGAGGCCGGTCGAGTGAGGTCTCGCCGCCACGCTCCTGGTCCGGCAACCTACCGCACGGTGCTCATCTCTGCTCGGGGCGGGACGCGAAGGACCCCCGGCCGGAACCGGGGGCCATCGCCAGCTGACCGGGCGGCCCGCCCGCTGAGGTCGGGCAGGATTCCTCGATCCGGTACGGGGTAGATATGCCCCCGACCGCTGCATCGCGCCGACGTCTGGCTGCGACAGAGTTGATTCAACATCCGATCGGCGGAAGGTGAAACCCCTATTCTTCTGAACCGACCCTGGTATTTGGGGAGCCGGTGCTTGGAGAAGCTGGCGGCTACTCACAAGCGGCGTCACCGTTCGCTACGCTGCACCGCCGGCCCTGTTGAGCGAGGATCCGCTGCCACCCTCCGAGCCGGGCACCTATATAACCCCCACGCCGACTGTTTGCGGGGGCCAGGCGCGATCCTGTGCGGAGTGGTAGGCGCCTGAGGCTGCCCCCGAACGGCACCATGGGGATACCCCGTGAGTCGCCCAATGGGAGTCCACCGAGGCGTGGTTGAACTCGACGTTCAGCCTGAACCATTTGGGTTGCCGACCTGATACGACCCGAAGGCAATGGGCGCCACCGCCCACGCCCCGTCACATTGAGTTGCCACGATCACGCAGAGCGCCATGCATGGTTTGAACCACGCACGGGGGCTCCGCTACCGGGGACCTTGCCGTCTCCCCGGACCGGACTCGCACCGGCTGGCTGCCCTCAGCTTGTCGATTGGTTACGTCATCACAACATCAACCCCCTCGTTGTCATGGCGCCCACTCTTCTGGACGCACCCCCCGTTCGCCGGCCTGGAGACGCTTCTGAGCCCCTCCGGCACGGGTTTCGCGGGCACCCTGCCGGGAGCGGGTTAGTTTGCAGGATTCTGGCTCGGCGGATCTGCGCGGCGCCTTGGGTTCGCGAGACGTCACGGCTAAGCGTGATCCTGCTTCCCTACATACGGGAAAGTTGGTCAGCGATGTTCAAGCTGCTCACAGTCGACCTCATCGAGGATCCTTCACCGAGTGGTGCTGGTAACGCTGACACACAGCTGAAGCTAACCAACGCGATCTCCCCACGCGTCAAACACGGGAGCCTCCCGTCGTTACTGAAGGTCTGTTGGCCTTTCGAACGTCGGCCACACGTCGAGCAGCCGGCCGTTGCGTACCGCGTGAAGCGAGCCGAAGTAGTCCACGCCCTCACCGCTTTGATTCGGCCACAGGAGCACA
>JBKQMB010000076.1:0-2830 GCA_052326605.1 Acidimicrobiales bacterium | reverse complement strand
TGGCTCGTCACGCTCAGGCTGTCCCCGGCACAGGTCACGCTGGCGGTGTCACCTGCCCCAAGGCTGAGGCTCTGGGTGACGGCGGCGGCGATGCCGTAAGTGCCCAGTAGGGCCGCCAGGGTACAGGCGATGATGACCGTCGCCTTCCGAGGAGCGGCGTGCGCCTTCCGAGGAGCGGCGTGGTTGCGGCGTCTGATGCTGTGGCGGTGGGTCATGATGCCTCTTCGTTGACTCGATTCCACTCGCCCAGAGTGAGCGTCCACTCGTAGGTCTCGGCAACACTCAACGTGCTGTTGGGCTTGAGGGCTAGCGGAGGGCGCGATCTGCGCCAAGATGAGGACTTCGTCGTGTTGACTGCCTGGAAGCCGGGACAACGACAGCCGCGGCAGTGGCTGGTGGTGGTGAGGTCGTCTCGGTTGGGATGGGGGTCTTCTTCTTTCTTACTGGTCGTGGTCGGCGTGCCGGCCGACTACTTGGCCGATGCCGGCGAGAAGGCGCCACACCCCGCTGCCAACAGCCCAAGCTCCGCGAGAAGGGCGAAGATCATCTGGGTTTTCGTCATGGCTCCCTCCAGTTTGCCAATCGCCATGTGAGCAAAGCCGCCAGACGGGCCGTCGGCACCGCATGGTTGCGACAGAGTTGATTCAACATCCGAGGGGTGGAAAGTGAAACCCCTGTTCTTCTGAACCGACCCTGGTATTTGGGGAGCGGGTGCGTGGAGAAACTGGCTGCTATGGGTCCACGCCAGATCAGACTGCGCGCAGTATCCTGGCCGTGTGGAGGTCACCGAGTAAGGGCTTGCGCGATTCTTCGAGGTGGCCCTGCCCCATATGAACGAGGTGCACCGCCGGGTCGTGGCGGGTGCAACAGCGGAGATGCTGGGCCGCGGTGGAAGCGGGCATCGAGCCGTCGGTCCGGTTGCGTGAACGGGCAACCATGCCCGACGGCTCGAATTCCACAACTCCCACAACCGACGACGTCGGCAGTCATCTCGACGGAGATGAACACCTCGGCGTCCGGCTCGGTCATCGCCAGGACGACGACCCATCCAGCCTGTGGGTGCCGAAAATGTCATCCGAGCAGGTGTAGGGCGCCAAAATCCCAATTGTGCCCCTGGACTGGCACTTCTCGTTGCAACTCGAACATCATCGAGCGTGGCCTTCTCGCTCCTCTATATCGGACTGTGTCGGATCCTCGGCCTCGTCGTGTCGTCCCGACGGACGGAGTCGGACAAGGACATCGAGATCATGGTGCTCCGTCACCAGGTGCGTGTTCTCGAACGCCAGCTCCACGCACGGGTTCGCTATCGGCCTGCCGATCGAGCGATCCTCGCGGCACTCAGCCGACTGCTGCCTCGTGCGCGGTGGCGCTCCTTCCTGGTCACCCCCGACACGCTGCTGCGGTGGCACCGGCAAGCGGCCAAACAGAAGTGGCGCCGGTGGCGGAAGCGACGTGGCCCCGGTCGGCCGCCGGTGAGCGACGATTTGGTCGCACTCATTGTCCGTCTCGGTCGAGAGAATCGAACCCGGGGATGTGTCCGGATCCAGGGCGAACTGCGAAAGCTCGGGATCCGGGTGTCGGCCACCTCGATCCGGCGGGTCCTGCGCCGAGCCGGCCTGGGCCCCGCTCCACGGGGTGGGCCCACTTGGTCGGAGTTCCTCCGTTCCCAGGCCTACAGCGTGTTGGCCACCGACTTCTTCACCGTGGACACGGTGTCGCTCAAGCAGCTCTACGTGCTGTTCGTCATCGAACTGTCCACACGGCAGGTGCACATCCCCGGCGTCACCGATCATCCGACCGGCGCATTCGTCACCCAGGTGGCCCGCAACTTCGTAGGAGACCTGGGAGACCGCACTCGATCCATCAAGTTCCTGATCCGGGACCGAGACACCAAGTTCACGGCCAGCTTCGACGAGGTGTTCCGCACCGAGGGCATCCGGGTGATCAGGACGCCGATCCGATCCCCTCGAGCCAATGCCTATGCGGAACGCTGGGTGAGAACCGTGCGGACCGAGTGGCTCGACAAGATCCTCATCCTGGGCCGTGGCCACCTCGAACGGGTGCTGCGTGAATACGCCGGCCACTACAACCGACAGCGCCCCCACCGCGGGATCGCCCTCGGCGTGCCCGCACCCGCCAGCACGATCAAGATTCCACCCCCGTCGGTCGACGTCATTCGTCACGACGTGCTGGGCGGCCTCATTCACGAGTACCACCCGGTGGCCGCGTAGCCAGAGGGGCATCAGGGGAACGTCGGGAGTGCGTTCTTCGCCAGCCTGGAGTTGGAGGTCTCGAGGGAGGAGATCGCTTCAAGGCGTCACCACGGCTCACACCCGATGACAATGAGTCGTGGCCGACGAGAGCGCGTTCAGGAGTTGCTGTCAGGGCGGGACCGCAACGTCTCGATAGCGGAGATGGAGTCCCGGTCAGGCCCGTGCGTCACGATCGAGATATTGGTGTCCTACAGCACGATGCCCCGACAACAGCGATGATCAGCCCCTTCGTCAGCGCAGCTACGCTTCCAGACTGAATCTGCGAACTACTGAGTAATGCCTGTGTGGCGGGAGCCTGCTGAACAAGCAGCGCGAGCATGACGCTCCCGACGCCCGACACAAAGACCACCCTTGACGGCCAACGGCCTCGATTTTGACCGACGCCCGTAAATGCAGCAAGCGCCGCGAGGATCATCAGACCTACCAAATGGGGCGCTTCCGGGTTCTCCGTGGGTAGCTCCAGCCCGGATCCCGCCCGGAGCGGCATGATTTGGTCATGCGCGACACCGAGCTCTACCGCCACCTGTTGGGTCTCGAGTCACCGTGGGAGGTGAGCC
>JBKQMB010000075.1:0-17026 GCA_052326605.1 Acidimicrobiales bacterium | reverse complement strand
ATCCCGGATGATTCAGCAGGGCATGCCTGCACCCTCTGCAGAAGCTGAAGCCCTTGTGCTCCGTCACGTGGTCGCCTCCCAGCTCGGTCTCGGTCGTCTCCAGTTGCTCCTGGACGACGACAGCATCGAGAACATCGACATCAACGGATGCGACAACGTGTGGGTGAAGCGAGCGGATGGGACCAAAGAGCAGGTCGAGGCGGTCACCGATTCAGACGAGGAACTCGTCGAGTTGGTCCAGCGCGCAGCCCGGGCGCACCATACCGGGGGCGAACGGCGGATCGACGCCGCAAAGCCGATCGTCGATCTTCACCTTGTTGGCAGCCACCGGCTATCGGCGATGATCGAAGTGGCCCATCGTCCGTGCGTCTCCATCCGCCGCCATCGTCTGGTCGATCCCACCCTGGAGGACCTGGCGGAGTCGATGACCGAAGAGGTGGGCAGGTTTCTCCGAGCAGCAGTGCGGGCCCGGCTGAACATCATCGTCTCGGGGGGCACCGACGCCGGAAAGACGACGATGCTGCGGGCACTTCTCGCCGAGGCGAGCCCCCTGGACCGAATCATCACCATCGAACTCTCCTACGAACTCGGCCTCCATGAACTGACGGACCGTCACCCTGACTGTCCGGCATGGGAGACCCGTGAGGCGAACACCGAAGGCGAAGGGGCCATCACCATGGACCAACTCGTTCAGCGCGCCAACCGGCACAATGCCGACCGGGTGATCGTGGGCGAGGTCCTGGGCGACGAGATCGTGCCGATGCTCAACGCCATGACGGCCGGGAAGGCCGGATCGATGTGCACGATCCACGCCGATTCGACCGAAGGCACCTTCGGGAGGATCCAGAGCTACGCCAGCCAGAGCCCGAAGCACCTCTCTGACGCAGCAACAGCGAAGCTCACCGCTCAGGCTCTCGATCTGGTGGTCTTTGTTCGCCAGCAACCTGTAGCCAATCGGTTCGCCCGCCGGTTTGTGAGCTCCATCCGAGTGGTCGAGGACTCCGACGGGCCACATGTCATCTCGACCGAGATCTTCGCCGAGCCAGAGGGCGGAGGCCCGGCTATCCCCCGCTTCGGCGTGCCACCTGGCCTCCGGGACCGCCTGGCCGACTTTGGTTACGAAGCTCCGATTGCGATCTTCGGTCGATGACGGTGCTCATCGTGCTCTGCTCCACTGGCATCGGTGTGGGCATCGCCCTCGTCGTGGCCGGTCTGTTTGCCACCACCCCGGTGGCGAAGAAGATGTCGTTCACCAAAGGGATCGATAAGGCAACCCGCCAGTCAGCAGCCGCTGCACTGATTGGTGCCGCGGTGGTCGGGCTCATCACCCACTGGCCGGTCGGAGCTCTTATCGGAGCAGCTGTTGGATGGACGCTGCGGTCTGCACTGTCTTCTTCCTCCTCCAATCGGGTGACCAATCGCCTCGACGCGTTGGCCACCTGGATCGAAACCCTGCGTGACAGCGTGGCCGCCCACCGGGGGTTGGTGGCAGCGATCGAGTCCACGGTGCCATCCGCGCCCGCGAGCCTGCGGGCCAACATCGAAGCCCTGGTCATCCGGATCAAGTCGGGCACACCACTGGATCGGGCGTTCGCCGCCCTTGCCTCTGAGTTGGCGGACGCATCGGCGGACGAGGCGATCGCTCCGCTCATCCTGGCTGCCCGCTTCGGTGGTGCAGACCTCCAGAATCTGCTCGGCACAGCGGCAGCCAACACCCGGGAGCAGCTGGCCCTCGTCCAGCGCACCGAGGTTGCACGGGACAAGCCCCGCCGGGAGATGCGACTGGTCGTGGTGGTGACCCTGGGCTTCGTGCTCGCCACCCTTACCATCGGGCACGGCTACTTCACCCCATTCTCGACCACGACTGGCCAGATCGTCCTGGTCGTGATCGCCGGGCTCTTCGCGGTGGGCTTTGGAATGATGAACCGGCTGTCCCGACCCCAGCCAATGCCCAGACTCTTTGAGAGTCCGGCACAACCGTCATGATCCTGATCATCCTGGCCGGTATCGGCGTCGGCAGCGGGTTTGTACTCGTGTTGCGAGGGCTGTTCCCCGCCCCGCTGACCTTGCGAGCTGCACTCGACAATCTGAGTGGCATACGAACTGACCTGTCCCTCGACGGGTTTGGTGAGGCAGCGAGCGAGAGAGCAGGCAGCGCACGCAGATTTGCCGCACGAGCTCTGGAGGTGAATGTTGCCAGGGTCCCACGCTTGGCGGAGATAGTCATCCCTGACCTCGCCATCACCGGGACGCCACCCGAAACCTTCGCCATCAAGGTGGTTGGTTACGCGGTCGCCACGGCGCTCATGGTCCCCTTGCTTGCCATAGTGGCGGCCACGGCTGGCATCCAAGTCGGGATCGAAGTTCCCTTGCTTGGGGTCCTCGTGCTCGGTGTTGGCGGTGCGGCCATGCCATTCATCGACCTGCATACGGCAGCCGAGCGCCGCCGCCGACATTTCTTGCACTCGCTCGCCACCTACGCATCGTTGGTCTCCATGGCCATGGCCGGATCGATGGGCTGGTCGAGCGCGCTGGAGGCCGCGTCCTCGGTGTCGACCACCGACTGGGCCATGGACGAGATTGCCCAGTCTCTCCTCTGGTCCCAGGCCTACCACCGGCCTCCGTGGGAGGGCCTCGATCGGCTCGCCGGGCGCTTCGCCCTGCCCGATCTCTCGAACCTCGCTCGCTCCATGGCCCAGGCCGGGGAAGGGGCGCGTATCCGCGACACATTGGAGGCCAAGGCTTCCTCGCTGCGACTGTCAGAGACCACTGCCCTGGAACACGACGCCCAGGCGGTCACTCAAAAGATGCTTCTGCCCGGCGTCCTCCTGATGGCCGGTTACGGCGTACTCATCTTCTACCCCGCGCTCGCCTCATTCACCGGATCCCACCTGTGATCCGTTTCATGGCATTGACCCGTCTCATTGAACTGACCCACTAACCAACCGGAAGGACATCTGATGCAAACCATCAAAGAACGCCTGGTGGAGGTGTGCCATACCGCTACCACCTTCGTCAGCTTCCTACGAGCCATAGTGGCGGCCCGGATGGTGCCACTTCTTGGCGACGAACGAGGAGAGATTGCCTCTTGGGTCGTGGTGACCGCGCTCGTGGTAGTCGCAGCGATCGCCATCGTCGGCATCGTGGTGACCAAGCTCACCACCACCGCCCACAACATCCAGACACCCTAGGGACCTCGGCTCCACTTGCCGATCCAGACGACAGTGCCGATCCAGACGACAGCGTCATCCCAAGTTCGAAGGGGACCTGGCAGTCGGCGCGTGCGAGGAGACGACGGTCTGGCCGAGTTCGTCGTGTGCATCCCCGTGTTCTTCTTGGCAGTGCTCCTTGCCGTCCAGTTCGCTCTCTGGTCACACGCCAGCCACCTCGCCCGGGCGGCGGCCGAGCAGGGAGCAAGCACCGCTACCGCCTTTGGGTCCACGCCGGCGGCAGGCACCAGTGCTGCGTACCAGTTCATCGCCACGACGGGTGCCAACTCGCTAACAGCCCCGCAGGTGACCACCACGACCGGGACGGGGGACACAGTGCAGGTGACGATCACCGGAAGAGCCCAGGTGATCATCCCGTGGTTGAGCTTGCAGGTGTCCGAAACCAGCGTCGAGCCGGTCCAAGGATTTCGTGTCAGCGGATAGCGCACGCTCCCCGCGTCGTTGGGACGACGAGGGCCAGGCCCTCGCCGAGCTGGTCATCGTTCTGCCTGTGTTGTTGTTGGTGGCCCTTCTCATGATCTTCTTTGGACGGATCGAATCGGCTCAAGGCGACGTCGAGGCCGCCGCCCGGGCCGGTGCCGAGGCGGCGGTCGTCCAGAGCAATGCCGCACTCGCCCAATCGTCGGCTACGGCGGCGGTCACTGCCACACTGGCCTCTGACCACGTGGCCTGCCCGTCCCCCACGGTTGCCACCAACGTCGGGAACTTCATCTCCGGCGGCTCGGTGTCGGTCATGGTCACCTGCGTGGCGAACCTCGCAGACATAGCGGCCACAGGGATTCCGGGCGCAAAGACGTTCAGCGCCACCTCCACCGCGCCTATCGACCCCTACACAGTGATAACCAGCGCGTTCATCAATTCCAAAGGGTCCTCGGGCTCGGTCCGACCCATGAGTGGTGTCTCATGAGTGCAATCCGAGCATTCACTGACGCCCGTCGACATCGACACTTCGACGAGCAGGGCCAGTTCCTCGTCATGGCAGTGATCTTCATGACGATGTTCCTTGCGCTCGCCGGGCTTGTGGTCGACGGTGGCAGCTATCTCAACGCAAACGAGGCAGCTGCAACCGAAGCCGCCCAGGCGGCTCGGGCCGGTGCCGCGGCCCTCAACCCGAGCCAGCTGCATGCCGCCACCCTCGAAATCAATACCCCACAAGCGGTCGCTGCCGCGGAGAATGCCATGGCAGCGGCCGGTCATCCGGGGACCGCGTGGGTGATCGGCCCCACGGTCTACGCCCACATCTCCTATGACCAGCCCACCCAGCTCCTTTCGATCATCGGCGTCACCAACATGCACGTCGATGCCACCGAGCAGGCAACCAACGTCGCCGGCGTCAGCTAACCGGCGAAGAGAGGATCGGCCATGTCTACAAGCACCCGCCCCAGCCGGGCTGAGATCGCAGAGGGTCTCGGCGCTCTGTTCGTCATTGCCGTCGGGCTTCTCGGCATCCCCCTGCTCCTCGCCACCATCGTCGGTTGGCCACTGCCCCACCACCTCCCGACGACCGGCCAATTGCACTCGGCAGCCGCATCACAGATCCCCGGCGCATTTTGGCCCAAGGCGCTCGCGGTGATCGCATGGCTGGCCTGGGGGTACTTCGCGTTCTCGCTCCTCACTGCCACGATCGATCTCATCCGGAACCGCCGCCGTGGGACATGGCGCCGAGCCGCTGGAAGAACATCGATGGCAGCCCTGGTCTCCGCCGTGATTGTCCTTGCATCCATCCGAGGGTCGGCCGCAGCCCACCGAATCTCCCCGATGCCGGCCGTCACTGCTGTGGTTGATGTATCCCCCGCCCCTGGCATCTTCCTGTCGGCCTCCCACCCCACAGCTCCCGCCTACACCGTCGTCCCCGGAGACAGCCTGTGGGACATCGCTGAATCCCACTATGGAAATGGTGAGCAGTGGCACTCCATCTATGACGCCAACGTCGGGATCCTGCAGCCCGACGGGCGGGCGTTGGATGCCACCAACTGGATCTATCCCGGTTGGAAGCTCGCCATTCCTAATGGTCCGGCGCCGGCAACGGCGCCGATAGCGGAGCTGGCCGATACCGAGGTTCCCGCTACCCCGGCAGCCATCACCTACGCCGTCGTCCCCGGGGACAGTCTGTGGAGCATCGCGGAGACCTACTACGGCGACGGGGAGCAATGGCCCGCCATCTACGCCGCCAACGTCGGAGTCGACCAACCCGGTGGTATGGCGCTATCGGAGCCGTCCCTCATCTACCCCGGCTGGTCGCTCACTATCCCAGAGGCCACGTCTCCGCATGCATCATCACCTACCCCGGCGGCATCACCAGCCCAAGCCCCGACCCCGTCTGTGCCCACTCCCCTAGGTCCAACAGCGCCAGTTCTCGCGCCACCCACCGTTGCGAGCCCAACTTCGGTTCCGTTACCAACACCACACCCTGCGTCGCACTCTATTTCGCAAGCCGTTCCGCACACTGCACCAGAGCACCAGCCGCAGGTGAATGGTCATCGCACCGGCCCGACCGTGCCGTCCGACCTCCCAGCTGTCACCCCGCCGCTTGCCGGCACTGCGCCTGTCTCTTCATCCCACCAGCGCGAACAGGTCCCCGCCGAACCAGCCACCTCGCAGGTTCCGCACCACCTTGGAGAGCACAGAGGAAACCCCGAACTACCCGCCGTGGTAATCGGCGGCCTCGGCGGCTTCGCTGCTGCGGTCATCGCCCGTTTGCTGCGACGGCGTCGCCGGATTGCCCGCATCACCCTCCGTCCCGGGGAGATGATCGCTGCCTCTTCTGCTCCGATCCGCAACCTTGAGTCAGCCCTGGCTGCCCTCATCGAGACCCCGGCTGTCGACTGGCTGGACCTCGCCATGTGCCATCTGACCCAGGTATCCGACGACCATCCGGGGTCGGTGCCACCGATCCGTCTGGTTCGAGTCGGTGCAGATGGCGTGGACCTGATCTTGGCGGAAGCTGCAGGGGTAGCGCCCGGCGCATTCGAGGTCGCAGAGGACGGATGGGCCTGGACTCTGCCCGCTACGAGCGACCTTGCCGCCCTGGCAGACACCAGCGAGTCCGTCGCATGGTTTTCGGCGCTCGTGCCCGTGGGTGAGGACGAGGATGGCCAGAGCTATCTCGCCCCGATCGAGCCCGGTACCATCCTCCCGGTCATCGGCCCCGGCGCCACCGAGGTACTCGCCGCGATGGCCACGACCGCCAACAGCTGGTCGTGGACCGACCATGTCACGGTGACAAGTGATCCAGCCAAAGCCACTGCTTCGGCCCAAGCGGGACCTTTTGACCCGAGCGTGCAGCGGGACCGCGTGCTCTACGTCGGGCCACCTGCTGCGCTTGCCCCCGAGGTTCGCTCCGCCATCGGCATTCTCACCTCCGACGACGTGGCCGGGAGCGACCTCTCGGTGCTCTGTCTCGGAGATGGCACCGTCGAGATCGCCCCGACACAACTGCGCCTCCGGGCGTGTCGCCTGAACCCAGAGGCATCTGCAGGAGTCGCAAAGGCGCTATCCACCGCAGAGACTCCCCCGGGCCTCGAGATCCCCGAACACCAAATGACGATCGGAGGAACCGTCGATCGCGACACCGACGCCGAACCGGCCCGACTTGTCACTGTGGCCCCCACCGGCGTGGTGCAACCCGAGCTCGAGGTGCGGGTGCTGACCAACGCGGCCATGATCATCGGCCCAAGCGAGGAGGCCATCGGCGGGAAAGGCCGCCACTTCGAGCTGATTGCCCTGCTGGCTCTGAGCGGCGGTCTCAGCAAAGAGGACGCTCGGGCCGCGATTTACGGTTCAGGCTCCAGCACCGAGAACGTCACGAACGTCGCCTCCCAGGCCCGCAAGATGCTCGGCGCCGATTCCGATGGCCAGCTCTTCCTGCCAGAGGCGAGCTCAAAGGGAGTTCTCGCGCTCTCCCCTCGGGTCACCACTGATCTGACACGACTGTGCGACACCGTGTCTGCTGCGACCACTGCCGATCCCGCCGAGGCCATCCACCGCTACACCGAGGGTCTCGACCTCATCGAGGTGACTCCGGGATCGCCCATCGACCACTCATGGAACTGGTGGATCCACTATGCCGCCATTGCCGAGAGAGCCGCTGTCCATGCCGCATGCAACCTCGCCAGGCTCGCGGTTGACACCAAGGGGGACGTCGATGCCGCCCGCCATGGCATCAACCAGGCTCGCGCCGTCGCCCCCTACGCCGAAGAGCTCTACCGGTCGGCCATTGAACTGGCCGGGGTGGCAGGCAACCTGGGGTGGGCACAGCGGGAGTGGGACGAGCTTCGTCGGATGCTGTCCGACTTGTCCCCTGGCGCGTCACCGAATCCCGAAACCGAAGCAATCTATCGCGCCGCGATGCAACCGCATCTCCCCGACGAAGGCGGAGCAGAACAGGCTTCCTATCCACTCGTCGTCGGCTTTCGTTGACAACGATGAATGGGCTCTGTTGGTTACTGGGAGTTCGGTCCGGCAGATCCACCGGCTCGGCGCCTTATTGAAAACGGATCTCCACTTTCCGCTTTGGGTCGCCGGTCGGCCAATGCCGCCTACTAAGGTTCTGGCTTCCCCATCTCGACAGAGGCGAGTGTCTCCAATCACCCAATCTCGTCATCCCCAGGTCGAGGTCGCCGAAGTGAAATCGGTGACGGTCTAGAGGCTGTTCGTTCCCAGATCCACCCGACCAGCCTCAGCGAGCACCTTCAAAGCCACGAGCACTGGGTTGTCGATGTACTGGGTATTCCGGGCAACCTCGACCACCTTCTCTACGACCTCATTCAGGTCGACCACCTTGATCGTGCCAGAACCGACCCTCTGAGTCTTGGCCCATGCACGGATTCGCGCTTCGTGATTGCCACTGCCACGACCAGCGAACCTCCCGACATAGAAGCGAAGCTCAACTTGGTTGGTGCGATAGCCATAGCGGCGTGCGGCCAATCTGACGATCTTCGACCGGACCTCACGATTGTTGAGAATGGCGTAGCGTTTCACCGCTGCGCTCCGAGAAGACTCACCGAGCACGTGTTCTGCGGCCACCCCACGGGACCCAAAGAACGACTTGACCGTGGCGAGGATAAGCCTGTCGGACCGGGCTGCGACCAGGTCCACTTCGAATCCATGAGTCTGGAACTCGTCTCGTGTCGCTTTGCCAGTCAGGATCTTCACTGGGAACTTCACCCCCGAGGAGACCACGAATCCGTCGGCTTCCAGAGCGACCGCCACAAAGGATTCGAAGGCTTCCATGGCCGCAGAGTAGGCGATAACCACGTCTATGACGTGGTGTGGACTAGGAGAGAGGGGCCACCACCACATGCACTACAACTTCGCACGTCCTCATCAAACGCTCACCAAGCGGTTTGGCAAGCCCACTACCCCGGCGATTGCCGCCGGTGTCGCAGACCACGTGTGGTCAGTGTGGGAGATCGCCGGGTTGTTGGACTGAGGAAACGTCAGTGCTTGCCCAAGAACGGCTTGTCTGAGAACAGGAACCGGACCGCAACAGTGACCAAGGCCACAATCTCCCCAAAGGTTCCAGCAAGATAGAACTGAAGCACCGATGCCGGGACTTTGATTACGTTGGTGCTCGACAGCAACAGAACTACGTTCATGAATACCAATTGGCCAGCCATGAAGGACAGTAGGAAGATCGCGAAGACCCTGCGCAAACCTACGAGGTTCTTGCGCTCTTCCCGGTCCGATGCTCGATCCAGTTCTTCCCCAGACACGGTCGTTTCCCCGCCGATAGATGTCAGCGGCTCGACCGACGCCTCGGTAGCAGCAGTCGTCGTCCCTACTAGGCCAGCATTCGTTGTTGGGTCGGCCGCTAGTGCACTGACGAGATCGGCTGGACTGGGCGATGTCCCACCGGTCGCATCGCCAGTTGACATGAGCTGTTCTTTATGCGGACTGGGGAGTGAGTCTGAGGTTCGATAGCCGATGGGTGAGTGCCGACAGCGAAACGCCAAAATCATGAGCCATGACTAGGTCAGACTTTCCTTGGCCGACTAGCGTCCGGACGAATTGAGCTGGCATAAGCAAGGCGGCGCCGAATTGATTTGCGAAGATCTCGGTTGGGTTGTCGGCCGTTCGCGAATTCTGATCCCGGTAGAAAACATCAGACTCCACAAAGCCGCCCTCTGGATGCTGGCGCTTGTTCAATATCAAATGCCCCAGCTCATGTGCGACTGAAAACCGTTGCCTGACGGGAGCCGTGTCTTTATTCACGATGATGGTTGGAGACGCGGTCGCCTCAAAGTACTTCAGCATTGCGTCGACCTCTTGCTGAAGGGTCATCTCATACACCTCAGCGCCTAGCTGACGGGCAATGTAGACGGGGTCGACGGGCAAGCCGCGCCCAGACCACTCACTCTCAATTAGGCTTTGTGCCTCATGTTCCGCCTGGTCTCGCGACAGTCTGAACGCCAATGAGTACGAACCCTTCTCCTCTAGGGACAGCACAATCCTCGCATAGCCGATTGTAGCTGGAGTTCACCGAACAAGTGTTCGGCTCTCGGCCGGACCCGTGGCCGGGTGAAAGAATGATTGCCAATGAAGGACTACCAGCGAGCCACGTGCTCTGAATGTGGTCGGGACTACTTCGTCGACCAGTACGGAGAACGACCGAGCAGCGAGGGTGTGACCGCAGCAGAGCCCGGGATTATTCAGAATCCTTGTCGGTGCGCCCCAGCCTCGCCAGATCCAAACTGACCCACTACCGGAAGATCGGAAACGCCCCCCGTACGGGATCAGTGCTGACCCCGGGCACCACCTGGGGGTCAGAGTCCCGCCAGAATCGCGCTCGACTTGCTCGACATAAAACGGATCACAACGTAGTAGGCGATCTGAGCGCGCCCTGTAGAGGTCGGGATTCTCACCGGTCAGGTTCCGGGCCTCTCTTGGCCCATTCGAGATGCCGGGCGAACCCTTCAGCCAGTGCGCTTGAGTGTCGAGCGCTCGATCTGCTGCGCCCGCTGGTAACTGATTCCTGCCAGCGTTGCCGAATCCCGCAGGGTGAGTCCTTCACTCCGGAGGGCAAGCACCGCGTTGCGCACCGCATCGCTCGCCGCGGTGCCGATCTCCTCGGCTTGCCGCCGCAAAGCGACGGCTTCGCGGGCCGCTGCACCTGCCGCGCCGGGGTAGACCGTCTCGATCTCAATCGCGTACGTGCCAGGCTTTTCCCCAGTCATCAGTTCGACCACTTCGGCCACGTCACCTGACACCTGATCGAGCCGTCGCGCCTGGCTGACCGCCCCGGGCAGTTCGGGCACCGTCACCACCCACCAGCCGGTGGAGTCCCACTCGCATCGCACCGTGTAGGTCTTCATCGTCCCTCCTCTATCCATTTCTCACCGAACTCCGGAGCCAGACTCGCCTGGATTGTCCGCAGGGTGCCGGGCGCCTGCTGCTTGACGCCCGCTTTGATTGTGCACGTATGTCCTTTTGGCCCCCGCCATTTCTCGTGGGAGCCGACCACCGCCACCTTCTCGCAGCCCAACGATTGGAGCAGGGTGCGCAAGGCCTTGGTGCTGATCGGTTTCACCATAATAGTCTACCGGGTAGCCTCTGCAAAGGCAAGCGACTAGACTTGTCTGAACCCCTTCTTCCTCCGCAGCGAACATCGTCTCGACCGTAGAAGCTGGCGACCTCAGGTCGCCCAGGCGAGCGATCCTCCGGCAGAGGCTCGCGGAGCCGTTGTCTCACCTGTCCTGGTGAAACCGGGGGGCTGGGGGCAATTGCCTCCAGGGATGCCGCCTTCGCCTATTCGATCCTGACGCCAAGTTCGGTCCGGCGAAGTCGGCGTTGATACCACCCGATGGTCGGCTTTCGTCCTTCACAGAGCACCACTGCCAACTCATCCGCCATGGCCAGATAGTCGATGTAGCGAGCCCGATCACGTTCCTCGCGTAGAGCAGCGAGGTGCCGCAGGGTGCTCGCGGAGAGCGAGTCAAGGTCGACGTAGTTCGCCATAGCCTTGTGGTCAGTCGTCGAGGCCGGGAAAGGTGAGCTGGACTCCCGAGGGCCTCGGGAGCAAGGAGATCACCGGGGCGGACTCCCGGTCATATGCCCACTCGCCTGAACGGCCCGATGCGCCATCCTTGCCGCCCCGGGCGGCGTGCAACAAGACGCTGACCGCGTCGTCATAGTCCGTTTGTGATTCGCCTCCCTCAAGCAGGACGATCGCTGCCCGGCCGATCCGTCCTGGCTGGCCCCGGAGCGGCAACAGTGCGTCCTTCGCCGAGCGAAGAAGGTCTTTCGAGGGTGGCGCCCCGAGCGCCTCTCCGAAGAGGTAGTCGGCCATCGGCCGACACGCTTCGGCAATGGCATCGATCCGGGTAACGGTCGCCCGTCCGGCGCGCGTGTGTTTCCGAGGAAGGCTCATATCAAGAACTGGGCCATAGGCCGCGGTTCTGGAGACACCTCGCAAGACTTACCGGATTTCTCGTCACAAGTGTCGTTGTTCGGCCCAGTTCTTCGTGTGAGGAAAGCTCGAAGGGCCGGATCGTGCCGATGACCACGATGACTGTGGTCAGCGGAGCGCTCTGCGCCCTCGTCTTCGGGGTCGTGGGGCTCGTGACTATTGCGGCCAACGGTGCCATCAACCCATCGACCGCTCCTGTCCTCGCTACATCGGCTGTGCCCATCCCCGCACTGATCCCGGTCCTCGATGAGGCCGGCTCCCTGTGTCCCGGAATCTCCGCACCGCTGCTGGCCAGTCAGATCGACGCGGAATCCGATTGGAACCCATCTGCGGTCTCCCCCGATGGGGCAGAGGGCATTGCCCAGTTCCTGCCGGCCACTTTCCCCACCTATGAGCGCAACGACGACGGCACGGAGAACGTGTCGCCCTTTAGCCCAGTCGACGCCGTGATGGCCATGGGCCGCTACGACTGTGCTCTCCTGGCCGACTTTTCCGGGCTCACTGGCGAAACACCTGCGTCGTTCATGCTCGCCGCCTACAACGCCGGGGTCGGCGCGGTTCTGGCGTTCAAAGGCATCCCGCCGTATCCGGAGACCGAGGCCTACGTGGCGAAGGTGGAGTCACTCGTGCCGATCTACACAGCCTCCCTCAGCTCGGGTTCCACTTCCTCCTCGTTTGGACAAATGGTCGTGGCTGCCGCTACCGGCGAGCTCGGTGTTCCGTACTCATGGGGCGGTGGGAACGCGTCCGGTCCGACCGTTGGGATCGCATCGGGCGCGAACACGATCGGCTTCGACTGTTCTGGGCTCGTCCTCTTTGCTGTCGCCGAAGCGTCCAGCGGCCAGATCGTGCTGCCGCACTCCTCGGAGCTGCAGGCAGCGATGGGTACGCCGGTGGCACCAGCCGACATCCAGCCGGGCGACGTGATCGCCTTTGCCCTCGGCGCCGATCCGACCGACTTCGACCACATCGGTATCTACATCGGCAACAGCGAGATGATCGACGCCCCCGACACGGGCGCTTTCGTCCGGGTGGACACGCTCAACTCCTACTGGCAGGGCGTGCCCTCGGTGATCCGGAGCTTCGGATGAAACGGTCTGTGGCCGTAGTCCTCTGTGCCCTCGCCGCAACAGGAACCGCGTGTTCCACGTCGCTGACCCCTCTGGCCACACCCAACGACCACCGGACCAGTCCGACCATGTCGGCCGGCACCCACCCGACAGCGAAGGCGTCATTTCCTTCCCCCGCGCGGGACGTCGATCTCCGCTCAGCATCCGCGGTGGCGATTGCGGAGGTACAGGCGACCTGGACCGTCGACACCAAAGTCGATGCCGGGTGGTACGCAGGTGAGCTGGCCGCCAGTGCCTACATGACACCGAGCTATGCGGCCTCGATCCGACATCACCCGCCGACTGGTGCTCCTGGGGCGATGTGGGAGGTCTGGGCAGCACATGATGCGACAACGACGGTTTCAGCAAGCCTCGAGGCCGATCCCGGTGGCCCGATCGATACCGCATTCACCGCCTACCGCAAGGTAGTGGCCACGGTGACACCCCATGGCGGTGTGCCACTCAACGGTTTTGTATCGCTCAACGGCGGTGCGGCACCAAACGACGCGCTGACACGGGACGGCGCGGCCCCATGGGTGGGGCAGGCGGAGGTCTGGGTGACCTATCTCGTGATCTCGCGCTCCTCTCTCGCTGCCCCCTGGCAGGTGGCCATGACGGAGACCGCTCAGTGAGCAATCTGACCACAGGTTCCGGCTTTCTGCAGCTGCCGCGCCGTTCCCTGGCACGAGATGCGGGGACGTTGGCCACACCCCCATCCCCGACGCGACGATCCGCTGTACCGCTGATCTCGGGATTCGCCCCCGGCCAGAGTCCAAAGTGGGCGTGGCGGGGCGCGCATCCTGGAGCCGGCGTCACCACGCTTGCCAGGGAACTCGGCGGAGCCGATCTCGGGCTGTCGAGCAGGACGGGCTTGCCAACACTCGTCGTCTGTCGATCCTCGGCCGACGGCCTGATTGCCGCCCAACACCTTGCCGCAGGCGAACTTTGCGGAACCCCATCCTGGACCTGCCTCGGGCTCGTGGTGGTCGCCGACGGCCCCGGTTCATTGGTCAAACCGCTGGCGGAGCTTGCTGCCCTCATCCTCGGCGGCTACCCCGACCACTGGCCCATCCCGTGGATGGAGTCCTGGCGGGCACATCCGTCGAGTCCCTGGCCCACCGTTGCCCACCGACCAAACCGCCTTGCCCGTCTTCTTCGCTCGTCCATCCATCCGGTCACTCACCCAGCACAGGAGCACCTATGACTACGGCAGCCCTTTTCATCACCAAGATCACACTGCTCGCGGTGGTCGACCCGGGCACCGGGATTCAGCCCCCCGGGACCCAAGGCATCGTCACGGCCATGGGCTACGTGTCCTGGGTGGTCTGTGCACTCTGCGTCACCGGTGTGTTGCTGGTCGCCGGGCGCATGGCGCTCCACCATCGCCAGGGCATCGGCGGTGAACACATGAGCGGCCTCGCCTGGGTGCTCGCTGCCTGCATTCTCGTGGCGGCTGGTTCCGGGGTCGTCGGGGCACTGATTTGAGACTGCACCCGATCCCACAAGGTGGTATCGCCGACGAGGCTCACAATGCTCATCCGCGCTGGCTTGTGCCCGTCATTGCTACGGGCTTCCTTGCCGCGCTGGCGGTCTGGGTCATCGCTTCTCCCGGCCATTCCCTCCGTGCTGGGTCTCACCATCACGCGGTGACGAAGCAGGCCGCATCGTCGCCGAGCATTCCCTCCCCGCCTGCCACGCCTGCACCGTCTTCCCTCGACCAGAGCGTGCCCGATTCGCCACCCCCTGGCGTCACCTGGCAGATCATCGACACCGTCGCCCTTCCCTTCTCGGCCAGCGCCGGCCCGGCCAATGTTGCAGACGGGATTCCCTCGGGATTCGCCCACACGCCAACTGGCGCCTTGGTGGCGATGGTCCAGATCGACTTTCGTCACCTGATCGAACCGAACTTCGTGGCCGTCACCAATGCCGATGTGGCGAACACGCCCGGAAGGGCACAGTTCTTCGACTTGGTGAAGGCCGACGGGCTCACCAATCCGGCGAATCCGGAACCTGGGACCTATCTGCAACTGACCGGGTTTCAGTTTGTGAGCTACACCACCTCGACCGCAGTGATCCAACTGCTCACAGCGCGCCCGGATGGTTCGTACCAAGTCAGCACACTGAGCGTCGCCTGGGATGGCAACGATTGGCACCTGGTGCTCCAAGCCGACGGCACCGATTCTCCCAACCAACAAATCGTGTCCTCTCCGGTCGGATTTGTCCTGTGGGGAGGTGTGTGATGTCCGTGCTCTCCACCGTGTGTGTCGTCGCCGGGCCGATCTGTTCGGTCGGCCAAGGCGCAGCGAGTGCAGCCACCGGTGCCGTCAGCGGGGGCATTCTGAACTCGATCGCCAGCGACTTCTCCTCAGCGGAAGGCGAGATGCTGAAGTTGCTGCTCTCCGCGTGGGTCAATGTGCCGTCCCCGAGTCTGTCCTCGACCTCAGGGACGGTCGGTTTCCTCCAGAGCAGCCTCAGTTGGTATGTGGCTGCTGCCGCGGTCCTTGGGTTGCTGGTCGCGGCTGGTCGCTTGACCGTCGAGCGTAAACCCGATGCGGCCAAAGAGGCGGCTACCGGGATGCTCACCACGTTGTTGACCATCGGAGCGGGAGTGGCCACCATCTCGCTCCTCTCCGCGGCAGGCGATGCCTTCTCGACCTGGATCCTGGATCAGGCGGCCGGAAGCGCCACCCCCACCCAGGCACTGACCCAGCTCGGAAGCTTCGCCGGTCTTGTGGCCACCGCCGGCCCCGGTCTCATCATCCTCTTGTCGGTCCTCGCCATCATCGGCATGGTCGTCCAGCTGGCCATGGTGCTCATCCGCTCGGTGCTGCTGGTGGTGCTGGTCGGTGTGTGGCCGCTGGCGGCAGCGTCTTCGATGACTGAGATGGGCCGGCAGTGGTACAAGAAGATCACCGGCTGGATGATTGCCTTCCTCTTGTTCAAGCCGGCCGCCGCCATCGTCTACGCCGCTGCGATCAAGATGACCCTCACCGCCGACAGCGAGCTTTCGAGCATCGAGGGAATCATCCTCATCATCCTCGCCTCCCTCACCCTCCCGGCCCTCATGAAGTTCATCGTGCCCGCGGTCTCCTCGGTCGGCTCCATGGGAGCAGGCGAGGTCCTCGGGGCCGGTATCGCCGCTGCGACCGGGGCGGCGATGGTCATCGGCACCGCGGGCGTCGGTGCCGCGGCGGCCGGAGCGGGCGCGATGGCCGGCTCGGCCGCTGGTGGTGCTGGTGGTGGTGGAGCTGCTGGCGGAGGGGCTGGTGGTGCTGTCTCTGGTGGGAGTGCGTCACCTGGCGGTAGCTCGAGTGGCGCTGGCTCGCCAGACGGTGGATCAAGTGACATTGCTTCAAGCGGCGGCGGCTCGGCGGGTGGCGCTTCGGCAGGCGACGGCGCTGCACCTGGTGGAGCGCCGTCCGGAGCTGGGTCCGCTCCGGCGTCACCGTCATCCTCACCAGGTTCATCGGGATCCGGCGTCTCCCGTGGGGTCGGCCTCTCCCATCTGGTCGGGACGATGCGGGGCGGCACTGGCGCTAGCCAGGTCATCGAGGGTGAGCCCGCGGCTGGGGCGGCACCGTCATGACCATCTCCTCCGCACCGAGCACCGAGCCGCGCACCTATGGCAACTGGCGCCGCCCGACTTCACCAGGGATCGGGAGCCTCGGTCTGCTCGCCACGATGATCCTATTGGGAGGAACGGTGGCGGCGGTGATCTCGTCGATGGTCTTCTGGCCGGTGGCGCTCGTGGTGGTCCTTCTCACCGTCATCACGCTCGTGCCACTGGCGATCCACGACCGCCACGGCCGAAACGGATTTCAAGTGCTGCTCCCACGCCTAGCTTCGGCCCGTGCCGCCCGCACGGGAAGCGATCTCTACCGATCGGGACCACTGAGCCGCGTGCCCCAGGGGCACTGCCGCCTGCCAGGGGTCGCTGCAGACATCGACGCGCTCGACGCGCTGGACGCGTGGGGCCGACCGTTCGCAGTGCTCTCCCACCCACACCTTGGTCAGGTCACAGCAGTAATTGCCGCGGCGTCTGACGGGGCAGCCTTGGTCGACGCCTCCGAAGTCGACAACCGGGTGGCCCATTGGGGGGCGTGGTTGGCCGACCTCGGGCACGAACCGGGTCTCGTGGCTGCCTCGGTGACCATCGAGGCGGCTCCGGACACCGGTACCCGCCTGCGCCACGAAGTGGAGCACAACATCGACCCGGGTTCTCCCGCCCTCGCCCAAGAGGTGCTCGCCTCGATCACCGATACCTACCCGACTGGATCTGC
>JBKQMB010000074.1:0-103703 GCA_052326605.1 Acidimicrobiales bacterium | reverse complement strand
TTCGGCGCCGCGTCCGAGGCAAACGTGCCACCGGAACGCGGCGCCGGAACGGTTGAACCGGGTCCCCGCCCGCCGGCGTGCTCGGCCGTCAGGCGCTGATCAGCGGTTGGGCTGGGGCGTGTACCGGAGGTACGGCTTGACGGCCGTGAACCCCTTGGGGAACTTCTCCTTCGCCGTGTCGTCGTCGATGGCCGGGACGATGATGACGTCCTCGCCGTCGTGCCAGTTCACCGGCGTGGCCACGGAGTAGTTCGCCGTCAGCTGGAGCGAGTCCAGCACGCGGAGGATCTCCTCGAAGTTCCGCCCGGTGCTGGCCGGGTACGTGATCGTGAGCTTGACCTTCTTGTCCGGGCCGATGACGAACACCGACCGGACGGTGAGGGTGTTGTCGGCATTCGGGTGGATCATGTCGTACAGCTCGGCGACCTTGCGGTCCTCGTCACCGATGAGCGGGAAGTTGAGGGCCTCTCCCTGGGTCTCCTCGATGTCGCCAGCCCACTTGTTGTGGGAGGTCACGTCGTCGACCGACAAGCCGATCAACTTGGTGTCCCTCTTGTCGAACTCGGCCTTGGCCTTCGAGAACGCGCCCAGTTCGGTGGTGCACACCGGGGTGAAGTCCTTCGGGTGGGAGAACAACACTCCCCAGCTGTCCCCGAGGTACTCGTGGAAATTAATCGTTCCTTCGGTGGTCTCCGCGGTGAAGTCGGGGGCGGTGTCGCCCAGACGGATTGCCATGCGCTGCTCCTTTGGGTGTCCAGATTCCGGTGTGCTTACTGGGGTGCTGTGCTTCGTGTGGGCCCTGCTTCGATGCGATGCACCGATAGCTGCGCCGGTGTTGCAGCCGGGCCGGGCGCTGCCCGGGGCTCCGATGCCGCACCAGGCTAGTCGACGCCGCGGCAATTGTCGACCGAGTCAGTCGTGTTTAGGAAGCAGGGCCGGGCGAATGCGCCCGAAGGCGGCCCGGACCGAGCGCCCGGCCTCCGCCCGGCAACTCCACCGTGCCGCCGGGATGACATGCTCAGCCGCCGAGATGACATGCTGAACGCATGACCACCACCGTGCATGTGGACCGGGAGGGACCGGTCACCATCGTAGCCATCGACCGGCCGGAACGACGCAACGCCGTCGATCCGGCCACCGCCACCGCGCTGCTCGAGGCGTTCACCGGGTTCGACGCCGATCCGTCGTCGTCGGTGGCGGTGCTCACCGGCAGTGAGGGCACGTTCTGCGCCGGCGCCGACCTGAAGGCGCTCGCTACCGGCGACCGCCACCGGGTGACCGAGGACGGCCCGGGGCCGATGGGGCCGACCCGCCTGCAGCTGTCAAAGCCGGTGATCGCCGCTGTCGAGGGCTACGCCGTCGCCGGTGGCCTGGAGCTGGCCGTCTGGTGTGACCTCCGGGTGGCCTCGGCCGACGCCACCTTCGGCGTGTTCTGCCGGCGCTTCGGGGTACCCCTGATCGACGGAGGCACGGTTCGCCTCCCGCGGCTCATCGGCCACGGCCGCGCCCTCGACCTGATCCTGACCGGACGCGAGGTCGGTGCCGACGAGGCCCTGGCCATCGGCCTGGTGAATCGTGTGGTCCCTCCCGGGACGGCCCGGGAGGCGGCCGTCGCATGGGGAGGCGAGCTGGCCGCGCTCCCCCAGACCTGCATGCGCAACGACCGGCTCTCGGTCATCGCCCAGTGGGGGCTGTCCGCCGCCGAGGCGATGCTGGCCGAGACGCGGTTGGGCCTCGACAGCCTGGCATCGTCCGAGGCGGCTTCCGGCGCCCGCGAGTTCGCGTCCGGCGCCGGGCGGGGCGGGGCGGCCGTCGATCCGACCGTTGCCTGAGCCGGGTGACGCCGATGCCCGATGTGGCCGCATTCGACTTCGACGGCACCCTGACGGATGGTGGAAGTGTCTTCGGGTTCCTCACCGCCGTGGCCGGCCACCGTTCGGTGCTGTCCGCCTCCCTGGCCCTTTCCCCCCGCCTGATCCACGCCGCCCTGGCCGGCGGCAGCGCGGCCGACACCACCAAGGAGCTCCTCTTCGAACGGGTCCTGGCCGGCATCGACGCCGGGCACCTCCAGCGGGTGGCAACCGTCTTCGCCGAGGAGCACCTGGCCGGCCATCTCCGCGCCGATGTGCGCGACCGACTGGAGCGGCACCGCGGGCGCGGGGACAAGGTGGTCATCGTCTCGGCGTCCCCCGAGGCCTACGTCAAGGTGATCGGTGACCGGCTGGCCGCCGATGCCGTCATCGCCACCCGGCTGGAGGTGGGTGCCGACGGGAGGATGACCGGTAGGTACCAGGGGGCCAACTGCCGTGGTCAGGAGAAGCTCCGCCGCCTGCGGCAGTGGATCGACGATTCAGGGGCAGCCCCGGAGAAACTGTGGGCCTACGGGAACAGCCGCGGTGACCTGCGCATGCTGGAGGCGGCCGACCTCGGCGTCAACGTCGGGCGCCTGGGGCCGATCGGCCGGCTCCGCTCCTTCCCCGGGCTGACCGAGACCCGGCTCGGCACGGGCCGGGGCTGACCCCCCGCAGGTGGCTCAGAGGTACTCCTTCTTGCGCATCCACACCAGGACGAACCAGCCCCAGATCGGAGGCAGGTAGGCGGTGAACAGGCGTTGCACGAACACCGCGGCCACCGCATCGGACTCGTTGATGCCGGCCGCGGTCAGCCCGAGGATCATGCCGGCCTCGACCACCCCCATTCCGCCCGGCACCGGCGAGATCCCGCCCAGCATCGACCCCAGCGTGAGCACGACGATGAGGACGGACAGGTTCAGATGGTCGCCGAAGGCATGCAGCGAAGCACCGAGGGCCATGGCCACGAAGAGTTGGGCGGCGACATTGCCCCCGAAGATCTCGACCAGGTTGCGCGGATGCGCGGCCAGCACCTTGAGGTGTGCCCACACCTCGGAAGCTTTGGGGCGCAGCTTCGCGGCGGCCAGGCGGCGCCACCGGGGGACGGCGAAGACCAGGCCGAGCGCGACACCGACCACCACGATGGCGATCACGATGAGCCAGACCAGCTTCGAGTCGCTGCTGGAACCGTTGCTGGTGGGCGACGAATTGAAGTGGAAGCTTCCGTACGCCAGGGGCAGGGCGATGAGGAAGAGGCCGCCCTTGACGATCCAGCTGGCCGTGCTCACCAGCACGCCCGAGGTCACCGCCGTGGTGGCGTCGTACCCCTCCTGTTGGAAGAACCGCACCCTGGTGGCCAGCACGGCCAGCGAACCTCCGGCCAGCCCGACGAAGGTGTCGGATACTTCGAGGGCCACCGTCCTGCCGTAGGGAAGCGGATCGGTCACCGAGCCCACGGTCGTGACGGCGATGGCCGGGTAGGCGGCCTGGGCCAGCACGAAGACCACCGCCACCCAACCCCACTTGGCCCCGGTGATGGTGCTCCACGACTTGGTCACGTTCACCAGGACGGCGATGAGGGCCCACCCCCCGACCAGGGTGCCCACCACCAGGGCCAGATTGACCCAGCTGACCCGGCGCGGCTCGATGAGCTTGGGAACCTCCACGCCGGCGGCGGCCGCGCCCTGGTCGCGCACACCGGCGAGGATGGCCTTCTTGCCACGCAGGGCCTTCGACGCCACCGGGGCGAGTGCCGCACGCTGCAGGAACGGAAGGGCATCGACCAGGGCCTCGGACGGCACGGTCCGGGTGGCCGCAGCAACGGTTCGCTCCGGCCCGGCCACCACCGCCAGGGCGGCCAGGGTACCGGCCATGTCGCTGTTGAGCTGGTCGGCGTTGGCCACGGTGGACGCGGCCCGGAAATCGACCATCCCGGTCGAGCCGTCCTCGTTGATGACGATGGTCTCGGTCGACAGGGAGCCGTGGGCGATGCCTGCCTCCCGGAGCGCCAACACCTGGCGGAAGACGTCGTCGAGCACCCCTTCGTCGAACGGGAGTACCTGGTCGGCCACCGAGCCGTGGCCCCCGGGTTCGGAGCGCCTGTCGCCCTCGGCCACCGCCCCCGGGGCCGCCGCAGCAGGGGCCGTCTCATCCGGCGATGCCGCACCCGGCATTGCCCCATCCGGGATACCCGTCGACCCACCGACGGAGTCGGCCGGCCCGGTGGGGAGCACGTACGGGGGGAAGGAGGACAGCGGGGCACCCGAAGGCGGCCGGGTCACCAGCAGGGCGTCGCGGGCGGGCCCGGCCGGTCCTGCAGCCAGCACCGCCGGCACCCGGGCCCCGGCCCGTTCGGCCATCAGGGTCACATAGGCCTCGTGCTCGACTTGCTGGCGCCTGGTGAGCGCCAGGGTCGGGCCCGAGTCGCGGTAGAAGAGGAACCGGACTGTCTTGGCGAGCAGTTGGGCGTCGGAAGCGTCGCGGCCGTAGACCGACACTTCGATGCTCCGGTCGTCGACCCGGCCGGTGAACCGACCGACTCCCCACTCCTGGCGGGCGTTGGCCACGACGTCGACGGCCGAGATCTTTAGGTCGGCCAGCAGCAACGCCACCTCATCGGTCGACTGGAGGCCCAACGGGGAACCGAAGACGAGGTGCACCAGGGCGGTCATCCCCCACCCGATGGCGAGGCTGGCCAGCACCGCAACCGGCAGGCCTGATCCGTTGACCACCGTCGCCAGGGCGAGCAGCCCGAGGGCTGCCTCGACGGTCCGTTGCACCCAACGGCTGAAGTAGGGAAGGGCAGCGGTCACCACACCGACGGTGGCCGCCACCCTGGCCACCGGGAACGACAGGTCGAAGTAGTGCAAGGACGAGCTCGGCGGACGACCGGCGGTGCTGCCGAACACCACGCCGGAGATGATGCACAGGAGCCAGGCGCCCAGACCGGCCAAGCCGATGTCGCGGATGACCGACCAGCGCTTCGCCAGCAGCGCCAGCACGCCCACGACGACGATGAGTCCCACCGATCCGACCCACCAGATGGTGGTGACCAGCCAACGAATCCCGTTCGGGGCCGAAGACAACACCGAGGCGATCGTGTGCTCCGAGCTCGAGTTCACCCGGGTGGCCAGCCAGCAGAGGATGACCACCAACACCGCCAAGCCCAGCCGGATGGCATCGGAGCCCCGCCGTCGGGTCTGGCCGTCCCCGACCGGAGCGAAGAAGATGGCCCGCCAGGAGCCGCCCCGCTGCCACCGCACCGGCCGGCGGTCTCCGCCGTGGCGGC
The DNA here is from genome assembly GCA_052326605.1 of Acidimicrobiales bacterium. GTDB lineage: Bacteria > Actinomycetota > Acidimicrobiia > Acidimicrobiales > RAAP-2 > Bog-756. The sequence continues at coordinate 98,564 of JBKQMB010000074.1, read as the reverse complement.
CGCTGGCGTTACCCCCCGCGGAGTCCGGCGGGCCGGTCATACGATCCATCTGTGCCGGGTCGGTATCTTCGGCATTCGCATTCTCCGGCATCGAAGCTGAACACTACGGCCAGCGACGGCCGCGACATGGCGATCACCGGCCCGGTCGACAACCGGGTCGGACAGAAGGGCTAGCCGACCGCTGACCCGAAGAATCCGGCATCGCCGAGGGCGAACATCCCACCGTCGGCGGCCACCATCCAGTAACCGCCGCCATCGGGGGTGCGGGCCATCCCCACCATGGGCTGCGCGAGCGTCAGCGATCCGGTCGACCCGTGGAACCCGGCACTGCCGAAGGAGAAGATGCCGCCGTCGGAGGCCACCAACCAGTAGCCGCCGCCCTTAGGCGCCGCGGCCATCCCGACGACCGGCTTGTTCAGGGGGTGCGCACCCATCGATCCGTAGAACCCGGCATCACCGAAGGCGAAGACACCGCCGTCGGAGGCCACCAACCAGTAGCCCCTGCCGTCGGGCGTCGCGGCCATGCCGACGACCGGCTTGTTCAAAGTGATGGCACCGGTGGACCCGTAGAACCCGGCGCTGCCGTAGCTGAAGATCCCCCCGTCGGAGGCCACCAACCAGTAGCCCTTGCCGTCGGGGGTGGCGCCCATGCCCACCACCGGCTTGTTCAACACCAGGTTTCCGGCCGAGCCGTGGAAGCCGGCTTCGCCGTAGCTGAAGATCCCTCCGTCGCTGGCCACCAACCAGTAGCCCTTGCCGTCGGGGGTGGCGGCCATGCCCACCACCGGTCGGGACAGCGGTAGGCCGTCGGCCGAACCGTCGTAGGTGGCATCGCCGAAGATCGCCACCGAGCCGTTGCTACCCACCACCCAGTAGCCCTCGCCGTCGGAGGTGGCGGCCGTACCGACCGCCGGGCTGCCGAGCGAGTTGGTCACGGTGAACCAGTCCGAGTTCAGGCCCAAGGCTCCGGCAAAGGCATCACCGGTCAGCGACACGCTCTGGTCCGAGCCGACCAGGGTCATCGCCGCGACCCGTCCGCCCAAGTCGCCGAGCCCGTTCCGCCCGGTGATGTCGATCGCCTCGAGTGTGCCGAGTTGCGGCCAGGTGGCCTCGACGGTGGTCACCGCGATCGATGCCGTCCAGGTGTGGTCGGAATTGCAGGCGCTCGGGACACAGATCGAATCGCCGGCGTCGGGCACCGCGGGGAACGCGCCCGGGGCGGTGTAGCCCCCGGTGGAGGCGGAGTACTGGGTGGCCGCCACCGCCCCTCCGGGGAACTCCATGACCTGGCTACTGGTGTCGGTGACCGCCAGGTCGGTCATCGCGCTCTCGTTGAGGGTTCCCCTATAGGTCTGGCAGGAGAGGTCGCAGGTATCGGCGTAACCGCCGTAGGACCCGATGCCGGCCATCACGTAGGACCGGGCTGCCACCGCTTGGGCCTCGAGCTCCTGGAACCCCCAGGCCTGGCCCTGGGGTCCCGATCCGCCCAGGCTCCCCCAGTAGGCGGGCGATTCGTTCGGCACGACGCCCGAGACGTACTGCTCGAGCGGCACGATGTTGACAGTGCGGGTCTGACCGGTCGAGTCGTAGGTTGCCTCGATCGAGCCCCGAACGGTCAGGTTGGTCGGGTTCTGGCACAACTGGAGTGCCTCGGTCGCGGTGTTCGGGTCTCCGAGGCCGGGGTTGGTGTTCGGCACCGCCGTGGGATTGCTCACCGTGGTCCCGACCGTCCACGGGCCGCCGCAGGTCGGACCGGTCTGGACCGTCCACTGGCCCGATCCGTTGGGATCCATGTAGACGGCGCCCCCCGGGGGGACCTTGATCGATGTTCCGGTGACCGTGAACGCAGAGCCGGAGGTCACGATGACCGAGTTCCCGTCGTTCTCCGTCAGGGCCACCCTCACCTGGGTGGCCTCCTGAGCGGCGGACAGATCGGACAGGGTCGTCCCGCCGTAGTAGTGGCCGACGATCGACTGGTAGCTCGTCTGGGCCAGCGCGTAGCCGAGGGCCCCCCACTGACCCATCCCGTGGCCGTGGCCTTGGCCATGGCCGACGAGGGACACCGTGGGCGACGAGTAGGCCGCGGCCGGCGGCGACAGCGCCACCACTCCCCCGGCGGCACCGGCCAGCAGCGCGGAGGACAGCAGGGCAGCGCGCACTCTACGCCGGAGGCCGGTTCTTCTCGGGCGTGCCCTCGTTCGTCCCACGTGCACCTCGTCCGTCACCGTACCGCCCTCCTGTCACAGTACCGTCGGCCATCCCCGTGGGCGTGGACACCGCGGAACCACTGGGTGCGGGCGGCCCGGCCCTGGCCGACGACGGACATAGGGACCCGGGCCCTGACCGGCGAGGGACGGAACCGGGCGAACGCCCACGTCCCGCTCAGTCGACTCCGACGGTGGCCGCTGCGAACAGGGCGGGCATCGAACCGTAGAAGGGTGCATTGAAGGCGAACAGCCCGCCGTCGGCCGCGACCAACCAGTACCCACCACCGCCCGGCACCGGGGCCATGCCGACCACGGGCAACACCAGATGGATCGCGCCGGTCGATCCGTAGAAGGGCGCCCCCCCGAAGGAGAAGATACCGCCGTCGGAGGCCACCTCCCAGTACCCGAGCCTTCCGTTTGCAGCCATGCCGACGATGGGCCGGTTCAGTGGCTGGCCGCCCATCGATCCGGCGAAGTGCGCATCCCCGAAAGCGAAGATGCCGCCGTCGGAGGCCACCAACCAGTAGCCCCTCCCGTCGGGCGTCGCTGCTATCCCGACGATGGGCCGGTTCAGGGGGTGCGCACCCATCGATCCGTAGAAGCCGGCATCGCCGAAGGCGAAGAGCCCGCCGTCGGAGGCAACCAACCAGTAGCCCCTCCCGTCGGGCGTCGCGGCCATCCCGACGACCGGACTGTTGAGGGTCATCGCCCCAGTCGACCCGTAGAAGCCGGCATCACCGAAGGCGAAGAGCCCGCCGTCGGAGGCCACCTCCCAGTAGCCCTTGCCGTCGCCGGTGGCGGCCATCCCGACGACCGGTCTGTTGAGTCGTTGCCCTCCCATCGACCCGTAGAAGCCGGCATCGCCGAAGGCGAAGAGCCCGCCGTCGACGGCCACGTTCCAATAGCCCTTGCCGTCGCCGGTGGCGGCCATCCCGATGATCGGCTGGTTGAGGTGACCGGGCGCCGCCTGGCTGTCCCAGCCGGTGAGCTGAGGATTCTGGTGGAACATGGGCCACGACCGCTTGCCCAGCGACCTCCCCTTCGAACCGACGACTTCGTAGTGCTGGATGATGCCGGCGTTCTGGACGTTGTATCCGGCGATGGTGATCCCGATGGACCCGTTCGGATCGACGGTGACCATCGGCGAGTCCTGCAACGCGACGGTGCCGGCCCCGAGCACGGCCACCACTTGTGCACTGCGTCCGTCGTAGATGACCAGGCCGTCGGTGGTCGGCACCAGCACATCGTCGTAGCCGGCCCCGGTGAGGTCGGCGGTCGTGATCCCTCCGATGATGCGGCCCGGCGTGGCCTGGGGCCAGCCCGGCATCGGGGCGCCGTTGGAGCCGTTCAGGGCCCACACCAGTCCTCCCGATCCGGTGTCGGCACCTTCGACGACTTCGACGTTGCCGTCGCCCTCGAGGTCACCGATGGCGGGGCTGCTAGTGGTGCTCCCCTCGAGGTTGGTTCGCCACACGATGTTGCAGTGGGAGTCCGAGCCGAACAGCGTGTCGGAGTCCGAGGCCCCCGGATAATAGGACCCGGTGCCGAAGGCGATGCCCGTCTGCCCCCCGGCGAGGAAGTTACCGACCGCAGGTGACGAATCGACCGTCTGGTTGGTGTCGTGGTCGCAGATCAGGTTACCGCCGGCACCGAGCACGCGGAGATGGCCGCCCGCGGTGTAGGTCTGCCCGTAGGCCAGGCCGGGGGACGAGTCGCCCCCCTCCACGACCTCGGTCTGCCCGTTGCCGTAGAGGTCGGCCAGGGCCGGTGTGGTGAAGTCGCTGTCCGCGGTGAAGAACGGCCAGCCCGGCAGTCCCGAGCCGTTGGACGCGTCGAAGGCGTACTCCTCCTGCCCTAGCGACGGTGCCACTACCGAGTTCACCCCGTTGAGCGTGCCCACTGCCATCGAGGCCTGTACGCCGTGGACCCCATTGGGGTCCGGGGCGCTGCGATACCACGCCTGCGCTCCCGAGTGGCTGAAGGCGTAGTAGCCACCGACCTGGGGCTGGGCGGCATTGCCGGCGCCCACGAAGACAGTGTCGGTACCGCTCCCGTCGGGCGTCACCGACGGCGTCGAGTCGATGGGGGCTCCCCCGGTGTGGGCAGGCCACCCCGGGACAGCCGAGCCGTCGGACAGGTGGAAGGCCCACAGATTCCCGGCCCGGTCACCCACGACCACCGAGGAACCTCCGCCGTCCAGCGTGGCCACCGAGGGAGAGCTCTGGGCGATGGGAGATCCGGCATCGGGCAGGACCTGCTGCCAGACCAGCGTCGCACCCACACTGGCGTGCGGCAGGGCCGCAGCCCCGGTCGGCGCCGGAATCGCCCCGAGCGCACCGACCATCCCGAGGGTGACAGCCCCGCAGGCGACCGCGACACGCTGCAGAACCTTGGTCGCGCTACCCGAACCCGTGTGCACCCACCACGATTGTACCGTGCCCATTCACCTACTCCTCCTCGGGCAGCGCGAGTCCGCCGCCCGGCAGTTGTCCCCAGCCGGTTTTCCAGCTGGTCAAGGGGTGGCCCGGCATCGAACGGCGTGCGGGCACCTCTGTGATTCCCTGTATCGACCGGTCGGAAAGCGCACTGAACGCATTTCGCGTGGTGCATCGCCCGGGTATGGCCTTGGAATCGTCCGGCGCTCGGTACCCTGAGCCATGGACTTGGATCAACCCGGCCCGGCCGGTGCGGGCCCCGACGGTGCGACCCGCACCGGGCCGCGCCGTCGGGGCCGGGACCGGTCCGGAGCGACCGCAATGCCCTTGTTGGTCGGCGCCGGCACCCTGGCGCTGCGCCTGGCCACCGCGGCGAGCGGCCCCACCGACTGGGACTCGGCCCAGTACGCATCGGCGGTCGACCATTTCGACGTCACCCACGGGAAGCCCCAACCGCCCGGCTACTGGCTCTATGTCGAGTCGGGGCGGCTGGTCGGCCATCTGACCGGGCTGGGCGCCGTCCACTCGTTGGTGGTGGTGGCCGCACTGGCCTCCGCTCTCGGAGCAGGCCTGACGGCGGTGGCCGGCCGCGACCTCGGGGGATGGTGGGTGGGCCTGGCCGCGGGTTGCGTCGTCGCCGCGTCACCCTTCACCTGGTTCAGCGGCTCGATCGTCGCCACCTACTCCTTCGACATGGTTGCCTGCTCCTTGTTGGTGATCCTGGCCTGGAGGGCCCGTCCGGGCAGTTGGCACGGTGTGGCGGCCGTGGGTGCCCTCGGCCTCCTCGTCGGCTTTCGGCAGTCGATCATCCAGTCGTTCGCCATCCTGGCCCTGATTGCCGTCGTCGGCTCCACCCGGCGCTGGGGGCAGCTCGTGGTGACCGCGCTCGCCGGTCTCGTCACCGTCGGCATCTGGTTCGTGCCCATGGCACTCGAACAGCCCGGCGGTGCCAGCGCCTGGCTCCGGGCCACGCGGATCGAGGCCTCCGGTGCAGCGCAGTCCACCTCGGTACTCGACCATGCAGCCGGCGGAGCCACCAACCTGGGGACGTTCGCCGCATTCACCGTGGTGGCCCTCGCCCCGCTGGCGGCTCTTACCGCCCTCGCGGGAATCGCGCTCCTGATCCGGCGCCTGGCCCGGTGGGCCTCCGGCACCACGGATCGAGCGCCCGCCGCCGACGGACTGCCCACCACTGATGGTTCGGGCCCCGTCTCGGTGGCATGGGTTCGGCCATGGTACCAGCGGCGATGGGTGATCCTCGGTGCGGCCATCGTCCCGCCGATGGCGCTGGTGGCGCTGGTCCAATTCGCCAAGGGCGGCTATCTGCTCGCCTACTTCCCGGCCGCCGTCATCGCCCTCCTGTTGCCCGTTGCCGCGCTCTTCGGACCTTCCGACCGCCACCCGTTGCCCGCCAGAGTCTGGCTGGCCCTCGCATCGGTCGGCGTCGCGCTGGTGGTCGCCCTCGGGGCACAGCGATTCCTCGAGGGTGACGGTGTTCTCCCCCAGAGCCTGCTCCGGAGCTCCGGCACGGTCTGGCTCGAGCAGCCGCGCTACCAGGCTCCCTATGCCGACACCCGGGCCACCATTCGCACCTCCGATGCCATCGACGACGCGCTGCGTGCCCTCGGGCCTTCGATCCGGCCTGCCCGCGACGTAGTGGTCTTCGACACACTCGACGGCGGGAGCAACATCTACCGGAACGCCGGCTGGGAGCTGCCCGAGGACCGCATCGCCCTCGTGGGCCCCGGCCGGCTCCTCTACAACGAGCTCCACGACGCCTTGTACTACGCCTCGGGGAAGACGACCGCGGTCGGCCGGTCGGGGTCCGCGTTCCTCGTCGCGTCCCCTGCGCTCCCCGGGCTGGCGTCATTGACGGCCCTCGGATACGCCCTGCCGGTCACCACCCCGCAGCTCATCGGCGGGTATCGGGTGTGGCAGATCCTCCCTGGTGTGGCCATCCTCGGCGTCCGGGTGGTGGAGGCGGGCGGCCCCCGCCCCCTCGGCACTGGCCTCTGACTATCCGGCCGTGGCCGCCACCGATTCCACGAAGGCGGCATAGCGGTCGACGACGAGTGGCCAGCGGAACCGCCGGTCGACATAGGCCCGGCCTCGGGCGCCCAGGTCCCGGGCCATCCGCCGGTCGCCGCTCAGGAGGTCCACCGCCACCTCGAACTCGCCGAATCCGGCGAAGGTCAACCCTCCTCCGGACCGCCGACAGTGCTCGACGGTGGCCCCGCAGGCGGCGTTGACCACGACGGGCGTTCGAGCACTCCACGATTCGGCGACCACCAGGGAGAACGCCTCCCACGGCGATGGCGACACCAGGGCGACCGCCCTATCGAGGAGCGCCCACTTCTCGTCGTCGGACACGGGGCCGAGCACCTCGATGTCCGGGTGCGCCTCGGGGGGCTCGACGACCGGGCCGGCGAAGACCAGGCGGAGGGGACCGGGGTGCCTCTCCTTGTAGCAGGAGAACAGCGTGGCCAGCATGGAGGTGCCCTTGTGGCGATCGACCCGCCCGAGGCAGACCAGGTAGGGGACTTCGCTCCCGGACGGCGTCCGTGGACCACCCGGGTCGGTTCCGGCGCCACCATCGCCGGGGCGCAGGTCCGGATCGTCCACGCCCAGACCGAGGAGCAGCTGGTGGTGGGATGCCACCGGGAACGTCCTTTGCACCAGGTCCCGCTCTGCCACTGTCTGGAAGACCAGGCCGTCGGCCGCCTCGAACACCCGGGGGAAGACCGGCAGGTGGAGGGCGGGCTCGTCGTGGGCCGCCGGATGGAGAATCGTCGGGAGCGACACCTGGTCGATGACCCTCACCGTCGGGTAGTAGAGGTACGGATAGAAGACGAGCACGTCCGCCTCGGAGTGGACGGCGGCATCGGCCACTGCCGGCGTCACCGGCCCCTGCAGGTCGACCCATCGCTCGGCGTCCTCAAGCGATGCATGTTCGGGGTCCGCCAGCAGTGATGCGGACACAGGGTGGAACGACGGGTCGCGCCCCGCGGCGGAGGCGAACCGGGACACCCGGACGCCGTTGATCACCTCCACGCCCTCGGGGTAGGTGTCGGACCAGGTGACGAAGTCCTCGGCGCAGCTGGTCAGGACGTCGACCTCCCATCCCTTCTGGGCCACGAGATGCTCGGCCAGCACTCGCGCCGCCGTTTCCGCCCCGCCGATGATGGCCGGGCCGTAGCGCGGCACGACGAACGCGACCCTCATCGGACGCGGGGGGTGGATCCGACCGCCGGCCTCACGCGGCGCACGCGGCGTCGAGGGCGGACGCGAACCGCTCTCTGACCCGGGGGAGGGCGAACGAAGCTACCCGCTCCGACGCCGCCTCGGCCAGTGCCGCCCGCAGCCTGCTGTCACGCACCACCCGGTCGATGGCAGCCGCCACCCGTGCCGGCTCCTTGTCGGGGAGGATCAGCCCCGCGCCCTTCACCGTCTCGGGGACCGCGGTGTTGGTATAGGCCACGATCGGTAGCCGGTGGTACATGGCCTCGAGCAGCGGAACGCAGAAGCCCTCGTGGTTGGAGAGGCACACGAAGACGTCGGACGCCGCGTAGTAGGAGATCAGCTCCTCGTGGGTCACCGATCCGGCGACGTCCACGGCGTCACCCAGGTCCAACTCCTCGGCGAAGCGCTCGACGGCGAGGAGATACTCGTCGCTGATCGCCCCGCCGACCAGGTGGAGCCGGGCGTCGGGGTCGTAGAGGCGGCGGTAGGCGGCCAGCGCCTTGACCAGGTCGTGTTGGCCCTTGTGCGGGGAGACCTTCCCCACGAACAACAGGTCGGCGCCCCCGTCCGCCTTGTCCGCAGCCAGGCGGGCCGACAGAGCGGGGTCTGGCGAGCCGCCGAACCCTTCCAGGTCGATGAGCAACGGGACCGTGGTGGTCGAACGGTATCCGGCGGCCTGCAGCTCCCGCTCGTTGTAGACGGAGTCGGCGATGGCGAACTCGGTGATGGGCGCCAGATCACGCAGCTGGGACCGACCCCAGCGGACCTCCTCGCCCACGGCGGGCACCCACGCCTCGAGCAGATCGGCCGGAGTGATGTTGTGGTAGTTGACGAACTTCCGTTCACTGCGCTCGCGGAAGATGTCGGCCACGCCGCTTCCGATGGACAGCTGGTACAGCAGGACCCGGCCGGCCGACGGGCGGTCACCGAGGCGGTTCACCGGAAAGCCGTACTCGAGGCGATCCGGCGTGGCAGTGCCGTAGTAGATGTCCGACTGGTAGCCCTTCGACCGCAACAGGTCCCGTAGCTGCACCACGTGGCCGCCGATGGCGTCCCTGCTGGCAAGCGACGGGATCACCTGGTCGATGCGGCCGACCGTCACGAAGCAGTTTCCTCCCAACCGGCCAGCGGTGCGAACTGGGCCCCCACCGCCGGCACCTCTCCGGTGTGGCCGCTGGACCGGAGCCGGAAGCTCACGTCGACCGGAAGTCTTACCCGGCCGGTGGAGCGCCCCGGATTGGCCACCTCGAACTGGGTCACCTGGTCCTTCCAGTCGAAGATGGCGGTCTCGGTTGCGCTGCGCACCCCGACACTGACCGAGTAGGTGCCGTCGAGGAGCGGTACCTCGGGGAAGTAGAACCGGACGACCCCACCGCCGACCGGGATGTCCATGGCGCAGGCCGGGTCGTCGGGGTCGGAGGCGAAGACCAGCTCGTTCTTGTCGTCGTGGATGGCGATGGTGGCCATGGCGTTTGGCACCGCGTCCAGACTGTCGACATCGGCGGTGACGGTCAGGGACTCCCCGGGGTACATGTGGTGTCGCGAACCGCTGCCACCGTGCTCGGCCTGGACGGTACCGATGGCGAGTACGTTGCCTTCGATCCCACCCGACTCGGAGCCCGCGAGGGTGCCCACGCCGAGCAGGTCGGCCAGGTAGATCCGGATCGCCTCGCCCGGCTCGTCGACGGTGATGACCTGGCCGTGGTTCATCACCATCGCACGGCCGCAGTTCTGGCGGATGGTGTCGGTACCGTGGCTGACAACCACGATGGTGCGGCCCTCGCGCTGGAACTTCTTCACGTGGTCCATGCACTTGCGCTGGAAGGATGCGTCCCCGACAGCCAGCACCTCGTCGACCAGCAGCACGTCGGGCTCGACATTGACGGCCACGGCGAACCCGAGTCGCACGTACATGCCGGACGAGTAGAACTTCACCTGGTTGTCGATGAAGTCCTCGAGCTCGGCGAAGGCCACGATGTCGTCGAACCGCTTGGCGATCTCGGAGCGGGGCAGCCCGAGGAGCGAGCCGTTGAGGAAGATGTTGTCCCGGCCGGAGAGGTCGGGCTGGAATCCGGCGCCGAGCTCCAGCATGGCGGCCAGGCTCCCCCGGACCCGGATCTCCCCCGAAGTCGGCTTGAGGATGCCGGCGATGCACTTGAGCAGCGTCGACTTGCCGCACCCGTTGCGGCCGAGGATCCCGAAGGTCTCGCCCTGATTGATGTCCACGTTGACATCGCGGAGGGCCCAGAACGGGGTGAACGGCATCTTGCCGCCGTGGATGACCCGCTCCTTGAGCGAGGTGTGCTTCTCGCTGTAGAGGCGGAACTGCTTGGAGATGTCCTTGACCTCGATGGCGGCGACGGCCATCGGTCAGAGCTCCTCGGCGAAGTTGCCCTCGAGCCGGCCGAAGACGATCAACGCCAAAAGGAACAACCCGATGCTCACGGCCAACACGATGCCTACGAGCCCGGCGTACGTGAGCGGTCCCCAATTGGGCAGCACGTGGTACACCTGACCTGCATAGGTGTACTGGGTCTTCCCGTAGATGGCCCGCTGGAAGGTCATCACGATCGGAGTGACGGGATTGCACAGATAGACGTACTTGATCCACAGCAGCGAGGGGTACTTGGCCAGCTCACCGGAGATCAATCCGAACGTGTAGACGATGGGTGTGCCCCAGAACCAGGCCATCAGCAGCACCTCGGTGAGATGCTGGGTGTCCCGCAGGTAGACGTTGACGGCCGAGAGGAAGATGGAAAGCGCGCCGGTGAACACGATCAGTGCCACCAGGGCCAACGGAAGGATGGCCACGAATGTGAAGTCAGGTTGGATGCCGAAGAGCAGCAGGGCGAGGATGAGCACCACCACCTGGATGGCGAACAACACCAGCGCTACGCCGACCACCGACAGGGCCAGCAGCTCACGAGGAAAGGCGACTTTCTTGACGATGCCGGCCTTGCCCACCACCACCGAAGTGGCACCCATGGCCGCGGTATTGAAGAGGTTCCAGGCCAGCAGGCCGGCGAACAACCAGATGGCGAAGAACGGCTGGTGGTTCCGGGCGATGATTTTGAACACCACGAAGTAGATGGTCAGGACCAGTGCCGGGTTGAGCATCGACCAGGCGTAGCCGAGGACCGAGTCCTTGTACTTGACCTTCAGCTCGGACCGGGTGAGCAGGAGCAACAGGTCACGATTGAGCCAGAGGTCCTTGAGCCTCTGACCCAGCTGCACCTTGCCGTTGACGATGGTGACCCGGTCGTGACTCTGGCCGGGGACGAAGCGGGTGCCTCCCCCGATGGCCTGGACGTGCTCGGGATCCGAGTGGGCGGTCGGCTCGACGCTGAGGCTCACTTGGCGGTGGTCCCCGCTCCGGCCGTCGGGACCTCCATGGCGTCCTTCTGGATGACCTCGTCGATGAAGCCGTAGTCACGGGCCTCCTCGGCGGTGAACCAACGATCACGATCGGAGTCGGCCTCGATCCGCTCGACCGGCTGACCGGTGTGGAAGGCGATCCGCTCGGCCATCATCCGCTTCAGGTAGATGATCTGCTCGGCCTGGATGGCGATGTCGGAGGCCTGGCCCTGCATCTGGCCCGAGGGCTGATGCATGAGGATCCGGCTGTGGGGAAGGGCGAAGCGCTTCCCCGGGGTGCCGGCGCACAGCAGGAACTGGCCCATGGAGGCGGCAAGGCCGACGCAGATGGTGCGCACGTCGCAACGGACGTACTGCATCGTGTCGTAGATGGCCAGGCCGTCGGTCACCGAGCCCCCGGGGGAGTTGATGTAGACCGAGATGTCCCGCTCCTGGTTTTCGGCCTCGAGAAGGATCAACTGGGAGCAGACCAGGTTGGCGGTGTTCTGGTCGATCGCCGAACCGATGAACACGATCCGCTCCTTCAACAGGCGTTGGAAGATGTCGGAACTCGGACCGACGTCTGGCGCTGACTTCATCTCCACTGTGGAGCTGCGCAAGGCGGTGGCGGGGGCGTGCAGGGCCGAATGACGAGAGTCGTCCATGAGCCAAGAGCCTACTTGCTCGGGCCTCAGCGCGGACGCAGGGCCGTCGGGCGAACGACCCCGATCACGGGCCGGTGCCACCGGATGCCGACACGCCCTGAACGGCTTCGACCAGCAGTTTTCCGGCTCCTCCGAGGTCGAGGGCTCGCAACCGCACCCTTCCGGCTTCCACCAGCCGGTCCTGCTCCCGCGAATCCGACGTCAGCCCGCACACCGCCTCGGCCACCCGGCGGGGGCCCTTGTGGTCGAGCAGGATCCCCGCGTCGCCGAGGATTTCCGGCACCGCTCCGGCGCGGAAGGCCACGATCGGCAGCCCTTGGCCCATCGCCTCCACCAAGGGCACCCCGAACCCCTCGTGCTCGGAGAGCATGACCAGGACGTCTGCGGCACGGTAGTGGGCGGCCAGCTCGGCGTCGCTGATGCCCGAGACGAATTCGACCGCATCGGCCAGGCCGAGGGACGAGGCGTAGCGCCTGAGGGCGGCGGCGTAGGCCGGCTCCGAGGGCGACCCCACCAGGGCCAGATGCGCACCGGGGTTCGAGGTGGCCCGCGCTACGAACAGGGCGGCGATCACCTGTTGATGCGCCTTGTTCGGTGCCAGGCGCCCGACCGACAGCCAGGCACCGCCCGGGTCGGACCACCGCTCGCGCAAGCGGTCCAGGGTGGCGCCGTCCGGCTCGACCGGAGGCACCTGCACATTGACCACCGGGATGACCGAGATCCGACTGCATCCGGCCGCACCCAGTTCGTCGGCGTCGAAGCGCGACACGGCGATCCCCAGCACCGCCCTCGGCGCCAGTCGGTCCAGGTCGGCCCTGGCCCCGACCTGCAGGCGGGTGATCGCGTTGTTCCACGGGCCGAAGTACTCCGGGGGCGTGATGCTGTGGTAGTTGATCACGAGGGGCTCCGGCCGCGCCGCCACGTACTCGGCCATCGCCGAGTACGTGGCGAACTGGTAGACGAGCACGTCACCCGCCTCGGCCTCCGATTCGTAGTCGAGGTAGGGACGCGTCTCCCCGGCGGTGGCCGGATCGGGGATCTCCGAATAGATGTGCGACGGCACCCCGGCGGCGACGAGCAGGTCCCGCAGTGACCGGGTGTGCTCCCCCACCGCGTCGTGGCTGTGGAGCATGGGGACGAACTGGTGGATCCCCTTCATCGGTCTCCCCCGATCATCGTTCCACCCGGGCCACCACCGCATGCACGGTACCCTGCACCGGTCGGTGCCACACCGGATCGGCGGCCCCTGCTCGGCGGAGCAGGAGCAGCCAGGTCTCGGGATGGAGGGGGCGTCCCGGCAGGAGATCCCGCGCCGGCAGGGGCAGTGACCGGTCCCACGCCGACTGGTCGGTGGCCAGGAGCACGACGGCACCGCCCGCCTCGGTGACCCGCACCGCCTGGTGGACCAGCCCGACCTTCCCGACCAGATCGAGGCGGTCCACACACCCCGACAGGACGACACCGCCGGTGCTGCCGTCGGGCATCGTGGCCAGTCGCCCGGCCACCTCGCCGAACACCAGCTCCGGGGCAGGCCGATCGGCGCTGTCCGGCTTCCCCTCGCGGCCGGCACGGGCGAAGGCCTCCCAGATCGACGCCCCCCGGGGGTCCACCCCGCGTACCCGTCGGCCGGCTTCCCTGAGGGCGTCGAGCAGCGCCCCGTCGCCCAGTTCCCCGACGAAGATCGTCGACTCGGAGTCGCCCGGGTGCAGCCAGGTCCCGACGGCCTCCGCCCACTCGCCCGTGTCCGGCGCGGGCACCGAAAGGTCGGCGACCTCGAGGCCCACCGGGTCGACCCGGGCCTCCAGCAGCTCGACCCGGGCCGCCAGATAGCGGAGTGCATCCCAGTTGGCGGCGTTGACCCCGGCCACGGCGGCATCCGCCACCCGCCGGGCATCGGCAGCCAGGAGGCCGGCGAGGACACCGGCCACGTCGCCCACGAAGCGCCGGCCGATGCGGGCCGACCTCCCGCGCTCCCACAGGTCGGTGGGGAGGCCCTCCCACGGGGCCGCGCCCGCTGCAGCCTGACCGTCGGTATTGGCCACCCTGCGCATGGCGTCGTCGAAGCCCCACCGCAGGCTTCCCTGGGGCCGCAACCGGTCGAACGCCGCCAGCAGCTCCTCCTCGTCCGGCCCCGGTTGCTCGTCGTCTGTCACCCGCTCATCCTTTCCGGACATACTCGGTCCCGCCTACCGGTATCTCGAGCCTGGCCGACCTGATGGCGCTGCGGTGGCCCCGGTCGATGACGCCTTCGAGGAAATCGGCGTAGCGGCCGATGATCGACGGCCAGCGGTAGTACCGGGAGGTGTAGCGGTTGCCGGCATCGCCCAGTACGGTCCGGAGCCCCGCATCCGCTGCCAGCCGGTCCACGGCCACCTCGAAGGTCCGGTACGAGTCGAACCACACCCCCCCGCCCGATCGACGACAGTGCTCCATGGTGGCGGCACACGCCGCGTTGACCAGCACCGGGACGCCGAGCGTCCACGCCTCCAACAGCACCAACGAGAACGACTCGTACGCCGACGGGGTGACCATCACCTGCGCTCCGGCCAGGATGTCCCACTTGTCCGCCTCGGACACCGTGCCGGTCACGACGATGTCCGGATGCCGGGGGGCCTTGTCGGAGACCGGGCCCACGAAAGCCAGGGCGAGACCACCGGGGTGGCGCTCCTTGTACCGCTCGAAGTACTCGGCGAGCATTCCGCACCCCTTGTGCTCGTCGACCCGACCGAGGTAGCAGAGGTAGGGACGCTCCCCGAGGCCCAGGATGTCGCCGCCCCTCCGTCCGGCCCCGGCCGGGTCGTTGACCCCCAGGCCCAGGACGATCTGCGGTCGGGCCCCGATGGTGAAGACGTGCTCCATCAGGTCGCGCTCCGCCTGGGTGTGGTACACCAACCCGTCGACGTCCCGGAAGCTGCGCCGGAACGCCGGCAGGTAGATGGCCGGCTCGTCGTGGGCCGCTGGGTGGAGGACCGTGGGCACCTCGGAGACGGCGATGCTGTCGACGGTGGTGGCGAACAGGTAGGGATAGCAGGCCAGGGCGTCCGCATCCGTGGCCGCCACCGCGTCGACCAGCCCCGGGCACATCGGGCCGTTCAGCGCCACCCAACGACGGGACTCGGCCAGCGTGGCGGCCGTCGGCGCCACCCGGAGTTTGGCGTCGAGCTCGAAGTAGTCGAGGAGGCGCCTGCTTGCCGTCGGGAAGCGGTGGACCGTGACCCCGTTGAGCACCGACGTGCCCGCCGGCTCGGTGTTCTCCCAGGTCAGATGATCGAGGGCGCAGCTGGTCAGGACCTCGACCTCCCAGTCGGGGCGGAGGCAGAGGCGCTCCGCAACCATGCGGGCGGCCGTCTCCGCTCCACCGATGACCTCTGTCCCGTACCGGGGCGTCACGAAGACCAGTTTCATCCGCCGACCCCCCGGCCGGCAGCGAGGGCGCCCAGCACCTCGACGAACCGGGCACGGGTGGCCGCCGCGCCGAACTGCTCAAGCCGCCCCCGACCTGCTGCGACCAGCCGGTCGGCCAATACCGGGTCGTGGTGCACACGGTCGACCGCGGACGCCACCAGGCTGGGGCGCTTGTCGTCGAGGAGGATCCCCGCGTCACCCAGCGTCTCTGGGACGGCGCCCGCCGAGTAGGCGACCACCGGCAGGTCGGACTCCATGGCCTCGAGCAGCGGGATGCAGAATCCCTCGTGCTCGGAGACGCAAACGAAGACGTCGGCATCGGCGTACCACGCAGCCAGCTGCGCCGGCGTGAGGTGCTCGCCGTGTCGCACGGCCCCCTCGAGTCCGAGTTCGGCGGCGAACGCGAAGACGGCGTCCACATAGGAGGCGGTGACCGCCGGCCCCACCAGGTGGAGGCGGGCTGCCGGGTCGTACCAGCGGCGGTAGAGCCAGAGTGCCTCCACCAGGTGGTGTTGGGCCTTGTTGGGCGAGATCCGGCCCACGAACAAGAGCACCGTCGCCGTCCCGTGGTCAGCGGACAGACGCGAGAGCTCGCGCTCGTCGACCCGGTCGACCCACCCGTCCCTCCCGATCAGGATGGGCACGACCGCCGTCGTCCGGCACCCCAGGCGCCGGAGCTCGGCCGCGTTGAACGCCGAATCGGCGATGCCCAGGACGGCCAGAGGCGCCAGTGCGGCCACCTGGCTCCGGGCCAGGGCCACCTTCTCGCTGGTGTGGTCCTCCCATCCCTCGTAGAACGAGGCGGGCGTGACGTTGTGGTAGTCGAGCACCAGGGGCTCGGGTCTCGACAGGAGGAAGTCCGCCACCGGCGACGCGGTGCCCAGCTGGTAGAGCAGGATGTCGCCCGGCTCGGCGCGTTCCGGATAGCGCTCGAAGTAGGTCGCCTTGTCCATCAACTCGTCATGGGCCGCCTCGACGTAGATCTCCGACTCCCATCCCGCGCTCCTGAAGGTGTCGCGCAGCGCCAGTGTGTGATCACCCGTTGCGTCCCTGGGCAGCAGCGCCGGAACGAACTGGTGGACGCCGGTCACCGCTCTCGAACGGCGACCAGAAGGTACTCGCCCGGTCCCAACAGGAGCGTGTTGACGACGTCGATGGCGGCGTTGATCGCGTCGGCGTCGGCGTTCGACGGGGCCACCTGAACCAGCCGCCGGTCCTCGCCCCCGTAGAGGAGCGCGGTGGGGCGGAAGCCCCGCTGCGCCAACAGGTGGCTCCAGGTCCCGGCGTGCAACGGGCGCCCCGGGGCCAGGTCGCTGACCAGGTGGGAGGAGCCGGCCGTCCACGACTCCGGTGTCGCCGAGTGGAGGATCAGCACGCCGTCGATGGCCAGCCGGGACGTCACCAGACCCTCCAGCCGGTCGCGCTCGTTGGGGTGGAGCCACTGGATCGATCCGCTCAGCACGATACCGGACAGCGCCTCGTCGGCCACCACCTCGAGGTGCCCGAGCACCGATTCGGCTCGAACGTCCAGTCCCCGGTCGATGGCCGGCTCGATCACCGACTCGGTTGGGTCCACACCGTAGGCGTCCACTCCTCCGGCGATCAGTACGTCCAGCAGGGCCCCGTTTCCGCACTCGGCGTGGAGCACCCGGCCGCCGACCCCGGCCAGGGCGTCGACGGCGGCTCCGGACCACCAGCTCGAGCCGGGGTCGGCCACCGGCACAGCGCTGGCCGGCAACTCAGGGGTCCGCTGGGACTCGACGGCGGCCTCGAGGCCCTCCACATGGTCGACGACGACGTGGAACATGCGGGACACCGACCAGGCGAACTTCACGATCTGGTGGACGATGAAGCCGACGTACCACCCGATGGCCTTGCGGATCAGGCGCTTGACGTAGCTACCCACGGCCTTCTGGGATGCGACCGGGACGGCGGTGTCGACATAGGCGGATCCGTCCACCAGGGCCAGCGTCTCGCGGAGCCGTGCCCGGCCGTGCAGTCCCACCGGGGAGAACTCGAGGAAGAGCTCGTCGAGCTCCCGCTCGAGGCCGGCGGGGAGATCTCCCGAGGCGCGCCTCCGCCTGACCTCGGCGTCGATCTCGGCCATCACCTCGTCGAGGTACCGCGCCCGGGCGGCCGGACCCGTGTCGGCCGGGTCGACGGGGTCGACGGGCGGGTCCGGCTCGATGGGAGCCACCGAGGGCGTGGAGGGCGGTGCGGGTGGCACACGCCGACTATAGCCAGGGGCCCGCCGCCGCCCCGTGGCATGCCGGCCGTTGCGGGCCCTCCCCTCGGTCCGGAGGTGGGGCGCGGCGGTGACCGGGCAGCGCGGGCCGTCGATAGTGTGGCCCGACGCGGGTGTGGCGGAATTGGCAGACGCGCCGGGTTTAGGTCCCGGTCCCTTCGGGGGTGGAGGTTCGAGTCCTCTCGCCCGCACCAGTGTGATGTCGCGGGCATCGGAGCGGTCCGCTCGATGGTGGCGCCCGTCGGCCGACCGGTGTTAGCTGGAGCACATGCCGATCGAAGGTGAGTACGAGCCGAGCACGACCGACTGGGTCCGCAACCAGGTCGATCTCTACGAACGCTCCGACGGGGACGAGGGCACCACGCTGCGGGGGATGCCGGTGGTCATCCTGACCAGCCGGGGTGCGACGTCGGGCAAGATCCGCAAGACGCCCCTCATGCGCGTGGAGCACGACGGCCGCTATGCCGTCGTCGCATCCCAGGGCGGTGCCCCCACCCACCCCCGGTGGTACTTCAACCTGGTCGCCGACCCCCACGTCGAGCTCCGGGACGGCGCGGCCAAGACCGACTTGGTCGCCCGCCAGGTCACCGGGGAGGAGAAGTCGGTCTGGTGGGGACGGGCCGTGGCCGCCTACCCCGACTACGCCGATTACCAGCGCAAGACGGAGCGGGAGATCCCGGTCTTCGTGCTCGAACCCGCCGACGGCTGAGCACCTCCGATGGGCGCGGGGTTACCGGCCCGCCGGCTTCTGGATCAGCAGGGCCAGCAGGTAGCACGCCTCGGCGTCGTAGTGCACGCCGTAGTTGCCGGCCAGGGCGACAGGGTCGAACTCGCCGGCGGCCACCGCCGGGCCGCCCCAATTGAGGCCCCGCTCGGTGAGCACGTCGAAGCCGGCCCTGGTCACCTTGTCACGCAGCTCGTCGAGCGTGTACTCCACCTCGTGGTCCGGGTCGATGAACCCCGCCTGCTGCAGCCGGCAGACCCGGGCGTTGGGCGTGTCGATGGCCATGTACCCACCGGGCCGGAGGATGCGGAATGCCTCTTCGAGGACGGTGTCCCCGTCGGCCTCGGTGACGTGCTCGATGGACTGACCGCTGTAGACGAGGTCGACGGAGGCATCGTCGGCGAACGACAGGTCGGCCATCGACCGGTACTCGTAGCGGACCTTGCCCCGCTCGGTGTCCCCGGCCCCGAACCGCTCCGAATGGTAGAGCGGGTGGCGGTCGTCCGGTGGCAGATCGACCACCACCAGCTCGTCGAAGTCGTACGGGTAGCCGAGCACCACCAGGGCGCCGCGCGAGTCGGTGGTGTGCCCGCCCCCGAGGTCCACGATCCGCCGTGCCGGCGGCAGGCCGATGATGAACTCGCACCGGCTGGTGTGGAGCGAACTATGGAACCCGGCCTCGCCCACCGGTACCTGCGTCCGGTACTCGCTCGAGCAGCGGATGCGGTCGACCACGTCGCCGTGGGAGAGCAGCCCCGCGGCCATGGCGCCGGCCTGGTCGCTCCAGGCCGGCTCGTCGGGTTCGCGGCGGAGCAGGACGTTGTACGCCATGCGGACCGCCTCCCGTGGGGGCAGCTGGGTGAACGAGAGCCCGGCCAGGCGGGTCGCTTCTCGACGAACCTTGCGCTCGATCCTCAGCAGTTGCGGCGTGACCTTGCCGACCGCGGCTCCGACCATTTGGGCGCCATGCGCCTTGCCCGCTGACTGAACCTGTCCGCTCACTCCGTCTCCATTTGCGTTCGACCGAACGCCGAGAACCTACCATCGGCAATCGAACGCCCCCCGGCCGGTTCAGCCGCCGCCGTCGACGGTGACCACCTGTCCGGTGACGTACTCCGCCGCCGGCGAGACCAGGAACCGCACCACGTCGGCGACGTCCTCGGGACGGCACACCCGCCCGAAGGGCGACCCGGCATCGAGGGAGCCGATGTCGTCTACCCCCATGGCACCCTTGACCAGGCGCCTGCCCATCTCGGTCACCACCAGACCGGGCGCCACCACGTTGGCGTGGGTCCCCGAGGTCCGTTCCTCCTTGGCCACGGTCATGGCCAGTGCCTCCAGGGCCGCCTTGGCCATGTTGTACGGCGACCCGTTGGCGCCCGGCAACCGGGCGGCCACCGACGAGATGAACACGACGTCGCCGCGGGGCCGCTCGCGCATGGACGGGAGCAGCGACTTGCAGAGGAGGAAGGCACTGTGGACGTGGGTGCGCATGAGCCGGTCCACCTCGGTCAGGTCGGTCTCCACAACGGAGCGGCCGCGGCTGGCGACGCCGGCATTGCAGATCAGGATGTCGACAGCGCCGAAGTCGCCGAGCACGTCGGCGGCCAGACCCAGTGCGGCATCGGGCTCGTCCACCGATGCCCGGTAGGGAACGGCCCTCCGGCCCAGTGATTCGATGTCGGCAACCGTCCCTCCGGCCGCTTCCGCGTCCCGCCGGAAGTTGACGGCGATGTCGCACCCGTCCGCTGCGAGCCCCAGAGCGATGGCCCGGCCGATCCCCCGGCCCCCTCCCGTCACCAGCGCCACGCGGCGACCGCCGGTCGGTGGTGCGGCGTGGGTGTCAGTCGTCATCGCGCATCCTGTCTTGCCGGAACGGGTGGGTATCGGCCATGCTTCCCCGGTTCCGTCGCTGCGTCAACGTGCGCGGTGGCCGCGGAACCGAACACAGGAGGACACCATGGGAATGCTCGACGGCAAGGTGGCGATCGTCACCGGCGCAGGACGGGGGATCGGACGCGAGGAGGCCCTTCTGCTGGCCTCGCAGGGAGCCAAGGTGATCGTCAACGACGTGGGCGCCTCGCTCCAGGGAGAAGGCGGTGACAAGCACCCGGCCGAGGAGGTGGTCGAGCTGATCAGGGCTGGAGGCAGCGACGGTGCGGTCAACTCCTCCGACGTGAGCTCGTGGGACGGGGCCAAGGCCCTCGTCGACCAGGCGATCGACACCTTCGGCCAACTCGACATCCTGGTCAACAACGCCGGCATCCTGCGAGACAAGATGTGCTTCAACATGGAGGAGTCGGACTGGGACGACGTCATCCGAGTCCACTTGAAGGGCCACTTCGCCCCTTCCCATCACGCCGCGGTCTACTGGAGGGGCAGGGCCAAGGCGGGCGAGGAGGTCACCGGCCGGATCATCAACACCTCGTCGGAAGCGGGCCTCTTCGGCAACGCAGGCCAGGCCAACTACTCGTCGGCCAAGGCGGGCATCGCCTCGCTGACCTGGGTGCTGGCCCGCGAGCTCGGGCGCTACGGGATCACCGTCAACTCCATCTCGCCCCGGGCCCGAACCCGCATGACCGAAAACCTGTTCGGGGAGATGGCCAAGGCCGACAACGGCTTCGACAAGTTCGATCCCCGCAACGTCGCGCAGTTGGTGACCTTTCTGGCCACGGACGAGGCTGCCGACATCTCCGGTCAGAACTTCATCGTCTACGGCGGCGACATCTGGGCCATGGGCGGATTCCACCCGGTCGGCGAGCTGCACCGCGACTCGATGTGGACTCCCGAGGAGCTGGCCGCGGCAAAGGGCGAGCTGTTCAAGAGCGCCTCGTCGCAGGTGCCGCCCTTCAACCTGTCCTAGGCACCGCCCCGGCCGACCGTCCGGTCACTGCTCCAACCGGCCGAGTACCAGCTCGCTCAGCCGCGACTCCGCTCCTTCGACCGTGCCGTCGTAGACCACTCTTCCCTTGCTCAGGACCACCACGGCATCGGCGAAGTGGAGTGCCCGGTCGACGTGCTGCTCGATGATGAGGAGCGACGTCCCGGCCGACAGCACCTCTCCGAGGGCCGCATAGACCTCGTCGACCATCACCGGCGCCAGGCCGAACGAGAGCTCGTCGACGACCAGCAGCTTCTGGCGCACGACCAGCACCCGGGCCAGAGCCAGCATCCTCTGCTCGCCCCCCGACAGGGTGCCGGCCGACTGGGCCCGCCGTTGCCCCAGTTTGGGGAACGCGGCGTAGGCCCGCTCGAGGGCGGCGGGCACCTCGCGCCGCCCGAGGGCCTGCCGGAACGAGAGGGTGAGGTTCTCCTCGACGGTCAGGGAGGAGAACACCGACCGTCCCTCGGTGACATGGGTCAGGCCCATCCTGGCAATCTCGTAAGCAGGGCGCCTGGTGATGTCCACCCCGTCGAAGCGGATCCGGCCCGAGGTCACCGGCACCAATCCCGACACCACTCTGGCCACGGTCGACTTCCCGGCGCCGTTGACTCCGACCAGGGCCAGGGCGGAGCCGGCACCCACCGACAGCGAGACGTCGAACAGGGCGCGGTAGGGGCCGTATGAGGCGCTCACGCCTTCGAGCTCGAGCAGGGGGGGTCCGCTCACCCACTGGCCCCCAGGTAGGCGCGGCGGACCTCGGTGTCGGCCAGGACCTCGTCGACGCGCCCCGAAGCCAGCATGCGGCCGAAGTTGAGGACGCACAGCCGGTCGACCGCCGACTCGACCAGTTGCAGGTCGTGCTCCACGAGCACCACCGCCGTGGTACGGGCGCTCCTGATGGAGGCCAGGACCGTCGACAGACGGGCCGTCTCCTCGGTGTCGAGCCCCGAGGACGGCTCGTCCAGCATGAGCAGCTTCGGGGCGCCCATCATGGCGCGACCCAACTCCACCAATCGGGCATGGCCCAGATCGAGGCCGTCCACCGGTCGATCGGCCATGACCTCGAGACCCAGCAGGTCCAGCACCTCTTGGACATGGTGCAGCTCCCCCGGGGTGGGCCCACCCCGGTTGAGGAAGTCGCGCCAGAACCGGAACGTCCCTGATGACGCCTGTTCGGACACAAGCAGGTGATCGGCGACCGTCATGCCCCGGAAGAGCTCCATGCGCTGATAGGTCCGGCCGATTCCGAGCCTGCTCCTCTTCCACACCGGGAGCCGGTCGATCCGCACGCCGTCGAAGACGACACTTCCGGTGTCGGGCTTCTCCAGCCCCAGCAAGCAGTTGAACAGGGTGGTCTTGCCGGCCCCGTTGGGGCCAACGATGCCGACCGCTTCACCTCGTCCCACCTCGAAGGAGAGCTCCGACAGCGCCTGAATGCCCCCGAACTGCTTCGAGATGCCGGTGGCCACCAGCAGGGAGGGCGACGACGGCAGGGGGGACGGCATCACGTTGCACCGCGGGGTGCGGGAGTCGGCACCAGGATGTCACCGTCGGGATTCCCGGCACCTTCGTTCCGCGGCGGCTGGCCGCGGCCGCCCGTTCCGCTGCGCCCCATGAGACGGGACATGGCCCGGTTGCGTGCGATGAAGGCCAGCGTCCTGCTCCCCAGGTAGTCGAGGAACCCTTCCGGATGGCGGGTATAGCTGAGCGTGGCCAGGCCGAAGAGGACCGCCACCAGGCCCGCGTACCGGCTGGGCAGGGTGGTGACGGCCACCTGGAGGGTGGTGTACACCAGACCGGCCACCACGGCCCCCGAGATCGACCCGATCCCGACGATGGCCACCACCACCAGCAGCACCGTGGAGATCTGGTAGTTGAAGTCGGTGGGCGAGAGGGATCCCTCGAGGGACCCGAACAGGGCGCCCCCGACGCCGGCCAGCCCGGCCGAGATGGCGAAGACCACTACCCGTAGCCGGTAGACGTCGATGCCGACCGAGCTGGCCGCCAGCTCGCTCCCCCGCATGGCGGCCAGGAACCGTCCCATGGTGCCGTCACCCACCAGTTTCACGATGCCGGCGGTGACCGAGAGGATGGCCAGCGAGAGGACGAAGAACGGTTTGGGGGCGGAAAGGTTCACCGGTCCGGCCGACGGCCGCGGCACGATGACGCCGCTCGCACCGTTCCCCACCCAGGAGTTGGGGAAGAGGATGTTGTCGGCCAGGAGGGCGAACGCCAGGGTGGCCAGGGCCAGCGGCAGTCCGGCGAGCCGGAGGGTCGGCACCGCAACGATCACACCCAGGCCTGCCGCCAGAAGGCCGCCGGCGACCATGCCGATGACCACCGGGAGCCCGAAGTGATCCGCCAGCTGGCCGGCCGCGAACCCGCCCAGGCCGGCGAAGGTGGCCTGGCAGAGGGAGATCTGCCCGCTCATCCCGGTCAAGACGGTGAGGGAGAGGAAGATCACGCCGAAGGCGATGCCCTGGGTCATCGTCAACAGCCAGTCCGCCGGCACCCAGGTCAGTCCGGACACCACGGCCAGGCCCGCCAGCACCCACGCCAGCGTGGAGGTGGGCCGCCGGACGAAGCGGTACCACCATACATCGGGACCCTCGAGGCCCAGTCGGCGGTGCCAGAGGCCGACCGCATGGACGTCGTCGTCGCCCGCCCCGGCCAGCGTGGTGGCCGACCGGTACCCGAGCGTCTCGGTCTCGACGGTGGCAGACGGTGGATCGCAACCCGCCAGTGGGTCGTCGAACTGCCGCTGCCGGGTGAACGGCAGGAAGATCAGCAGGACCACGAAGGGCAGCGACGGCCGCAACCCGGTCGCGATGATTCCGGCGGGCAGGTAGCCGGCCACGATCTGCTGTGCCACACCGAGGAAGAGGCCCCCGAGCAGGGCGAGGGGGAGGCTGGAGAACCGGCCGATCACCGCGCCGGCGATGCCCCACACCAGCAGGACGGTGAAGTTCTGGGGGTCCAGCTGCGAGTAGAGCGGCGCCAACAGGACCCCGGCCAGGGCGGCCATCACGCTCGACAGTATCCAGGCAAAGGCGCTGATCCGCCCGGCGTTGACCCCGGCCAGCTCGGTCATCCTCGGGCTCTCCACCACCGCCCGCATCTCGAGTCCGGCCGGCGTGAAGCGGAACAGGGCGACCAGGACGGCGACGACGAGCACGGTGCATCCCGTGATGGACAGTTCGAGCCCGCTGAGCGGCACCGAGCCGAGGTGGAGGTAGACGTGTTGGGCGTTGACGAACAGCGCCGGCGGCGGGATGTCCGGCGTGGAGCCGGCGATGATCAGCGCCAGTTGGGGCAGCGCCACCAGCAGCCCGAGGGAAGGCACCAGCTTCACCAGGGGCGAGGCCGTGCGAATCCGGCGGAAGAGGAGACGGTCGAGGAGCACGCCCACCACTGGTCCCAGGACGAAGACCGCCAGGACCCCTGCCGCCCATCGTGGCCAACCGTCCTCGATCAGGGAGACGAAGGCCAGAGCCGAGACGAAGGCCTGGGCCCCGAAGGCCAGGTTGAAGACGCCCGACGCCTTGTAGGTCAGCACCAGGCCTACCGCCATCAGGGCGAAGACGCACCCGAAGGGGATCCCCGGCACTGCGTAGTTGAAGAACTGGGTCACCGGCTCGGCACCCCCGGCTGGATCGGCAGCGTGGTCACCGTGGTACTCGACGGTGCGAACTGGTGGAAGCACACGTAGACACTGGAGTGGGTGTCGAACACCGGCACGAAGACGTCCCCGCGGGCCCGCACGAAGGAGGAGCAGTCGAGGGAGGTGATCGCCGTATGGGCGACCGTCCAGTCCACCGGCGGGATGGCCCCGTCCGCCGTGTAGTCCGTGAACTTGTTGATGTCGGCCACCAGGGCGCTGCGGGTGAGGTCGGGGCCGACGGCCCGCAGGCCCTGGGCGAACAGGTCAGCGCTGAGCCAGCCGGCCAGTGCGCCCGTGCTCGGCTCGGTCCCCGGGGGTGCGTACTTCTTGAGGGCGGCGTTGAACTGGTCGATCCCCGGGTAGGCGCCGGGTTGGAGGGCGGTCATCTCGAAGGGTGTCTGCTGCAGCAGGAAGTAGACGCCATCCATGGCCGCCGGGTTATTCTGGAGGGTCTGCTGGTCATACCCGTCGAGCCAGTACTGGACCGTCGAGCCCATGCCGTGCTGCTGGAGCGTCTGGGACAGCTTGATGTCCCCGGTGGCGTCCATGCAGGTGGCCACGAAGTCGATCCCGTTCTGCTGCATGCGGGTGACATCGGCGTCGAGCGACGCGGCGCCGTAGGGGATGGACAGGTCCACCACCGGCGTGTCGACGTGGAACCGGGCAAGTGCCTGGATGACACTCACGCACCCCTCCGAGGACTGGGCCACGTTGTAGGCAAGCACCGCGGCCCGATGGGAGCGGGTGCGCTGGAACACGAAGGCCACCTGGGGCTGCGGGGCCGACGATTCGACGTAGGAGCCGTTCGCACCGAACATGGTCGGCCCTGCCCACTGGGCGTTGGTGTTCTCCTGCAGTCCGAAGGTGGGCACCGACTGGGCCCGCAGGATGGAGGACCCCGTGAAGAAGGGGGTGGCCACCCCGACCACGGCGAACACCTTGTCCTGGACCAACAGCTGGGCTGCCGACGTGTCGCCCGACGGCGAGGTCCCGTCGTCGAGGATGGGCGAGTAGATGATCTTGCGCCCGTCCACGCCACCGGTCGCGTTGAGCCGGTCGAAGTAGGCCTTCGCTCCGGTCACCACCGGTGCGAAGTCGGAGCTGGCGAAGCCGCTGAGCGAGGCCAGCGCCCCCACCTTGATGGAAGTGGGGGTCACCCCGTCGGTGTCACCGGCATGGGAGACGGTGGTGGTGGTCACGTTGGCGCAGCCGGCCAACACCGACGCGGCCACCGCCCCGAGGACCACCGGTACCCGGATTGCGCGCCACCACCGTCGGTCCACTCTTCTCCTCTGGCCTGTTCGCATCGCCGCACGGCAGCCGGCTGCCGGCCGCGGTACGAACCTACCGCCTGGGCTCCCGATGCCGGTCGACCGTCACCGTCGCGCCCTGGCCCTCCCCAGGGATCCCGGGCCGTCGAACGGTCCGTGCGACGGACCGGGGCGCCGTCCGGAGACGATGCTCAGAGGCTGCTGGGCACGACGGCGGTGGCCTCCCCGACCACCTTCTCCTCGCCGTCGACGTTGTGGAGCCGGACGTCGAGATCGACCAGGTGGTCGTCGCCCTCGGTCCGTGTCCGGGTGACCACGATCCTCGTGCGCAACTCCTCGTCGGGCCAGGTCTGCCTGGCGAACCGCACCTGGAACCTCCGTACGTTGCCCACTCCCACGTAGTTGGTGATGGCCGTTCCGAGGAGGCCCATGGAGAACATCCCGTGCCCGAACACGCTGGGCTGGCCGGCCGCGGTGGCCTTCACCTCGTCGTGGTGCATGGGGTTGAAGTCGCCCGACGCCCCGGCGTAGGCCACCAGATCGGTCCGGGTCAGCACGTGGGCCAGTTCGGGGGCCTGGTCCCCTTCGGCCACGTCCTCGAAGTACAGCACCTGGTCACCCATCGATCGGGCCTCCCTTCTCTTCTGCCGCTTCCGCCGACCGCAACACTGCCACACTCACCGGCCCGGGTCGGGATCACGTGGCAGGCCGAGCAGGCGCTCACCGATGACGTTGCGCTGGACCTCGCTGGTCCCGCCGGCGATGGTGAGACATTTGCTCTGCAGGACTCCGTGGGCCGAGACGGCGGCGTCCCCGTCCACCACCGCACCGTCGGGGCCGCACAGGTCGAGTCCGAACTCGTGGACGCGCTGCTCGAACTCGGCACCGAGCAACTTGCGCACACTCGACTCGGACCCGGGCTGGAGGCCGCCGACGGATCGGAGGGTGGCCCGCACGCCCAGCTGGGCCAGGGACTGCGCTTCGGCCAGGAGATGACCCAACCGATCGAGGGTGACCGGGTCCTGGAGTGCGGGATCGGCGGCAACCCGCGCCAGCACGCCCTCGAGGGCGCCGCCGAAGGCCGAGTCCGAGGAGAGCGACACCCGCTCGTTGGCCAGTGTGGTCCGGGCGAGCCTCCAACCCCCGTCGATCTCGCCGACCACGCACTCGTCGGGCACGAAGCACCCGTCGAAGAACACCTCGTTGAACAGTGCCTCGCCGGTGATCTCCCGCAACGGCCTCACCTCGATTCCCGGCGACTTCATGTCCACCAGGAAGTAAGTGATGCCCCGGTGCTTCGGGGCGTCCGGGTTGGTGCGGGCCAGGCAGATGCCCATGTCGGCCCGGGCCGCCACCGAGGTCCACACCTTCTGCCCCACGAGTGACCAGCCACCCTCGACACGGGATGCCCGCGTGCTCAGGGCAGCCAGGTCGGAACCGGCACCCGGCTCGCTGAACAGCTGGCACCAGAGCAGCTCGCCGCGGAGGGTCGGGGCCACCCAACGTTCCGTCTGCTCGGGGGTGCCATGGGCGATGATGGTCGGAAGAGCCCAGGCGGCCACGGCCAGATTGGGCCGGTGGAGACCCACCTCGGCGCAGATCCCGTCGATCACCAGCTGCTCCACCGCTCCGGCGTCACGACCCCACGGGGACGGCCAGTGCGGGGTCAGCAGGCCTGCGTCGACCAGGGCACGCCGCTGCTCCCCCTGGTCCTCGAGGGCGGCGATGGCCGCAGCAATCGGGGTGAGCCGGTCACGGAGCTGTTCGGCCTCCGGGGGCAACTCGATGGTGAGCCGACGGCGCCATCCCTCGAGCGCAAGGCGCGCCGACCCCGCTCGCAGGGGGGCGGTCCCACCGTGGAGCTGTCGAAGGGTCGTCGCCCGCCGGAGGTGGATGTGGACGTCGTGCTCCCAGGTGAAGCCCATGCCCCCCAGGACCTGGATGGCCCCCTTGGCGGCCTCGACATAGCCGTCCAGGGCCAGGTCGGCGGCGAGCTGGACGGCGAGGCGGCCATGGTCCCCTGCCTCGGCGTCGCCGCCGGGCGGGGTGTGTCCCTGATCGATCTCCGTTGACGCGTCCCAGGTCGACGCCACCCCCTGCTCGACGGCGAGGAGCATGTCGGCCAGCCGGTGCTTCACCGCTTGGAACTGGCCGATCGGCCTCCCGAACTGGTGTCGGGTGCGCGCATGCTCGGTTGCCGTATCGAGGCACCAGCGGGCACCGCCTACGGCCTCGGCCGATGCGACCACCAGTGCCAGGTCGCGGATCCGCCCGGTCGTTGCGCCGGCCAGGACCCGCTCGGGTGGCACCCGTGCGCCCTGCAGAATCCAGGTCGCCGACGGCCGGGAGGGATCGAAGCTGGCCAGGGGCTCGACCGCGGCAGCGTCACCCCGTTCGAGCAGTATCCACTGCACCGTGTCGCCCACGGTGACCGGGGCCAACACCAGCGAGACCACCGACCCGTTGGGGACGGGCCGCAGCGTTCCGTCCACCGTCACCGCACCGTCCCGGCCGGGGTGGCCGGTCAGACCCGGCCACGTGACCGCGGAACCGTCGTGCCCGCCGACAGGGACGACCACCGAGGCAGGGGTGGAGCCGTCGGCCAGCCCTCCCAGGAGCTCCTTGGCCTGCGAGGGACTCCCGCAGGCGGCTACCACGGCGCCCACCACCGCGGTGGAGGCCCACGGGCCGGGAGCGGCAGCCCTACCCAGCTCCTCGGCGATCACGGCAAGCTCCACCATGCCGGCCCCCTGGCCACCGAACTCCTCGGGCAGATGGATCCCGAGCGTGCCCTGGGCGGCAAGGTCGTCCCAGAAGGGAGGGAGCACGTCTGCCTCGGCATCGAGGGCGGCCCGGGTCACCGCAGGCGGGCAGCGTGACTCGACCCAGCGCCGGAACGAGACACGGAGGTCCTCGTGCTCGTCGCGGATCCCGATGGGCACCGGTCAGGCTCCGAAGCGATGGAGCAGAGTCGGAGTCACGGCAGAGTTTCTAGCATCCCGGGCGGCTGGAATCAGAACCGGTTCTAGCGGGGCGCGCCCGCCTACCAGCCCCGGAACACCGGGGGCCGGCGCTCGGTGAACGCGGCCAGCCCTTCGCTGCAGTCCTCGGTCCCGGTCACCAGTTCCTGGGCCACCGCCTCGTCCCACAGGGCAGTTGCCCGGTCGGACTCGAGTGCCCGATTGGTCAGGTACTTGGCGGCACCGAGGGCCTTGGTCGGGCCGCTGGCCAGCCGCGCCGCCCACTCGCCGGCCATGTCCAGCAACTGGCGACGGGGAACGACCCGATTGACCAGGCCGAGGCGCTCGGCGTCCACCGCCGGCAGGTCGTCGCCGAAGAAGAACAGCTCCTTGGCCCGCTGGGGCCCGATGAGCCTGGCCAGGAGATAGGCCCCGCCGGCGTCCGGGGCGATCCCCCGCCGGACGAAGACCTCGATGAACCTGGCCTCCTCGGCGGCCAACACCAGGTCGCAGGCCAGGGCCAGATGCATGCCGCCACCCGCCGCCGTGGCGTTGACCGCGGCGATCACCGGCTTCTCGCAGTCGAGCACAGCGCCCACCAACCGCTGCCACCCCGTGCGGATCAGCCGGGCGGCATCGCCGACGGCGCGGTCGGGCGCGCCCTCGGGGCGGGGCGGGGCGGCTGCCTGTGAGCGGAGGTCGGCACCCGTGCAGAATCCCTTCTCCCCTGCCCCGGTCAGGACCACCACCCGCACGGCGAGGTCCGCGGACGACTCCTCGAGCCAGGCGACGAGCTGCTCCCGCATGTCGGCCGTGAGGGCGTTTCCGGCCTCCGGGCGGTTGAGGGTGATCCAGGCGATACCGCCCTCGATCCGGCGGAGGACATCGTCCGACGGCGACGCTGCGGTGTCCGCTGCCATCAGATGCGGTGGATGATGTTCATGCGCGAGGTGCACACCGGCTCACCGGTGGACCGCTCGCTCCACGCCGTCTCGACCACTACGAACGTCATCGTCCTGCCCTTGGACTCCTTCCGGTAGGCGTCCACCACCTTGCCCTCCCCCACCAGCACGTCACCGACGAACACCGGGCGGTGATAGGTGAACTCCTGCTCGCCGTGGAGGATCAGTCCGCCTTTGGCCATCAGCGGCCCGATGACCTCGGCCATCGGATTGCCGCTGGGTGCATCGCCAGGCTGCAACTCGGGGTAGGCGCCGAAGTTGCCCATGACGAAGGGGTAGGTGGGCGGTGCGGGGATCCCCGGCAGCCCCGCCTGGGCGGCGGCCCTCGGGTCACGGTAGATCGGGCTCTCGTCCTTGACGGCCGAAGCGAACAGGGCAAGCTGCCCCCGCTCCACGGTGACGACGGTGGTGCCGGTCGGCTTGCCGATGATCGTGTTCAGGATGTCGTCTGCCACCTGGGGCTCCTCCTCTGTCGTCGGGCTGGTCGCCGGTTGGGTCGGGACCGCGTCGACCACCGGGTGGGCGCTAGGGTGCCCGCTGCGCACCGTAGCGCGCAAGCCCCGGGCCGGCCGTCCGGCGAGGGTCGAGTGAGAACGGAGCTGGCCACCCATGGCAACCATCCCCTCCTTCGAGACAGTGGGTTACGAGGAGCACGAAGGCGTCGCCTGGGTGACGCTGAACCGTCCCGACGTCCACAACGCCTTCAACGCCGTCATGCAACGGGAGCTGCGTACACTGTGGCGCGCGCTCCGGCGCCACGACGACGTCCGGGTGGTGGTGCTGACCGGGTCGGGCGACAAGGCGTTCTGCACCGGCATCGATCGCAACGAGGCCCTCGGGGGAACCGAGCCCGACGCCGCCGCCGGCGAGGACGGCGAGCCGGTCCACGTGGGAGCCGGGACCACTCCCTTCATGTTCGACGACCCGGGTGAGGACCTCGGACCCAAGTCGTGCGATCTGTGGAAGCCGGTCATCGGCGCCGTCAACGGGATGGCCTGCGGCGGCGCGTTCTACCTACTCGGCGAGGTCGACTTCCTCATCGCCACCGCGGCCGCCACCTTCTTCGACCCCCACGTCACCTACGGCATGGCCGCCGCCTTCGAGCCGCTGCAGATGTCCGGGCGCATGCCCTTCGGCGAGCTGGCCCGCCTCACCCTGCTCGGCGCGTCGGAGCGGTTGAGCGCCGCCCGGGCCCATCAGATCGGACTGGTGTCCGAGCTGGCCACCGACGTCGCCGATCTGCGGGAGAAAGCCCGGTGGGCGGCCGAGGCCATCGCCTCGGCTCCGCCGCTGGCCGTCCAGGGCTCGCTGCGCGCCCTGTGGGCGGGACGAGACCTGAGCCGAGGCCAGGCCCTGGCCCTCGGCTACGCCTTCGTCGGCCTCGGCAACAGCGAGGAGGCGCTCGCCGAGGGCCAGCGCGCCTTCACCTCCGGTTCGAGGCGGGACTGGCGGCTCCGCTAGCCCCGCCCCTCTCCGATCAGGTCGCGGGTTCGGGTCCCCTGACCGCCGGGAGGCCATGAAACGGGCTCCCCCTCTGCCTCCACTCCTCGTACTTGACGAAGAACGCGTCACCGAACGGGTCCTCGCCGACCAGCGGCATGCCCGCCCGCCAGATGGTCAGGTCGTCCGGCGCCAACTCCGACGCCCGCGCCAGGTGTCGCCGGGTGGGCTCCTGGTTCCCCCGGCGACGGGCCTCGGCGGCCACCCGGAAGTGGAGGCGGGCCAGCACCTCGTCACCCGACAGGTCGCCAACGGCATGGCGCGCCTCATCCTCGCTGACCGGGACCACCCCCTCCCGCACCCACCGTCGGACCTCGTCGAGGTGGGGCGCCGACTCGACCCCGGTGAAGTCGGAGAACGTGTCGGTTCCGAAGGCAGCTCCGTTGGGCCGGACGATGCGGTCCTCCTCGTCGATCCACACCACGGTGGGCACGTTGGAGATGGCGTACAGCTCGGTCAACACATGGTTGGGGTCGTAGAGGACCGGCATGGTGATCCCTTTCACGAACGGCCGGACATCGTCCGCGCTGTCATCGATGGCCACCGCGACCACGGTGAACCCGAACGGTTGCAACTCGTCGTGGAGGGCCTGCCAGCCCGGCAGGTCGTAGCGGCAGCCGCACCAGCTCGAAAAGGTGACCAGCAACTTCTTCCTCCCGAGCCACTCGTCCAGGCGGTACCGCTGCCCGTCGAGGCCGGGCAGCTCGAACCCCGGGGCGCGAAGATCCTCGAGCGCCTGCCGCCGCAGCTCCGCGGGCAGCGCCACCGCCAGCAGCTCGGCGTCCATGTCGACGACGGCCGGCCGGCCGAGGGCGCCGGCCACCGCCACCAGGTCGAGCTGCTCCCCGACCCGCAGCGAACCGACGTCGGCCACCGGCACGCAGGTGGCCTCCTGGCACAGGCCGCTCGGCTTCAACTCCCAGCCGAGGGCACCGGGGAGGCGGTCGACGTCGATGAGGAACGTACCGCGACCACGGTCGGGCGTGGCTTCGACCGCGCGCACCTCTTCGGTGATGATGGTGATCTGGGTCACGGTGATCCTCCTGGTTCCGTCCCTACCGTCGCCGTCGGGCGCTGCACTGTCATTCGGTCCCCGACGCCCCGTGGGGTCCTTCGCCGCCGGCGCCGGAAAGCCCGCTGGCCTCGATGAACTGCTGGCTGCGCACCGCGTATCCCCCCCCTCCTTCGGGCGTCGGTGCGCCGGGCGAGAAGAGCACCACGCCGCCGGGCGCAGTCGACGCAATCGCCTCCCGCACCGCAGCATCCAGGTCCTCTGCCGCCTGCACCGTGACCGGAGGTCGGCCCCCACCCGCGGCCGAGGTGATGGCGTCGACCAGCCGTTGGGCGTCCGGCGGAAGGACGATCACCCGGGGGGCCGGCGTCCGGTCGACCAGCGCGTCCACCAGCACGGCAGGGTCCACGCCCCGGTCGGCGCCGCCCAGGATCACTGTCAGCTCACGGCCGGGGTAGGCGGTGACCGAGGCGGCCGCAGCGAACGGATTCGATGCCAGTGCGTCGTCGACGAAGGTGAGCCCGTGGCGCTTGCCGACGGTACGACAGCGTGAGGGCAACCCGGCGAACCCGTCCACGGCCGACTCCACGGCCAGCGTGGACGGGGCATGCCCGCCGAGCAGCAACGCGGCCGTGATGGCGCCGCACAGGTTCCACACATTGTGGAGGCCCGGCGTGCGCAGCAGCCGGGCTTCGACCAACGTCTCGCCGTCGAGCTCCACCATGCCGGAGGGAGTCAGCCGCACCCGGCCGGCGGGACCGTAGAGCGTCCGGTGGGGGTGTCCTTCGGTGCGGCGCATCCCCTCGGGGCTCGCCGCACTCACCGCCAGCTCCCCCGGAGGACCGGCCTCGATCAACCGCAGCTTGTCGCGGTAGTACGGCTCCTCGCCGCCGTGCCAGTCGAGATGATCGGCAGCCAGACTGGTGAGCACGCACACCCCGGGGGTGACGGTGACGTCGGCCGCCTGGTACGAGGAGACCTCGACGACGTAGGCGTCGGCCAGGGCCCGGCCGTACATCTCGGTGACCGGGACCCCGATGTTCCCGATCAGGGCCACCTCCGATCCGTCGTGCCCGAGGATCGCCGCGGTGAGTGCGGCGGTGGTGCTCTTCCCCTTGGTGCCGGTGATGGCCACCACCCGAGCGTCGGCGAAGTCCTCGAGCCAGAGAGCCATGGCCGTGGTGACCGATACGCCGGATCCTTCGGCCGCCAGCAGTTCCGGACGGTACCGGCTCACCCCCGGGGAACGGACCACCACGTCCACATCCGACCACTGCATCGACGCGGGAGTGACCACGTCGGTCCGGCCGGCCAACAGGTGGGCCGCCCGGTCGGCGGCGATCTCCGGACGGTCGTCGATCAGCACCGGCTCCACCCCTCGGTCACAGAGGAGCGCGGCCATGGCCAGGCCCTCCTGCCCGAGACCCCAGACCGCAACCCGACAGGTGACCAACTCGTCGAGGGTCACGGGACAGCCGTCAACAGGCGATCCACCGCGGACGCCACCTCCGGGTCGGAAAACGCCAGCGCCGAGTCGGGGCTCAACAGGGCGGTGACCTCACGCTCCGACACCATTTCCATGGCCGTCCGACCCAGCGAGGACACGACCACCGTCTCCCTCCACCGGGGCAGACCGCTCAGGACCCTGATGGCTGCGGCCGACTCCCGCCGCTCCCCGACGCACTCGAACGGCTTGTCCCGGTCGCTCATGAGGGCGGCAAACCCGGGCACCTGGAGGGGATCGGCGAACAGGTCGCGGCCGATGATCGCCGTCACCGCCTCCGGGCTCAGGTACGGCGCCAGCATCAGGGCCACAAACCGGCATTTCGGGCAGTTCCCGCACCACCCGTCGCCGGCTCCCGCCGTCTGCCGGAACACGGTGTTGCAGCTGCAGAAGGTGGCGTGATACTCGGTGAGCCCGGCGAAGGCACGGGCGATGGCCAGTTCGGAGTAGGGCCGCAGGGCCGATCCGTAGGACAGCCCGGGGTCGATGGACCCGGCGATCAGGCCTTGCAGCAGCTGCTCGAACTCGAGGCTCTTCGAGTACTGGTGGTTGACCGACACACCGCCCACCACCGCGGTCTCTTCGCTGGCCGAGCGCTCGACGGCCATGGCGATGGTGTCGTATCCGTAGAGGAAGCTGCCGGCCACCGCGATCAGCGACACGATGGCGGTGATCGGGACATGACCGTTGAGGGCACCGGCACGGTTGAGAGCGGCCAACTCCGGGGAGAGCCGGCGGCGGACGATGATGAGCTCGAGCCCGGTCTGGCGGGCCAGTTCGAGCACCAGGGGGTGGGGATTGACCGCGAACAGTGTGGGGGCCAGGTCCCGCACCGCCTCGATGAGCACCATCGAGTCCTTGCCACCCCCGATCGGGACCAGCAGGCCCCCGGAGCGGCGGAGGCCCGTCGGTCGGGGCGCCTCGACGGGGGTCGAGCACTGCTCGATCTCCACCGCACGGGGGACGGGGAGGCCGTTCGCCACCGCGAACTCCCGGAGCCCCTGGTCGTAGAGGGCGTGGTGGAACCTCTGCTCTGCGGCGGTCAGGCCGTCGTGCTCGACCAGGATCGCCGGGGGGGCGGCAGCTTTGTAGTAGCTGGTCCCCGCAGCCATGTGGAGGTGCAGGAGCGCCCGGTCGAACCCGGGGGCGTCGGCACTCCAGTCGTCGTCGGGCGCCGTCTCGAAGGTGATGGTCTCGGTGAACGAAACAGCCTCGTCGAGTGCGTACCCGAGCGAGAGCGTCCTCGACGAAGCGTCGAAGCATCGATCGACCACCCGGAACGTGCCGATGGAGCCCGGGTCGAACCGGTTCTGGTCGTTCATGGCGACCCGAGCGTAGCGGTCGGTGCCCCGAGCGGCGGCCGGCGGTCCGACGCCGGCTACCGACCCCCGTCGGCCACCTGCCGGAGGTGCTCGACGATGGAGAGCGAAGTGCCCACCGACTGGATCACCCACACCTCGCCCTTCTGGAGCCGAAGCAACTGGCGCACCTTCGCCGGTCGCTGCCCGGCCAGGGTGTCCAGCACCTCGAGGGCGACGTCCCCGTGGGTGCAGAGCACCGCCGATTCGCCGGCCATCCGCTCCATCAGTCGTAGCGTCTCGGTCCCGTGGCCTTCGGCCAGCGCGTCCACCGACTCGACGGGAAGGTCCAGGGCCTTCGACAGTGGGCGCACCGTCTCGCAGCAGCGGACGTAGGGACTGCTCAGGATCCTCCGGGGCCGGTAGCCCTTCAACAGGGCCACCAGCCCATCGGCCTGGGCCTGCCCCCTCGGGGACAGCGGCCGCACGCGGTCGTCACCTTCATAGGCGCTTCGGCGGCCGGCGTTGGCATGGCGGACCAAGAGGAGCGTCATGGACACGATGCTCCCATGACGACGGGCCCCCGTGGATGATGCGGCGCCCGGGCCGGGGGACCCGCCCGGCCGGGGATGCCTCAGCGATCGCCCGTCGATCCCATCCCCGGCACCTCGATGCCCGGTTGGCGGGGAAAGGGGAAGACGTCCAGGTCGGGCCCGTGCCGGGCCAGGGAGTGGTACCTCCGTTCGGCGAACCACCAGCGGTTCGTGGCAAACGCATAGCGGTCGTGGTACAGGCCGTACGCGTTCGTCCAGCGACCACTGGCCTGGTGCTGGCGGATCTCGCACATGAAGAGGCGGCACACGGCGGTGCCGGCCCCGGCCCCCTGGGGGAAGGCGATGTGGGCGTTGAGGACGACGAACTCGAAGAACTCGAACTGCTCGATGGACGACCCGATGAACTCGCCGAGCGCCGGACCTCCGACCAGTCGGAGCGGCTCGCCGGCACGCCGGTCGATGACGACGGGGGCGTCGGGGAGGAACAGCTGCTCCAGCTCGGCCCATGCCCGGCGATTGACGACGTCGGCGTAGGCGTGCTGGAGCCGTCGGATACCGGTGTCGTGAACTGCCTCGGCCACCAGCGGGTCGTCGATCACCGTGGGAACGCTACCGTCCACAGTGCCCGGTGGCTCGGTGATCAGCCGCCGAGGGCGCCACTCCGGAAACTGCCCGCGCCGCCGAAGCCGCCCGCGCCGCCGAGGCCGCCCGCGCCGCCGAGGCCGCCCGCGCCGCCGAAGCCGCCCGCGCCGGTCCGGGTGCTGCTGGTCGACGACGTGGGCACCGCCTCGTTCAGGTCGGCCAGGGCGACGAGCTGCCCCGTCTTCACCCCCGAGCTCACCTGGGTCAGGAGGGTGCCCACCGTTCCGAGGGTGACCCGGACGGACTTGGTCGTGGTGCCGTCGACCACGGTCACCAGGTGCGTCGATCCCACGGTCCTAACAGCCGACGACGGAACCGTCGTGACCCCGACCGCTCTCCCGGTGATCATCGAGAGCTCGGCTTCCGCTCCCGAGTAGAGACCGAGATCGGACGACTCCAGGGACACCGTGACCGGGTAGGTCGTCGAGGTCGATCCGGAGGTAGGCAACACCCCTATGGCCGTCACCGTTCCGTTCAGCACCGTGCCGGTGGAGTCAGGGGTCACGAGCACCTGCTGGCCGATGGCGACCTGACCGATGGAGGCCACCGGGACGGTCGTCGCCGCTTGGTAGGAGGAGCCCGAGCCGATCACCACGACCTGTGGCGTGGTGGTGGTCGATCCCGCCGTCACCGCCGTACCGGGAGCGATGGTCACCGAGCCCACGGTCCCCGAGATCGAACTCACGAGATTGGCGTCGCCGACGGCCTGCTGCGCGCTGGTCAGATCAGCCTGGGCCACATCGATGGACGCCTGGTCGAGTACCAGCTTCTGGGGTGTCACCACCTTGGCCTTGGAGCCCGTCGACCCGGTGCCCGTCGCAGCGGAGCCACCGGTCGCAGCGGAGCCAGCGGAGGTGTCGGCGGCAGCGGCCGGAGACGTGGTGCCCGATCCGACCGACGTGCCCTTCGTTCCTCCGGGGTTCGACGAGGTGCCCGAACCCGCAGCTCCGGTCCCACCGCCCGAACCCGCGGAGGCCGATCCGGAGCCGGACCCCGACGACTCGAGCGCGGACGTGAGCGCCGTCAGATCATGATTCACCGTCTTGACGTCGGCGGAGACCTTCTCCTGGGCCGCGGATGCCAGGGTCAGCGCCTCCGAGCAGGTCGGCGCCGACGCCGATCCGCCGGACACGGTGGTCGTGGGCGTGGTCGTGGGCAGCGGGGTGGTCCCGGGCTGGGCGGCGCCCGTCGTCGGTGTCGCCGGGGGGTTGCACACCTTGGTGGCCTCGTTGAGGGCACCGCTCGCCGCGGCAGAATCCTCGTCCAGCTGCTTCTGATCGGCCACCAGGGTCGCCTGCAGCTTGGCGATCTCCTGATTGCCCTGGCCCGATGACCCCGCTGCCGTGGAGGGCGCGGTCGTCGACGTGGTGGTGGTCGTCGACACCGTCGCCGCGGCGGTCGTCGCCGCTGTCTGGCTCGCCTCATCGCTCGCCAAGGTGGCCTGCGTGGAGGCCAGGCTCGCCTGAGCCGTCACCACACTGTTGTCGAGCGGTGTGGTCTCGAGCGACGCGAGCACCTCACCGGCCGTCACCTGCTGACCGACCGCGACGTCTACTGCGCCGACCGTCCCCGACACGTTGAAGTTGAGGCTTGCCTGATTGACGGGAGCGATGGTCCCCACCGAGTCCAGCGACGCCACGGCCGTACCCGTTCCCACGACGGCCGTCCGATAGGCGGGAGAGGAAGGGCGCGTGAGCAACCAGGCGGTCACAGATGCCGCCACCAGGACGATGACGATGACGAGGCGGAACGGCGAGAACAATCCCGGCCGGTGGTGGATGCCGGCGCCGGGCCGGCTCACGTCACCGTCGGCGCTCGACGCGACTCCTTCGTCCTCGCCCACAACCGGTGGGACGGCGACCGACTCGGCCAGATCAGGCACTGGCTCCAGCACCCCCGGTGCCGGTGCCACCGGCGCCACCTCGGAATCCGCCGAACCCGCTGGTGCATCCATCAGGGCCCGGAGTGGAGATGGTGATCGACTGCGCAGCGACGGCCCCCGTGGTGTCCGCACTGCCGTTGGCGCGGGCGCACTTGCCCACCACCAGGTCGGTCGAGGATGCCGTACCGGTCGTGGTGAAGGTCGTCGTGGAGGTCAGGGTGACGGCCACGCTGGACGTCGCCTTGGTGGTCGGATTGGTCTCGTTGATGGTCACCGCCGAACCATTAACCGCAGTCACCTCTCCGGATGCGGCCCCGAACTGACCGTTGCCGAACCGGCTCGCACCCGCCGGCCGGGTACCGGTACCCGGGGTGAAACTACCGCCCCCACCGGGTGTGGCTCCCCCGGGCCTGCCACCGAATCCGCCGGTGCAGGTACCCGAGACCGGCTGAGAGACGGACACCGTCGTCGCCGTCACCGGGCTGCCGAAGGTGCTCTTGCTCGAGGAGGAGCCGGAGGTGGGCTTTCCGAATGCCGAGACGCACGAGCCCACGGTCACCGCAGAGGCAGAGGCGGTCACCGTCTGGCGGAAGGTGGTGGTCGACGTGTAGTTGACAGTGACCTGACCGGTGGTGGGGTTCTGGACCTCCAGGGACGTTCCGTTGATGGCGGCGATCGTGCCGGAGGTGCCGGGGAACTGCCGGGGGGTCGTGCTACCACTGGCTGGCGAACCGCTGCTCGTGGTGGGCGTCGAGCTCGACGCCGGGGTGGAGGCCGACGACGACCCGCACGCAGCCATGGCTACGCCGGCCGCGCCGAGCGCCGACAGGACGAGCAGGCGCCGCACCGTGACGGGACGGCCCTTGCGGCGCGGACCGGAGTCCGTGACGGCGGCCCGACCTGATGATCTCACTGGGTTGTACATGGTTGGTTTCCTTCTGGTGTGTAGGGGATGACGGGACTCATTCGCTGCGAAGTGCATCGATCGGGGCGAGGCGGGCGGCACGGCTGGCGGGATAGACGCCGAAGGCGATGCCGATGCCGATGGCGATCACGATTGCGCCGACGGTGGCCACCGGAGAGATGGTGATCTTGTCGGAGATGAAGTGGGGAAGGATCGCGGCACCGAGAAGGCCCAGCCCGGCACCGAGG
The DNA here is from genome assembly GCA_052326605.1 of Acidimicrobiales bacterium. Taxonomy (GTDB): domain Bacteria; phylum Actinomycetota; class Acidimicrobiia; order Acidimicrobiales; family RAAP-2; genus Bog-756. The sequence continues at coordinate 59,007 of JBKQMB010000074.1, read as the reverse complement.
ATGCCGCCGACGGAGCCGAGCACCGACGCCTCCACCAGGAACTGACGGCGGATGACGCGAGGGGTGGCGCCGAGCGCCTTGCGCAGCCCGATCTCTCGGATCCGCTCGGTCACCGAGACCAGCATGATGTTCATGACGCCGATGCCCCCCACCAGCAACGAGATCCCGGCCACACCGCCGAGGAGGACGGTCAGCGTCTTGTCGACCGAGGTGGCTGTGGAAAGCACCTGCTGCTCGCTGGTGATGGTGAAGTCGGCGCTCGCCGCCGTCGTGATGCCATGGAGGCTGAGGAGCTCGGCGTCCGCCTCCTGATACGCGGCCGACAGAGTGCCGGCCGACGTCGCCTGGACGAGGATCTGGCTCACCGAGTTCCGGCTCGACCCTCCGAACAGCAGCGCCGAGGCGGTCGTCAAGGGCACGATGGCCTGGTCGTCCGGGTTCGAGCTGGTCGAAGACGATGACGACGAGGAGCCCACCGTGTTGAGCACGCCGATGACCGACATGGGCTGGCCGGCGACGTCGACGGTCTGGCCCACCGGGTCACGGAACCCGAACAGCTCCTGGGCGGTCGTCGCCCCCAACACGACCACATCGGCTCGGGTGGCCAGGTCGTGGTCGGCGATGAACCTCCCCTCGGTCATCGACCGCCCGCGGACGGTCAGCCACGAGGGGTCCGTGCCCACGACCGTGGTCGTCCAGTTGGTCGTGCCCGCCACCAGGCTGTCCGAGACGGTCGTGGCCGGGGCCACCGCGTTGATGTCCGGGGCCACCACGCGCGATGACAGCGCGGTCGCATCTCCGACGGTCAGCGTCGACGCAGATCCGAACCCGCCGCGGATGCCCTCGCTCGAGGTCGTGCTTCCCGGCGTGACCGTGAGCAGGTTGGAGCCCAGGGCCGAGATCTGGGAGCTGACCTGCTGCTGTGCCCCCTCCCCGAGCCCGACGGTCAGGATCACCGCGGTGATGCCGATCATGATGCCCAGAACGGTCAGTGCCGAGCGCAGGCGATGTGAGACCACCGCCTCGAGTCCGGTCCGAAAGGTCTCGAGAACGTTCATCGGCCGACCGCCCCGCTACCGGCCGGCTCCCCCTCCAGGAGCTGTCCGTCCCGGATCCGCATGGTCCGACCCCCGGCCTCGGCCACGTCGGCGTCATGGGTGATGAGCACGACGGTGCGGCCGCTGCGATGGAGGTCGGCGAGCAGCCCGATGATGTCGTCGGCGGAGACGGAGTCGAGGTTGCCGGTGGGCTCGTCGGCCAGGATCAGGTCGGGGTCGGTGACCAGGGCCCTGGCCATGGCCACCCGCTGCTGCTGGCCGCCGGAGAGCTCGCCGGGTCGGTGGTCGACCCGGCTGTCGAGCCCGACCCGCTCCAGTGCCTCGAGGGCGCGCCGCTTGCGCTCCGCCCGCTCGACGCCGGCATACAGGAGGGGGAGCTCCACGTTCCGCCACGCCGACATCGAGGCGAGCAGGTTGAACTGCTGGAACACGAAACCGATCCGCCGGTTCCGGACATGGGCCAGCTCCTCCTCGGACATGGCGCTCACGTCCTCGCCGGCCAGGAAGAAGGAGCCCGACGTGGGAACGTCCAGGCAGCCGAGGATGTGCATCAGGGTAGACTTCCCCGATCCCGACGGGCCCATCACGGCCACGTACTCGCCCGACCGGATCTCGAACGACACGCCACGGAGCGCATCGACCTCCAGCGATCCGTTCCGGTACGTCTTCCACACGTCGTGGGCCTCGATGACCGGAGGCCGCACCAGGGGATAGGTCCCGGTGTTCTCCACCCTCACCTCCCCGGTGTCCCCGAGAGGACCGGGCGATCCGCTGCCAGGGTGCTTCGACGCGGTCATCCGCCGAAGCCCCCGCCGCCGCCGCCGAAGCCGGTGCCGCCGCCGAAGCCCCCGCCGCCGCCGCCGCCGAAGCCGGTGCCGCCGGTGCCGGTGCCACCGAAGACACCGGTTCCGGTCCGCCCGGCGCCCAGTGCCCCGCGGAAGGAGATCGTGGTCACGTAGATCTTGTCGCCCACGGACAGCCCGCTGACCACCTGGGTATCCCCGCCCGATGCCGTGCCGATGGTCACGTCCCGGGTGGTCTTGGTCCCGTTGGAGTCGAGGGTGACGGTTGTGGCACTGCCGCTGTAGGTGATGGCGGTGGTAGGTACCACGATGACGTCCTGCAATTCCTTGACGATGATCGAGACATTGGCGCTCGATCCCCCGTAGAGGCCCGCCGGACTGCCGGTGACGTTGATGACCACCGGGAAGGACGAAACCCCAGAGGTGGTGGTGGCCAGCAGCCCGACCGAGCCCACCGTTCCGTAGACCGGGGTGGTGGAGCCGGATACGGTGATCGTCGCCTGATCGCCGACCAGCACCTGGGAGACCGCCGTGCTGTTGACCGTCGCGTTCACGATGTACGAGCCGGTCGAGACCACGACGACCTGTGCGCTCGACGACCCCGATGCCGCCGAGGAGGAGGATGCAGCTGCGCTCGAGGAGCTGCCAGCGAACGAGCCGCTCCCTGTGGAGCCGGTCGATCCGGAGGTACTCGTGCCGGACGAGCCGGTACCCGATGACGCAGAGGATGTCGATGCGGTCACCTGCTGGCCGACGGTGAGGTTCATCGAGGCCACCGTGCCGGCGATGGTCGACACCAGGGTCGCATCGTCCAACGACGTCTGCGCCGTGGTGACCTGTGTCTGTGCCGAGGCGACATTGGCGTCGTCCAGGGCGATCTGGCTGGCCGAGGCGCTGTCGGCCTGATCGGTGGCCAACTGGGCCTGGTCATTGGCCAACGTGGCCTGGGCCTGCGCCAGCGAGGCGGCGAGCGCCGTAGGGTCCACCGTGGCCAGGGTCTGGCCGGCGGTGACCGTCTGGCCGGCGGTGACGTCCACCGCGTTCACCCGGCCCGACACGGCGAAGTTGAGGCTGGCCTGGCTGGCCGGCTCGATCGTGCCGGTGGACGAGACGGTCTGGGTGATCGTGCCCGTGGAGACGGTCTGCACAGTGGTGGTCGTCGTGATGCCCGTCGTGGCGGCACTCGAGCTCTTGGTGGCGAACCAGGTTGCCAGCCCGGCAGCGATCACGATCACCACGATGGCTCCGATGACCAGCCGCTTCCGACCGGACCCGGTCCTGTGATCAGATCGCACCTGTACCTCGCTCGCATTCCGGTGGTCGACGCCACCTCGTGTTTGATCGTTCTGTCGGGCCGGCCGGATCGCATTTCCAGGGCCTGTTCCAGCAACCACATCTCAGCCGATCAACATTGAGGCCAGTCGAGAGTCAGCTGTGAACTTCCTGTGAACACCCGGGAGACAAAACTGCAGGTCAGCACCTTGGTAGCCACAGATCGTCGTCGCGTTCGCAACCTTAGGTGACGCAATCTCAGAGTTTCGTTCACCGGGGTGCAGCGGGCAGCCCGTCCCCGCGGGCCGAGATGCCGGTGGCACGGGCAGGGGCGGCCACTCGACCAAGCGCCGAACCCGGCACCGTGGCTGGCGGCAGGGTACGTTTGCCGTGGTCGGAGGACGGGCACGCTCGCGGCGTGGACAGATCGACCCTTCGGGCCGGCGGTTCCATCCGACCGGTCGACCGGACCTAGCGCCGGTCGATCTGCCCACTTGACCGATCTCCGCCCTGACCAACCTGGAGGACTCCATGCAGTACGTCAATCTCGGCAGAACCGGCCTTCGGGTGTCACGGATCTGCCTCGGCATGATGAGCTTCGGCAACGACAGCGACCGGCAATGGGTCCTCGACGAGGAGCATGCCGAGCCGATCGTCCGTGCCGCCGTGGAAGGGGGTATCACCTTCTTCGACACTGCCGACACCTACTCGAAGGGGGCCAGCGAGGTCGCAACCGGCCGGCTGCTCCCGAAGTTCCTCAGCCGCGACGAACTGGTCGTCGCCACCAAGGTCTTCATGCCGATGACCCCGGGCGAGAACGGCGTTGGCCTCTCCCGCAAGCACATCCTGTCCGCCATCGACGCGTCGTTGACCAGGCTGGGGATGGAGTACGTCGACCTCTATCAGATCCACCGGTGGGACCCACGCACCCCGATCGAAGAGACCATGGAGGCGCTCCACGACGTGGTCCGGGCGGGCAAGGCCCGCTACATCGGTGCCAGCAGCATGTTCGCCTGGCAGTTCGCCAAGGCCCAACACGTCGCCGACCGCAATCACTGGACCCGGTTCGTTTCCATGCAACCGCACTACAACCTCATCTACCGCGAAGAGGAACGGGAGATGATCCCCCAGTGCATCGAACTGGGGATCGGCGTCATCCCCTGGAGCCCTCTGGCTCGAGGCGTCCTCGCCGGCACCCGCAACCGGGCCGGCGAGCATCTCACCACACGGTCGGACACCGACAGCTTCACCGACTACCTCTACAGCCAGCCCACCGACTTCGACGTGGTCGAGCGGGTCGCCGAGGTGGCGGCCGAACGGGGGCTGCCCCCCGCCCAGATCGCCCTGGCCTGGCTGCTCCAGCGCCCGGGCGTCACCGCCCCCATCGTCGGAGCCACCAAACCCGCCCACCTGGCCGATGCACTGGCCGCCGAGGAGCTGCACCTCGACGACGCCGAGGTGGCCCGGCTCGAAGAGCCCTATGTCCCCCACCCGGTGCTCGGGCACTTCTGACCGGCACCACTGCGCTCAAGGTCTCGGGCCTTCCGCGATCCATCATGGCGTGAGTGTACGGTTTTCAGGTCGGGGGTGAGGGGAACTCCGACGACGGAGAGGAGCACCGTGACCTTCCAACAGCCGACCGGTGTCGACTTCCACTTCGACATTATGTGCCCGTACGCCTACCAGACCTCGCTGTGGATCCGCGAAGTGCGCGACACTGCCGGCATCGACGTGCGGTGGCGGTTCTTCAGCCTCGAGGAGATCAACCGCGAGGAGGGGAAGAAGCACCCCTGGGAACGAGAGTGGTCCTACGGATGGTCGATGATGCGGATCGGTGCGCTGCTCCGACGTGAGGACATGGACCTGCTCGACAGGTGGTACGAGGCGGCAGGCAGGGCCCTCCACGTGGACGGGCGCAAGCCCCACCGCCCCGAGGTGGCCGAGCAACTCCTGGCCGAACTGGGACTCGACCCGGCCATCGTGCGGGCCGCCATCGAGGATCCCACCACCGGGGACGAGGTCCGGGCCGACCACGAGACGGTGGTGGGGAAGGGTGGATTCGGCGTCCCGACCCTTGTGTTCGACGACGGGCAGGCCCTCTTCGGGCCCGTGCTGGTGGACCCCCCGACCGGTGATGCCGCTGTGCGCCTATGGGACCGTGTCACCGGATGGCTCGAGTTCCCCCACGTCTACGAATTGCAGCGTCCGAAGAGCACTGCCGACATCGACACCATCGTCGAGACATTCGCCCCCTACCTCGAGGCCAGGGACTGGTTCTCCGTCCAACGCGAGACCCCGTGAGCACGCCGCCGCTCCACTGAGGCAGAATCTTCCCTGCACAGCGCTGCTCGTCAAGGGGGAATCGATTGCCGTCAAATGGGAGAACAGCTCTCGGCAGATCACCGTGTTGATCGTGGTCGGGCCGGTGGCCGCCGAGGAACACATGGAACACGGCCATCCCGAACGACCGGCTCGGATCGGGGCGGTCATGGACGGTGTGGCGGACCTCCACCTCGGCAGTGAACTCCTGGAGCTTCCGGCTCGCGCTGCGACCATCGAGGAGCTCGGGCGCATCCACTCCTCCGCCTACCTCGATCAACTGCGCCAGTTCTGTTCCCTCGGCGGTGGCTCCCTCGACCCGGACACCTATGCCCACACTTCGTCGTGGAATGCCGCGTGCCTGGCTGCCGGAGCCGGCCTGGTGGCCGTCGACACCGTACGCACTCGCGGGGGGGTCGCCTTCGTATCGGCCCGCCCGCCCGGGCATCATGCCCTCGCCGACCGGTCGATGGGATTCTGTCTGGTCAACAACGTGGCACTCGCAGCCGCGTCGCTGATCGATGCCGGCGAGAAGGTCCTGATCGTCGACTGGGACGTGCACCACGGCAACGGGACCCAGGCCATCTTCTGGGACGACCCCGATGTCCTCTACGTCTCCACCCACCAATGGCCCTGCTATCCGGGCACCGGGAGATCCACCGAGGTCGGTGGTGCAGCCGCAAGGGGGTCGAACGTCAACGTGCCGCTTCCGGCCGGAACGACCGGTGATGTGGTGCGCCGGGCATTCGACCAGATGGTTGCCCCGGTCGTCGACCGCTTCGAGCCGACCTGGGTACTGGTGTCCGCGGGCTTCGACGCCCATCGGGCCGACCCGCTCGCCGAGTTGTCCCTCTCCGCCGGCGACTTCGCCGACCTGGCCTCTGTCGTGTCGGCCTACGCGTCGGGCCCGGGCCACCTGGTCCTGTTCCTCGAGGGCGGCTACGACCTCGAGGCACTGCGCTCGTCGGTGTCTGCCACCCTCGGGGCGTTGATCGGGGCGTCCGTGCCGTCGGAGCCACCCACGTCCGGTGGGCCGGGACGGGAACAGCTCGACGCCGCGGAGCAACGTCGTCGGGCAGTGCTGCACGAGCAGCCGTGACCGTGTCCGTGCGCCCCACCCGTGACAGGCTGGGCGCCAACGGCACGAAGCGGACGTGCCCCGGTCGGAGCAGCGACTGTCGCGTCGACAGCGGAGAGGAGCTCAACGATGGCTGAGCAAGACAACCAGGGGACCCGCACCATCGTGGTGGGGGTCGACGGTTCCGACGGGTCCGCCGATGCTGCCCGGTGGGCGTTCGGGCAGGCAGCGCTGACCGGATCCCATGTCGAAGTGATCACCGCCTGGCGGTGGCCGTCGAGTTGGGGTGCGGCGATCCCGATGCCCGCCGGGTTCGACCCCGCCGCCGATGCCCGTTCCATGGCCGACAAGATCACCGGGCCTCTGGCGGACGTGTTCCCGACGGTGACCATCCACACCCGGATCGTCGAGGGTCACCCGGCGGAGGTGTTGGTCGAGGCGTCACGGTACGCCGATCTCCTGGTCGTCAGCAGTCGCGGCCACGGAGAGTTCTCCGGCATGCTCATCGGATCGGTGAGCCTGTACTGCGCAACCCGCGCCTCGTGCCCGGTCCTGGTCTACCGGGAGCCCGAGCAGGGGAAATGAGCGGGCCCGCCTGACCCGTCCCCCCCCGGGGGGACAGCTCCCCCCGCTCCGCCGGCACCGGTGGGCTTCACCACGCGTCGACGCAGCTCCGCTTCTTCCCCGACCGCGGGCGAGGGGGCGGGGCGGATCGCAACGCCTCGACGATCCTGCGACGTGAGTCGACCGGATCGATGACGTCGTCGATTTCGAAGGCGGTGGCCACATTGAGCGCCTTCCCGTGCTGGTAGGCCCGATCGACCATGCTCTGGAACAACGCTTCCCTGGCATCGGGGTCCCCGACGGCTTCGAGCTCCCGGCGAAAGCCCAGGCGCACCGCGCCTTCGAGGCCCATGCCCCCGAACTCACCGCTGGGCCATGCCACCGTGAAGATCGGAGCCCGGAAGCTGCCTCCGGCCATCGCCTGCGAACCAAGTCCGTAACCCTTGCGAAGCACGATGGTGAAGAACGGGACGGTCAGGCTCGCCCCGATGACGAACAACCGGCTGAAGTGGCGGACCTGGCCGGTCTGCTCGGCCTCCGGGCCCACCATGAACCCCGGTGTGTCGCACAGGAAGAGGATCGGGAGGTCATGGGCGTCACACAGCTGGAGGAAGCGGGCCGCCTTGTCGGCTCCGTCGCTGTCGATGGCACCGCCCAGGTGGGCCGGGTCGTTGGCCACGACGCCGACCGGCCGGCCCTCGATCCTGATCAGAGCGGTCACCATGCCCTTGGCGAACCCTTCCCGGAGCTCCAACACGGTTCCGGTATCGGCGAGCGTGGTGACCACCTGGCGGACGTCGTACACCCGCAGCCGCTCCTCGGGGATACAGGAGCGGAGCAGTCGTTGGTCGGCGCACGACCACTCGTCGATCGCCCCCTGGAAGTAGGAGAGGTACTGCTTGGCCAGGGCCACCGCATCGGCATCGTCCTCGGCCAGGAGGTCCACCACACCGTTGGGCACCTGGGTGGCCATCGGGCCCACCTCCTCGGGCCGGAAGGTCCCGAGCCCACCTCCCTCGATCATGGCCGGACCGCCCATGCCGATCGAGGCGTCCTTGGTGGCGATGATCACGTCACAGCAACCGAGCAGGGCGGCGTTGCCGGCAAAGCACCACCCCGAGCCGATGCCCACCAGCGGGACCAGCCCGCTGAGCCGACCGAACAGGGCGAAAGCCATGGTGTCGAGACCGGTGATCACCGCGTAGTCTGTGTCGCCCGGCCGCCCACCCCCTCCTTCGGCGAAGAGGACCACCGGGAGCCGCAGGCGCTCGATCAGCTCGAACATCCGGTCCTTCTTGCGGTGGTTCTGTTGGCCCTGGGTACCGGCCAACACGGTGTAGTCGTAGGAGAGCACTGCACACGACGAACGCTCGGCGACGATGCGGCTCCCGTTGACCCGGCCGACGCCGGCAACCAAACCGTCGGCCGGCGTCCGCTCGATCAGCTCCTTGAGAGGGCGCCGGGCCCGCTGGGCAGCAATGGCATAGGACCCGTACTCGGTGAAGCTGCCGGGGTCGCAGAGGTCGTCGATGTTCTCCCTCGCCGTCCGCCTGCCGCTCGCGTGACGTCGGTCCACCGCCTCGGGTCGCCCTGCGTCGAGCACCAGGGATCGTCGGTGGTGCAGTTCGGCAAGATCCGGTCGGACAGCGTCGAGGTCGACGACCTCCCGGCCGACGGCTTCCACATCCGGGTCGCCCCTCGACTCGATCAGGGCCAGGGCGTCGCCCACGGAGACCAGGTCGCCGAGCTGGGTGGACAGCGAGAGGACGGAGCCCGCTCCCGGCGACCGGACCACGTGCTCCATCTTCATCGACTCGATGATCACGACCGGTTCGCCCGGGGCCACGACGTCGCCGGGGGCGACCGGCACCTGCACCACGGTTCCCTGCAGCGGGGCGGTGATCGTGATCGATTCGCCGGGCGTCGGCTCCGGCGGTCGTTCGGCCACGGCGTTCAGCCGGCCGGCATGGGAAAGATCCCATGCTCATGTGCGGTGGCGGCAACCGCCTCTTGGCGCTCGACGGTGCTCATCGGCGTCATGTTCGCCACCGCGTCGAGGGCGACCGCGAGCAGCTCGGTGTCGCCCGGGGTGCACATCGCGTGGACGCCGGGCGTCGACAGCGCGAACCCGAGCCCGCGGGCCACCTCGTCCCGTGTGGTGTACGGCTCGTACCAGGTGGTCGAGGTGGGGGGTCGCCCCGCCCACGGCCGGGCTGCGGCCGCCTTGATGGCCATGACCCCGACGTCGTGCTCGACGGCATGGGCCAGCAGGGCCTCCGCGTCGCGCCGGTAGGCGTCGTCGGACCACAACCGCGGATTGACGGGGAACATGACCGTGTCGAGGTCGTAGCGCCGCAGGGCTTCGAGGTGGGCGGCGGGCGCACCCAGGTCGTGCCCGGTGATCCCCACCCACCGGCACAGCCCTTCGTCCCGGGCCGCGAGGATGGCCGAGACGGCATCCGCCCTCGCGTCCAGCTCTGCCAGATCGGTGACGGCGTGCAGCTGATAGAGGTCGAACTCGTCGCACTGCAGGAGGCGCAGGGACTCCTCGAGCTGGGCTCGTACCCCCTCGGCACTGTGGCGGAGGGTCTTGCAGGCCACGAAGAGACGTTCCCGTACCGGCGGGATCAGCGGGCCGAGAAGCTCCTGGGCCCTGCCGTACTGCGGCGCCACATCGAGGTGGTTGACGCCGGCGGCCATGGCGTCGGCGAACGACGCCACCGTTGTCCCCGGATCGGAGCCCCAGAAGGCCGCACCCCCGAGGATGGCAACAGACGAGCGGTGGCCGGTCCTACCCAGTCGTCGCAGTTCCACGAATTCACCGTAGTGCGCTGTTTCACCGCTGTGTTGCTTCCGGCGGTCACGCGCCTCGGCACCCGGTTTCCGCCTCAGCCCGTAGGGGCGGCGTTGCGGGCGGCCTCCCACTCGCCCACCATGGTGGCGAACCGCATCGGGTTGTAGATGTCCTCCTCGTACGCCCACTGTCCATTGCCCGCGTACTTGAGGAGCGTGAAGTTGTACTCCTGGTGGACGCTGCAGTCCCCCGGGTCCCGCATCCGGTTCCACACCTGGCACACCACCCACCCGCGGTCCTCGTCGATGATGTACCACTCGATCGGGAACTCGGGCATCTCGCTGCCGGGATACCGGGCCATGCACGAGCTGATCCACTCGTAGATGGCCTCCCTGCCGACGAAGGCCCCGTAGTGATGCTCCATGTAGGTGGCGTCCTCGGTGAACTGATCGGCCCACGCCCGCCAATTGCCGGTGCGTCCCGCGTCGGCCGCCCTGCGCTGGTAGGCGGCGAACGCCTCTTCGATCTCCGCCCTGCTCCACAGTGCCATGTCCACGGCTCCTCGCCGCCCCCCCGGTCCTCGGCCAAGTGTGGGACACCCGCTCGGCCAGGTCAATACCAGGGCCCGGATCGTCCCGGGTGGGCCGACCGACACGTCCAGGGTCCTCGGTGCGCACCATGGCCATTAGCATGAGCCCCGACGACTCAGGGAGGTCGAACGAGTGACAAGCCAGTGGCGCGCGCTCACCCTCGACTACCGGGATCCGGCCATGCCCTTCGAGGAGGTGGTCCGGCTCATCGATCTGTCCGGCGCCGCCACCGGCGCCGCCTACAGCCGGAGCGACGTGGTCGAGGCCCTCCATGAGCACCAGCCCGCCGTGGTGGCCGTTGCCTCCGGCGCGCTCGTCGGCGCCATCGTTGCCCGCGTATGCGGCGCAGACGCCCATCTGATGATGCTGGCAATCCATCCCGACTGGCGCCAGCAGGGGATCGGCTCCGCGCTCCTTCGTGAGCTGGACCAGGAGATCATCCACCGCGGGGCCCGGCGCCTTCTGGCCCTGGTCCGTCCCGGCCAGGTCGGGGAGATCGCCTTCTCCAACCAGGGCTTCACCCGCCTGGACGGCCTCCACCTCTACCAGCGCGACGCATCGATGGTGCCCGAGGAACTGGCCATCGTGGAGCGCTTCGGAGGGCATGTGCCCGTGGCCGGGTTGTGGGAGTCGATGAAGGGGTTCTCGTCGGCCAAGGGGATCCTCGACCGGCGGGTCGTCGCCCCGCTCGCCCACACCGAGCTGGCCGATCAGCTGGGACTGGTGCCCCCGGCGGCGATCCTGCTGTTCGGCCCGCCCGGGACCGGCAAGACCTCGTTCGCCCGGGCCATGGCATCGCGGCTCTCGTGGGCCTTCGTCGAGCTCCACCCGTCCCTGCTCGGCCAGGGGATCGAGGGCGCACGGTCCCTCCGTGACGGACTGGCCGAGCTCGGAACGGTCGACCGCCTGGTCTGTTTCATCGACGAAGCCGACGAGATCGCCTCGGACCGATCCGAACGCCCTGACAGCCAGCCCCTGGTCAACGAGCTCCTGAAAGCGATCCCGGTCTTCAAGTCCCGACCGGACCGGCTGATGGTCATGGCCACCAACTCGATTGCCGCCATCGATCAGGCGCTGCTCCGTCCCGGTCGTTTCGATCTGATCATCCCGGTCGGGGCGCCCGACGAGTCGGAACGCGCCGACCTGGCCAAGGAGTTCCTGAGCGCCGGCAACCCCGGGGAGGTGGCGCTGCGGACCGCCGGGTTCACGCCGGCCGACTTCGCCCTGGTCGCTCAGCGCGCGGCCCAGAAGGCGTTCGACCGAGCCCTGGCGGGAGGGCTACCGGAGGTCAGCGCCGACGATGTCCTCGCTGCCATCGCCCTGACTCGGGCCTCGGTGAGCCCGGAGGCGGCCCAGCGGTTCGCCGCCGAAGCGGAGACCTACTCGCGGCTGTAGGGCGGTGGACCGGCGGGGTTTTGGGTCGAGAGCGCCCGCACGGCACCCCGGCCGTCCCGGTGGATCACGCTCCGACATGCAGGCGTGCGGTACCGTCCAACGCAGTGGTCCCCCCTGCGTACTCCGCCTTCTTTGCTGCCAGCGCCGGCGTGGCCGGGGCATTGGTCGGGCTGCTCTTCGTGGCCATCTCGGTGGCTCCGCAGCGGTCGGATCCCGCTACGAGGGTCAAGACGGACCTGCGAGCCGGCCGGGCCTTCTCCGCACTCCTCGACGCACTGGCGGTCTCCCTCTTCGCCCTCATCCCGGGCATCGACCTGGGGTCGGTTGCCCTGGTCGTCGCCTGCTCCGGCGTCGCCTCATGCCTGGCACTCGGGATCATCCTGCACCGGGCCGAGCGCGTCGACGAACGTGGCCGTCAGTTCCGCATGCTTGCTGTCCAAGGGCTCCTCTTCGTCTACCAGGGCGTGACGGGTGTCCAGCTCATGCAGGACACCCACAATGCAGCGTTCGTCCAGACACTGGCCATTCTCACGGTGGTGTTCTTCCTGGTGGGTATCGGGCGGGCCTGGCAGCTCATCGGGGCACGGGACACCGGTCTCTCCGGCACGATACGCGAGGCGCTCGCCAGTCGGTCCGGCGCTCCCCCCGCCCCCGGCCCGGCCGCCCAGGAGAACTGACCGGGCGGGGTGTGGCTCCCGGGCCCCTGAGCCTCCGCTGTCGCCGTACGAGCCAAGCCCGGTTCCCGGCCCACCGTCACGTCGCCTCGAGCAGCCGCGCCACGCCGCTGGTGAGTTCGGCATCGTCGCCGGAGATCTCGACGACCTTGCGCCGGGACCGACCTCCCGAGACGATGCGCACCGCCCGCCGGGGAACGTGGAACTCCCCGGCCAGGGCCCTGACCACCGCCTCGTTGGCCCGGCCGTCGACGGCCCGTTCGCGCACCCGGACCACGACTGCCCCGTCATGGCTGCCGCCCACTGCCTCGCGGGCCGACCCGGGCCGCACATGGACTGTCACCTTCATGGCACCGCTACCCGATCCGTCCTCCGCACTGCCTCTCCCGTGGCAGTCTCACAGATCGCCAGGTGGGGTGCGGCCTGCGCGCTCCCCTCGCTGCTCTGCACTCCAGGCTCGGTCACGGGCTCACGGGGCAGGGGCAGACCGTCCACGTGACGCGCTAGGACTGGTGCATGTCGACCCGCGAGCTCGTCGTACTGGGGACGGCCAGCCAGGCGCCCACCCGGCAGCGCAATCACAACGGCTACCTGCTGCGATGGGACGACGAGGCCATTCTCTTCGACCCGGGAGAAGGCACGCAGCGCCAGCTCCTGCTGGCCGGTGTCTCGCCGTGGTCGATCCGGAAGATCTGCATCACCCACTTCCACGGCGACCACTGCCTCGGACTCCCCGGGGTCCTCCAGCGCCTGTCGCTCGACGGGGTCCCCCACCCGGTCGACGTGGCCTTCCCGGAGAGCGGCACGCCCTACTACGAGCGGCTACGGCATGCTTCGGTGTTCCACGATCGTGTCGACGTACGCCCCTGTCCGGTCCGGTCGGACGGTTTGGTGATCGACGGTCCGGCGTTCGCGTTGTCGGCCGTGCGGCTCGACCACGACCCCGAGACGTTCGGGTGGCGTATCGAGGAACCTCCGGGCCGCCACATGCTCGCCGAACGGCTGGACGAGGCAGGGATCCGAGGCCCCGCCGTCGGGGACCTGCTGCGATCGGGGTCGCTGACGGTAAACGGCCGCACCGTGGAGCTCGAGGAGATGAGCGTGGAGCGTCCCGGGCAACGGATGGCCTTCGTCATGGACACAGGTCTGTGCGACGCTGCGGTGGAGTTGGCCGCGGCCGCCGACCTCCTCGTGTGCGAGGCCACCTTCGCCTCGGCCGATCAGCACCTGGCCCGGCGGTACCGCCACCTCACGGCAGGGGACGCGGCGCGTGTCGCCCTCGACGCCGGCGCACGCCGGCTGGTCATCACCCACTTCTCCCAGCGCTACCCGGACGTCCGGGTCCTACTCGACGAAGCGTCCGCCATCTTCCCCGAGGTCGTCGCCGCCGAGGACCTGATGCGGGTCGCAGTTCCCCACCGCCGTGATGGCACGGTGCCCGGCTGATCCGGAGGTGTGATGCCGTCCGGCGGCGATGGAAACGGACCGGGTCAGTCGATGACGACCGGCACATCGAAAGCGGCGCGGCGCGAGGCGCGGCGCAGGGCTGCCAACACGGGACGTCCCAGCACCAGGACCAGGACGCCGTTGGTCACCGCCCGGGGGATGTCGAACCCCAGGGACGTGGTGACGTCGAAGAGGATGAAGCTGTGGAGATTGTGCACGAACCCGGCGCCGGGCACGAAGGAGAAGCTCGTCGTGGTGCCGGCCCCGAACGGCCAGAACCACAGGTTGAGGAGTGCACCGTAGAGCAGGGCGGAAACCGCCGCATACCCGGCGAGCATACCCAGCTCCACCTTGCCCTTTGCCGGCGGAAGGCAGCCCGCCCCGAAGCCCATCCAGGCGGCGCCGAACATCTGGAACGGCAGCCACGGACCGATGCCGCCGGTGATCAGGGCCGAAGCGGCGATGGTCACTGCGCCCAGCACGAAGCCGAAGCCGCGCCCCAGCACACGGCCCGACGGGACCAACAGGAAGAAGACGGGTTCGAACCCGGCCACGCCCGGACTCGGAATGCGGAGGGCAGCCCCGCAGGCGGCCAGGATTCCGAGCAGGGCTATCGCCTTGGCGTCGAGGGATCCTTCGGAGAGCTCGCCGAGGACCACTGCCAACAACAGCGGGAGTACGGCCACGAAGAGCCAGGGGGCGTCGGCCGAGTGGGCCAGGTTGGCAGTGGCCCGTCCGTGGATCAGCAACGGCCAGCAGAACCCGACCACGCCCACCAGGGAGGTCACGGCCAGCAGAACCGATGCCCGGGGACGCAGGCGGATGGCGGCGGTACCGGCGAAGCTGGGCGGCTTCGCGAGGTTCGGCGGGCTCACGGCACTGCTCCTGCCAGCGCACGGCGGACCTCGTCCACTGTCAGCCACGGGTCCGGGGCCAGGACCTTGGCGACCTGTGGGGCGAAGACCGGCGAGTGGCAGACGACGTCCCTGGCCACGCCGTCGGAGACGACCTCGCCCTCGGCCAGCACCACAGCCCGGGTGGCCACCTGGGCCGCCAGTTCGACGTCGTGGGTGGCCACCACGATGCAGTCGCCGTTGGCCGCCATCTTCCGGAGCAGCTCCACCAGTCGGTGCTTGCTCGGGTAGTCGAGGCCACGGGTGGGCTCATCGAGGAGGACCAGGGGCGGGGCAGGTGCCAACACGATGGCCAACGCGAGGGCCAAACGCTGGCCCTCCGAGAGGTCGCCGGGATGGTGGCCCATCGGCATGCCGGGGAGCACGGACTCGAGCATCGCCGCTGTAGTCCCGGGGCTGAGGCCCGTCTCGTGGTCCGCGGTTGCACACTCGTCTGCGACCGTCTCGCCGTAGAGCAGCATCCCTGCGTCCTGGGGCACCAGCCCCACCAGTTTGATCAGCCGGCGCGGGGGCAGATCGGTGGGTGCCCGCCCGAAGACACGGACGGTCCCCTTGGTCGGCCGGCGCAAGCCGGCGAGGTGGGCCAACAGGGTCGACTTGCCCGAGCCGTTGCGGCCCATCACAGCGACCACCTCCCCCGGGCGCACCTCGAGGTCCACGGCGTCGAGCGCCGCCACCTCCCCGAACGAGACGGAAAGTCGTTCGGCGACGGCGACCGGGCGCAGCGCCGGCCCGGGGGTGGGCGCCGGCGCCGGCGCAGCCACGGTGGCGAGCCTGCGGCGCAGGGGATCGGCCAGTCTCCGCGCGTCGCGAACCGACAAGGGCACCGGGCTCCACCCGGCCAGGCGGGCCAGCTCCACGATGGGGGGCGCCACCGGTGACGTCGCCATGACGTCGGCAGTGGCCCCGACGATCAGGGGTCCCCCCCGGCCCGGGACCAGCACCATCCGATCGGCGAACGGGATCACCCGCTCCAGCCGGTGCTCGGCCAGCACCACCGTCATCCCGAGGTCGTGCACCAGCCGCGTCAACGATGCCAGCACCTCCTCGGCGGCGGCGGGATCGAGCGCAGACGTGGGCTCGTCGAGCACCAGGACCCGCGGCGCGGCGGTCAGTACCGCCCCGATGGCCACCCGCTGTTGCTGGCCTCCCGACAGCGTAGACAGCGGTCGGGAGCGGAGTTCGTGCAACCCCAGGAGGTCGAGGGTGTCCTCGACCCTCCGCCTCATCACCGCCGGGGCGATCCCGAGGTTCTCCATCGTGTAGGCGAGTTCGTCCTCGACGATGTCGGTCACGAAGCTGGCTGCAGGGTTCTGGCCCACGACGCCGACCACGTCGGCCAGCTCTCGCGGCGGGTACTCACGGGTGGAACGACCATCGACACGGACGTCTCCGGAGAGCCGGCCTCCGGTGAAGTGTGGGACGAGGCCGTTGACGGCGCGCAAGAGCGTTGTCTTTCCCGAGCCGGTCTGCCCGACGACCACGCAGAGCTCCCCCTCCTCGATGTCCAGGTCGATCCCACGCAGCGTCGGCTCGTCCGCCTCGGCGTAGGTGAAGGTCACATCGGTGAAGCGGATCATGCCACGGTGCCTTCGCCCGGCTCGAAGGCCACTCGCAAGGCGACCGGCGCCGGCGGCTGTGCTGCGTCCGGCCTCGCCGGTGCCGGTGCGGGTGTGGCCGGTGCCGGTGCGGGAGCTCCCGGTGCTTGCCTCTCGTCTGCTGTCGGCGGGGGGGCCGTCGTGCGCGTGCCGGACGCGCTCCGATCCATCGGGGCAACCAACGCCGGCAGCAGGCCGATCAGGATGCCCGCAGCAGGCAGCAGCGGCAGCGGCGGGAACTCGAGCGGATAGACCTGCAGCTGCAACCCCGGGACACCGAGCACGCCTGCGACGATCATGCCCGACAGGGCCGCCACTCCCGACGCCCCCACTGCCCATTCCGCGATCCGCCAGACATCGGGCCGGTAACGGGTCCGGTTGGTCCTCCTGCCCCCCACCGCCATGCCGGCGCCGACCAGGACGGCGCCGGCGGCCAGGAAGGGGATCCCGCCCGCCGGAAGTGATCCGGCGTCCAGCGCCCCGTAGACACCGACGATCACCAGGAGCAGACCGGCCGCGGTGCCGCCGGTTCCCATCCAACGGGTCCGCTGCGCCACGGCGACTCGGCGGCCGTAGCCACGGGCGTCCATGGACGACGCGAGCTGCAGCGAACGGTCGAGCGCGCTCTCCAGCACCGGGATGGCCATGCCCCGCAGTCCGGCCAGACCGCGGATGGGTCGCCCACGCAGCCGCCGGGCGTCACGCACACCGGCGATGGCCATCACCACCTCGGGAGCGAAGGCCAGGGACACGGTGACCGCAACCCCTGCCTCGTAGAGGACGGCGGGCAGGCAGCGGAGGAGCCGGTAGGGGCTGGCCAGTGAATTGGCCGCCCCGAAGCAGATCAGGACGACAGCCAGCCGGAGCCCCTGGACCGCGGCCTGCGCCACCGCCTCGACGGTGACCGGTCCGCCGATGCTCACGCCTTGGGCCCACGACGGCAGCGGAATCTCGGGCAGGGTGAACAGGACGTGCCCCGGCAGCCGGTTGCCGAAGATGATCTGGATCACCACCCGCAGGACGATGACCACGATACCCAGGCGGAAGAAGACCACCAGCGACCGTGACCAGGGGGCCGAGGTCCGCTTGGCGGCGACGACGAAGGCAGCCACCGATGCGATGAGCGCCAGCAGGATCGGGTTGGTCGTCCGGATGGCGGCGCCCGCCATGCACCCGGCCCAGAGCCACCACGCCGCCGGGTGCAGTCCTCGACGGGCGGAGGCGGCGGGCAGCCGGACGCTCATGGCATCCGCGGACGCTTGCGCCACCGGAGCATGGCTCCGGCCACCAGGACGGCGATGACGGATCCTCCGATGATCAGGGGGAGGGCGCTGTTCCCCCCGGGATGGTGGGCGGTAGCGTTCACCGCGCCGAGGGCTTCAGTGTTGCCGTGCGAGGAGGGCGTCGTGGGCGTCGTGGCGGCCTCGCTCCCGCTGGGCAGCGTTGCGGTCGTACCGGCCGTCGATCTGGGCACGCTTGTCGCCGTGGAAGGGTGGGCTCCCGCCACTGGGGTGGAGGCCGACCCCCCGACGCCTGCCGCAGGCCGCCCGGAGGTCGGGGACGCCGGGGAGCCGGGCGAAGCCACCACCGCCGGTTGCTGGGTCGCCGCCACGGTGGTCGGTGTGACCGGCGCTGCCGTGGTGGGCGTCGACGTCAGGGCGTCCGGGCAGATGGCGGCGTAGTCGGGAGCGGCCCCCGGCGGAGGGTCATTGGGGTTCGCGCTGCCGTGGGCCTCGAAGCGCCAACCCTCCACGTCGCCGGACTGGGGGACGGGGTTGGGTGGCCTCCCGGTTCCATAGGACCACGACCCACCGGCACCGAGGCGCCAGTAGGACCAGTAGGCATAGGTGCCGTCCGGGTTCTTCTGGCCACACCCTGAAGTGGGAACTTCGTTGATGGAGCACAACAGCCCACTTACGGCGTACGTCGGCGCGGCCAGATTCTCCTGTTGGGCAAGAGCGGCCAATGCCTGGTAACCGTTGTCGCCACTCGGCACGTTCACGCACGCCACCACCGGGGCGCCGGATCCGCCGAAATCGACCACGAACGCCACACTGACCTCAGCAGCGGCGCCCGCCACATCCCTGAACGGCACCAACGCATCGGCGCCGGCCAGGGCGAGGGCCGCCGATGCCGCCCCGACGAAGAGCGCGCCAGACCCGAGTCTCCGCAAGGACGGGCGGCCCGTCCGCGACCGTCCGATCATCCGGTCAACGAGCTCGGCGCGGCCACACCGACGACCGGTGCGTTGAGCAGCGAGCCGCCGTGGGAGCCGACGAATGCGGCATCCCCGTAGGCGAACACCCCGCCGTCAGCGGCGACCAGCGAGTAGCCGGCGCCGTCGGGAGTTGCGGTCACGCCGACGACCGGTGCGTTGAGCGACGAGCCGCCATGGGAGCCGGCGAAGGCGGCGTCCCCGTAGGCGAACACCCCGCCGTCAGCGGCGACCAGCCAGTAGCCGGCGCCGTCCGGGGTGGCGGCCATGCCCACGATGGGGGCGTTGAGCGGCGAGCCGCCGTGGGAGCCGGCGAAGGCGGCGTCCCCGTAGGCGAACACTCCGCCGTCGGCGGCGACCAGCCAGTAGCCGCCGCCGTCCGGGGTGGCGGCCATGCCCACAATGGGGCCGTTGAGCGGCGAGCCGCCGTGGGACCCGGCGAATGCGGCATCCCCGTAGGCGAACACCCCGCCGTCAGCGGCGACCAGCCAGTAGCCCTGTCCGTCGGGGGTGGCGGCCATGCCCACGACGGGGGCGTTGAGCGGCGAGCCGCCGTGGGACCCGGCGAAGGCGGCGTCCCCGTAGGCGAACACTCCGCCGTCGGCGGCGACCAGCCAGTAGCCCTGTCCGTCGGGGTTGGCGGCCATGCCCACCACGGGGGCGTTGAGCGGCGAGCCGCCGTGGGAGCCGAAGAAGAGGGCATCCCCGTAGGCGAACACTCCGCCGTCACGCCCCGCCAGCCAGAGGCCTTGTGCCCAGACGGAGGAGCTGACCGGGAGTGCTGCTCCGGCGAGAGCCGGCACGGCCTGATAGGTGGCGAGCAGATCGGGGTCGGTGCTCGGCGGGAAGAAGATCGCTCCCCGACCGGCGCCCGAGGTGACCCGGAAGGAGAGGAGCGAGGAGACCGGGTTGGCATCCCCCTGAGTGAAGCGGCTCGTCGAGGGCGACAGGCCCAGCGCGAGGATGGCCTGGATGACCAGGGCGGTCGAGTCCGGATCGGTGACGCCCGGGGTGGCGACGGTGTTGGGATAGAGCGACCATCCGCCGTCGGCATCTTGGCCGGTGGTGAGGAAGGCCAGGGCACTGGCCGATACCGCCGACGCGAGCGCGCCCTGCGCGGCGAGACCCTCCACCGCGAGCGCCGTCGAGTTGGTGTCCGGGCCCGCATAGTCGGCCGGAAGGCCGTTGCAGGCAGTGTTGACGTTGTCCGGAGTGGTCCATCCCCCGTCGGGACACTGCTCCTGGACGAGCCAGGTGATGGCCGCACCCACCGTGACTCGATCGGTCACTCCGGCGGCGGCGAGCGCGGCGAGCGCCAGCCCCTGCTGGTAGCTGCCCGCGTAGTAGTCACCGGCCTGGGTCTCGGACCCGAAGAGCCCGCTGTCGGGACCCGACGCCTGCTCGGTGGAGAGCAACCGGGCCACAAGGTCCGTGCCGCCGAAATTGTGCGGATCGACGCCGAGGGCATGGGCATCGAGGATGAGTAGGGCCAGTTGACCCGGCCCGTCGGCGCCGTCGGCGGTGACGTACTGGTCCACGTGGGCCTCGAGGTACCCGATGGCGTTGGTGGCCGCCGTCCGGTCCTCTCCGGCGCTGACCAGGGCCAGAACCGTGTTGGCGGTGCCGGACAGGTCGGCCTGTCCCGGGGTCGTCTCCGAGGGGATATAGCCGGCGGGGGTGAGCTGGCCGGCCAGCCACGCCGCCCCCTGTCGGGCCGCAACGGTCTGGGGAAGTACCGGCAGCGATGACAAAGCCGGGCGCTCCGGGGCAGCGGTTGCTGTCGACGGTGCCGCAGCGACCGCAACCATCAGGCAGGCACAGAGCCCTGCCGACGCCCAAAGGCGTTTGGTGGACATGGGAGGGGTCCTCGTTTCCGGAGCAACGACCCGGAAACTCCGAAAGCCCACACCGGACTGGCGGACGACCGAGCCCTTGCCGCTGTTCTCGACGGGTAGGGGCTCAACCAGGCCCTACGGCGGCATCCCGACTCGTGGCGACCTCTGTCACCACCTACGGTTGCGGACCAGCGCCGGAATTCGACCGGCTTCCCCGTCGTAGAACCTCTGTTGTGGTCTTGACCCTATCAGGGGCCGGAGCGACGGGCCCGGTCCGGCCCGGACCGGCGGCACCCGGGCAAACCTGCAGGTGAGAGCCTCGTCCTGCCGTCCGCACGATCCCCGGACCGGAGGTGGGTTCGCGTGCGTCCGCCCACCGCGGCAGGGTGCTACTCGATGACGGCGACCGGCCAGCCCCTGCCGGCGATCCGAAGGTGGCGGAGCACGTCGCCATAGGCGCGCCACGGGCTCTGTTCCGCATAGGCGATCCGGCGCTCGTCGCAGAAGGGGCGCACCAGTGCACGGGCCCGGCGGAGGTTGGCCCTTGGCATGGTCGGGAACAGATGATGTTCGATCTGGAGGTCCAACCCGCCGAAGATGAACCCGGTGAAGGTGCGCCCAGACAGGTTGCGCGACGTCAGCACCTGACGGCGGAGGAATCCGAGGTCATCGCTCCCGCTGAGCGTCGGCATACCGACGTGGTTGGTGATGAAGCTCGCCCCGAGATAGAAGCCGAACAGGGATTGGGTCACGGCGATGCAGGCCAGCGCCCGCACCGGCGAGAGGAGCAGAAACGGTGCGACGAAGAAGATCCCCCCGTGCACTGCGAGTAGGACGGCCTCGAGCAGCGCAGCCCGATCCCGTCGGCGGGCCAGTGCGATCGAGCTGGCTACGTGAAGGTTGAGCGCCTCGAGGAAGAGGAGCGGGAACACCGTGACCGCCTGGATGCCACCGAACCACCGGCCGAGCCGTCCTCTCTGCTCGGCCTGGACGGACGTGTAGACCAGCGCACCCGGGACGAGGTCCGGATCCTTGCCGTCCGTGTTGGTATGCGCATGGTGCCGGTTGTGCTTGGTCAGCCACCAACCAAAGCTGAACCCGGTCAGCAGATTCGTTGCCATGAGGCCGACCACGTCGTTCCACCGGCGGTGGGCACAGACCTGACGATGTCCGGCGTCATGACCGATGAAACCGAGCTGGGCGAGCACGAATGCCAATCCGGCGGCCACGGCCAGGTTCCACCAGCTGTTGCCCAGAATCACTGCCGTGGCCACCAGCGCGGCCAGGGCGGCCAGGGTGGCGGCGATCTTCACCGCGTAGTAGGGGCCGCGACGTGCCAACAGCCCCCCGTCACGGACCCTCCTGGACAGCTCGGCGAAGTCCTCCCGGTTGGACGTCGCTCCGGCGGGTGCCTCGTGCTCGGTCTGCATGGAAATGCTCTCGGTCCGTGCCAGCAGGGAGAGGTGATCGGAACCGACCACTGCTGCACAGTGCTGGCCGATCGTCGAGCCGTTCGACGGAGCAGCCGATGCCCCGGCAGCGGGGCGGCATCTCGAACCGAACTTGACCACGCCAGTCTAGAGGACCGACCTCCGCGTGCGTACCGCAGGCCGCGTGCCGGAGCATCTCCGGGGGGGCGCCGGCCCTACCTGAGCCCGATCGGGCCCAGGGCATCCCGGACGACCGACTCGACACAGGCGACGGTGTCCTCCATCGCTCGACGCTCCCCGAACCGTCGGCTCAGGGACACGACACGGAGACCCGCATCGCGGGCAGCGACGCCCGCGTCGTCGGACACCCGACCGGCCACCACCAGGGCGTCGACCCCGAGGGACGCAGCGTCACCGACCACGCCACCGACCACCTTGCCCGAGAACGACGAGCGGTCGAGCAGCCCTTCACCGGTGATCACCAGCTGTGCCTGCTCCAGCAACCGGCGGAGCCCGTGGAACTCGGCCACCAGTTCGTAGCCCGACCGCAGCGTGCCGCCCAGAGCGAGGAGTCCACCGCCCAGTCCGCCCGCAGCCCCGGCACCGGGCACGGCGACCACGTCGATTCCGAACTCTCGGCGGTAGCGGTCGGCCAACGACCGCAGCCGATCCTCCAGCTCTGAGACCTGCTCGGCACTCGCTCCCTTCTGCAGGGCGAACAACGTGGCCGCCTCCACGAACCCGACACGCACGTCGCACGCGCCGACCAGGGTGACACCGTGCAGCCCGCCGGCCTCCTCGACGGCGCGGAGCGCGCCCAGGCCTCCGTCGGTGGTGGCCGACCCACCGAGGCCCACCACCACGGTGCCGCCGACCCCAACCGCGTCAGAGGCCGCCACCATCAGCTCGCCCGTGCCCCGCGAGGTGGCACGCACCGGATCGTTGCTCCAGGCCCCGCCGGCCAGGACGAGACCCGAGGCGCGTGCCATCTCGACGACAGCCATGTCCCCGATGACCCTCCACGAGGCACCTACCGCCGCACCGTCCGGTCCTGTCACCGAAGTGGTCTCCAGCCTGGATCCTGGGACGTCGAATGCCTCGAGCAGTCCCTCCCCGCCGTCGGAGAGCGGCACGGCGACCACCGTCCAGCCCAGCGGGGACGCCGCCCGGCCGATGGCCTCGGCGACCTCGTGGGCGGTGGCGGTGCCACGGAACTTGTCCGGTGCGGCGACGAGCAGTGGCACGGCACGACCCTAGCCAGCCGACCTGTCGACGCCCGACGCCGGGCAGTGGTCGCGCTCCTGCATCCACGACGCGGAACAGCCGGGAACCGGGCCGCGCACGACCTCGGCCCACAGCGTGTATATTCACCTCTATTGCACTGTAACTTTGTAATCACTCAGGAGGCAGACATCATGAGGTATCCCCGAGAGAGCGTCTGGTCCCGGCCGTCCGGCCTCGAAGACGCGTTGTCCGGCGGGCGGGCCCGGACCGGGCGTCGAGGCGGAGGGCCCGGCGACGGCGAGAAGCCTTCGGTCGATGGGCTTACCGGCTGGCTCGCCGGCCGGCTCCCTGACGGTTGGTTCGAGGCGCCTCCGACCGTCACGGTCGACCGCGACGAGATCCTGGTGGTCGGGCGAGTGGCGGCCCCCGCACTCCCCGACGGGGACGACGCCCCGTCCAGGTCCGCTGCGGAAGCCGGTCGCATCACCCGGTTCCGGGAGCAGACCCGCGACGAGCGCATGGCCATCGCCCGCGAAGCGCAGCACCTCTTCCGGCGGAACGTCGCCTGGGGTGCCGAGGCCGGCGACACCAATCAGGTCTTCACGAGCCTCTCGGTGCCGGTCATGACCCGGCTCCGCCAACCCGAGCGCCTGGTTCTCGACACGTTGGTCGACAGCGGGGTCGCCCGCAGTCGTTCCGATGCGCTGGCCTGGTGCGTGAAGCTCGTGGGCACGAATACCGAAGAGTGGCTCCGCAATCTGCGCGATGCCATGCTGACGGTGGAGTCGGTCCGCCAGCGGGGCCCGGACATGGCCTAGACGGCGCCTGCTGTCGTCCTTCGCAGCCAACGCCATGTCGAAAGAGGTACCGTGACCCGGAGAACCCCAAGTACCTGATCGCCGTCCTCCTCGACAGCCTGATCCGCCACCTGCTGGAGGCGTACGGGAGCGACGGGTTCGCAACCCCCTGCATCACCGGGTTCTCCACGACGGCCCTGCGCTTCACCAGGCACCATGTGGGCTCGCTGCCGTGCATGCCGGCCCGCCACGACATCCTGGTCGGAGCCCTCGACTTCCCGCGGCGGACCACCCCCGACCCGACCTGGGCCGGGACCCCTGCGCTTCCGGCCGAACGCCCTCCCTACCGCCACTATTACGACGACTCCCGCACCTACTTCCGTCCGGAGGAGGACTTCCCCGGCCCCAAGACCATGTCCGCCGCCGGCGGCTGGATCCGCACCTCGGCCGGCTCCCACGACCGCATCTTCCTGCTGGTCGACGAGTTCGACCCCCACGAGCCCTTCGACACTCCCCTGCCCTATGCGGCCATGCCGGGCGCGCCCGTCTACAGCGAGCTGGGGAGGATCCCGCTCCTCGTCCGGTGGCCCGGCCAGGCCCAGCGGGACGTCGGCGCCCTGACCACCTCGGTCGACCAGCACGCCACCATCGCGGAGTTCTTCGGCGCCACCGTCGACCACCCCACCCACGGCCGGCACCGGTACCTCCGCGGCTGCGGCGAGGAGAACTTCGCACTCTCGGTGTGGTCGAACCGCTGGTCGACCGTGCCGATCCCACCACTCCCCCGACTCCGGCTCCCCCGTCCGGACCGGCGGGCCTCCCTGCGGTTCATGCCCGGCTCGGAGGTCCCCGTCATCTGTCAGCCTTCGAGCCCGGTGACGAACTTCCCATCTGGGCAGGGTTCCAGCCGCCGAGGCAGCCCTACCTGTTCGACACCGACATCGACCCCGGCGAGCACGAGAACCGGGCCGGGACGGCCCTCGAACGCGAGCTGCTCGACGCCATGGCCACCGCGCTCAGGCAGATCGAGGCGCCTGCGGACCTGCGGGTGCGGATGGGGATCGGGTAGCCAACAGCCCCTGACCACTACAGGATCAGGAGGCCTCGGTGGTCCGCTTCGAGGGCAGGAGCAACACGATGATCAAGGCGATGATCGAAAAGAAGAAACCGAGGATCACCCAGCCCACGGCATGGCGCCCCTTGCGCTTGGCGATGTTGTAGATCCACACCATCACCACCACCCAGATGGCGAAGCTCAGGATGGACCAGAAGAAGGACGAACCGCCGGTGGAGGCGATCAGCGTTGCCGGCAGGGATGTCATCGTCAACTCCTCCTAGGAATCGTTGCAGAAGCGTAGCAAGCCGCCACCGCGGATCGTCGTGCCTGTCGTGCCCGCGCCGACTCGCACGAAGGACACCCCTGACAGCGCCGTGGGACCCGTCCGCTCAGGACCCCGAAGGCGCAGGCTCCGTCAACCGGTGGAGCACCTCGTCGACCACCTGGGTGGTGGAGGCATCACCGCCGAGGTCGAAGGTCCGTACACCGTCGGCCGCCGCACCCAGCGTGGCATCCCGGATGGCGGTGGCCGCGTCGGCGACGGTGGCATCCCCTCGGCCGGCCGCATGGTCGAGTGCCGCGGCGCAGGCCAGAAGCATCGCCATCGGGTTGGCAACGTCCTTGCCTGCGAGCGACGGTGCCGTTCCGTGGGGTGCCTCGGCCATGGCGACGGTGGGGCGCAGCTCGTCGTCGAGTGCCAGCAGCACCGATTCGGCACCGGCGATGGAGCCGAACAGCGCCAGCACCAGATCGGACAGGCAGTCGCCGTCACGGTTCAGCGCCGGGATCACCAGGGTCTGATCGGCGCCCTCGGTGAGCAGGCCAGCGTACGCGGCATCGATCAGCGTGGGACGGTACCGCACGTCGGAATGGCGAGCGGCGGCCGCGTCCATCTCCTCCTTCAGCATCCCCTCGTACAGTGCGGAGACCGTCCACTTCGGACCTCCGTAGACGCAGCCGTCCATGGCCCCTGCGGTCCGGAACGAGTACTCGGCAACCGACCGGCAGAGGCCGCGCTCGATGCGCTCGGTCCTCCACGCCACTTCGTCCGCCCCTCCGGGCGACCCCGACCGCCGCTCCTCGGCACCGTAGGCGTCGCCCACCGCCATGCGCACGACCACGATCGGGTGGACCACCGGCGCCATGGGCACGACGCCGGGGATGCGCCGACCGGTCCGGACTATGACCGATCCACCCACGCCCTCTCGTAGGATGCGGTTCGGTGAGCCGACGTCGTCGATCCCCGGGGGCGTGATGGTCGCCGCCTTCAGACCGAGACCGACCTCGACCATCGCCTCGGCTGCCTGGTGGACGACCGCGTTGCCGGTCCGGCGTCGATTCCCCAGCGAGAGATCGAAGCGGAGCAGATCGATGTCGACGCCGAGCACCCCCGGGTCGAAGACCCGGAGCGCCTGATCCAGCAGTTCCTGCCCGGTCTCGTCTCCTTCGCAAACCACCAACTGCGTGTGACCGGCCATGGCCCTCACGGTTGCACGAATGGCGCTCCCGTGCCAATGCGGTCGAGCTCCTGCCCGGCCGTCGGCGGCTCAGTGCTGATGGCACCGCTCGGACTTGAGGCCGCTTCCACACGGGCAGGGCTCGTCGCTGCCCGCCGCCGCCAGAACCGCCATCACCTCGTCGGCATGATGGCCCCGGCGGATCAGCTCGACCATGTGGGTCCGGCGGGTGGCCCGGGGCACGCCCGCACCGTGGGCGCCCGACAAGGAGCGCCCGGCCACCCTGCCGGCGATCCGACCGTCCGGGCCGACGACCGAGCGCACGATGTGGCACGGTTGACCGATGCCGGCGTACGACCGCTTCTCCGCCTTCTACGACTCAGTGATGGACGACCCGGGCCCCAGGGCGGACCGTGTCGTCGCATCCATCAACCGCTACCTTCCCCATGCGGCGTCGCTGCTGGAGCTCGGCTGCGGCACGGGGTCGATCCTCGCCCGCCTCACGGCCCTGCCTTCGTTGACGGGTCTGGACCGTTCGCCGGCCATGCTCGCCATCGCCAAGGAGAAGGTCCCCGATGCCCGCCTGTACGAAGGGGACATGGAGTCGTTCTCACTGGGCGAACGATTCGACGTGGTGATCAGTGTGTTCGACAGTGTCAATCACCTCTTAACGTTCGATGCCTGGCAGTCCATGTTCGCCACCGTCCACGGACACCTGGACGACGGTGGGCTGTTCGTCTTCGACGTCAACACCCTCGGCGAGCTCCGCCGGTTGGGAGACGAACCACCGTGGGTGTACGACTTCGACGGCGGCGTGGCCGTCATCGACGTCTCCTTCGCCGAGGACCAAGAGGGCGATGGCATGTCGCAATGGGATATCCGGATCTTCGAGCACGTGGAA
Organism: Acidimicrobiales bacterium; assembly: GCA_052326605.1. GTDB lineage: Bacteria > Actinomycetota > Acidimicrobiia > Acidimicrobiales > RAAP-2 > Bog-756. Next base: position 31,586 of record JBKQMB010000074.1, on the reverse strand, counting down.
GGGGTCCGGTACGTCCTCCACCAGGAACAGATCGGCGAGCTCGGCGTGAGCCTGTCGCGCATCGAGTCCGCATTGGCTCCGATGTTCCTCATCCTCGAAGAGACCGATGAGAACGGGCACTCCCCTACCGACAGCTCTGTCAAGGCGTACTTCTCCTGTCGCCGCCGGCCGTAGCCATCGAGCTGTGGGAGGTCGCCCGATTCGGTGGATCAGCGGACCGCGGCCTCCTGCGGTGGGAGGAACTCGTTGGTGAAACCGCCGGACCACCTGCTCGGAGCGCGGAGGATCCCATACGATGCGAGCCACTCGGCATAGGGCCCGAGCAGCTCGTCGCGGAGCCCACCCCAGATGCCGTCATGAGTCCAGGTCGGCGCCACCAGCTCCAACGAGCGTTCCAGCCGCCACGACGGCACGTAGGGGATCGCCCGCTCGAGGTCGCGCAGCGTCGCCTCCGGCTCGGAGGCCGCCGTGCGAAAACCACGGCCGGTGGCGTCGAGGAACCGCCGCACCGTGTCGGGTGACCCGAGGAGCAGGTGTTCGGGTGCCCCGAGGACGTAGCTGTGGTAGCGGGGCACGCCCAGGTCGCCTGCCGGCCACACCAGGGTCGCGTCGGCGGGGATCGCCCGGGTCAGTACGTCCCACGCCCAGTAGCCGCCGAAGGTGGCATCGACAGTGCCCGCACGGAGGAACTCGGGGGTGAGCTCGATGCTCCCGGTGTCGACCGTGACCACCGAATCCGGGTCGCCACCGTCGGCGGCGACGGCCGCCTGCACCATGGCCCGCCCCCGCGGCGTCGGTGCATAGCCGATCCGCCGACCACCGAGTTCCCTGGGCCGGGTGATCCCGCTGCTGCGCGCCACCTGGATGGCTTCGAGCCCCTGGTGGTTGACGGCGGCGATGGCGGTCAACGGTTCCCCGCGCTCCCGTCGGACCAGGAGCCGGTTCGGGGGGAACACCCCGAACTCGGCCAAGCCCTGAGCGAGGTACTCGAGCGTGTCCCCCCAGCCGTAGTCGTGTGTCCGCAGCTCGACGTCGAGGCCGGCCGCTTCGTACCAGCCACGCGCCCGGGCGACATAGAACCCCGCAGCATTCGGCCACGGGTGCAGATAGTCGAGCACCACTCGCACCCGGGTCAACGGCATGCCTCCCTTCCTTCACGGTTCGTTCGGGCCCCTCGAGGGGAAGTCGCCGAAAGCCGGATGGACAACGCCGTCACCCCTGGGGCAGGAGGCTGTTGGTGTAGTCGTCAGAGGCCGGTGGGGGCGTCTTGCCGTCGAACAGGCCTCCCTGCGCCATGATCTGCGTGATCCCGGCGAAGCTGGCGTCGGAAAGCGATCCCCACTGGCCGGCAGCGTCGAGGAAGGTGGGGGCGGTGGCGTTGCCGGTGGCGACGATGATGTTGTGGCTGTGGGCAAGTGCCGTCGTGTTGTACTGGATGAGGTCCGCCTCGGCTTCGGCCGGGTGCTGTGCCGCATAGATGTACCCCTCCGAGAGCGCAGCCAGGCCGTGCCGGAGCAAGGTCGGGTCGGTGCTGATCTCCTTGTCGCTCGCAGCCAGCGAGTCGTCGGGGAAGCCGGCGGCGGCTCCGAGGTAGTCCCGGATCGGGAACAGACGCAACTTGGCGCCCTGGAGCTCGGCGGTCACGTCGTCGATGCCGCCGAACATCGTGGTGTAGGCCACCCGTTTGGCGGCCAGGGCCTGGTAGGCCGAGCCGTTGAGCACGACCTCGTGGTAGACGGGGTCCTTCACGCCGGCAGCCTCGAAGATCGACTTGATGATCGGCGGGTCACTGGGGACCCCGAAGCCGCCGTAGAGCTTCCCGCTCAGCTGGGCGGGCGAGGTGTAGGGAGACGACTGGAGGACGGCGAGCGCGATCGTGTTCTCCTGGCTGAGGCCGGCGACGGCCCGGTACTGCAACCCCGAGGCCCGATAGGCCGGGATGCTGGGGGGGTAGGTGAAGGCGAGATCCGTCTTGCCGGACTGGATCAGCGTCTCCCCTGCGGTTCCCGAGTAGGGGATGATCACCGGATTGATCCCCATCTGGGTGAAGTAGCCGTTCTTGATGGCAACATAGATGCCCAGGAAGTCGACGTTCGGGGTCCAGTCCAGTGCGATGCGCAGGGGCTGGAGCCCCCTGGCGGACGAGGTCAAGGTGGTGGGCGGCGCGGAGGTGGACGGAGCCGACGAGGCGCTGGACCCGCAGGCTGCGACCAGGGCGCCCAGCAGGACGACGAGGAGCAGGGGCGGGGCAAGGGCACGGAGGCGTCGTGACATCGGTTGTTCCATTCGCTAGTCCACTGGGGGCACGTCCACCCCTTAGGGTACGCGGGCCGCTTCACGGCGACGACACCGGCGCGATCCGCCATATACCATAATCTCGATCGATTATATCAAGTTTCATCGGCCATAATGGACCCATGAGCGCCCTCGCCCGCACCGACGACGCTCTGGCGGAAGCAGTGGGAACCGCTCCACCTGCGTCCCCGCTTGCGTCGACGCCCGGACCGTCCCCCGCTGGGCGGCGGAGGGGGTTCGGTCGGCGCGTCCGGACCGTTGTCCCGCCGCTGCTGGTGATCGCCGCCGTCTTGGCGCTCTGGCAGCTCTTGGTCACCGTGCGGCACGTCGACCCCCAACTGCTCCCCGGGCCCAACCTCATCGCCCACTCCACGTGGGACGACCGGGTCAACATCTGGCCGGCCATCGGAGTCACCACCGAGGAAGCGGTGCTCGGGATGGCGCTCGCGGTCATCGTCGGGGTGGTGTTTGCGGTCTCCATCGACTCCTTCCGACCCGTACGAGGGAGCCTGTACCCGATCATCGTGGCCTCTCAGACGGTTCCGATCATCGCACTCGCCCCGCTCGTCCTCGTGTGGTGGGGCTTCGGGCTGGTTCCCAAGATCGTGCTGGTGGCCCTGTTCAGCTTCTTTCCGATCTCCGTCGGGCTGGTGCAGGGACTGGCCTCGTCGGATCCGGATGCCATGAACCTGCTGCGCACCATGAGGGCCAACCGGTTCCAGCTCCTCCGGAGAGTCCGCTTCCCGAGTGCCCTTCCCCACTTCTTCACCGGCCTCAAGATCTCGGTCACCTATGCCTACAGCGCCGCCATCGTGGCGGAGTTCGTCGGAGCCCAACAGGGTCTCGGCGTCTACATGACGACGGCGATCCGCGCCGCTCCGATCCGGACCGACCTGGTCCTCGGCGCGGTCTTCGTCATTGCCATCCTCACCCTCGCCCTGTTCGCCATCGTCGGGCTCATCGAACGTCTGGCAATGCCCTGGAGGCCGAAGCCATGACCGATCACCGACCGAACCTCGAGTTGCGGGGCGTGGCGAAGCGCTTCTCGGGCAACGACGGAGACGTCGTGGCCGTGGACGGGGTCGACCTCGTGGCCCGGGACGGCGAGTTCGTCTCGCTGATCGGACCGAGCGGCTGCGGCAAGAGCACCCTGTTCAACATCGCCGCCGGTCTCGAAGAGGTCAGCGGCGGCCACGTGCTGATCAACGGGGAAGAACTCCGTGACCGCCTCGGCGCGAGCGCCTACATGCCCCAGCACGATGCCCTGCTCGACTGGCGGCGTGTCATCGACAACGTCGGCCTGTCGCTCGAGCTCCAAGGTGTCCGACGAGACGAGGCCCGGCGCCGAGCGCTGCCCCTGCTCCAACGGTTCGGCTTGGGCGAGTTCACCCGGGCATGGCCGTGGCAGCTGTCGGGAGGCATGCGCCAGCGGGTGGCCTTCCTGCGCACCGTGATAGCCGACCGCCCCCTCCTGCTGCTCGACGAGCCGTTCGGCGCACTCGACGGGATCACTCGGGCCGACCTGCAGCAGTGGCTCAACCAGGTGTGGTCCGAGGTGGGCGCCACCGTCCTCCTCGTCACCCACGACATCTCCGAAGCGGTGTTCCTCTCCGATCGCATCTACGTCATGAGTCCCCGTCCGGGTCGGATCACCGCGATCATCGATGTCGACCTGCCGAGGCCCCGCACCGCGGCCCAGAAGGAGGACGCCCGGTTCCTGGCCGTCGAGCAGCGGCTACGCCACGAGCTGAACGCGGCGATCAACGCGTGGGGCGAGTTCGCCGGCAGGCAGCCGTGACCGGCCCGGGAGGAGTTCACCGATCCGGGTGATCGCCTCCGCGTGGCACCCCGGTCAGCCGGTGACCAGCGGCAACCCCGGATCCGCGCTCCACTCGGTGAGCGACCCGTCATAGAGGCGGCCGTCGCTGCGCCCGGTCAGCTCGAGGGCGAATAGGTCCACCGTCGCCGAGATCCCACCGCCGCAGTAGGCGATCACCGGTTCGTCCTCCTCGACGCCGGAATCGGCGAACGCCGCCGACAACCGGTCCGGGGTCCTGAACCGGTTGGTACCCGGGTCCACCAGGTCCGACCACGGCACGCTGACGCTGGAGGGGATCCGACCGGGGCGCCAGTAGGCACCGGGGCCCTCCCCGCGGAACGCCTCGGCCGGAAGTGCGTTCACCAGACGGACGGGGGCGCCCTCGGCCACCGCCTTCACCTCGTCGAGGGTGGCCAGGCGTCCGGACCGCGTGCGGGGCGTGAAACTCGCTTCCTCGTAGTGGCGCGCTCCACGCTCCAGCGCGCCACCAAGGGCCCTCCAGGCGACCAGTCCCCCGTCGAGGACGCTCACGTCGTCATGACCGAAGTACTTGAGCAGCCACCACAGCCGGGTGGCCCACATCGGCGACTCCTGCGCGTAGGCCACCACGTGGCTGTCGTCGCCCACCCCGAGCCTTCCGATGGCGGCGGCAAACCGTCCGGCGTCGGGCACCGTGAACGGGAAGGGCGACGCCGGGTCCGAGAGCTCGCCGGGGATATCGGCGAATGCAGCGGTGGGGATGTGCGACTCCTCGTAGTCCGAGGCACCGCTCTCGACGGTGTAGGGGCCTCCCCGGACAGTCCGGCGCAGGAAGACGGTGGCGTCGAAGAGCCGCAGGTGTTCTTCGCCGAGGGCGTCGTACAGCTGCTCGGCACCGACCAGTGGCGGGAGCAGGGACATGGGTCTCTTCCTTCCTCCGGGCTCGTGCTCCGGACTCGTCAGCGGGCTCACTCCCCCGGCCGACTCTGCCGGGGCCCTCTGGCTCGCTCTATCGATGGGCGAGCCACATAGGCGAGCCGGTCCCCCCGTGCTGCTCGCCCCTGCCTCTGCCTCTGCGCCTCGCTGTTGTCCACGACCAGGTCGGCGCGGGCCATGGTGCCCGATCCGGCCTGCAGGGCGGTCTCCTGTGCGGCCCAGCGGTCATAGAAGGCGGCGTACTCCTCCCAGTCGTTGCGGCCACGGAGCCGGCGGCGGCGCTCGTCCTCGGGCGTGTCGATCCACACCAGGTAGGAAAGATGGTCCACTACTTGTGGCGTTCCCACGCAGCAACCCTCGAGGACCAGGATGTCGCACACCGGGACCTCGACCCACTCGGCCGGCCGGCCCTCGACCCAGTCGTAGCGCTGCCACCGGCCGGGCTCTCCCCGGGCCAACGGGACCAGGACCCGCTCGACCACGGCGTCGAGCGATGCCGCCAAGCCGTCCCAACCAGGGACCAGCTCGTCGGTGTTGAGAAAGGCAGCGGACAGCTCGGTGGCGAGCTGCCGGGCGAAGCTGCTCTTGCCAGCCCCCGACATCCCGTCCACGCCGACCACCAGGCATCGACCCCGCGCGTCCGGCAGTCGAGCCCGGATCGCCTCGGCGAGGGCCGCGAATGTCATGGTCGCCGTGTCCATCGCCCTCCTCGGCCGCCCCGCTTCCGACCTCCCGGCCCAGTTCCGCCCGGACCACGTTACGGGTCCGTTCAAGGGATGAGCAAGGCGCCGGACCCCCAGGCCACATGCTCGTGCGGGGCCGTTCCCGGGGCGGGGAGGTTGCCCGGCTCCGGTTGTTCCTTGGAGCGGACGACGGGATTCGAACCCGCGACCCCAACCTTGGCAAGGTTGTGCTCTACCAGCTGAGCCACGTCCGCGTAAGGCACTCACCCTAGCAGCAGACGGGCCATTTCCCGAGCGACATCCGGCTTGCGAGCCACGTCAGGTACCGTTCCGCCCGAGGCCCACACCGACCGATCGGACCAGGTCGGGGACGGTGCCGGCTTCGGTCAGGCAGGCAGTTCGGCATGCCACCACGGCACCGGCCGGTCCTGGCGGACCGCCTCCCGCACCAGCTCGCCCAGCGACTCCTGCATGCCGTCGGCAACGGTGGCGATGTCCGGCACCAGGTCCCAGCACGCCTGGATCCCGACGTAGACGGTGTCGAGGTAGGAGAACACCGTCACGTTGAGCCCTACGCCCTCCATGACCGGGCCCATCGGGTACATGGCCACCATGCGGGCACCGGCCATGTAGAGGGGGAAGTCCGGTCCGGGCACATTGGACACGATCAGGTTGAACATCGGGGACACGTGATCGAACACCCGGAAGTTGGTCACCAGCCGAGACAGCCGGGTTGCCACGGCGGGGAAGGTGGCCTGGGCCCAGGTCGCGAACACCTCCCCACCGATCGACCGGCTCTGCTCCTTGGCCGCCCGCATACCGTCGCTGATGTGGCGCAGGCGGGCAACGGGATCCTCGACCCCGGTCGCCAGGGACGTCAGCATGCCCGACACCCGGTTGCCCAACGCCCCCTGTTCGTCCTCGCTCCGTACCGACACCGGCACCATGGCCACCAACGAGGTCTCGAGCTCCTCGTCCCGCTCGGCAAAGAACCTCCGCATGGCACCGGCGGTGCAGGCGAGCACGATGTCGTTGGTCGTGCCCCCGAGGACCTCCCCCACCCGTCGGATGTCGGCGAGCGGCAGTTCGGCGAACGCCACCCGGCGGTGGGGCGAGATCGCCCGGTTGATCGAGGTCCGGGGGGCCTCGAAGGGTGAGGGCGGCAGGGTGCCGTTCAGCTCCCGGTTGCGACCGCTCAGGGTCCGCGCCGTCGTCACGGTGCGGGTCACGGTTCGGGCCACCGCGTCGACCTGGCTGGGGAGCGCGCCGATCACCTGGCGCCACCGGTCCAACTCACCGGGCAGCGGGGGCGGGGACCAGGTGGGACCGGCCGAACGGGCCGGGCCGACGAGGGCCGCCCCGGGAGGGGCAGCCGCTCCGCCGGACCGACCGGGCTGCCGACCGGCGGTGTCCCTCCCGAAGAGCGGGCGGGGCACCGGTTCCGGGGACAGGTCGAAGAACGCCGCCATCACCTCCGCCCCGGAAACGCCGTCGATGATGGCATGGTGCACTTTGGTCACCACGGCGAGATGGCCGTGCTCCAACCCTTCCACCACGTGGAACTCCCAGAGTGGCCGCCGTCGGTCGAGTGGCCGGGAGGCCAGATCGGCCACCAGCGCGGCCAGCTCCTGTCGGCCTCCGGGGCGCGGGAGGCTGGTCCGTCGGACGTGGTAGTCGATGTCGAACTCCGGGTCGTCGACCATCGAGGGGTGCTGCAGCCCGAAGGGGACCTCGAGCATCCGCATCCGGAAGGGGGGCACCCGGTGCACCCGTTCGGCCACCATCTCCCGGATGTCGCCGAACTCCACCCCGCCGGCCACACCGCTCGGATCGAAGATCAGCGCGCCGAGGATGTGCAGATGGGTCGTGGGCGACTCCAGGGAGAGAAACGCCCCGTCCAGACCGGTCAGTCGACGCATCACCGTCACCGGCCCGTCGATCCGAAGCCGTCCGGGCCCCGATCGCTGTCGGGCAGCCGATCGACTTCGACGAAGTCGGCCCTCTCCACCCGCTGGATCACCAACTGGGCGATCCGGTCTCCACGCTGCACCTGGTAGGCAACGTCGGGGTCGGTGTTGACCAGCAGGACGGCGAGCTCGTCCCGGTACCCCGAGTCGATGAGCCCCGGGGTGTTCAGGCAGGTCACCCCGTGACGGAGCGCCAGCCCGCTGCGCGGCTGCACGAAACCCGCATGGCCTTCCGGAATGGCCAGGGCGATGCCGGTGGGCACCAGGGCCCTCCCGCCCCTCGGGGCAAGGGTGACGTCGATCCGGGCCACCAGATCGGCGCCGGCGTCGCCACTCCGGGCGTATCCGGGAACGGACAGGTCCGGGTCGAGCCGGATCACCGTCACCGTCAGGGGTGCCGGCACCTCCGGGGCGCGTCCCAACTCCCCGTCGGATACCAGATCAACGCTGCTGTGTGCTCCCGGGGCCACCCGGACTCCTCCGCTCGTCCTCCTGCGGACGCTATCGCCCCCATGGGGTGCCACGGGAATCCCTGGTCCCGTCAGGGATCTGACGCGTCGTCACATTGGCCGGCGGGCCGTCACCCGGTAGCGTGACCGCGTGCTGGTGTGGATGGACCTCGAGATGACCGGGCTCGACACCGCCCGTCATGTCATCGTGGAGGTCGCCACGCTGATCACCGATGACGACCTGGGCGTGGTGGCCGTAGGACCCGACCTGGTGGTGTCGGCCACGGCCGAGCAGCTCGACGCCATGGACGACTTCGTCCGGGACATGCACACCCGGAGCGGCCTCCTCGCCGAGATCGCCGCGTCGACCGTGTCACTGGAGGAGGCCGGGGCCACCACCCTCGAGTTCATTCGCACCCACGTACCCAAGGCCCGCACGGTGCCGCTGGCCGGCAACTCCATCGGCACCGACCGCCGGTTTCTGGCCGCCTACCTCCCCGAGATCGAGGAGTACCTCCACTACCGATCGATCGACGTCTCGACGATCAAGGAGTTGGCCAACCGCTGGTACCCCGACGTGATGAAGGATGCCCCGGTCAAGACGGGTGGCCACCGGGCCATGGACGATATCCGCGAGAGCGTGGCCGAGCTGGCCTATTACCGCACCGCCGTGTTCCGGGAGCCCGGCACGGTACCGCCCCGCCCCGCCCCGCCGGTCAACACGTAGGACACGGCCGGAACACCCGGACGTGCCGATGGGCGACGCCGGGCGGACGGCCATCATGGAGAGGAGCAGTCATGGCCGATTCGGTCGAACAGCAATCGGGGACATCGCACGAAGCACCAGCCGTCCCCACCCTGGCCGAGGTGACCGCCACCCTGACGGCGGCGGGCCAACCCTTCGAGATGGAGGAGCTGGACGTCCGGGGCATCCCCACCCGCACCTGGAAGACTGCTCCGTCCAACCTGCGGACGGTCCTCGAGCTGTCGTCCCACCACGGGGACAAGGACTTCCTCGTCTACGAGGACGAACGGGTCACCTTCGACGAGCACTTCCGGGCCGCAGCCACACTCGGCCGGCAGCTCATCGACCGATTTGGGATCACCAAGGGCGACCGCGTTGCCATTGCCATGCGCAACCTGCCCGAGTGGATCATCGCCTTCTGGGCCGCCATCTCGGTCGGGGCGGTCGTCGTCCCGCTCAACGCCTGGTGGGTCGGCGAAGAGCTGTCCTTCGGTCTCAGCGACTCGGGCACCTCGGTGGTGTTCGTGGACGAGGAGCGACAGGGTCGCATCCTCCACCACCTCGCCGAGCTACCCGACCTCAGGGCAATGATCGTCACCTGCGAGGAGCACGACCCCGACCACGGGGGGCGTCGGGCGGCCATCGGGGCGATGGTGGACCGGCCCGGATCCGACCCCTTCCCGGTGATCCCCTTCACCGACGTGGTCGGCACCCCGGCGCCGGGGGCCACCCTTCCCGAGGTCTCCATCGACCCGGACGACGACGCCACCATCTTCTACACCTCGGGCACCACCGGTCGACCCAAGGGCGCCATCGGCACCCACCGGAACAGCGTGTCCAACCTCATGAACCTGTTTTTCGTCTCGACCACCGGCACCATGCGGCGCAGCGGGACCGTCGCCGACGTGAGCGAAGGCGGCCAGAACGCCAACCTCTTGTCGGTGCCCCTCTTCCACGCCACCGGATGCCACGCTGTGCTGGTGACCAACACGGCCGCCGGGGGCAAGCTGGTGATGATGCACCACTTCGACCCCGAGCGGGCCCTCGAATTGATCGAGCGCGAGCGGATCTCCATCTTCGGCGGCGTGCCGGCCATGGTCATGCAGGTCATCGACTCACCCGCGTTCGGCAAGACCGACACCTCCTCGGTGCGTTCGATCTCGTACGGTGGCGCACCGGCCCCACCGGACCTGGTGCGCCGGATCAAGCAGCACTTCCCCGCCGGCGCCCCCGGCAACGGCTACGGCCTGACCGAGACCTCGGCCATGACGACCATGAACGCCGGGGACGACTACGTCCGCAAGCCCGACAGCGTCGGCCCGCCGGCGCCGGTCTGCGACGTTGCCGTGGTGCCCGAGGAGTACGCGGGCGAGGAGCCGCCGACCGACCAGCCGGTCGATCCGGAGCGCACCGGTGAGCTGTGGATCAAGGGTCCCAACGTGGTGCGCGGCTACTGGAACCGCCCCAAGGAGAGTGCTGCGTCGTTCACCAGGGGATGGCACCACACCGGCGACGTGGCCCGCGTCGACGAGGAGGGTTTTGTCCACATCGTCGACAGGGCCAAGGACATGATCATCCGCGGCGGCGAGAACGTGTACTGCGTCGAGGTGGAGGCAGCCCTGTTCGAGCACCCCGCCGTGGCCGACTGCGCGGTCATCGGTGTACCCCATCCCGTGCTCAGCGAGGAGGTCGGCGCGGTGGTCGTCCTCCGCCCTGGCCAGGACGTGGGAGCCGACGAGCTGGCGCGCTTCGTCCGCGAGCGGCTGGCCGCTTTCAACGTGCCGTCCCGCTTCTGGTTCAGGGGCGAGGTGCTGCCACGCAATCCCGCCGGCAAGGTCCTCAAGCGCGAACTGCGCACCGAGCTGCTCGGCGACTCAACCATCTTCTGACCCCCCCCCGGCATCCGCGCCAGGCCCGGCGAGGTCAGCCCGACGCGGCCAGGCGCGCCCGGGTCTCGGCCACGTCGCGTCCCATCTGTTCGACCAGCGCCTCCACCGACTCGAAGGCCAGCTCATCGCGGAGACGGGACACGAAGCCCACCCGCGCCTGCTCCCCGTAGAGGTCGCCGCTGAAGTCGAGCAGGTAGGCCTCCACCAGCAGCTCGCCGTCACCTCCGTAGAACGTGGGTCGGCGGCCTACCGAGATGGCCGTCTCCCACCTGGTGCCGTCCGGCCGCTCGAACCACCCGGCGTAGATGCCGGTGGCGGGCAGGCAGACCCCGGTAGGGACGTCGACGTTGGCCGTCGGGAAGCCGAGCTCGGCCCCTCCGCGCCGGTCACCGGTGACCACCGGTCCCCTGACCTGATGGGGCCGCCCGAGGAGGGTTGCGGCGTGCTCGACCCGGCCTTCCGACACCAGGGTGCGTACCCGGGTGGAGGAGATCGCCTCACCGGGCAGGCCCGCCGGGCCCCGGTCGGCTTCGAGGGACACGCCGTCCACGGCGAACCCCTCCACCGATCCCATCTCCTTCAGCAGGGCCACATTGCCCTTGCGACCATGCCCGAAGTGGAAGTCCTCGCCCACCACGACCAGGCGCGCATCGAGGCTCTCGACGAGGACCTCGTCGACGAACGCCTCGGCCGACTCGTTGGCCCGCTCCTCGTCGAAGGAGAGGACCACCGTGCGATCGACGCCGGCTGCCGCGAGCAACTCGAGCTTCTGCTCGAGATCGCACAGCAGAGACGGCGCCGACTCCGGGCGGACCACCGTGGCCGGGTGTCGGTCGAAGGTGACCACCACGGTGGTCAGGCCGTCGGCTTCCGCCCGGGTCTTCAGCTCGGCCAGGAGTGCGCGATGGCCCAGGTGCACCCCGTCATATGCACCGATGGTCACCGCGGAACCCCCTGCAGGGGGCTGGGAGGTCGATGGTTCGGTCACGATGTCCATCACCGGGGAAGGTTACCGCCGAGTCAACGACGATCCGTACGGGGCCGCCCGGCTGTGGCGGGCCCAGCGGCGGTCATCCTGCCGACTCGACCACCACGGCCGGACGGATGCGGTCGGTCTCGGTCGCCTCGTAGACCGCCAGCAGGCGGTGCCCCTCGTCCACCAGGCCCCACGGACCGGCCCCGGTAACCCCGAGTGGCACCCGGTCGAGAGGCAGGCCACGCGCCACGAGCTTCTGGACGTCGATGGGCACCACCACCTGGTCGAGGTCACGCAGGGCCTGGGCCGGAGTGAGCACCACGGCCGGGGTCAGCTCGTCGACCAACCGGGCGTCTTCGGCGGCAAACGACCCGATCCGTGTTCGGCGGAGGTTCCGGAGATGGGCGCCGCCGCCCAGGGCAGCGCCCAGGTCGGCGGCCAGCACCCTCACGTAGGTTCCCGAAGAGCACTCCACGTCTATCCGGAACACCCCCGGGGTCATTGCGGGGGCGACGTCGAAGTGGTGCACCGTGACCGGTCGGGGTGCGCGCTCGACCTCGATGCCCTGACGGGCCAGGGCATGGAGACGCTGGCCGCCGACCTTCACGGCGGAGACCATCGGTGGGACCTGCTCGATCGGACCGGTGAGCGCCTCGGCGGCCCGCCGGACATCCGCCAAAGTGACCCCGTCCATGTCCCAGGTTCCGGTCACCTCGCCGGAGGCATCGAGGGTGGAGGTCGCCGTGCCGAGGACCACCTCGGCCTCATAGGTCTTCGGCAGGGCGGTGAGGAACCGCATCAACCGGGTGGTCCGTCCCAGGCCGACGAGGAGCACTCCGGTGGCGTCGGGGTCGAGCGTTCCAGCGTGGCCGACCCGGCGTTGGCCGAAGATGCGCCGACAGCGGGCCACCACGTCATGGGAGGTCCACCCGGCCTCCTTGTCCACCACCACCAGTCCGTTCACCTGGTCGGTGCCGGACGCGCTCACCGTTTGGAGTGGGGCGACCGATCACCCTCCGGCGACCCGTCTTCCTTGTCTCGGATCCGACGCAGCACGTCTTCGACCTTGCTCCCGGCCACCACCGCAGGGTCCACGGCGAACTGCAGCTGGGGGGTGCGCTTCATCCGGATCTGGCGTCCCAGGGTCCGTTGAAGTTGGGCCCTCCGCTCGGCCAGGGCGTCGGCGGCGTCATCGGAGAGGGAGCTCAGGTACACGGAGGCGTGGCGGAGGTCGGGTGCCGTGTCGACCGCGGTCACGGTGACCAGGCGCAAGCGCTCGTCGGCATCGGCGAGTCGCTCGATCTCCTCGGCCAGCACCTGGCGCAGCACCTGGTTGACCCGCAATGACCTTGGGTAGGGAGCTGCCCCCCGATTGTCCTGGCGACGACCTGACACGGCTCCTCCGCTCCATCCCCGGACCCTCGGTGACGCCGACCGGGGACCGGACGGCGTCCTCGGCTAGGTGCGGGGGATCTCCCGCTCGTCGAACGTCTCGATGAGGTCGCCTTCCTTGAGGTCCTGGTAGTCCGAGAGCCCGATGCCGCACTCGAACCCGGCCTGCACCTCCCGGGCGTCGTCCTTGAACCGCCGGAGCGAGGTGATGGCACCCTTCCAGATGACCACACCGTCGCGGAGGAACCGGACCTTCGAACCGCGGGTGATGACGCCCTCCCGGACGTAACACCCGGCGATGGCCCCGATGCGGGGCACCCGGAACACCTGGCGCACCTCGGCCTCGCCGGTGACCACCTCTTCGTAGACGGGCGAGAGCATTCCGAGCATGGCCGCCTCGAGATCCTCGAGCAGCTTGTAGATGATCTCGTAGGTGCGGATCTCCACGTCGGCCTTGGCCGCCATCTCGCGTGAGCGCCGATCGGGCCGGACGTTGAAGCCGATGATGGTGGCATTCGACGCCTGAGCCAGTTCCACGTCGGACTCGGTGATCCCTCCCACTCCTCGGTGGACGAAGCTGAGCTTGACGTCCTCACGCTCGAGCTTGCGCAGGCTCTCGGTCACTGCTTCGAGCGAGCCGCGGACATCGGCCTTGAGGATCAGGTTGAGGGTGGCGGTCTCACCGCGCTGGATCTGCTCGAACAGGTCCTCGAGCTTGGCCCCGCCCAGTGCCGACGTGGCCGCTGGGACATGGCCGGCCACCCGGTACCGATGAGCACGGGCCTCGCCGATGGTGCGGGCCTGCGCCAGCTCAGGGGCGACCCGGAACTCGTCGCCTGCCTCGGGCGGCTCGGAGAACCCGAGCACCTGCACCGGAGTGGAGGGCGGAGCCTCCTTGATCTGGTCGCCGCGGTCGTCGACCAGGGCCTTGACCTTGCCCCATGCCGCGCCGGCCACGATGGGGTCGCCGACCCGGAGGGTGCCGTGTTCCACGATGACCGAAGCCACAGGGCCCCGTCCGATCTCGAGTTCCGCCTCGAGCACGACACCGCGCGCCCGTCCCTCGGGACTGGCCACCAGCTCCTCCACCTCGGCGACCAGGACGATCTGCTCCAGGAGGTCGTCGATGCCTAGGTTCTGGAGCGCCGAGATCTCCACCGTGATGATGTCGCCGCCCCAGGCCTCTGGGACCAGACCGTGCTCGGACAGTTGCTGGAGCACCCTGTTGGGGTCGGCCTCCTCGCGGTCCACCTTGTTGACAGCCACCACGATCGGCACATCGGCCGCCCTGGCGTGGTTGATCGCCTCGATGGTCTGCGGCATGACGCCGTCATCAGCGGCCACCACCAGCACCACGATGTCGGTGACCTCGGCCCCACGCGCTCGCATGGCGGTGAAGGCCTCGTGACCCGGCGTGTCGATGAAGGTGATCGGATGCCCGTTCCATTCGACCTGGTACGCACCGATGTGCTGGGTGATCCCACCGGCCTCGCCGGCAACGACGTTGGCCGATCGGATGCGATCGAGCAGCAGTGTCTTGCCGTGGTCGACGTGGCCCATGACGGTGACCACCGGCGGCCGTGGGCGCAGATCGGCCTCGTCCTCTTCCTCTTCGTCCTCGTCGAAGAACTTGGCCAGTAATTCGGCCTCGCGCTCCTCGCCGGGGTCGACCAGGCGGACCTCCGCCCCGAGCTCGGCCGCGAACAGGAGGATCATGTCGTCGGTGAGTGACTGGGTGGCCGTCACCATCTCCCCCTGTAACAGCAGGAAGCGGATGACGTCGCCGGCGGACCGGTTCAGCTTCGGGCCCAGGTCGCGCGCGGTGGAACCGCGTTCGACGATGACCTCCATGTCGGGGACGGGTGCCGTCGACGGCGCGTAAGCGGTCAGTTGCGTCGGCTCGAGCTCTTCGAGGTTGCGACGGCGACGACGCGGTCGGCGCTGGTTGGGACGCCCACGGCCCACACCGGGCCCACCGCGGCCTCCGGGACCACCACCGGGTCCGCCGCCACCGGGACCGCCACCGGGACCGCCACCGGGACGACCTGCGTATCCACCACCGGTTCCGCCGCCGGGGCGGCCTCCGTAGCCGGTGCTAGGTGCTCCCCCAGCGGGGCCGCCGGTGCGGGGCCCTGCGCCGGGTCGGCTGCCACTGGAGCCGGGCCCGCCAGGGCGGCCGGTGTATCCGCTCGATCCCCCGGGGCGCGTGGCACCAGGGGTGGCACGACGACCACCCGCTCCGGGCGGTGGAGGTATGGGCTTGCCCGTGACCGATCGGGGCGGTCCTCCGGGCGGAGGCGGGATCGGCCGTCCCGAGGCGCTCGTCGGAGGACGGGCCGGAGCCGACGAGGGCGGCGTGGGCACACCGCCGACAGGGGCAGGGGGCTGCGTTGCGGCGGGTGCGGTCGGCGCAGCGGCCACGACGGGTGCGGCGAGTACAGCGGCCACGACGGGTGCGGCCGGCGCAGCCGCAGGCGCGGCAGGGGCCGCGGCGGCAACCGGAGCGGGAGCCGGTCTCGGCGTGGGCGGAGCCTGGACGACAGGGGCCACCGGTGCGGGGGCCGGTCTCGGCGAGGGCGGAGCCTGGGCGGCAGGGGCCAACGGAGGGGCCAGAGGTACCGTCGGCGTCGGCGTCGGCGCAGATGTCGGAGCCGCGGCAGGAGCCGCGGGCATCGGCGCCGACGAGGCACGGGAAGGCGCCGCTGCGGCCGGATGCTCGGAGGCAGGACGGCTGGTGATCAGCCTCGTACCGGAGCGCTTGATCGGAGGCGTCGACGGCGCCTCCGGGCCGGCCCCGGCCGGACTGCCGGTATCGGTAGCGGGCTCGGCGACCGTATTCGGAGCGGGCTCTGCAGTTCCGCCGACCGCTCCCGCAGGAGCCGGCTTCTTTGCCCCGGCCGTCTTCGTGGCGGCAGCCTTCTTGGCCGGAGGTGCAGGCTCCTCCGGCTGCACCGGTCGTCGGAGGCCCTCCCGGTCGGCCTTTCGGCGGGCGCGGTCGGCCTGGGCGTCCTCGATGGACGACGAATGGCTCTTCACACCCATCCCGAGGGACAGGCAGAGGTCAAGCGCCTCTTTGTTGGTCAGGCCGAGCTCATGAGCGAGCTCGTAGACGCGGATCTTCTTCGGCAACGGCTGTTACTGCCCTTCATTCGATGTCGCACATGCAGACACGCACATACGACCCTCTATCCTCGCACATCACGGCACCGGACCCTCCGAGCCCGCCTCTGGCAACCCTCCGGGTCGCAATCGCAACGCATTCCTCAACTGGTCTAACTCGGCACACCCGACCCGCTCATGGAAGGCCCGATCGAACGCCTGCCGCTTCACCGCCCGATCGAAACACCCAGGCGAGTCCCTACAGAGCCACGCACCCCGGCCGGGCTGATGCAGGCCGACCTGGAGCGAGGCGTCACCCTGCCGCACCACCCGAATCAGCTGGCCGGCGGAGCACGTCCGTCGGCACCCGATGCAGGTCCTCAGCGGAGCTATGCGGAACCCTCCTCGGCCGAGCTCCCCTCGGAACCCTCGTCGCCACCGGCCGCTTCGGAAGCGACCGGCTCGACCGGCTCGGAGGCGGTCTCGGTCGAGGTGGCTGCGGTCTCGTCGGCGGTGGCGGCCTCGGTGGCGGTCTCGTCGGCGGTGACGGCCTCGGTGGCAGTGGCAGTGGCAGTGGCCTCACCCGACCCCGTGGCGGTCTCGTCGACGGCACCAGGGACCTCTTCGGCACCCTCAGCCCCTTGCGACCACTCGGTGGCGGACACCGCGGTGCCGCCCTCGGCCGGCTGCCAGACCATCTCGCCGGATTCGTTCTGGATCCACTCGCCCTCCGCCCACTCCTCGCCGGCGTAGCCGGACTCCTCGTCGGCCAGCTGCGTCTCGCTCTTGATGTCGATCCGCCATCCGGTCAACCTGGCCGCCAACCGGGCGTTCTGACCTTCCTTGCCGATGGCCAACGAGAGCTGGTAGTCGCTGACGATGACGGTGGCCGTACCGGTCTCGTCGTCGAGCCGCACCTCGCGCACACGCGCCGGGGCCAGCGCCGACTGGATCAGCTCCACCGGGTCATCGGAGTACGGCACCACATCGACCCGCTCGCCGCGCAACTCGTTGGTGACCATCCGGACCCGCGAACCCCGGGCGCCCACACAGGCCCCCACGGGATCCACGTTAGGGTCGTTCGACCACACCGCTATCTTCGTGCGGTGGCCGGGCTCACGGGCTGCGGCCTTGATCTCCACCGCTCCCGACGAGATCTCGGGAACCTCGAGCTCGAACAGGCGCTTGATCAAACCCGGATGGCTACGGCTGACCACGATCTGGGGGCCCTTGGTGGTCTTTCGCACCTCGACGATGTAGGCCTTGAGCCGGGCCCCGTGCTCGTACCGCTCATAGGAGACCTGCTCCGCCTGGGGCAGAAGTGCCTCGACCTTTCCCAGGTCAAGGAGGGTGTAGCGGTTGTCGGTCTGCTGCACGATCCCCGTCACGATGTCACCCTCCCGGCCCGCGTACTCCTCGTACTTGAGGTCGCGCTCCACCTCCCGAATCCGCTGCAGGATGACCTGCTTGGCCGTCTGCGCCGCGATCCGACCGAAGTCGTCGGGGGTGTCGTCCCATTCGCGGATCACGTTGCTGTCCTCGTCGAGCTCTTGCCCGTAGACCCGGATCTCACCCGACTCCGGATCGATGGTGACCACGGCCTCCTCGGCCGCGTCGGGACGCCGCTTGTAGGCCGCCACCAGCGCGTTGGCCAGTGCGTCGAGGAGGGTCTCCACGGAAATTCCCTTGTCCCGTGCGATCTGGCCGAGCGCATCAAGGAATTCGAAGTTCGTCTTGCTCATGGGGTAACGACCTGCTTCCTCTTCTCCGTCGTCTTCGTCGGCTCTGACTTCCGCTGCGTGGCGCTCTTCTTGGTGGAGCCAGCCGACCTGCCCCCTCCGGGACGCGGTTCGGGCCCCCAGACGAACACCGTCCGGGCCCGATCGATGTCCGGGTAGGACAGTCGGACCCGCCTCTCGGCCGCGCCGTCAATGGCCAGTTCGAACCCCTCGTCGTCGGCAGCCAGCAGCCGACCGCGGAGCCTCCGGTCCCCGGGCACCTGGGGACGCGTCTTGACCGTCACCATCTCGCCCACCGCCTTCACGAAGTGGGCCGGTGTGCGCAGGGTCCGCTCGATACCCGGACTCGACACCTCCAGCGAGTACTTCCCCGGAATCGGATCCAGCTCGTCGAGGAGGGTGGAGGCTGCCCGGTTGGCGTCCGTCAACGCCTCGAGGTCGACGCCACCGGCGCGATCGACGGTAACCAGGAGCACCCCCGACTTCAGCTCGACGTCGACCAGCTCGAGTTGAGCGGCGGCCATCACCGGTTGGAGGGTGGCAAAGAGATCCTCGACCATCCGTGCTGCCTCCTTCCTGTGTCCTTGTCGGCGGTTTTGATGCCTGTCGCGCGTGATCGGCTCGGCTGATACGACCTGCTCTGCACCCTCGGCGGGAGTGTTCTGGACCAAAACAAAAGCGTGGGCTGTCCGCCCACGCTCCATCAGCGTCACTCCACTCCAACCGAACGGCAGATCCGAAAGTATAGCAGCGCCCGTTCCCGGCGTAAACGGCCTGACGTGCGGATTCCCCCCGGTTCCGCCTGTGGACAACCGTGAGTGCCGGGCGCTCCGCACCCGGCCGACCGAGCAGGGCATCGTCGCCGGAAGCTACGACCTGAGGCCGGCCAGTTCCTCCACCACGGCATCCAGGGGCAGTTCGCGTTCCTCCCCGGTGGCACGCGAGCGCCATTCCACCACTCCTCGGGAGAGCCCCTTGGCCCCCACGACCATGCGCACCGGGACCCCGAGCAGATCGGCATCTGCGAACTTGACGCCGGGCGACACGTCCCGGTCGTCATAGAGCACCTCCACGCCGGCGGTCGTCAGCCGTTCGTACAGCCGGTCGGCCGCCATGGCCACCTCCGGCACCCGGCCGGCCCCGAGCGCGGCCAGGTGGACCTGGAAGGGGGCAACCTCGGCCGGCCACACCAGTCCCCGGTCGTCGTGGTTCTCCTCGGACACCACCGCCAGCAGGCGGCTGACGCCCATGCCGTAGCAGGCCATCGAGAAAATCGCCTCGCTCCCGTCCTCGGTCACGAAGTTCGACCCGGGCATCACCTCGGAGTACTTGTACCCGAGCTGGAAGGTGTGTGCGGCCTCCACCGAGCGGACCAGTCCGACGGGCTCGCCGCACCGTGGGCACGGATCACCGGTGGTGACCTCGACGAACGACCCCCACTCGTCCACGGCGAAGTCGCGGCCGAGGAGTGCGCCGCTCACATGGTGGTCGTGTCGGTTGGCTCCCGTGATCCACGGGCCGGGCCGGGCGACGCCGAAGTCGGCAATCACCCGGATCCCGTGCTCCTGCTGGCCGGTAGGTCCGATGTACCCCTTGACCAGTGACGGGTGGTCTACGAACTCGTCGTCCTCGAAGAGCCGCCATCCGACCGGCAGGCGCGCCTCGCGGTCGCCGGCCAGCAGCACCAGCGACGGACGTCCTCCGGCGTCGAACACGGCCATGCTCTTCAGCAGGTCGCCGGCGGTCACCCCGTCGCCTGCGAAGAAGGCGACCACGTCGTCGATCCCAGGGCGCTCCGGCGTGTGATGTTCGACCACCGGCGCCCCCCCGTCGGCCCCATCTTCCGTGGGAGCGCCGCCGGCCCCACCCCTGATCGCCGCCTCCACGTTGGCGGCGTACCCGCAGGCCGGGCACGAGACGAAGTGGTCCTCGCCAACGGCGGAGGGGACCATGAACTCATGGTTGACGTCGCCGCCGATGGCCCCGGAGGCCGCCTCCACCGGGGTGGCCTCGAGGCCGAGCCGGTCGAAGATCCTCAGGTAGGCATCGAAGACGGTGCGGTACGACTCCTGCATGGCCTCTTTGTCCACGTCGAAGGAGTAGGCATCGGCCATGATCAGCTCCCTCGTCCGCAGCAGCCCGAACCGGGGCCTGGCCTCGTCGCGGAACTTGACCTGGATCTGGTAGACGGTCAGGGGGAGCTGGCGGTAGGAGTCGACCTCCGGGCCCACGGTGACCGTCACCACCTCTTCGTGGGTCGGGCCGAGCACGAAAGTCCCGCCCCGGGCGTCGACGGTCATGGCTGGAAGCGCATCGCTCCCGAAGAGCGCGGCCCGACCGCTCTCCTGCCACAGCTCGATGGGGTGCAACGCGGGCAGCAGCAGCTCCTGGCAGCCGGACCGGTCGAGCTCCTCGCGGATGATCCGCTCCACGTTGTGCAGCACCCGCAGTCCCAACGGCAGGAAGGTGTAGATACCCGAGGCGAGGCGCCGGATGTACCCGCCCCGTACCAGCAGCTGGTGGCTAGCCACCTCGGCATCGGCCGGCGCCTCTCGCAGGGTGCGGACCAGGAGCCGAGACATGCGCATGGGCGCAGATCCTACTGTCCGACCCCGAGGCGCCCGAACGCCGGCGGGCGGCCCGCTGGCCGACCGGGCCGACTGGTCAGCTGTCCGCCGGTGGCTCCTCGCCGAACCGCTTCCGGATCAGGGCCACCTTGGTCTCGGATGCGTTCGCATCGGTGCCCTGGGTGTCGAGCAGCTCGCGCCGGTCGGCCTCGGCCTCGGCCTCGGCGCCGGAGTCGGCCGCAGCCAACCTGGCCTCCACCCCCTCGGCCACCAGCCGCTCGGCCTCCGATACCAGGGCATCGACCATTTCGTCCTCCGGCACGACCCGGACGATCTTCCCCTTGATGAAGAGATGGCCGCGCTTCCGGCCGGCGGCGATCCCGATGTCCGCCTCACGGGCCTCACCGGGCCCGTTGACCACGCAGCCCATCACCGCCACCTGGATGGGCAGGTTGCGGTTCTCCAGCGCCTCCTGGGCGGCCCTGGCCACGGCGATGACGTCGATCTCCGCCCGACCGCAGCTCGGGCAGGCGATGAGATCCAGCCCCTTGCGCTCGCGCAGTCCGAGGGCCTCGAGGAGCTGGCGGCCGGCCCGCGCCTCCTCGACCGGGTCAGCGGTGAGCGAGTACCGGATGGTGTCCCCGATCCCCTCGGCCAGCAGGGTGGCGATCCCCGCGGTTCCCTTGAGCAGCCCGGCGGGCGGCGGCCCGGCCTCGGTGACCCCGAGGTGCAACGGGTGGTCGAAGGTCTCCGACGCCAGCCGGTAGGAGTCGATCATCAGCGGAACCGACGACGCCTTCACCGAGATCTTCACGTCGTCGAAGCCGACCTCGGAGAAGTAGGCCAACTCCATCCGCGCCGACTCGACCAGCGCCTCGGGTGTGGCCCCGCCGAACCGCTTGTACAGGTCGGGGTGGAGCGACCCGGCGTTCACCCCGATGCGGATCGGCACCCCCCGGTCCTTGGCCTCGGCCGCCACCTGCTTGATCTCGGCCTCCTTGCGCAGGTTGCCCGGGTTGAGCCGGAGGCCCTGCACACCCGCATCGAGGGCGGCCAGTGCCATCTCGTGGTGGAAGTGGATGTCGGCGATGATCGGCACCGGCGAACGGGGAACGATGCGGGCCAGGCCTTCGGCGGCTGCCTCTTCGTTGCAGGTGCACCGCACCAGGTCGGCCCCGGCCGCGGCCAGTGCGTAGATCTGGGCGAGGGTGGCCTCGGCATCGGCCGTCTTGGTCGTGGTCATCGACTGCACGGTGACCGGCGCCCCACCCCCGACGGCCACTCCACCGACGTGGATCTGACGGGTGGGCCGCCGCTCGGTGAGTGTCCAGGCCGCTCGTCCCATGCCCCCATGCTAGGGCGGCCCACCCCGAGCCCATCGCCGTGGGCCGGGGGCGACGACGGGGCCTCAGCCGAAGGGGTTGGCCATGGGGTGGAGGATGTCGGTCAAGAGTGACGTGGCGAACAGCACGCCGAGGAACGTGAGCATGAGCCAGGTGAACGGCAGCAGCTTGGCCACGTCGGCGTGGTACATCACCCTGCGCCGGCCGGTGCGGATCTTCTCGTAGACCGCGATGGCCACATGGCCGCCGTCGAGGGGCAGCATCGGGAAGAGGTTGAAGATCCCCACGAAGAGGTTGATGGAGATGAGGATGAGCAGGAGGTCCCCGATGCCGGCCTGCGCGGCCTGGCCGGCGGTGCGCACCGCCCCCACGATGGACTCGACCCGGGTGCCGTTGGCCGCCGCCTGCTGAGCCGCCTTGGCGTTGGTCACCTGGTGGAATCGCTGGACCACGCCGCTGGGCGAGAAGAGATGCCCTACACCCACGATCGATGCCCAGCTGAAGTGCACCAGGTCGGACCCGGTGGAGGCCAGGGCATGGAGGGGCGTCGCCCGCTCGACCGGTGAGCCGAGGCTGACGCCGATGACGCCGTACGGAGCGTCACCTGTGGGTGCGACCACACCCGCCTCGTGCACGCTTCGGCCGTCGGCCGGGGTCACGGTGAGCGTTCGGGTCCGCCCACCGCGATCGACGACCAAGGTGACCGGTGTGCCGGGGTGGTCCCGGACGGTGCCGGTGAACGCCCCCAGGTTGCCGGCGACGGGCTTGCCGTCGATCGACACCACCACATCGCCCGGCTGGATCCCCGCCACCACTGCCGGTCCCGGTTTCCCGCCGACGGGGGCGACCCCCTGGATCTGCACCTGGTCGGCGTTGGGCACCCCGACCAGGGCCAGCAGCGCCCAAAGCAGGACGAAGGCCATCAGGAAGTGCATGGCTGATCCAGCCACGGCCACGAGGAGTCGGGCATGGAACGGTTGTTGGCGATAGGTGCGGGCCTCGTCGGCGGGGTCCACCTCCTCCAGGTTGGTCATTCCGGGGATCTTCACGTACCCGCCGAGCGGGAAGGCCTTGATCCCGTACTCGGTCTCCCCCCGTCGGAAGGACCAGAGGCGGGGGCCGAAGCCGAGGAAGTACTCGGTCACCTTCATGCCACCGCGTTTGGCGGCCAGCAGGTGGCCGAGCTCGTGCACCATGATCATGACGACGATGCAGGCGATCACGATGAGCAGATCGGTGAGCCCGGCCACCACCGCCACCAGGATGATCAAGCCCACCGCCGCCACCAGCTCGACCACCGACCGCTTCGGCGACTTCACCTGCTCGGGCACGGCGGCCGGAGGCGGATCCACCGGCTGCGGCACCGCCGGCCTGGTATCGGTGGCGCTCACGCTGCCGCCCCCCTGGCGGCGACCACGCCCTCGGCCAGACGGCGCGCGGTGGCGTCGGCCTCCAGCACGTCGGCCACCGTGTGCGGCTGACCACCCGTCGACGCCCCGGTCGTCCCCGGTGCCTCGTACCGGTCGAGGGTCACCTCGACGACCTCGGCAATCGCGGTCCACGAGATGCGGCCGGTCAGGAATGCCTCCACGGCCACTTCGTTGGCCGCGTTGAGCCACGCCGGCGCAAGTTCGCCCACCCGGCCGGCCCGATAGGCGAGGTCCAGGCACGGGAAGAGGGCTCGATCCGGTTCTTCGAACTCGAGGGTCGCCAGCTGCGACCAGTCGATGGCACCGAAGGCGACCGCCAGGCGGTCCGGATAGGCGAGCGCATAGCCGATGGGCAGGCGCATGTCGGGCAACGACAGTTGGGCCATCACTGCCCCATCGGCATACTCGACCATCGAGTGGATGATGGATTGGGGATGGACCACCACGTCGATGGCGTCGTAGGGGACTCCGAACAGCTCGTGGGCCTCGATGACCTCGAGCCCCTTGTTCATCAGGGTGGAGGAGTCCACGGTGATCTTCGGACCCATGGACCAGGTCGGATGGGCAAGGGCCTGGGCCACCTCCACCACGGCGAGCTCGTCGCGGGTGCGGCCCCGGAACGGGCCTCCCGAAGCGGTCAGCAGCAGCCGCCGCACCTCGCCGGCGGCGCCGGCCCGGAGGCACTGGTGGACGGCGCAGTGCTCGGAATCGACCGGGATGATCTCGGCGCCCCTGGTGCGGCGGGCCTCCTGCACCAAGGGGGCACCGGCGATGATCGACTCCTTGTTGGCCAGGGCCAGCCGGCGGCCGGCTCCGAGAGCGGCGAGGGTCACCGACAACCCGGCGAACCCCACCACCCCGTTGACAGCCACGTCGGCCACGGTGGCGATGGAGGCCAGGCCCTCGTCGCCGGCCACCACCTCGATGCCCGGAGGGAGCAACCGGGCCAACGCTGGGGCGAGAGCCGTCTCCCCGATGGCCACCACCTCGGGTCGCAGCCGACGGGCCTGGTCGGCGAGGGCGTCCACCGATCGGTGGGCCCCGAGCGCCACCACGGTGAACCGGTCGGGACATCCCTCGATCACGTCGATGGCCTGGGTCCCGATGGACCCGGTGGACCCCACCAGGCTGACCGACACCGCCTCGACCGGGGAGGACGTCCCCCCGGGCACTGCTCTGCCGTCCCCGGAGGGGTGCGGAGCAGCGCCGCCGATCGAAATGGCCATGCCTCTAGCCTGCCCGATCCTCAGGCAATATTCAGGGCGCGCACCAGGTAGAACGTGGCGGGCAGCACGAACAGGAGTCCGTCGATCCGGTCGAGGATGCCGCCGTGACCCGGCAGCAGCGTTCCCATGTCCTTGAGACGGAGGTCGCGCTTCAGTAGTGACTCGCACAGATCCCCGATGGGTGCCACCACCGCCACCACCACCCCGAGGAGGGCAGCATTGGCCGGCGTCCACGGGTGGATGGCACCGACCACCACGGTCGAGAAGAGGATGGAGAAGACCGCCCCGCCGAACAGGCCCTCCCAGGTCTTGTTGGGGCTGATCTTCGGAGCCAGCGGTCGGCTTCCGAGCCAACCACCGATGGCCAGCGCTCCGACGTCGTTGGCCACCGTGGCGATGATGGCCCCGAGCAGGAATGCGATGCCGTGCCGATCGGGGAACATCGACGGGGACAGGAGCAACCCGGCGTAGGAGCCGAGCAGCGACACCCAGCCGACGGTCAGCAGGGTCGCCGCCGTACCGGCCACCGGGGAGCCCCGCTCGATACCGAACAGATACCAGATCAGGGTGAACACCACGATCAGGACCAGGACCAGTGGCAGGGCGGCGATCCCCTTGCTGTAGGCCCCGATCATCAGCGAAATGGTGCCGACCAGGCCGAGCAGCGTAGCCGGGTGATAGCCGGCCCGGCGGAGCACTGCGAAACACTCACCTGCCGCGAAGGTGGCCACCACGAGGACCAACACCAGCGAGGTGACGGTACCCAGTTTGAATGCCACCAGGGCTATGACGGCAACAGCGACACCGGTGCCGACACGGAGTCCGATCCCCGGTCCCTGCTTACCGGTCCCCCGCTCCGGTGGCCCCGAGATCCGGGACCGACGTGGCGCCGGCGGCCCGCCCCCGGTAGGCGCCTGGGCGTCCGAATCCTCGGACCCGGTGCGCCGTTCCGATGGAGCGCGCCGGTGAGTCCGGCGGTAGACAGTCCCTCCAGCCACAGCCGTGGCCGACGCCCCGGCGAGCGTGTCGTCCGACACCTCGTTGCCCGCTCCGGCATCCGTGGTCGACTCGCTGTCTGCAGCCCGCTGGTCGCTCTCCCGCTCGGCCGTTCGATCGGCAGCGGCCAATCCGGCCACGCCACGTCGCTTGCGGCCTGCACCCGGCACGTCGGTGACCGACGCCCCGGGAGGCTCGGCGGCCAGCGGGGTATCGACCAGCGCGTCGGAATCCTCGGGCCGCTTGGCCCGGAGGCGGCCGGGCAACAACCCGGCGCGCCTGGCGCGGCCCTGGCGGGCCGAACCCGTCGGTCTGACCCGCTCGGTGTCGGTTAACTGGTCGTCGGCTGGTTCGTTCCCTGCGCCCACCGGCTCAGCCGCTCCGAGGGCGGAGTCGTCGGCGATCCCCGACACAACGGCTCCCACACCGGCTCCGGCCACAGCGACGATGCCCGTGTCGCCCGGATCGAAGGTGGGGGCGTGCGTGCCCGGCTCCACCGATACCCCGTCCCCGCGTTCCCCACCGCCGCCGGCCGGTTCCGAGACCACAGCTTCGACCGGCTCCGTGATGGGGGCGATGGTCGACACCCCTTCGTCCGATTCGAGGTCGAACTCCCAGGGTCGCCGTTCGGTATCCGTAGCGTCGGTCTCGTCGAGCGATCCCAGTGGGACGTGATCGCCGCCGAACATCGACGGTTTGAAGTCCTCTTCGTGGGCGACCCAGTCGGCATCCTCCTCGCGCCAGGTCGGCGGAATGATCCCCGAGCCCGCTTCGGCGCCTTCATCTCCGGAGTCACGCGCCAGGACCGCCGGCACCTGGCCGGTGGCAGGCTCGGTCCAGTGGGGTAGCTCGGTGGTCGGCGGTCCGCTGGGGACTGCCGTCTCGCCGGGGGTCACCGGGTCGACTGCGCCGGCCGGCTGCACCTGGTCGCCCGACGGGGCGGTCAATCGGACGCTCGGTTTCCCGCCGTCGGGCTCATCCCCGTCGAGGACCGCATCACCCTCCGGGCCCACTGCCGGCCCGCTCTCGTCGTCGCTCGGGCCACGGGACAGCCCTGGCACCACGGGCAGCTCGGAGGTGCTCTCCCCAGCGGGCTCGGCCCCTACGATCCGTACCCGGTCAGTGGCCGGCCCGGACGGCTCCGGAGGTGTGACAGGAACGTCGGTCAGAGTCAGGTCGTCCTCTCGTTGATCCGGGCCGTGTTCCACGTCAGTCGTTTCCTCTCACGGCCGGGCCCCGGGCCCGGCCAGCGTCAGATCTCGAGGAGCTCCTGCTCCTTGTGGGCGAGCAGCTTGTCGATGGCAGCAACGTGATCGTGGGTGAACTTGTCGAGATCCCTCTCAATCCGTTCGAGCTCGTCGCTCGACAGGTCCCCCTCCTTCTGCATGGCATCGAGATCATGGCGAGCCGAGCGACGGATGTTGCGCACCGTGACCCGGCCGTCCTCTGCCTTCTGCTTGACCACCTTCACCAGCTCTTTTCGGCGCTGCTCCGTGGGTACCGGGAAGGACAGCCTGATGATCGAGCCGTCGTTGGACGGGGTGATCCCGAGGTCGGAGCTCTGCAGCGCCTTCTCGATGGCCGGCAGAGCCCCCTTGTCGTAGGGCGACACCACCAAGAGCCTGGCCTCGGGCACGCTGAACCCGGCCATCTGGCGCAGTTCGGTCTCGGTTCCGTAGTACTCGATCTTCAGGTGCTGGACGAGGGCCGGCGTCGCCCGCCCGGTGCGGATCGCACCGAACTCGGCCTGGGTGTGGTCCACCGCCTTGGCCATGTGCTCACGCGCGTCCGCCACGACCAGAGCTGTGAGATCGTCATCCATTAGCGTACAAGCGTAGCCAGGAGGGTCAGGCCCCACCCAGACAACGCCACGACCTGGGGTTTCATCGGACGAGAGTGCCAATCGCCTCGCCGCCGAGGGCCTTGCGGATATTACCGGGCTCCATCAGATCGAAGACCCGGATGGGCAGGCCGTTGTCCATACAGAACGTGATGGCCGTCAGATCCATCACCCTGAGATCCTTGGACACCACCTCCATGAAGGAGACCTCCTCGTAGCGGACGGCGGTCGCGTCGACGCGGGGGTCGGCGGTGTAGACGCCGTCGACCCCTCCGTGGGTGCCCTTGCACAGCAGCTCGGCCTCGATCTCAGCGGCGCGGAGCGCTGCCGAAGTGTCCGTTGTGAAGTACGGATTGCCCATTCCGGCGGCGAACACCACCACCCTGCCCTTCTCGAGGTGCCGAATGGCGCGCCGTCGGATGTAGGGCTCTGCCACTTCGGCCATCTGCACGGCGGAGAGCACCCTGGTCGGCTGACCGTGGTGCTCGAGCGCGTCCTGGAGCGCCAGTGCGTTGATCACCGTGCCCAACATCCCCATGGTGTCCGACGTGGCGCGGTCCATGCCGGCACCAGCGCCCGTTGTCCCCCGCCAGATGTTGCCACCACCGACCATGACCGCCAGCTCGAGGTCGAGCTCCTCCCTCGAACGGACGATCTCGACGGCCAGCTGTTCCACTGCCGCCGCGTCGATGGTCTCGTCCGAGGCCGAAGAGGCCAGTGCCTCCCCGGACATTTTCAGAACGATGCGCTGTCGATGACCCACCGTCGCCTCAGTCGCCGACGACGACCTGGGCGAACTCCGTCACCTTGGCAGGACCCAGCAACTTGGCGATGGTCTGCTTCTCGTCCTTGACGAAAGGCTGGTCGAGGAGCACCCGCTCCTTGTACCAACCACCCAGTCGGCCCTCCACGATCTTCGGCAGGGCTGCCTCGGGCTTCCCTTCGTTGCGGGCGATCTTTTCGACGGTCTCGCGCTCGGCCGCCACCTCGGCTTCGGGTACCTCGTCACGGGAGATGTAGGCCGGCCTGGCGAACGCGATGTGGGCGGCGATGTCGTGGGCCATCCCGGCGGTCCCGCCGGAGACGGCAACGATCACCGCGTTGACCCCGCGACCGGCCTGCAGGTGCAGGTAGGAGTCAACCGCGCCGTCGGCCGGCGCCTCGACACGGACCACCCGGCCAATCGAGATGTTCTCCTTCAGCGTGAGCTTGAGGCGTTCGAGCTCCTCGGATCGCTCGTCAATGGCGGCCTCGCCCTTGGCCGCGACCAGGTCGGCCAACGAAGTGACCAGGTCGACGAACTCAGGTGACTTGGCCACGAAGTCGGTCTCCGATCGCAGCTGAACAATCGACGCCACGTTGCCCGAGCGCCCGACCGCCACGGCTCCTTCGGAGGCCTCGCGGTCGGCGCGTTTGGCCTGACTGGCCAGGCCCTGCTCACGCAGCCACGTCACCGCTCTGTCCATGTCGCCGTCGTTCTCCTCGAGGCCGCGCTTGGCGTCGAGCATGCCCACACCGGTGAGCTGGCGGAGCTTCTGGACGTCCTTGGCAGAAAAGGAGGGCAAGGCTAGACCTCTTCGGTCAAGGCGGCAGGGGCTGTCTGCGTCTGCGCAGCGACGTCAGCGCCGGCATCGGTGGCTTCGGTCGCCACCGGCTCGGCGACGGGGGCGGCCGCAGCCTCGGGGGCGGCAACCGGAGCCTCGGCGGCAGGTACGGCAGGCACAGGGACCTCGGCGGGCGCGGCAGGTGCCGGGGCAGGGGCGGCGGGTGCCGGCGCGGCGGCTGGCGCCGGAGTGGCGGCTGGGCGCTGCTGGGCGATGAAGCGGCCCTCGACGACGGCATCGGCCACGACCCGGCAGAGCAGGGCACCCGATCGGATGGCGTCGTCGTTCCCCGGGATCACGTGGGTGATCACGTCGGGATCGCAGTTGGTGTCGACCACCGCAACGACCGGAAGCCCGAGCTTGTTGGCCTCGGTGACCGCGATGTGCTCCTTTTTCGTATCGATCACGAAGATGGCATCGGGAAGGTGGTCGAGTCCGCGGATCCCCCCCAGGTTGCGCTGCAGCTTTTCGAGCTCCCGGGTGTGGCGCAGGGCCTCTTTCTTCGGCATGGCCTCGAAGTCGCCGGCCTTCTGCATGGCCTCGAACTCCTTCATCCGCTTGACCCGGGTGGAGACGGTCTGGAAGTTGGTCAGCATCCCGCCCAGCCAACGCTCGTTGACATAGGGCATCCCGCACGCATCGGCATAGATGGCCACCGGGCCCTGGGTCTGCTTCTTCGTGCCGACGAAGAGGATGGTGCCACCACCCGCCACGAGGTCACGGATGTAGCTGTAGGACTCCTCGATCCCCTTCATGGTCTGGCGGAGGTCGATCAGGTAGATGCCGTTGCGCTCACCGAGGATGAACCTGCGCATCTTGGGGTTCCAACGCCGGGTCTGATGCCCGAAGTGGACGCCCGCGCCCAGCAATTGCTTCATGGTGACGACGGCCATATGACTGCTCCTTGTGACGGTTGTTCCACCCCGGGCGCAACACCCCCGACTTCAGGGCGACCGTGGACGCGGCCGGGTGCGTGATAGATCCCGCTTGTCTGCCTTGCCGGTTGGAAAGACCCCGCCATAGTAGTGCGTCGATGACCGCACGCTCCACTCGGCAGGTTCCTGGCGTTGGTTCGGGCCTACCTGGCCGCGGTGGTGGACACCCGCTTGGTCGGCGGGACCCCGCCTGCACCACCGGCAGCCACCTTGGCAACTGACTCCTTGGGGCGGCGACCGGTGCCCTCGGGACGGTCGGCCAACTTGGCCCGGAGCTGCAGCACTGCCTTGGTGTGGATCTGGCAGACACGGCTCTCGGTGACGCCGAGGATGTCCCCGATCTCAGCCAGGGTCAGACCTTCGTAGTAGTACAGGGTCAGAACGGTCTTCTCGCGCTCGGCCATCTGGCTGACCGCCTGGATGAGCGCCTCCTTGGTCTCTTTGACCTCGAAGGTATCCCCCGGCCCGGCATGGCTGTCGGGGAGCGTCTCCCCCAGAGTCGAGCGATCCGAACGGTCTCCTCCGCGGAAGACCTCGTCGAGAGCGACCACGCCGACGAAGGAGATCTTGCGGAGTGCGGTCTGGAACTCGGTGTCGGTCATCTCCAGGTCCGCTGCGACCTCGGTGTCGGTGGGCGTCCGGTGCAGGGTCGCCTCCAGCTTGGAGTACGAGAGTTCGACGGCACGCGCCTTGGCCCGCACCGACCGCGGGACCCAGTCGATGGAGCGGAGCTCGTCGATGATCGCTCCCTTGATGCGTGGGATCGCATACGTCTCGAACTTGATATTGCGTAGCGGCTCGAACCGCTCGATGGCGTCGATGAGGCCGATGATCCCGTAGCTGTTGAGGTCCGCCTCGTCCACATGCCTGGGCAGCCCGACCGACACACGGCCGGCCACATACTTGACGACCGGCGCGTAGTGGAGGATCAGCTGGTCGCGCAGCTCCCGGGCGCCGGTCTTCTTGTACTCGGCCCACAGCCCGTCGACGCCATGTCCCACCGTGTCCAGTTGCGTAGCCAATATTCCCCTTAGGCCCGTGGATGCGTCCCCGAGTAGACAGCAAGCAGGCGCTCCTTGCTCACATGAGTGTAGACCTGCGTGGTCTGCAAGCTGGCATGACCCAGCAATTCCTGCACCACCCGGAGGTCCGCGCCCCCGTCCAGCAGATGGGTGGCGAAGCTGTGGCGGAGGGCGTGGGGGTGGGTAGGCACCGTCGACCGGCGGTCGAGGATCCGGCGGACGTCACGGGGTCCCAGGCGGTTTCCTCTCCGGTTGTAGAAGAGCGCCGCTGCCGGGCCGGCAGAGGTGACCATCGTGGAACGGGGCCCATCCAACCAGGTGCGGAGCACATCGGCGCACCGTTCGTGGATCAGCACCTGCCGCTGCTTGGAGCCCTTGCCGGTCACGGTGACCACCCGCCGGGCCAGGTCCACGTCGTCCACGTCGAGGCCGCACAGCTCGGCAACCCGCATGCCGCTTCCGTAGAGCAGCTCCAGCACGGCGTCGTCACGCCGATCCAGCTCGGGCGACGGGCCCGTCGTCGTCCCCGCCGCCGGCTCCAGGAGGCGGTCCAGCTCACCGTGGCCGAGCACCCGGGGCAGCCGGGAATCGGGCGAGGGGGCCGACAGCCTGGCCGCGGGGTCGGTCCCGACGAGGCCTCGCCGGGCGCACCACA
>JBKQMB010000073.1:0-15112 GCA_052326605.1 Acidimicrobiales bacterium | reverse complement strand
GCATCGGCTACCGCATGCCCAAACCGGTGGAAACGGCGATCAACGCCTTCCTTTCAGTCCTGCACGTCAGCCCGATTCATGCCTCGGGCGGCCTCGTCGGTCCCTCCATCACGGCGATCAAGGACTCAAGCACCTTCCCACCCCTGGCGGCCTGCGCGTAGGCGCCTGAAATGCAAGGGTCAGGCGTGCAACAGAACGACACGCTATTCGGCGGGTGAAGCGCAGGAGCACCGCGCCATATTCGGCAGGGCAGGGCCACGTCGCATTCCCACCGACGGCCACTCGACGGCGCCACTGAACCTTCCATGGTGGCGACCAGGCTGACCGATCGAAGATGTTTCCACGGTGGCGGCACAGGCGAAGCCCCCTCGTTCTCGAGTCATCCATCTGTTCAGATGTGCCACCTGCCGCGAATCCAACAGGCTCGCTGCTCAGGGGCACCCATCAAGACGGCCTACAACGGGCCAGCACGCCCGGGAGAGTGGAACACCACCCGGAGAACCAATCACGGACCGCTGGGGCTCTAGCTCAAGGTACGGCGCTTCACTCAGGCGCGAAAATGGGCAAATCATCCGTCGCTTCCAGAGCCGCGTCTTCTCAGCGTCGCTGGGCTTAGACCGGGCATTCTGTTCCGGGCCCTCCTGTGGGTCGGCGCGCTCAAGGTGGCTGCCGTCAAGCGCGTCCTCTCGTTTGTGATGGACGTGCGAGAGCTCGCTCCGGCTGCCGGAGGGACGACTCCTACGATAGGGCGATGACCGAGGATGCCGACGAGCAGCAGCCTTCGCGTCGCCCGGACATGACCGACATAACCGTTGTTGTTGATCGACCCGACCTGTTCCGGTGGCGAAGGGCGATCATGGCTGCCTTCGGTCTCGGTGGGATCACCGTTGCCACTTGGGGCCCCCGGCTCCCGGCAGTCAAAGCAGAACTCGGCATCAGCATCGCTACGATCGGCCTGCTCCTGGCCGGCGTGACGGTCGGGGCCATCGCCGGACTTGTCGCCTCGACACCGATACTCCACTGGCTCGGGAGTCGGCGTGGCGTGGCCGCATCGCTTCTGGTCGTCGCCGCGGCGCTGGCGGTCATGGGCGTAGCGATAGCCCTGCGATCGGTTTCCTTGGTCAGCTTTGCCTTCCCGGTCATAGGTTTCGGGATCGGCACCCTCGACGTGCTTATCAACGTGGAGGGCTCGGCGATCGAGCGGACCGCCGGCCGCACCCTCATGCCCCTGCTGCACGGGGCGTGGTCGATCGGTGCCGCAGTGGGGTCGGGAATCGGTGCGGCGTGCGCGGCACTCGGGGTCACCCCCTCGGTGCAGTTCATCGGTGAAGCAGTCATCATCGGGGCGGTCGCCCTTGCCATGGCCCCGGCCATCCCCATAGGCGACCGCACGCAAGACGCACCGCCCACCGAGACCCGCCTCGCCAATGTGCGCCAATGGCTTCGCGGCTGGACGGACTGGCGCCTACTGCTGATCGGCGTTGTCTTGTTCGGTGTCGAGCTCGGTGAGGGGTCCGCGAACAACTGGCTCACCCTGGCTGTCCACAACGACCATGGCCAAACAGCCGCCATTGCCGCGCTCTTCTTCACCATGTTCGCTACCGGCGAAGCTCTTGCCCGGATCTTCGGTGGCCCAGTCGTCGACTGGCTCGGCCGCGTCCACACCATCCGGTACACCACCGCTCTCGGTGTAGTGGGTGTGGTGCTCTTTATCCTTGGTCGTAACGTGTCGACCGTCCTCGTCGGCGTCCTGCTCTGGGCGGTCGGGGTCTCGATGGGCTTCCCCCTTGGCATGTCCGCCGCTGCCGAGAGCGGGCCAGACCCGGCCGCACGCGTCAGTGTCGTTGCCTCCATCGGCTATTTCGCCAGCCTCGCCGGGCCACCAGCCATCGGCTTGCTCGCCGAAGCCGGCGGCCTCCTCAACGCCTTGTGGCTCGTCGTCGCGCTCTTCCTCGCCGCGTTCGCCGTCGCCGGCTCACTCCGGCAGCCTGCGGCACCTTCTGATGTCACGGGTTAGAGACCGATGGTGTCTTACCGTGTCCGACTGTGAGCCCAACCAGTTGGTTTGGCGTTTTCCTGTCAACAGACAAGGCCTTAACTGGTTTCTCTGCTTCACCGCTGCTGAACAAGTTGCGGCTGGCTGGTAGGAATACGTCTGGCGTGCGGTGCCGCGCAAGGCCACGGCGCGTCGCCCCCTGGTCGCTCGGTAGTAGTACCGAACCTCTCGCAACGGGTGGGGTGGGGCTGGCCGCGATGAGTCTTTTCTCCCTGGAGTCCTCCAACTGTTTGAATGTGCCAATTGCCAGACCAACAGACTTCCTGCTCAGGAGCACCCATCAGGACGGCCTACAACGGCCCAGGACGCCCGGGGCAGTGGAACACGAGTCGGAAACCAGTCACGGCACTGCTGGAGCTCTGGCTCAGGGTACGGCGCTCCACCTAGGCGCACGGATCTTGGCGGGATATCTCGATCGGGAGCACCTGTGAGCTGACAGGCGGGTGGCGTTCCGATCAGGTAGCGCTCGCTCGTTGCAGGACACGCGGGACCAATGGACCTAGCGACATTGGGTTCCGACTGTGAAACTGCTCCCATGGTCGTCGTGCGCGCCGAGCTGGATGCGCTGGACCTGGCCGATGCCGCCGGTCTCTTGCCCGACGACGTGCTTTCGCGCCTGGGCAGTGGCCCGAATGGGCTCTCGTCCGACGATGTGGCCGAACGCTTACGACAGTTCGGGCCAAACGCCCTCGGCACGCGTCGAGTGCGTTCCAGTGCCATCCTCTTTCGCCAGATCCGGAACCCGATCCTTGTTCTTCTGCTTGGGGCGGCGCTGGTGTCCGGCCTGACCGGTGGCGGCACGAACGCGGTGATCATTGCGGTGATCGTCGCCCTCAGCGTGGGTCTGGGCTTCTTCAACGAGTATCGGGCCGAAGTGGCGATGGCCTCCCTCCGCAGCAAGATCCGACACGAGGCCGAGGCCCTGAGGGATGGACGAATGGCCCGGGTCCCGGTGACTGATCTCGTGCCCGGCGACGTGGTATCGCTTCGCATCGGCGCCCTCGTGCCAGCTGACCTACGCCTGCTGAAGGTCGACGAGCTCGAGTGCGACGAAGGCGTGCTGACCGGAGAGTCGATGCCGGTGGCCAAATCGGTGGCACCCGTCACGGACCACCAGGCGCTGGACCAGCCGGGATGCGCCTTCATGGGGACGATCGTCCACCAGGGCTCAGCCCTTGGCGTGGTGGTTCAGACCGGAGCCCGCACCGCCTTCGGGCAGATCGCCGCCGGACTCGCCGAGAAACAGAGCCAGACCGCCTTCGAGATGGGCCTGTCTCGTTTCTCGCGCTTCTTGTTCGGGGTGGCGGCCGTGCTCACCGCCTGCATCTTCATCGTAAACGTGGCGCTCGCACGGCCCCTCATCGACGCGCTGCTCTTCTCGCTGGCCATCGCCGTGGGCATCGCCCCCGAGATGATGCCCGCCATCGTGACAGTCAGCCTCGCTGCCGGTTCAAGGGCCCTCGTGGCCAAGAAGGTGCTGGTGAAGCGGCTGGTCGCTATTGAGGACCTGGGCAACATCGAAATCCTCTTCACCGACAAGACCGGCACCATCACCGAGGGCGTGATCACCTTCGAGCGGGGACTAGATGCCGAAGGGAAGGAGAGCGATCGGCCACTGCTGTTCGGGTTGGTGTGCAACGAAGCGACGCCCACTGACGAGGGTCCGGTCGGGGGAAACGCGTTGGACCAAGCCCTGTGGGCGGCCCCTGGAGCGAGCGCAGGAGGGGAGGTCGCCACCTCGGCCGCCGGCTATGAGAGGCGGAGCGTGCTTCCTTTCGACCACGCGCGGCAGTTGGTCTCGGTGCTTGTCAAGGATCCCTCTGGCAAGCCGCTCCTGATCACCAAGGGCGCACCCGAGGTGGTGCTGGACCGGTGCACGAACGTCCCTGACGGTGCCCAAACCGCGCTGGAAGGACTGTTCTCCGAAGGGGCCCGGGTGGTGGCCGTGGCCACCCGCTCGGCCGAGGGAGTGGAGACGCTAGGCGCCGAAGACGAGCAGGAGCTCGAATTGGTCGGATTCCTGACCTTCACCGACCGCCCGAAGGCCGACGCCGGCGCCTCTATCGCCCAGCTCGAGAAGTTGGGGATAGAGGTGAAGATCATCACAGGTGATAACGGCCTGGTGGCGGCGAAAGTGTGCGCCGACATCGGGGTCGACTGCACAGGCGTGCTTAGCGGCGCCGATGTCGGGGGGCTCGACGACGACCAACTCGAAGCGGCGATCCTGACGACGACGGTATTCGCTCGGATCAGCCCCGATCAGAAGTCGCGGATCATAAAGGTGGCCCGCCGCACTGGAAAAGACGTTGCGTTTCTCGGTGATGGCGTGAACGACGCGGTGGCCCTGCACCACGCCGATGTCGGGATCTCGGTGGACTCGGGGACCGACGTGGCCAAGGACGCCGCCGACGTGGTGCTTCTCGACAAGGATCTCGGTGTGCTCGCCGAAGGTGTGATGGAGGGCCGCCGCATCTTCGCCAACACCATGAAGTACGTCCTAATGTCCACGTCCTCGAACTTCGGCAACATGTTCAGTGCGGCCGGCGCGTCGGTGTTCTTGTCGTTCCTGCCGATGCTGCCGACGCAGATCCTCCTGAACAATCTGCTCTACAACGCCGGTCAGCTGGTGATCCCGACCGACCACGTGGACGATGAGTCGCTGGCCCGGCCGGCGGCATGGGACATGAAGTTCATTCGACGCTTCATGTCGGTGTTCGGCCCAGTGAGCTCGATCTTTGACTTCCTCACTTTCTGGGTGATGCTCTCCTTCCTCCACGCAGGCCACATCGAGTTCAGGACCGGCTGGTTCGTCGAGTCGATCGCCACTCAGACCTTGGTCATCTACGTGATCCGCACCCGACGGGTCCCGTTCTTCAAGAGCCGGCCCAGCCCATCGATGCTTCTGGTGCCGACCGGGGCGGCTGTGGTTGGTGCCGTTCTGCCGTACACGGGGCTGGCCAACCTGCTGGGGTTTACACCGCTGCCGACGACCTTCTTCCTTCTGCTGTTCGCGATGGTCGTCGTCTACCTGTTGCTTGTTGAGCTAGCGAAGACCCGGTTCTACCGCGCCCCCCATGCCCGGACTCCCCGACCTCCATCCACTCGGGCCGAACGGCTGGAGCGTCGGATCGGCCGTCGGGCCTCGCGGTTCATTCGCTTTGCGGTGCAAGAGGAGGAAGCCCTACGAGGGTCCGAGGTTCAAGCGTCGCGGATCAGCGTCGCCAACAAGCCGTCCAACGGATAGACCGGTCGGAGAGGCGATGGTGGCGCAGGCGAAGCCCCCTCGCTCTGGAGTCCTCCAACTGTTCAGATGTGCCACCTGTCAGATCCAACAGGCTCCCTGCTCAGGGGCACCCGTCAGGACGGCCAAGGACGCCTGGGGGAGTGAACACCAGCTCGGGAACCGCCGGGGCTCGAGCGCAGGCTACGGCACTATGCGTAGCCCGCGGTTCTTGACGAAGTATCCGTCTGCGATCTGCGTGCCTCGCGGAAGCCGTCCTCTGAGGAGACAGCACGCCAGATCTGACGTTCTGACGGGGGACCGGCATCCAGACTGAGTCCAAGAGCACAGCGTCGGTGGGTACGCGAATGTCTGTTGGGAAGGGCCACAAGTGCCGGGAGCGGCCATGGCCGGCGGTTGGGCCAGCCACCCCCAGATCCGCGTACGATCGACAAGTGGAAGATTTGCATGAGGCGACGGGCAACCAGCCAGCCGCGTCCGACGAGACTTCGCCCGGCCTCGACCTGTACTGGATTCCGATAGGTGCAGGCGCCGACGTTGTGCGCATTAGAGGGACCGCCTTCCAACTGCGCGCCCACAGCGACATATACCACTCCGCTCTCGTGGCGACCACCAGCGACGCCACCTTCATCATTGAGATGACCCCAATCCCTGCCGCTCGGGGGCGACGAGACCGTGGCGTTGTTTCGGAAGGTCTAGTCGGAAGCCGATGGGCTCGACGGCTGCGCATCTTCCGGTACGAGATCCGCCGATGGCGCGACGGCGTGATCCCCGACATCTCCTTCGCAGTCGCGAGTCCAGTTCGCGTCACGGATGACGTTGGTCTCGTGCAGCAAACTCTCGACTTCGTGCCGTTCGTGCCAACACCGGTATGGGGTCGCGATGAGCTTCATGCCGGTGAGATGTGGACCTGCAACTCGGTAGTCGCCTGGCTCCTGACCCGCACCGGACTCGTCACGGCTGCCGGGCAACCGCCGAGTAGAGGTAAGGCGCCCGGCTGGGATGCCGGGGTCACCATGGCGCAGCGACAGACGCTCTCGGTCGATAGCACCGAGCCGCAACGGTTGAGTGACGCGCCATAACCACGCGCAACTCGCCTTCACGGCGTTGACGGGTCCGCAACGGTCCGGGTGCGTCACGAATGCTGAAGGAGGAGTCATGTAGGAAGCTCCTTTGAAAGCAATGCTGTGCAAGAGATGGAGGATTGCTGGCCCTCCAGCGCCGGCCTACGGGGGCAGGCGCTAAACCACCCTGTGGTGCGTTGGCTGAAGACCGTCGTGGTGAGCGACAGGGAGAAGGCGCGGCGAGACCGCGTCAGGTGGGGACCGGGAAGACGTACCAGAAGCGTCCGGCGGGGGAGACCCGGTCGGGCGTCGCTGTTGAAGCGTCGAAATTTATGAGATGGCAATATCACCTAAGCCGCCAATGGTGTCCTTCCCAGGCCCAAACCAGCTCCCGGATTGCTTCTCGGTCCGGCGAGCTCGTACGACGCTAGCAAGACCACGATCTTGCGAGAAGCGCAGCGACCTCTCGGGCTACCGCGGCCTCGATTTGTCCGCCGAGACTGCGCACCAGCCAAGGCCGGCTGTCCCTTCTCAGGTGATTCATGCGAGGCCCCTGACACATCTGGCCACTGCTCTTCCTAGACTCAGCGGTTCTTCGGTGTTCGCGTTTCTTCGATACCTGGGCAACGCCCACATCCGTGAGACCGATGGAGGGGGTGGCTCGATAATGGTGGCTGATAATTACGCCGCGCTGCTCGCCCGCCAGCGGGCGGAGGTCACAGACGGGCTGTTCTCGGCGGTGCGGCGACTGCGATGGTCCGCGGACCGCCTCGCGGTCGAGCGGGAGCGCCGACTGCGAGAGTTGCTGGCCTTGTCAGTCGAGCGATCCACGTTCCACGCCGAGCGCCTCGGCGACATCGACGCCAACCGCTTCACTGAAGCGGACCTGCCATCGCTCCCGATAATGACCAAGGCCGATCTGATGGACAATTTCGACGAAGCGATAACCGACCCTGCGCTCACCCTCGACCTAGTCAACACACACGTCGACAAGCTCGACGATGACGATTACCTCCTCAATCAGTACCGGGTCATTGCCACGAGCGGATCGACCGGCGCTCGGGGACTGTTCGTCTACGGGTGGGAGGACTGGACCACATTTGTGCTCATCGCCACCCGTTGGGGCCAGGGCGCTGACTCCCTCCCATTCAACGCCTCGGTGGGCACGCTGTTCGCGTCCAACACCAGACACGTGTCCGGCGCTCTCCATGCGTTCTTGAGGGACCTCACTGGTAACGGGGCAACGCCCGTGACGCATCTCCCAGTTACCTTGCCGCTCCCCGAGATTGTGGCCGGTCTCAATGCCGCCCAGCCGGTAGTGCTGCAAGGCTATCCGAGCGCGATGCATCTGCTCGCCCTCGAGGCCAAGGCCGGTCGCCTCAAGATCAGCCCGAGGCGGGTCGCGACGTGCGGTGAGCAATGTACCGACGAGGCACGCGCGGCTGTCGCCGACGCCTGGGGAGTCGAGATCTACGACATCTGGGGGTGCTCAGAAGGCGTGTACGCCTTCCCGTGCAACGCGGGCAACGCCATGCACCTGCCTGATGACCTCGCCATCATCGAGCCGGTCGACAAACACGGCAACGTCGTCGCGCCCGGCCAACCGGCGGACAAGGTTCTCCTGACCAACCTCTACAACCGGACCCAGCCGCTTATTCGCTATGAGATCACCGATGCCATGACCATGGTGGATGGGACCTGCGAGTGCGGCTGCGCCCACCGACGGATCACGGACTTGGCCGGGCGAACCGACAGTTTCTTCGTCTACGACGGTGGGGTGGCGGTCCACTGGCTGGGCATGACCACCGTGCTTCTGAGCGATTCCGCGGTTGTCGAAATCCAGGTCGCACAGACCCCACGCGGAGCGGATGTCTCTGTTGCCACGAAAGCAGAGTGCAACATTGAAGGCCTTCGGCGTGGGCTTGCCGACTTGATGTCCAGTGCTGGGCTTGTTGACCCGCAGGTCACGATCCGCCAGGTGCATGCGTTGGACCGGCTGTGGTCCGGGAAGCTGCGCCAATTCCAACCACTGTGACCGACGGCACCCGTCAGGACGGCCTACAACGGCCCAGGACACGTGGGGGAGTGGGACATCGGCGAGGAACCTGTCACAGGACCGCTGGGGCTCGAGCGCAGGCCACGGCGCTTTACGCGGCGCACGGATCTTGGCGAAATATACGTCGATCGGGCGCGACGGACCGACGCCTACTGGTCGGTGTTCGGTGCGGCATCCTGTTCGTGTCAGAGGGTCGACGTGGGGTGCAGGTCTAGAGCGGGCGTAGTGCGTTCGTGACTCGCGGCTGGTCATCCCCAACGGCGTTCCTTGGCGAAATATCCGTTCGGTGCTGACGACCGTTCGTGAACGGACCGATGTTCTGTGCGCTTGCTTCGTTCGCGCACCCCAGCCGGCTCGGGTTATGACCAGAGTCCTCCCAAGAAGCGGCCGTCCTGGACGCGGATCTCCCCGGGCACGCACAAGGGTGCCGGGGATAAACTTAAGGTCCGACAGAACGAGTGACAGGGGGGAGCCATGGCAAAACTCGAGCGTAAGCGTTTCGACGAAGCGGACGAGACGCGTCCGTTCAGGGACAAAGGTCAGGTGGAACTGGTCAGCCTCGGCGATGGCGTCGTGGGTCGTGCAACGTTCCAGCCGGGCTGGAAATGGTCGGATCACGTGAAGCCGATTGTCGGCACTCCTAGCTGCCAAGCGGCGCACGTGGGGTACGTTCTCTCAGGCCGCCAGAGGATTCTGATGGACGACGGCAGCGAGCTTGACATAAGCGCGGGTGACGTTGTTTCCATACCGTCAGGACACGACGGCTGGACCATTGGCGACGAGCCCTGCGTCGTACTCGACTTCGCCGGGATGGCCAACTACGCGAAGCCGAGCTGAGCGTCAAGCCGCTGTCCTGACGCGCGCCGACTACGAGCACGCGTCTCGTGGCGCTCGACCGCGATGGGGACTCGTCTTTCCGAACCCGAGCCTCACCAACACCGACAGGTAGCGGAGTCGTTCGGCTCGGACGCCGAACGCTTCGACCGGGCCCGGCCCCGCTATCCCCAAGCCATGGTGGACCGTATCGTCGCCGCCAGTCCCGGGCCCGACGTGCTCGACGTCGGCTGCGGTACCGGCATCGCCGCCCGGCGCTTCTAGGCCGCCGGCTGCCGGGTGGTAGGGATCGACGTCGACGGGCGGATGGCCGAGTGGCGACAGCGCGGGCTCGAGGCTCGGTGTTCGGAGCGGCGCT
Organism: Acidimicrobiales bacterium; assembly: GCA_052326605.1. Taxonomy (GTDB): domain Bacteria; phylum Actinomycetota; class Acidimicrobiia; order Acidimicrobiales; family RAAP-2; genus Bog-756. Next base: position 5,503 of record JBKQMB010000073.1, on the reverse strand, counting down.
CTGTTTACGATTGCTCCGATTCTGCCGTGACCGGTGTATGGCGGTACCAAGAAGAATCGGGCTCGCACCTGCCACCGGTTCGAGCTGCCCGTCGAGTCGCAGCTCAGCGAAGCAGACCATCAACGACCCCTGCCGCGCCACGTGGTTTGGTGTGATCATTGGTCAATGAGAGACGCAGGATATTACAAGGAGCGCCTTGCCGCCGAGCAGTTGCAAGAGTGCTATCAGCTCGCGCCGGCACGCGTGAAGCAGTACCTTCGCGCCGAAGTCGAGTTCGTAGTGGCGCGGTTGCGTCCTGATGACGTCGTGCTGGACCTCGGATGCGGCTACGGACGTACGATGCCTGCCTTCGCTGGGTCATCGCGTTGGACTGTCGGTACCGACAACTCACTTGCCAGCCTTCGACTGGCCCGACAGCGACTTGGTGCGGCGAAAAACTGCGGCCTGCTGTGCGCTGACGCGAAGCAACTCGGGTTCGCGGCGGGGTCCTTCGACCGGGTGGTCTGCATCCAGAACGGGATCTCTGCTTTTCACGTCGACCGACGGGTGCTGGTTCGGGAAGTAGTCCGCGTGCTGCGACCCCGCGGTATGGCGCTGTTCTCCACCTACTCGGATCGGTTCTGGGAAGATCGCCTGGACTGGTTCGAGCGTCAGTCCGCTGCCGGTCTCATCGGAGATATCGATCGGATCCTCACTCGCGACGGGGTCATCGTGTGCAAGGACGGCTTCACCGCAGGGACCGTGCACGAGGAGGAGTTCCGCACACTTGTCGCCGACCTCGACGTGGAGCTCGAGTCCTTTGAAGTCGATGACTCCAGCGTCTTCTACCTGGTAAGCGCGTGACGCTCCCGGACACGGAGGCCACCCGGTATCCGGCACTATCGGCCTGGCGTCCCTTATCGACTGCAGGTCACCCTCTGCCCCTAGAGATCTGGTTCGGTGCCTCACGAGCGCCCCGGCGTCGCCTCGAAGTGCAGATAGCGGGTGGGCAGTGCGGCGCGAGGAGACTCGGGAACACGACCCCTGATGCGGCCGGAAGGCCCGTAACAGTGAGCTTCAGTGGGAGGAGCTTCGATGGAGGGAACAAGGCATTCGGTGATAGGTGCCGATGACGTCAGCATCGGCCTGCTGACAGCAGGTACCGGGCCGGCGCTGTTGCTCGTGCACGGGGGAATGGGCCGGATCGAGCAGTGGGAGCCCGTGTGGTCAGTTCTGGCCGAGCATCGGCAGGTAACTGCGATGGATCGTCGGGGCAGGGGCTCGAGTGGTGACGCTGAGCCCTACTCACTCAGGAAGGAATTCGAAGACATCGCGGCGGTCGCCAATCATCTGGCAGAAGAACAAGGCGCCCCGGTCGATGTCTTCGCCCACAGTTACGGAGCGACCTGCACACTCGGAGCCGCAGCTCGACTGGCGCCCTTCCGCCGTATTGCGCTCTACGAGCCGCCCGGGCCTCAGACAGTCCCAAGAGAATGGGTCGAGCGAGCCACTGGCTTGGTATCCGATGGGAAACCGGGCCGAGCGATGTTCAGCTTCATCACCGAGATCGTCGGTCTCACGCCTGAGCGGTTCGAGGAGTACCGGAGCGCCCCGGGAGCCTATGACGTCCTACCGATCGTCTCGGCGACTCTTCCGCGAGAGGCCGAGGCGCTCACGAGCGTCGACCTTGCTGGTCTCGCCACTAAGGTCACGGCTCCGGTGCTGTTGTTGCTCGGCACGAAGAGCCCCCCATGGGCTGGTGAGATCACTCGCGCGCTCGCAGCGACACTGACGACCGCTGAAATCGTGAGCCTTCCCGACCAAGGACACGGCGCCATAGATTCGGCGCCGGACCTCATCGTCACCGAGCTCCGGCGCTTCTTCGACGACGACTGATCCAGCCGCGCGGCGGTCGGACGCTTACGCCACAACCGCAGACGAATATCGACGATATGCGTGCGATCCCACTCTTACCGGGCACGCTCAGGTCGAAGGGGTGCTGGCGCGAGGAAAAGACACAGGCTGGCCACCTTGGCGGTCCAGCCCCGGCGACGAACAATAGAACCGAAGGATCGAGGTGAGGAGGACTCATTGGGAGCCATCGGTCTGGCGTTTCGCGCCGAGATGCGCCGCCGATGGCGATCATGGCTGGCCGTTGCGGTCCTGATCAGCGTCGTTGGCGGGCTCGTGCTCGCTACTGCCGCGGCAGGTCGTCGTACCGAATCTGCGTTTCCCCGGTTTGTCTCAGCCCATGGGTTCGACGCCTTCGTCTACTCCTCCCGACCCTTGCCGCAGCTGGCAAAGCTCCCCGAGGTCGCCTCCGCTACAGAGCTGATTTCCCCGGCCAACGGTCAACCGACCTGCGACTGCACTCATCCGATCAATCCGAATGACCTCACCGTGGGAGTGTTGTCGCCTGAGGGTCGATCCGTTTGGAAGCTTGTCTCCGGCCACTTGCCTGATCGATCCGATCCCGACCAGGTGCTGGCGTCGTTCAGCCTTCAACAAGACGACGACGTTCAGCTGGGAACCGTGATTCATGTCCCGTTCTACGCACCGTCTCAGTTCTCGGCGCTAAGCGATGCCACCGGCACGCCACCGAGACCCATAGGCCCGACGGTCGCCTTGCGCGTGGTCGGGATCGAAGCGTCTCTAGGCGAGTTCCCTTCCGGGTCGACTCCTTCATACGACCTGTACGCCACGCCCGCGTTCCTCCACACCGTGACCCCACGGACGGCCGACTTCTATGAGTACCTCGTCCGCCTGCGTCACGGCGCAGCTGGCGTTCCGCGCTTTGTCGGGGCCTTGCACGCCTTCAGCGCGGCCGGCGTGGAGGGCTACCAAAGCGAAGACCAGCTGATCGCATCCGTCGAGCGGTCGATCCATCCCCAGGCCGTCGGGTGGTGGATCTTGGCGGCGCTGGACGCTCTCGTCGGTCTGGTGGTCATCGGCCAGGCAGTTGCCCGCCAGAGCCTTGCCGAGCGCGAGGACTATCCCACAATGGCAGCCCTCGGTGCCGATCGGCGCCAGCTGGTCGCGCTCGGTATGTCGCGAAACCTGGTTGTGGCGCTCGGTGGTGCTGTCGGTGCGGTGGCCGTGGCCGCCGCGTTGTCCCCACTCGCCCCCTTCGGCGAAGCTCGCGTTGCCGAACCCTCTGCGGGCTTGGCATTTGACATACTCGTCCTGCCGATCGGGGCACTTGTCACGGTAGCGGTCGTGCTCGCTCTTGGATTCCGGACGGCGAGGCGGGCCGCGCGTACGTTGCGGTCCGACGACCGGCCAGCCACGTCCCATCCCTCTGCGGTGGCGGCTCGCTTGGCCGCGATGGGTGTGTCGCCGAGCGCGCTGATCGGTGTCCGTCACGCGCTCCAGCGGGGGTCCTCCGGGGAATCTGTGCCGGTGGGAACTGCCCTTGTCGGCATGGTGATGGCGGTCATCGCGCTGTGCGGGACGGCGGCATTCGGTGCCAGCCTTTCGCATCTCACGGCCACACCCGAGCTGTACGGAGCCACGTTCCAGCTCAACTTCACTGATTACGCTCCCGTGCCCGACCCCACCCTGCTACGAAACCTTGAACACGACAAAGCTGTCACCGCGATCACTCACGGCTTTGTCACAGAGATCTCCGTCAACAACCTCGGACTGCCGGCCGTCGCGGCAACAGCCATCCTGGGCCGACCCCTCTTCGCAGTGGTCGCTGGGCATTTTCCCAGCGGTGATGGTCAGATCGGCCTCGGCGAAACGACCATGCGGCAGGTTGGCGCGCATTTGGGCTCGGTCGTCCACGTCACCGTGTCCTCGCCGTCAGGTGGCAGGCAGACTCTGCTGTTTCGGGTGGTCTCTCAGGTCTCTTTTCCAGTGCTCGGTGGTTCTGTGGGCCTGGGCGCCGGCGCCGCGCTCACCATTGCTGGCTATGAAGACGCTGTGTGCCCTCCAAGTCCCAAGCAAGCGACCTGCCGACTGGCGGCGCTGGAGGAAACGGGTGGTGGTGGGCTCCTGGTCAGTGTCGTGCCCGGTCCACGGGGGCAGGCGGCAATCCACCAGTATCTCGATACATACCAGTCGATCACCGCACTCCCGAGTGCGCCGGTGTCTCTTGTCAACTTCGGCGAGGCAGTCAACTTTCCTCTCATCTTCGGTGCGATATTGGCTTTGTTCGGTGCGGCGACACTGGTTCATCTTCTCGTGGTGAGCGTGTCGCGTCGCCGGCGAGAGACCGGGCTGTTGAAGGCACTGGGGTTTGTGAAGGGCCAGGTTGCGTCGGCCGTGGCCTGGCAAGCGACGACGTTGGCCCTCGTCGGAATCGTCGTCGGCGTCCCGCTGGGCATAGTGGCCGGTGGATCGATATGGAAGGTTTTCGCCACCAACCTTGGGGTCATCCCTGTCTCCGTCGTGCCGATCTGGCTTGTCGTGGGACTGGTCGGAGGTGTCATGGCGGTGGCAAACCTCCTCGCCGTCGCACCCGCGCTGGCGGCAGCACGAACCAATCCGGCACAACTACTGCGGGCGCCGTAAGACAGAGTCTCCATCGGCAGTTCCTCCTCCAGCCGGCTCTGTCAGTGCCAACCCGTCGCCGGAACTGGGGCGATGTGGTGTACCTTCGTTCACTTGAGAGGACCGTCAGTGAGGGCGAAGTTCGGTCTGTTCCGCCGTACCGTTGCGGCTGGTGCGCTGTGTCTGTCGGGTCTGAGTCTTGCCACGCTCGCGCCGACATCGGCCTTTCGCCCAGCACGGGAGAACGCTTCCCGAGCTTCGGCATCGGCCACGCCGGCGAGTGCCCTTTCAGGCGTCAATGTCCTCGGGTGGGGGTTCGATGACCCGTGGGCTATCACATCGAGCGGCACTCACCTCTGGGTGGCGAACCGTGGAGAATCGATCACCGAGCTCTCTGCCTCGACCGGCGCCCTGGTCAAGGTCATACGCGGCTCGAGGTACGGGTTCGACGGCTCCCTCGGCATCACATCGGACGGCGCCTACGTCTGGGTGGCGAACCCGAACGGCCAGTCAGTCACCGAGCTGTCGGCCTCGACCGGCGCCCTGGTCAAGGTCATACGCGGCTCGAAGTACGGGTTCGACGACCCTTGGGCCCTCACCATGGACGGCACGCACCTCTGGGTCACGAACGTAAGTTCAGTCACCGAGCTGTCGGCCTCGACCGGCGCCCTGGTCAAGGTCATCCGCGGCTCGAAGTACGAGTTCAACGGCCCCAACGCCATCACGGCGGACGGCACCCACATCTGGGTGAGGAACGAGAGCTCGGTCACCGAGCTCTCGGCCTCGACCGGCGCCCTGGTCAAGGTTGTCAACGGCTCGAGCTACGGGTTCGACGGCTCCTTGTGCGCTCAAGGGATCGGCTCGGGAGGCAGACATATTTGGGTGACGAACGAGTTTTCCAACTCGGTCACCGAGCTTTCTGCTTCGACCGGGGCCCTGGTCAAGGTCATCAAAGGCCCGAGGTACGGGTTCGACGACCCCTCGAGCGTAACCTCGGACGGCGCCCACATCTGGGTGGCGAACACCGCTG
>JBKQMB010000072.1:0-18691 GCA_052326605.1 Acidimicrobiales bacterium | reverse complement strand
CTTCGACTACTACCTGGCCGGGGGCATCGGCGGGCAGATCGCCTTCATCGCCGCCCCCAGCATGCTCAAGAACCCCCAGGGCACGACCCACCCGGTGGGCACCGGCCCCTTCGTCTTCCAGGAGTGGAAGGTCAACGACCACTTCACCGCCACCAAGAACCCCCACTACTGGCGGTCGGGCTACCCCTACCTGGACAGCATCACCTACAAGCCCATCGTCGACGGCCAGCAACTCCTCAACAGCCTGTTGTCGGGCAGCGTGGACATCATCCACTCCTCGAACACGCAGGTGACCATCGGCCTCCGTTCCAACCCCTCGTTGGGCTACATCGACGACTCCGTCCACGTAGCCGGTGAATCGGACATGAACTGCCTGCTCCTCAATCTCTCCCAACCGCCCTTCGACAACCTCAAGATCCGCCAGGCGGCAGCCATGGCCGTCAGCTCCGAGCAGTACACCAAAGTCATGAATAAGGGGATCGACCCGACCTCCAACGGCCCGTTCGTCAGTGGTTCGCCCTACTACGTCGCCGACAACGGCTACCCGGCGCCGAACCCGGCCAAGGCCAGGCAACTGGTGCAACAGGTGCAACAGGAGACGGGCCAGCCGGTGGCGGTGGGCATCGAGCACACGCCCGACGCCGGCACGACGATCGTCGCCGAGTACCTGCAGCAGCAGCTGGTGGTGGTGGGGATGAAGGTCACCCTCTATCCCGTCCAACAGGACCAGCAGATCAACACCGCCCTGCTCGGCAAGTTCCAGGCCCAGGTCTGGCGGCAGTTCGGGGCCATCGACCCCGACCTGAACTACATCTTCTGGAGCACGACCACCATCAAACCCGGGTTCTCCATCAACATGGCCCGCAACAACGACCCGGCCCTGGAGACCGCCCTGCTCCAGGGCCGCCGATCCCCCGCCCAGGCCGATCGGAACACCGCCTACCAGCAGGTGAACAAGTTGATGGGTTCGGACATCCCCTACATCTGGACGGGCCGCACGGTGTGGTCGTGCGGTGCCCAGCCCAAAGTGCAGAACTTCGACAACCCGACCTGCCCTTCGGGACAGCCGGCTTTCGGGTTCGTGACCGGGGCGGTCTGGCCCACCCAGATCTGGCTCAGCTCCTGATCACCCCCTTGCTGCAATGCCACAGTCCTTTCTAAGCCTTGTGGGTGCCGACAATGCCATCCGGCCTGGTCAGGCGCCCAGCCGGTATTCATGGATCAGTCCGAAGACAGCGTCGTTGCGACGCAACTCCGCCAGCTCAGGATCATCGATTGGCGGCGGCGAGTCCATCGTGAGCGGGGCCAGCTGACCAAGGGCCCGGTGTGACCGGTGGCAGTTGTAATGGACCACGTACTCGGCCAGGACGTGTTTCAGATGTCGGTGGCCCAGGATCAGCATCCGGTCGAGGCACTCACGACGAACCGTCCCGACGAACCGCTCGGCGAAGGCATTGGCTCGAGGTGCTCTCACCGAGGTGCGGATGATCCGGATGCCGTCAGCTCGGAAGACTTCGTCGAAGCTCGAGGTGAACTTGGTGTCCCGGTCTCGGATGAGGAACCGGACGGGAATGATCCGATCCTCCAGCACCATGGTCAGGTTCCTCGCCTGTTGGACCACCCAGGAGCCGGTCGGATGAGCAGTGACCCCGGTCACCTGTACCCGTCGGGTGTCGAGCTCGATGAAGAAGGGCACGCAGAGGCGCTTCAACACCACCGTGTCGACCGAGAAGAAGTCACAGGCCAGCATCGATGATGCCTGGGAAGAGAGGAACTCCGCCCAGGTGGGACCGCTCCGCATCGGTGAGGGATCGACGCCGTGGCGGCGCAGGATGGCCAGACGCTCGAGGGAGCAAGGACGACGCCCATCGTGGCCAGCTCGCCCTGGATCCGGCGGTAGCCCCAGGTGGGGTTCTCCCGGGCCAGTCGACAGGTGATCGCCACCGCGCCGGCCGGGATGCTCGGTCGACCTGGGCGGCGGGCATTGGTCCATTTCCGCCGGACCAGGTCCCGGTGCCAGCGGAGCAGGGTCTCCGGTTGCACGAAGAACCGACCTCGACGTCTTCGGTCCATGAGTCGACTCAACCCGGCGAACAGGGCTCGATCCTGAGGCTCCAAGGCCGGCCGGACCACCTGGCGACGGAGCACAGCCACCTCGTGACGGAGCATGACTACCTCGATGGCCAGATCATCACCGTCTTGGCGCCTCAGCCCGTGCAACTGAAGGATCCGGATGAACGCGAGGTAGAGGAACGACAGGGCCATGGCCCAGTTTCGCGCTTCACCGATGAATCGCGAAAGGGCTGGTCAAGGTACCCGAATGACATTCTCGGCACCCACACCTTCTCGACAGACATCGGAATTCGATCTCACGGAGCAGAATACTGGGCCCGGTTGGCGTCAATACCTTCGGGCTCTGGGACCGGTGGAATCCAAGTTCCAGGCAAGTTCGCACTCAACGCAACAGTGCCGTCTCGGCCAGGAGCGGCATCTGCTGTGGTCAGAGCTCGGCGATGGTGACTTCGCGATGCTCGGCGGCAGAAAGCTGCGCGGCCAAGGAGAAGGCGAGTGTGGCGCGGCCAGCGGCGGCATCTAGTCGGGGAGGGCGGTTCTCGAGGATGGCATCGATGAAGTCGAAGGTCGCGTCGCGAAAGGAGGTGGCCCAGTCGGTCTCGACCCGGTGGAAAGATCGGACTATGCCGTCTTGGTAGTGCACCACGGGGGGTTCGTCGAGGAGCCGGCCGGTGCATTGGTTGACCCAGATGATGCCGTTGGTTCCGCGGATCTCGACGCGGTCGTCGCTGATGTAGTAGTCCGACAGCACGTCGAGATCGAGTGAAGCGACCAGTTCCCACGAGCCGTAGCGTGCTTGCGGGCCTTCGTACTGCCAGCTGATCAGGGCGGGGGCGTCGACTTGGACCCCGTTGCCGAAATCGAGAATGTTGATGAAGGCATGCACCCTTTCGATGTGTGCGTCGATGAACATGCGGCCGAGCTGGAAGCAATGGAAGCCGTGGTCGAACGTCATCATGCCGCCACCGCAGAGCGACGGGTCGAGCCGCCAGGCGTTCGACTCGGGGGCCACGCGCCAGCCTTGGCCCGAGTCCATCCGGCCTCCAGCGGTGATGATCCGGACCGACAAGACGTCGCCGACTCCACCTTCGTCGATAATCCGCCGGGCGAGTACGTGCGGTGGGTAGAACATGAAGTTCTCGTAGACCTTAAACACGGTGCCGGCCTTGGTGGCAGCGGCGACGACCCGGTCGTATTCCGCGAGCGAGATCGTCGGGGGCTTCTGCAGGCAGACGTGCTTGCCGGCATCGAAAGCGGCGATAGCTTGCGTCGCGTGCAAGTGGTGCGGGGTGAGGATCTCGACCGCGTCGACCTCGGGATCGTCCAGCATGGCGTCGAGGTCGGCGTAGGCCTTGCAGCCCCATTCCGCCGCCCGTAGGAGCCGCGTCGCCTTGTCGACGTCACATACCGCCACGATCTTGGCCCGATCGTGCTCGAGCCAACCGATCTTGTTGAGGTCGGCGATACGCCCTCCCCCTAGGATGCCGACCCGCACACGGTCGGGGATCTTGACGCTCATTCCTTCATCCTTCCTGCCCGCTCGCCGACCCGGCGGCCGGGTCTGTTGGTGCTTCCGGATTCGACTCCGGGCGGGGCGTGTGAGGAGCGAGGATCTCGAGGTCGGCGCCGAGTTGAGCAGGGAGCACCTGCTCGGCGTAGAGTCGCCGCCAGCCGCGTTCGGGGAGGGCGGGCGGGCTCCACGTCGCGCGCCGCCGGTCGAACTCGGCCTGGTCGACGAGCAGATCGAGGGTGCCGGCATCGACGTCGAGTGCGATGAGGTCGCCGTCGCGCACAAGCGCCAGCGGGCCCCCTGCGGCGGCTTCGGGTGAGACGTGCAGGACCACCGTACCGTAGGCCGTGCCGCTCATGCGGGCGTCGGAGACCCTGACCATATCGCGCACGCCGGCGGAGACGAGCTTCCGTGGAATGGGGAGGCTGGCGGCCTCGGGCATGCCCGCGCCCTTCGGACCAGCATTTCGGAGAACGAGGACCGTATCGGCCGGGATGTCGAGATCGGGGTCATCGAGGCGGACCGAAGCATCATCGACCGACTCGAAGACCAGCGCCGGTCCCGTGTGTCGGAGCAGCGCCGGGCTGGCGGCGGCCGCCTTGATGACGGCACCGTCCGGAGCGAGTGATCCGCGCACGATGCGGATGCTCCCTGGTGGGCCGATCGGTTCGGTGGCAGAGCGGATCGTGCCGGCTGTGCCCGCGACGTGAGCACTTGACGCCTGGTCGGTGGACCCGGTCATGTCGAGTGCTTCACCCACGGTGAGTCCGGTGATCGTCCGGGCGTCCCGTTCGAGAAGACCGGCTCTGTCGAGTTCGCGAAGGAGAACAGGCATTCCGCCGGCACGGTCGAAGTCTTCGAGGTAGCCAGAGCCGGTGGGATTGCAGTCGACCAGAAGCGGCGTGACTCGACTGACGCGGTGGACGTCGTCGAGGGTGAGCGAGATGCCCGCTCGCCTCGCGATGGCGATCAGATGGATCACGGCGTTGGTCGAGCCGCCGATGGCGATCAGCGTAGTGGCCGCGTTGTGGAAGGAGCGCCAGTCGAGTATGGCTGATGGTCGGCGGTCGGTCGTGGCGAGCTCAACGGCAAGCCGTCCGGATTCGGCGCCGATCTGGAGGCGCCTCCCGGTGGCGGCAGACGCGGAGGCACCGCCCGGCACCATGAGGCCGAGCGCTTCGGCCAGGCAGGCCATCGTCGAGGCGGTGCCCATCACCATGCAGGTGCCAGCAGTTGGACAGAGGTTGCCTTGGACTTCGGCGATCTCGGCTTCGTCGAGCTCGCTGCCCCGATAGGCGGCCCACATGCGTCGGCAGTCGGTGCATGCCCCCAGGCGCTCGCCCTGCCAGTAGCTGGTGACCATCGGACCGACCACCAGTTGCACAGCGGGCACGTCGGCTGACACCGCGGCCATGAGCTGGGCCGGCACCGTCTTGTCACATCCGCCGCACAATACGACGGAGTCCATCGGCTGCGATCGGATCTGTTCTTCGGTCTCCATCGCCAGCAGGTTGCGATACAGCATCGAGGTCGGAGACATCAGGATCTCGGGCAGTGACATCGTCGAGAATCGAATGGGGAGCCCGCCCGCTTCGAGCACACCCCGGCTTACAGCCGCGACGAGCTCGGGCATCTGTCGATGGCAGGTCGTGTAGTCAGAAGACGTGTCGGCAATGGCCACGAGGGGTCGATCAAGATCTACGGAGTCGTAGCCGGCCGATGCGAGAAAGGCACGTCGAAGGAATCGGGAGAAGCCGGGGTCGCCGTACTCAGTCAGCTTACCGTCGATGCCGGCGAGCGCGATTTCTTCCGTGTTGGGGTTCATGATCCCAGCCTCAAGTTCAGGTACTTGGTGACGGTGTACGAGTCAATGCCCTCACTGCCGCCTTCGCGTCCATACCCGGACTCCTTCATACCCCCGAAGGGTGCTTCGGCGGTCGCGATGGCGAAGTGGTTGACGCCGACCATGCCGAGCTCGAGACCTTCGCTCGCGGCGAAGGCCGTCGGTAGATCGTTGGTGAAAACGTAGCCGGCAAGTCCATAGGGCGTGGAGTTCGCCTTGGCGATTCCGTCGGCGAGATCGGAGAAGGTGGCGACAGGAGCGACGGGGCCGAATGGTTCCTCGCACATGATGGCCATTGAGTCGTCGACACCACCGAGGACGGTTGGAGCAAAGAAGAAGCCACGACCGGTTCCAGTCGGGTCGCACCGGTGGCCCCCGGTCAGGATCGTTGCCCCCATGGAGACGGCCTGGGACACGAGATCTTCGATTGTGTCCCGGCGGCGGGCGTTCGCCAGTGGCCCCACATCGGTGTCGGACAACCGGGGGTCGCCGACGCGAAGGGTGGCGACACGGGCGGCAAAGGCAGAGAGAAAGTCCCCGGCAATCGCGTCCTGAACGAAGAACCGTGTGGGTGAGATGCACACTTGGCCGCAGTTTCGGAACTTCGCGGCGACGCAGAGATCGACGACCCGGTCAAGATCGGCATCGGCGAACACCAGCACAGGGGCGTGACCGCCGAGCTCCATCGAGACGGGCAGGATGCGATCGGCAGCGAGATGAAGGAGAATTCGCCCGACGGGCACCGAGCCGGTGAGCGAAACCTTTCGGATGACGGGCGACGCCAACAGGTGCCGGCTGATGGTCGAAGGGTCTCCGGTGACTACGTTGAGCACGCCGGCCGGTAGGCCGGCGTCGACAAGGCAGCCGGCAACCGCGAGCATCGTCATCGGTGATTCCTCGGCCGGTTTGATGATAACCGAGCAGCCTGCGGCGAGAGCAGGAGCGATCTTGCGTGCCGGGAGCAGTGCTGGGAAGTTCCACGCCGTGAACGCGGCGACCGGCCCGACCGGTTGGCGGAGCACGAGCAACCGGGTGTCGCGCGAGTGCCCATCGACCGTGCGGCCGTAGATGCGGCGGGCCTCATCGGCATACCAGTCGAACTGGTCGGCCGCTGCGAGCACCTCGGCTCGTGCCTCCGCCAGCAACTTGCCGGTTTCGGACGTAAGGGGCTCCGCTATGAGCTCAGAGCGTTCACGGATGAGTGCGGCAGCGGCACGGAGGACTGCGCTGCGGGCCCAGGCATCGGTGTCCCGCCAGGTGAGCCAAGCCCCCTCCGCGGCTTGGAGCGCTCGGTCGAGGTCGGCGCCCGTCGCCATCGGCACCGATCCGATTCTGTGCTCAGTAGCCGGATCGATGATGTCGAGGACCTGCCGGTCACCGGCGTTGATCCACGAGCCGTCGATAAGCATCGAATCGAGCACCATCGCGGACGACCTCACAGGCCGATCTCGTGTCGCAGAGCCTGGGTGTCGTGGACCCAATTGCCAACGTTCCAGCGGCCCCATGCGCCGAGCCCGCCGAGCGGGTCGTCCCCCCAGTACACGGGCACGTGCACGAGAGAGAGACCGTCGCATGACATCGCGTGTTCGACGGCGTCCGCGAGCTCGAGCGTGCTCGTGCCCCCCCAGAACGCGGCGACACCGGTAACCGACTCGGCCCAGGCCACATAGTCGACCGCCACATGATCCCAGGTTGCGTGGGCACCGGCCTCGCCATACTGTTCGCGCTGCAGCGACGAAATCGCTCCCATGCGTCGGTTGTCGAGCACCACGATGGTGCCTGTGGCGCCGTGGGCCACGCCGTCGATGAGAACTTGCGGGTTCATGGTGAAGGATCCGTCGCCGGTCAGAGCGACGCCCCGGAACTGCTTCGCTGGGTCGCGGACGGCGGCAGTGGCGAGCAACGCCGACACCGCGAAGCCCATATAGCTCGCGCCGGTCTCGGTGATGGTGCGACCGATTCGGTCGTCCTCGACGACCTGGAACCCGTTGGCCTGCACGTCGCCGGCATCGAAGAAGCACACGGCGTCATGCTCCCGGGCGATGTTGGTGATGAGCTTGATGGCTGCCGGTTGGGAGAGAACCTCGGTTCCCCAGAGTTCGTCACGCAGTTCCGGGTGTGCGTACCGGAGAGCTTTGAAGTGCTCCCAGTCGACCTTCTTCGCTTGGCAGGAAGCGAGCCACGGCGATGCGGCGTCGACTCCCGGTTCTGCGGATGGAGGCCGTGCCCCGGCGAGCAGACGAACCTCGTCGATGAGCCGATCAAGAGTCGCCGACGCGTCGCCGACCAGCGCGAGCGACCTTTGGTAGTGCGTCGCCGCGTCGAGATCGGCGTTGATGTTGATCACGTGCCGGACGTTCGGGTAGCCCGTGCGCGACGAGTCGGACTGGCATACGGCACGAGTGCCGATGGCGACGAGTAGGTCGGCCTGTTCCATGGCGAAGTTGCCGCTGATCGAGCCCTTTGACCCGCCGACGGTCATGTTGCGTCCATCGTGATAGGCGAGAACACCACTCACGATGGGACTCGTGACCGCGACGCCGTCGACGAGATCGAGGAGCTCCGCGAGCTGTGGCCCGCAGTCGCGCCCACCACCGCCGACCTTCACGACAACGCGCTCGGCGTCAAGTAGCAACTGGGCCGCCCGTTCATACATCCGATCGGTATCCGTAGCCGCCCCGAGCCGAGACGGTGGGCCGGCGGGGAGCTCGTCGAGGTTGTATCCCTCGATCACTGCTGGCTGGGTGTTGATCGGCAGCAGGAGGTAGAAGGGCCCGGCCCGGTACGGGTGGTCGACGACGTTGGCTCCTCGCCGCAGCGCGGTCGAGACGGCCGCCGGCGTGTGCAACGAATAGGCGCCGCCCATCGTCGAGCACAGACGGAGGAACAGATCTTGTTCCGGACGGGGGATCTGTTGCAGGTTCGGCCCCTCGGCCTCGCTGGTCTCATCGCCGTAGAGATGCCACACGCCGATGCCGTCGGTCGCGGCGGCGAGTGAGCCGGCGAGTGCCTGCAATGCACCCGGGCCGATTGAGGTGACGACAGCGGCCTTCTCCCCGGTGACCCAGCGCAGAGCCGTCGCGGCGTGCGCAGCCTCCGTCTCGTGACGCACCGACATCGTGCGCACGATGCCGTGCGCCTCGTACGTTCGCAGCACGTCGCCCAACTCCGTCGTACCGTGCCCGAGGACGCAGAAGTAAGTGCATACGTCCTGGCGAAGCAGGCCAAGCACCAGCGCCTCGACGAGTGACAGGTCGATCCGGTGCGGGAGCAGTCCTGTGCTCAGCGCGGCATCGAGCCCACCGGCATTCGCAATCGTCGCGGCCCGGTGGTCCCGCTCGGTCGTGCGCCCATCCGTGGCGCGTTCTGCCGTCGTGGTGGTCGGATTTTCCGCAGCAGCCATGCGTCTGTTCTAGTCAATCATTGTGCATGCATCAACTGTGTTGACGATAGAACAACCTTTGGTACGGTGTCCACAATGTCGCCCAGACCACGAGCATCGGCGCTGCCACCAGACGCACCAGCAGCACGGCCCAAGAGATCGGACGTACCTGAGCGCCGGCCGAGGAGTCGTCGCGGTGGAACGCTCGAGTCTGGACTCGACATCATCGAGACCCTCGCGACCTGCGGGGCCGACGGCCTGGGCGTCACCGACCTGGCTCGCCAACTCGAGTTCGACAAAGGGAACGTCTATCGGCTGCTCCAGGTGCTCGCCCAACGTGGCTACGTCCAGCAGGACGCCAAAACGCGCCGCTGGACGGTGACGGTGCAACTCGTAGCGCTCGCCAGGGGTGTGCTGCGCTCCCTCGACGTACGAACCCTGGCCGAGTCCGAGATGGGCGCGCTCGTCAGTTCGACTGGTGAGGCGTCCCACCTGGCGGTGCGCACCCGCAGGGGCGGCATCTACGTCGCCCAGGAACGCCCCTATGGCCGAGTGAGCGTCGAGACCGAGATCGGAAGCACGCCGCTCCTGCACGCCACGGCCACCGGCAAGGCCCTACTCGCCTGGCTCGACCACCCCGACTGGCGGGACCTCGTGCGTTCGCCGTTACTGCGCTGCACCGAGCGCACCATCACCACGCTCAGCGACCTTGACCGCGAGCTTGCCGCAGTACGGGCTCGCGGTTTTGCCATCGACGATGAAGAGTTCCAGGCAGACGTACGTTGCGTGGCCGCCCCGATACTCGACCATGGCGGCGTAGTCGTGGCCTCGCTCGGCGTCTCCTGCCCCGCCGACCGCCTGACGAGGAAACGACTTCCGGAGCTGGGCGAGACCGTGCACGCCGCGGCCGACCGGGTTACCCGGGCCCTCGGAGGCGTACCGGCGACTCAAGCGCCTCCACGACGAGGCTCAGGAAGGGCGCTGAATCACCGTCAGGGGGATCCATGTCCGACGTAGCCGTACCTCGGTCGTGATGGATCGCGAGGGGCCGATCACCCCGAGCCCTGGCGCCTCTGCGCCTGCCCTGGACTTCCGGACCGTTGACCATGTGGCGGACTACACGGTCGGCCGGTACACGTTGGTCTCGCATGAAATGCGAGTAGCACTCTGATCAGCACATCTCGATGCTACGACGACCCCTGAGACCCAGGCACTGTAGCGCTGAGCGCGATCTATCGCTGGACACCTCCGGACATGAGCAGTGCCGCTGATGGACGAGGCTGTCAAGGTGAAGCACGAGACTGGGCCATGGCCCTGTCCTTCTTGTACCTCGCCTTCGTCAAGATCCTCGAGGTGATTTTACTGCGTAGCAGCGACTGCGATGATCTGGCCATCGAGGTTGTCATGCTGCGCCACGAGGTCGCCGTCCTTCGGCGCCAGGTCAGGCGACAGTCGATCCACCTCGCGATCGAGTGCTGTTCGCCGAACTGAGTCGATTCGTGGACCGAAGACGTCGAAGTCGGATCTTCGTGCAACCGGAGACGCTGCTCCGCTGGCACCGGGATCTTGTCCACCGCAGGTGGACTCAGTCCCATCGATCGGGGCGGCGCAGCATCCCGGCCGGGATTGTTGCGATCATCTGTCGGCTGGCCCATGAGACTCCCACCGGAGTTGACCAGCCCGCACACGCACGTTGGAGTTCCCGGAGCTCGAGGATTGCCCTCGACAGGGGTCGGCCAACTGAGGGCAAATACCCCATCTGACGATGGAAAGCGTTGCAATTCTTCTGTCAACGAGTGGAGGTGAAGGGACTCGAACCCTCAGCCTCTACATTGCGAACGGAGTCCGTTCGCCTCTGTGACCTGGGGAAATATACGACTTCGGAGCTCGCGGGGTCCTGCGAAGGGCACCGAAGTGCACCGAGCGGCACTGAAGGGAAGCAGTTGAGTCCCGTTGAGTCCCGCCTACGGGGACCCGGAGGGGATCGACTCGTCCGCAGCTCCCGCGTGGCGAACATACGGCCACGTTGCCACCAATCCCCGCGGTGCCCGATTGGCCAGATGACGTGCACCACGGCGATTGTGCAGCAGCCTTCTGCGCAATCGAATCCCGGGAACGTTCACCGACCGAGCAGCGTTCGACGTGCGTCCTTCATGAGCAGCACCAAATGGAGCTCGTCTGTGGGGCTCGGTTCAAGTTCGGGGATGAGATGGAGATAGAAGTCGCGTGCCTCCGCTGCCTCGGCGTGGATCAGGAGTCCCCGACAACCGATGTCCTCACTGATGCTCAGCAGTCGGGTGATCGCGTCAGCAAGGAGGCCGGCTCCTATCCCTCGGCCTTCGTGCTCAGTGTCAACACCGAGTCTGGCGAGCAGCGCCACTGGCTGGGGGTAACGCCCTGCTCCCTTGCGAAGCCGGCTCGGAGCTGCCTCGATGTCGAGCTGCGCCATGCACCACGCGTAGTACGCAACCACTCGATCGCCGGCGAGGGGCGTGACCACAAAGACTTTCGTGCTGCCGGTGGACGTCGACTGCAGCGCGTGCTGCCTCAGCCAGTTGGTCTGCTCTGTCGATCGACATATGAACCTCTTGACTTCGTCAGAGGGAACGAGGAGTCGCGGCGCTCGATAGTCATGGGTCATTCAGCGAACGGGGAAGGCCGCTGCATGAGCCGGCGCAGACCGGCAATCTCCTCCGCTGGACGACGGTTGACCTTCTCCCACTCGGCAGCGGCATCGGCCGATAAGACGAATCCGTCGCGATCAGCGAGGACCTGACGTGCCGCATCCACGAGGTGAGAAACGACGAAGGACGTCAGGTCGGTACCGGTGGTACCGGCGGCCCGGTCGATGAGCTCGCGCTCCTCTGCGGTGGTGCGGATTTCAAGTCGCCTGTCCCTCGTTCGAGTCGATGGTGCCATCGGTTCGTCTCCTCTTCGATGTACGGCCAGTGTACGGCCTTCCGCCTGCAGACGCAACTCGGGAACGATCCGGGAGACGACACGGACGAGCTCCGGAGCCATTCTCGGTGAGGTCCGGACACAAGTTGTCGCAAGCGTGGCGTCCCGCTCGGCATCCATGATGGCGTAACTGTCCTCGGCCCGATCCAGCGCCCTGAGTTCGGCCACTGACCTGAGGGCGGCGATGACCAGCTCCATGCCCGGCCGCTTGGCCGTGACGTGCCGTCACCCCGTCGTCGGGTCGGTCGCCCTGTCGGTCCGTAGAGTGCGTCGTAGGGGGGTTGTCGACCGCACCGGAGAGGCCGAGGGACGCAGCGCCCGAGCCGACCCAAGCCTTCCACAAAGCCGTTGAGTCCGATTGAGTCCTGCAGCTCGCAAAACGTGCCCCTGCCGCTACGACGCACATCGACTCATTACCCGTAGACCTGATGGTGCTTGACGGAGACGAGCTGCCGAAAGCGCGGTCTCAATTATGTAACCGTAGCGCTCATCGACCTTCGGGAATCCCACTTTGTGGCCTCTGAGGCGAAGATTCGCTCGCCCCGGCGAGCCCACCAAGGGCTCTACGGTGCTGACCTGGTCTTTTCGGTGGAGGTGAGCGGACTCGAACCGCCGACTTCTACATTGCGAACGTAGCGCTCTACCAGCTGAGCTACACCCCCGGGTGCCAGACGAGATTAGCCGCCTCGGGCAGGGTCGATTCCCCGCAGGGGCGCCGGCCGCTCGGTCGGGCTAGGACCCCCCGGGCGCCACCGTTGTCGTGGTGGTGGTCGAGGTGGTGGTGGACGTCGTGGTGGTGGTCGAGGTGGTGGAGGACGTCGTGGTGGTCGTCGGCGGGCGTGTCGCGGTGGTCGTCGGCGGTGGCGGGGCTGTCGTGGTGGTCGTGGTGGTGGTCGCGGAAGCTCCCGCCCCCCCCGACACGGAGGCGGCAGGGGTCGGGAACGACCAGACCGCAGCGGCGCAATCCGGTGGCTGGGTTGCCACCGCGACGTCGACGCCGGGCATGGTGCTGAACGACCAGACGTCGAGGGGAGGGCCGGTCTGGAGGCAGGCCAGGGCCGGGTCCGTGGTACCGATGGGGTCGAGCGTCCCCAGGTACTGCGCAGTGCCCCCGGGCGTCGGCGTGGCGATCGGCGTGAGGGAGATCGAGGTGCCCTGCCAGGTTGAGACCGTCGTGAAGCCGGTGCCGGGCGGCCCCGTGGACGGCCCTGTGGTGGGCCCGCTCTGGTAGTCCTTGGCCGCGGGGGCGTTGCCCAGGAGGGCAGCCAGCATGGCCGGGTCGTTGCCGTCCATCCCCAACGCCCAGATCCCGAGGCCGGCGATGTGGAAGCTGGCAGCCAGCTGTGCCTTCAGGGCCAATGCGGTCGGGTTGTCGAAGAACGTCTCGTGCCACTGGGTCCCCACCTGATAGGAGGTCCACGCCGTCTGTGTGGTCGGGTCCCAGTAGGTGGGATCGCCCGATGCGGCGATCACCCCGTCGGTCAGCGGCGATTCACCGCCGGTGGGCTGCGCCGCCCTCGTGCCGTCGCTCGTCGGCCAGTCGTACCCGTAGTAGGGGACGCCGAGGATGACCTTCGACGGGGGCACCGCCGCCGTGAACTGCTGAAGGGCCTCGGTGTCGTTGAATGTTCCGCCCACCAGCGGCGCAGTCGCACTCGGGACCGCCCGGTTGTTCATGTCGTAGCCCATCACGAAGAACCCGTCGACCGCCGGTGCCAGGGCGGCCACGTTATAGAAGCCGCCGCTGTCCTCCGCCGCACTGGCGTAGGTGGCCATGGTCACCTGCCAGTGGGGATTGGCGGCCCTCAGGGCCTGCGACACCTGGGTGATCAGCGAGGTCAGGCCGTTGCGGTCGGCGCTCCCCTGGCCCTCGAAATCGAAGTTGACCCCATCGAGGTTCTTGGCCGACACCAGGGAGATCAAGGCCGCGGACAGGCGGGCCGGCGCGTTCGGATCCGAGGTGATGGCGTCAAGGCTGCTCTGGCTGAAGCAGGTCACGGTCAGTACCACCCGGTCCCCGGCGGTATGGGACCGGGTCACCAGATTGACCAGGTCCTGGCTCTGGTATCCGTTCCATCCTGCTCCGCTCTGGTCGATCGTGCCGTCTGCATTGGCGTCGACACTGAAGTACGCCAGGGTGGTGAGGTCCTTGACATCGAATCCGGACGACTGCGGAAGGGTCCAGTACGGGGCGTAGCCGAAGATCTCGTGGGACTGGAGGGGTGGCGAACCGGCCAGGGACGGCGGAGCCGGAGCGGGGGGAGACGTGGCCACCGGGAGGTTGGCCGAGGGGTGTGCTGACGCCTGCACGACATTGCCCTGTTCGGGCGGATGGGACCCGGGCGGATGATCCAGTTCTCCGCCGGCGGGCGCCACGAACGAGGCGCTGGAGCTTCCGACCACCAGAAGGACGGCGAGCAGACCCACCACGACCGGGCCGATCCGACGGCGGTCCTGGCCGTGGCGTGGACCACCGACGACCGGGTAACGGGCCCTCACCCACTCTCTCACCGCGGCGTGCCGACCGCCTCCGGCAGAAGCGAGGACCACTGGTTCCCCGCTGGCGGTGCCGTGGTCTGCCCGCCGCCCGGCGGCGACGGCCGACAGGAACGGCCCGACCTCCAGCGCCGGGACCACAAACGCCTGCACGGAGCCTGCGGCGACCCATCCCCCGTCGACACCTTCGAGCTCGAGCACCTGACCGTCGGTTCCGTCGGGCAGCGCAGTCCAACGGTCCGCCGAGACGCCGCGCAACTCAGACCATGGCACGAGCGAGGGAATCTCGCTCCCGGCGCCGATGGACGGTGCGATGAGCAATCCCTGGTCTTGGACCTCTATGTCATGCAGGGCGGACGGCACCAGGCTGTCGGGTGCCGTCCGGACCTTGCCGGACACGTCCTCGCCCAGTGCTGACGGGTCCAGTGGGACGACGCCTCGGAGGCAGGCCTCGGCACGAGGCGACGAGCTACGGGGGGAACGGCGGAGGGTTATCATGGTTCGTCGTCAACGAAGTGGAATGGACGAGCACAGCGTTCGTTCCCCGCCCGATGACGAGGTTACCACCCGTAGAGCGCGCCGGCCAAGCCGGCCCCGACCGACCGGGCGTGAGCGTCATCCCGTGGAGCAAGCGGTCTTCCGGGCGCCGGTTTCGGCGCCGCTCGATGCGATGCGGGCCCCATCGGTGGGCGCCCCTTCGGTGGGCGCCTCATCGGTGACCACCCTCAAGTTTTGCTCCGCGATTCCGACAATTGCTATACGCCCAGTCATTCCGTGGCGAAACCGAAGTGGTCAATATGGAGAAGCACCCAATCCGAGGCTGTCCGGTACCTGAGAGGCCGGAAGCCACATGATCTTCGTCGAAGGGTTCCGGCTGCTCTTCGTCCTCGCCGGCTCGGTGGTCGGCCTCGAGGTCGGACGCAGCGTCGGCAACAGGTCCTATGCACCCGTGGTCGGGCTGCTCATCGGGGCTGCCGTGAGCTATGTCCTCGGAGGTGTCGGGGGACGTCTGATCGACAAGGGCCTCCAACGGGCCGTCTTCCAGTTCCGGAACACCCCGCCCGGCGAGATCTTTGCCTCGTCGATCATGACGACCACGGGAACCCTTCTCGGCTTGGTGATCGGCCTCCCCCTCTTGGTGCTCTTCCGGTCCGGTTACGCCCTGCTGATCACAGCGGTCGTCTCGTGGGTGCTGGCCACGTTCGGCTGGCGGCTCGGCTCGGTCAAGGGTCGCCAGATCGTTGCCGCAGCCGGGCTGTCGAGGATACTGGCCCCGACACCGGACTCCCCACGAGCACACGCACTCCTCGTGGACGGTACCGCCATCATGGACCGGTTCCTTCTTGTGCTCGGGCGCTCGGGCCTGCTGCCGAGTGGCCTGGTGATCCCCCAGTTCGTCATCGACCATGTCCGTTCCGTGGCCCAATCACCGGACCCGGTCGGCTCGCGCCGCGCCCGTCGTGGCCTCGAGTCGCTCGAGGCCCTGCGGGAGTTGGAGGTGCCGGTCCACGTCGCCCCCGACGAACTGCCGGAGGTCGACGATCCGACCACCAAGCTGCTCACGTTGGCGCGTCGAACCGGCCTGAGGATCGGCACCTGCTCGACCGTCGTGGTCGACGAGGCCGCAGTCTGGGAGCTCCCGGTGGTCGACCTCCGCAACGTGGCCCACGAGCTCTCCCCCGACCACCCCCCCGGCGAACGGTTGGCCATCGAATTGGTCAAGGAGGGCCGCCAGGCCCGTCAAGCGGTCGGGTACCTGCCCGACGGTGACATGGTTGTGGTCAACGATGCCATCCACCTCATCGGCCAGGGGATAGTGAGCATCACCGTCCTCTCCACCCGGCCCACCAGCCAGGGGATGATGGTCTTCGCCAGAGTGGGCGCCGATCGTGCCGTCGACCTGGAGGGTGCCGGACGCTGACCCGACCGCTCGACCCGGGGGGCCACTCCGAGGACCGTACGGCTCGCCCCACGGTGTATGTCCCCGTCACCGCCGGCCGCCACTCGGTCAGTAGGCCGGGCTGCCAGCATCCGGCCTACCGCGAGCGGTCATGAGCTGATGGCAACCACCGGGGCGGCGAGCGGAATTACCGCTTGGGATCCGAAGAACGGCGTCCCGTAGTTGAACACCCCGCCATCGGAGGCGATCAGCAGGTACCCCCCGGGTGCGCCGGCGGTGATCCCGACGACCGGCGAGGAGCTGACTCCGATCGCCGAACCTTGGAAGACGGCGGTGCCGAAGGCGAACACCCCGCCGTCCGAGCCGACGAGCCAGTAGCCGTTGCCGCTCGGGGCCACAGCCACCCCGACCATCGGTGCATTAGGTGGGTGCCGACCATCGAACCTCCGAAGCCGGCGTCGCCGAAGCCGAAGACCCCACCTTCGGCGGCGACCAACCAGTAGCCCATCCCGTCAGGCTTCGAGGCAATGCCGACGACCGGCGCGTTGAGGTGCGAGTCGCCAGTCGAGCCGTAGAAGCCGGCGTCTCCGTAACTGGATACCCCGCCGTCGGCGGCGACCAACCAGTAGCCCTTGCCGTCAGGCGTCGCCGCTGAGCCGACGACGGGAGCGTTCAACACCAGGGAACTGGCCGATCCGTAGCCCGTCGCTGCCCCGTTGGCGAAGACATCCCCTCCCGAGGTCACGACCCAGTAGCCGGTGCCCTTTGCGGAAGCCGGAGCTGCGACATCGATGACCGTGAAGGGCCCGGCCGTGGCGTCCGGCGTGACCCCGTTGGTCGCCGTCACCGAGTAGCCGAAGGTGGTGTTGCCCGCCGGCACCGTGCCCGAGAGCGCCCCGGTGGTCCCGTCGATCGACAGCCACGAGGGTGCCCCCGTGGCCCGGGCGTAGGTCGGGGTCGGGTTGCCCGAGGCGGCGAACGTGTAGCTGTAGTTGGTGCTGGTGACCGCCATGGTCGGCGGCGTGTCGGCCGTAAACGCCGGGGCCTCGGGCACGCTGACCGTGAAGGGCCCGGCCGTGGCATCGGGTGTCGTCCCATTGGAGGCGACCACCGAGTAGGTGAAGGTGGTGGTGCCCGCCGGCACCGTGCCCGACAGCGCCCCGGTGGTCCCGTCGATCGACAGCCACGAGGGTGCCCCCGTGGCCCGGGCGTAGGTCGGGGTCGGGTTGCCCGAGGCGGCGAACGTGTAGCTGTACGTAGCACTGGCCGTCCCCGAGGTCGGCGGCGCGTCGGCGGTGAAGGCCGGCGGCGTGGTCACCGCCACCGTGAAGGGACCGGCGGAGGCGTCAGGCGAGATGCCGTCGGTCGCCGTCACCGAGTAGTCGAAGGTGGTAGTGCCCGCCGGCACCGTGCCCGACAGCGCCCCGGTGGTCGAGTCGATCGACAGCCAGGTGGGTGCCCCCGTGGCCAGGGCGTAGGTCGGGGTCGGGTTGCCCGAGGCGGCGAACGTGTAGCTGTAGGTGGTGCTGGTGACCGCCAAGGTCGGCGGCGTGTCGGCCGTGAACGCCGGGGCGGCCGGGGCGGCCGCCGGTGTCACCGAGTTCGACGCGGCCGAGGCCGCACCGGTGCCGATGGCGTTGGTGGCCTTCACCGTGAACGTGTAGGCGGTCCCGTTGGTGAGGCCGGTGACGTTGGCCGAGGTGGCCGAAGCACCCGCGGTGGCGGTGATGCCACCGGGCGACGAGGTCACGGTGTAGCCGGTGGTGGCAGACCCCCCGTTACTGACCGGGGCCGTCCAGGTGACCGTGGCGCTGGCGTTGCCCGCCGTTGCCGTACCGATGGTCGGGGCACCGGGGACAGTGGCCCCAGCGGCGATGGTCGTGGTCGCCAGAGTCGGCGGTGGCGACAGAAGTGGGAGTTGTGTCGGCCCCCCGGCGGCGGGCACAGGACCCACAAACGGGTAGCCGGTGACCACCAGAGGGATGGTGACACCGGCGATGCTGATCGCGGTGGCCGTGTCGAGCTCGGACTGGGTCCAGTTGACCACCGTGCCCGCGCTACCGCTCGCCGTCAGCGTGACGGTGATGGCGGGGAGGGCGAGCGTCCCACCGGCAGCGAACTGCAGGCCCGTCTGCGTCCCAAACTGCAGATAGGGCGCCGGCGTGCTCCCGAGGAAGGTGGCCGTCTTCGCCTGGGCCGTGCAACCCGCCGAGGTGGCGGTCGGGCAGTACGTGATGGTCAGTGGCGACGTCGTAGCCGGGCCGGAGACCGGCGTGTACGTCACCGAACCCGCGGCAGTGGCACTCACGTAGGTCGTGCCGGCCGGGATCGGGTAGTAATCGATGGTGTTGTCGATGTAGAGCACCGTCACACCCGAGTTGGTCGTCGGGACGACCTGGCCACTAGCCTCGATCATTCGTCCGACCCCCGGCCGACGGCGAAGTCGTCGGCGAGTCGGTGATCGAGTTCGATTTTGTCGACCGAACCCCATCGTGAGCGTGAAGTGCCGCGGTGTTGTCATTCGGTTTC
>JBKQMB010000071.1:0-36508 GCA_052326605.1 Acidimicrobiales bacterium | reverse complement strand
TACCTGCCACCCAATATCCGGCGCTCTTGCGCTCGAGCTCCCCCCCGAAAGCAGTGAAGCTGGACCTCGGACCTACACGGATGGTACGACCGCAATGGCTGACGAACCAGGGCCAAAAGGCACATCTCTCGCCAGGTCCAGGCGGGACCTTCGACCCTACCGGCACCGGCCACTGAGCGCGACGATCTGAATGGTGCGCACGGCGCGAGTCAGGAGATGAGTGGAGCCCGGCGGCAGTCCGGTGCAGCATCGCTCGCTGCGGCGCTCGCCGCAGCGTTGCTCGCGGCCTGCACTTCGAGTTCGAGCACACCGACGACGACGTCGGCCCCGGTGACGAATTACCGGTACACGATCCCCGTCGAGCCGACCTCACCGTGGCCGGAGATGCGCCACGACGAACGGAACACTGGCGCCAGCCCGATCGTCGCCCACTACCACGGCGACGCGCCGTGGTCGTTCCCGACCGGCAAGGGCATCTTCCTCACAGCGGTGATCGGCGGAGGCGGCACGGTCTACTTCGGCTCCGCGGATACGTACTTCTATGCCGTCTCGCCATCGGGAGAGCTCGTCTGGAGATTCAAGACCGGCAACATCATCGACTCCGCCGCCGTACTAGGCCGCAGCTCCACCGGGGCGACGACGGTCACGTTCGGCTCCGCCGACGGCAACCTGTACCAGTTGCGGACCGGGCCGGCGGCCCAAGCCTCCGACCGTGTCCTCTGGCGTTACCAGGCCCCGGGGTCCCACTCGGCCGGCCAGCAGGTGTCGTGGTGGGAAGGCAATGTGGAGCTGGCCCCCGACGGCACCCTGCTCGCCGGCAACACAGGCGGCGACGCCTTCGCTTTCCATCCGAACGGGACGCTGCGCTTCGAGTACCGCGCCGGCAACTCCGTGTGGACCGCCGCCGCCGTTTCCCCCGACGGCACCTCGTACTGGGGGTCGCTCAAGGCCTCGATCTTCGCCCTCGACGCCAGCGGGAAGCTCAAGTGGTCCGTTCCCACGGGAAACTTCGTCGTCGCGTCGCCAGCCCTCGGGAGCGACGGCACGCTCTACGGTGCCTCTTTCGACGGCAAGGTCTACGCGATCAACCAACAGACCGGCGCCGTCGAGTGGACCTTCCAGACGGCGGACGCCATCTACAGCTCCCCCGCGCTCGTGAGCGACGCCAGTGGGCGCACCACCGCAGTCATCGTGGCCTCTACCGACGGCTCCGTCTACTCGTTGAGCCCTTCCGGGCACCTCAACTGGCGGTACGACACGGGGGATGTCGTCCGCTCCTCACCCGTCATCGGCCTGGCGCCAGCGGGTGATTCGGCGGGACACATCGTCTACGTCGGATCGGGCGACGGGCGGCTGTATGCCCTCGATGCCGCGACGGGTCAGCGCCGCTGGTCCTTCGACACAACCTCCAACGAGCCGTCGCTCAGGGACCGAAACGACCTCAACAGCTCCCCGGCACTCGGGACGACCGGCATCTACATCGGGAGCGAGGACGGCTCGATGTGGTACGTGCCGTACGACTACTGCCTCCACCGAACCGACAGCCGCTGTGCGACGGGGCCTGGCGGGACCTTCGCCCCGACGGTCACTGCGGCCTACCTCGTCACCCCCGGGGGCTCGACCGTCACGTCGGCCACAGCGGGGGTCTCGCCCGTGTCAGTGCTTTCGTTCCGGCTCGTCGCCCGCCGAAACGGGGTCTCGATCGACGCCGCCTTCGACGCCGCCAGCCCGCCCACCGTGACGATCACCCCAACCGTGCCGCTGACGACGTCGCTGTCGGGCGACGGGCACTATCTGTTCGCGGTGCCGGAGCACTTCCTCCAGCCCGGAACGCGGTACCAAGTGGCGATCGCCGGGAATTACGAGGTCGCGGCGCCCCCGCTTGGAGACGGATCGTCCGGTACCGTGCGAACGCAATTGACGCTCATGACGCCGCCGGGGGTCTCGAACAAGTTGCCGCTCGCCGTCGGCGCTCGCCAGGTGACCGCCCTCCACATCACGCGCCTCGCCTTTCCGCTGCCGTCGTTCCTCCCGAGCGTCAACCAGATCGGCTTCGACAGCTACGACTGGATTGCGTCCACGCTGCAGGTGTCGCCTCCCGACGCGAAGGGCGATGGCACGGTGCTCCTGTTCGTCGTCGGTGCCACCCGCCGCTCGGACGGCCTACTGGCTGCCGACCCGGCGACGCCTTTCGCTTTCCCACTCGAGGGCACCTACCACGGCGACCTGCTGTCAGTGTCGGCCGCCAACGTGACCCTCCCGTTCAGCTTCGGCCCGGTCCCGCTACGCCAGCTGACGTTCCGGATGCAGCTCGGACGCGATCTCGTAGCCCAGCCGGGCGCCAGCGTCTTCGCCGTCGTTCACTGCAACGACGTCCCGTTCTACGGCCCACTGCTCGAAAAGGCGACCACCCTTTGCAATCGCTCCGGTGACCTCCCGGTCAGCGGCACGTTCCTCGCCTCGGGCTACGACCCGGCCGGCGGTGCCACCACCTCGCCGGCCGGGTTGTCCGTCGGTTCCATCGAGCTGCAGCGCTCCTCCGCGAGTACTGCGGGGTCGGTGACGGCGAGCTTCGTACTGTCGGCGGGAGCGCACTACCGACCGGGCTCCCATGTCGTCTCCCTCGTGCTGACCAACACTGTCACCGGTGCAGTCGTGCCGCTCGACTACCGGGCCTCGACAGCCTCTTTCGCCGGGCCGAACGGGGACCTCGAGCGCACTACCCTCCAGATCCCCGCCGGCACGGTCCTGCCGGCCCGGCTACGGGTGTACGTCGTGACCGACGCCTTCCCGATCGCGGCGCGGAGCTTCTGAGGCGTGGGCGGTGAAGGTAGGCGCCAGTTCGGGTCCCCTACCACCATGGCTGAGACTCGGTGCCATCGTTATCGGCCTTGATGACCGAGGTCCGAACTTCCAGTCTCAGCTGTGAAGGCTGAGATCCCGAGTCAGTCTTCTCAACTGCAGAGCCCTGCGACGCATGATATCCCCAGTTTGCATGACTCGGGACGTGGAATCTGAATCTCCGCGGGCTGCATCGGAAGTCTTAGGCATTCCCAGCACTTCGGACTTGAGTGGGATGCGGGCGTCATGGGAGCCCGGTTCCGTCCCCGCGGGCCAGCGCGTCTTGCGCCTGAGCGAAACGCGCCCGAACCTTTTCGTGCCGCCTGGCACACGGCGCTGAGCAGGCATCCGCTCCTACAGGAGGTCGCTGCGGAGGGAGAAGAACTTGGCACTCACCTGGACGTTCAGCGCGGCGGCTTGGGCAGAGTCTCCGTGCGTCCAGTGCCAGTGCCGTGTCACGCAACGTTTGCGTGCAAGCTGTAGCAAGCGGGGAACGCTCTCACGCGTCGGGCTGGAGCACACGATCGAGCCATCCGAAGGACAGGGCGTGGTAGAGGGTGCGGGCGCCGGCCTCGCAGTGGTCGCCGGCACCGTCGACCGCTCTGAACAGGACGTACTCCTTCTCGGCCGTCAGTGTGTCGAAGAGGCGAGGTGCTGATGTGCTGATGTCGTCCCCTTCGGCGTTGCACACAAAGGTGGGGCACGTGATCATCTCGGCGCGACCCTTCAGGGAGTAGTCGCGTAAGGCGAGCAGGTACTGGATCGGGTCGTCAACGCCGTGTACGAGTTGTCCTCGTCTGAGCACCCAGCCCGCCGTCGGCTTGGCTGCCAGAACCTGCATGATCCGTCGCAGCACGTGCAACGAGATCTCTTTGTCTTCGCGCAGGCCGGACGCCAGCGGTCCTGGGATGCGCTCGAGGGCAGACTCGAACAGGTCGTAGGAGCCGCAGTCGGCGATGCACGCCGCGACCCGACGCTCGCCGCTCACGGCCCTGGGGGCCAGGTGCGCGCCGAGGCTCAGGCCGATGAGAGCGACTCTCTGCACGTCGGTGTCGGAGCGTCCGGCGAGGAAGTCGACGACCGCGGCGACGACTGTCTCGAAATCCGGCCGCAGCACCAGTTGCTGCTGCAGAAGCGCAGCTCCTTGCCCCGGACCGTCGAACGCGAGCACGTTGTAGCCACGGTCGAGCGCCGCCCGGCCGTTCAGGAAGTACAACTCCTCCGACGTCCCGTCGTACCCCCCGACCAGCACGACGGTGGGCCGAGGACGTTCGTCGCCATCGACGCGGAAGTGATAACCGGGCAAGGTGGTGCCCGCATACGGAATGGCGAGGATCTCCGGCGGCTGCGCGAGCAACGCCGCGCTCCTCTGGAACACCTCCGTCTGGCGCGCGTTACTGACCCGCAGCCGCTCGTCAAAGGGCGCGCCCATGAGCATCACGCCAGCGGTGCGGAAGTAGTTCGAGGCTCGGAAGAAGGCGCCTCTCGCGGTCTCTAACCGACCGGCAGCCAGTTCGGTCTCTGCCAGAGCGCACACCCGCTCCGCCGTCGAGACCCACGCGTCATGCCAGCTCGTCAGGTTCGTCCCATCGACCCGTGCCGCGGTCGCAAGGCATTCACCCAGGTCGGCCCCGCCGTAGGGCGCGGTCCCGACCGTGCGCAGGAGCTGAGCGTCGAGCAGTTCGTCCTTCAAGAACAGATGTGTCATCGTGCCACCGACCCACATGATGCGTCGTCAAGACCGAACCAGGCAAACGTTGCCTGTCGGTGTACCAGCGGTTGCTGAGGGTGGCGAAGCCGCCGAAATGGGGGCTGACCGGACCTTCAGCGTTTACGCCGGCATGAGACGACCCATCGGCCTACGGGACGGGCCGGCGGAACAGCGACCAGGCGCTGTTCGGGTCCCGGCGCAGGACAATGGTTTCGCGAAAGCCCAGGTCCAAGATGCAGAAGGGACTCTCGGCACCCCGGTAGGGTCCGTCGACTTGGTTCAAACTCTTAGGGATATCTGATCAAGGGCACTTCTAACGGGATATGTCCGCTTCACGAGCGTATGGAGCTTTCCAAGAGGCACGGCGTCCGACCAAAGGTAACCCTGGGCGCGGTGGCAATGGAGGTTCCCAAGATGTCCGGCCTGCGCCAGAGTCTCAACGCCTTCTGCCACGACACGCAGTCCGAGGTCCCTTCCGAGAGCGGTCGTTGCACGGATGATCGCGGTGTCGCAGATGTCGGTGCCGATGCCAGAGACGAAGCTCTTGTCCACTTTCAATTCGTCAACTGGGATCGACCTGAGGAGCGCGAGTGAAGAGTGGCCAGTTCCGAAATCATCCAGGGCAACTCGGATGTTCGAACGACGAACACCCTCAAGATGACGAGTGGCTGCGGTGACATCGGTCAACACTGCTGATTCGGTCAGCTCGATGCCGATGCCGGACGGATCACAGCCAGCTCGCCACAGTTCATCCATGAGATCGGTGAAAGGGTCGGTCGTCGTGAATTGGCGCGCTGAGACATTGCACCAGATGCGAAAATCCGGGCTGCATCCCGTGTGAGTGAGCGACACCCGGGCTTCTATGGCACTGCGACGGACCACGGCGTCGATTTCGAGCACCAGGTCAGACTCTTCCGCTAGGGGCATGAACTCAGCGGCAATCAGCATGCCGAGCTGAGGGTGATTCCAACGCGCCAAAGCTTCGGCTCCGACGATGCACCCTGTCTTCAGATCGACCTGCGGTTGGAAGTGGGCGATGATCTGGCCGTTGACGAGGGCTTCGCGCAGGGCCACTTCGTGGTCGACACGCCGACGAGAGGCTTGCTGCAGGG
Organism: Acidimicrobiales bacterium; assembly: GCA_052326605.1. Classification (GTDB taxonomy): domain Bacteria; phylum Actinomycetota; class Acidimicrobiia; order Acidimicrobiales; family RAAP-2; genus Bog-756. Next base: position 30,844 of record JBKQMB010000071.1, on the reverse strand, counting down.
CCGGAACGTATAGTTCGACTCGACTCCGGCCACTCTCCTTGGTCAGATACCTGGCCGTGTCGGCCTGGCGAAGGAGGTGTTCCGGGCCTTCATCGGCGCCACTGCTGACTGTCACCCCGATACTGGCGGAGACCGGAATGCGCCGACCGGAGAGTACGAAAGGCGACTCAAAGACCTGGTGAATGCGTTGCGCTGCCCGGACGGCCTCTCCGGCCTCGTGGAGGCCGCGGAGCAGCACCGTGAACTCATCTCCATCCAGTCGGGCCAGCAAGTCACCACTGCGCAGCACCCCCCGAATGCGGTCGGCCACATGCACCAGGAGATCATCTCTCTGGTCGCGGCCCAACGTATCGTTCAGGCCCTTGAGCCCGTCGAGGTCAAGAAACACAACTCCGACGTTGGTGTCACTTCCCTGGACTTCCGCAGCAACTTGTCCCAGGGCGTCGACGAATGCCACCCGATTCGCCGATCCGGTGACGTCGTCTCGGAGAGCGATCCCACCTAGTTGGGCGTTCAGAGTGTGGAGCTGCGTGTTGGCGTCAGCGTTCCGCCTCCGAAGACAGAGTTCGCTCACCACGACCGTTTGCACTTCGTGATGCAAAACGAACATGACGACAAAGTAGAGCAGCATCGCCAGTCCCAAGATGTGCGAGGAGCGATCATGAGCCAAGAGGCACATCAGTTCGACGGGCAGAATTAGAGCGAGTTGGAACGGGACGAAGTATGAACGGCGGCTTGCGGATACGACAACGTTCGTTGCCGAAATTGCGCAAGTGAAGATGAGGTACAGCGCCCAAAGTTCATACCGGCCTGCCGGCGGGAACACGAAGAGTGGGAGTGAAGCCCAGGCAAAGCCACTCAATCCCGCCGTCACCGGCCCAATCATCCACTGACCCACGGGAGTCCCGCGGCGTCGCCGCTTCAAGTACAACGATGCGAACCACTCGGAAACCACAGTGGCGGCCATCACGGTCGCTACCCAAGCGATCATTCTCGGCATCGAAACGGAGTGTCCAAATGCGATGAACAGCAACACCGCTGCTACGGGAGCGGTAAAGCCTGACCGGCGCGTTGCACGATTGACCTGATCAAGACAGGCCAATCGAACCTCGTCATTGAGCTTATTGCCGCCAACGCCCACCCTGACACCATCGACAGTTTGGAACGGCACCTTGATTGTCGGGACCGGGGTTCTGGGTGGAGAGTCAAGAAGCTAGGTGCTGCCGAGGATGGACGGGGTGCCGTTGGCCGAGATCGCCGAGGCTCCCGAACAGAGGTCCTCGAACCGCTCAACGCGCGCGCAATAGGACGAGGACCCTGTCCGATTGCGTGACCAAGGTTCGACATACCGGCTGAACGGGATTCGAGCCATATGTTGGATCGCCGACAAGGGTCCTGCTCAGCTGATCCGGCATTCGCCAGGAGACCCTGGATTCGACATTCGTGGCGTTGGAGCACTGGTCCGTCTGATCCGATTACAGGTGAAGCGTCGGTATCCCCGGTCTACCTGATATGCCTGTCCGAAGTGCGAAGTGCGAGTCTGCTTGAGCTGATCAGCCCAGAGTCAGTGCACCTTCGGACCGGACAGGGCGAAGCCCGGGTGTGGGCTCATGGACGCCAACGCAAAGGCATCGTTGGCGGTCAGGGGCGGGGAGAAGAAGTAGCCCTGGGCAGCTTCGACTCCCAGTTCGCGCAGAATGGCCACCTGCTCGGCAGTCTCGACTGCCTCGGCCACCGTGCAGAGGCCGAGGGAGTAACTCAGCTTGACGATCGTTTCCACGATGGCCCGACTTTGTCCACCGGGGACTGTGAGACCTGCAACTAGCGCTCCGTCGATCTTTACCGTGTTGACGACGCAGCCGCGCAGATCCTCCAGGACAGACCAGTCCGACCCGACGTCATCAACCGTGAGCTGGATGCCCAGTCGGGTCATGACCTGGAGGTCCACCGCCGCCTCCTCATCCTCCACGGAGATCTCGGTGACCTCGATCGTCAGTCGATCAGGGTTGAGGCCGGATTGCTCAATGGCGGAAGCGGCCGCCATTGCCGCGTTTCCCCGGCGGAGTTGGAAGACCGAGCAGTTCACCGCTAGCTGGAAGTCCGAAGGCCACTTGGCGGCCTGCCTGCAGGCTTCGGTCAACACCCACTGATTCAGGGCGTTCATGCGTCCGTGCGCCTCGGCCCGCGGAATGAGGACGTCCGGTGGGATGTTTTCGCCAGAGGAGTCGCGCCACCGCAGAAGGGCTTCGAAGCCGAGCAGGCGTCCCGTGGCGAGGTCTACCGCCGGCTGGAACGCCAAACTAGGCGAGCCGTCCAGGCCCATATATGGAGCTGGAGTGGTCGAGACCACTTCTGGAGGTGAACTTGTCAGATCGGTCACGTTGGTGACATCGGCTAGCGGAGCCAATGCCTTGAGCGGGAATCTAGGCAGTCATAGAGCTGATACACCCCCATCGACGTGGCATCTGAACGCACCACTTGTTGTGTGCGTCCCCCTGAGTGGTGGGCATTGAAGTGAGTGGAGGAATCCACCAGTAGGTGGGCCATCGGCGTGATCCTCGGTGTGTTCCTAGCCGAACCCACCAAAGAAGATCACAACCGATGGCCCTTGATCAGTCCGTCCTGTCCGAGCTGCTCGATGCATTCCGAACCGGCAAAGGACTCGACCTTGTCCGTGGAGCGGTCACCCTGGTGCGCCAGGAGCTGATCGAGGTCGAGCTCACCGCCCAGATCGGCGCCGACCGCTACGAGCGCGCCGACACCCGGGTCACCGGGCGCATCGGGCACCGTCCCCGGGTGCTCTCGACCAAGGCCGGTGACGAGGAGCTGGCCATCCCCAAGCTCCAGAAGGGGAGCTCCTTCCCCTCGATCCTCGAGTCCCGGCGCCGGATCGACCAGGCCTTCTATGCCGTGGCCGTGGAGGCCTACGTGCACGGCGTCCCTACCCGGGCGGTCGTCGAGCTGGTAGCCGCCCTCGAGGTGTCGACCGGCATCAGCCGCTCGGAGATGTCCCGGATTTGTTCCGAGCTCGATGAGGTGGTCGACTCGCCCCGGGGAGCGACTTCTGGACCAAGTGGCCTTCCCCTCCGAGCACCGACGACAGATCTGGTCGACCAACCCGGTCAATCGAGCGGTTGAACAAGGAACTGAAGCGACGGTGCCGCGTCGTGGGCATCTTCCCGAACGAGGCCTCGGTCATCCGACCCGGCGGTGCTGTCCTCCTCGACGTCCACGACGAGTGGGTGACGGCCGAGCGGAGGTACTTCTCCGAAGCCTCTATGGCGAAGCTCTACAGAGGTGGGAATAATGGCGATGCGGCAGTCGGAGAGCTCACGCCTCTTGACTGATCGTCGCCGAGGATTGCGTGCTCAATCCCCACCGCTCGGCGGACGCGATACCACTGTTCATAAATCTCTCAAGGAAGCGGGAGCTGGTGACGATGAGTGGAGCATGGCACTACGACCCTCTTCACGTCAGTTGAGAAGGAAGGCGGAAGAAGAAGCCGCTCCGGACGGGCTTGACGAGGTAGCCCAGTTCTTCTCAAACGACCCTCGCCCAGACCATACGTCGCCGAATGACCCTCGACCGGATGAGGCGACCGTGCAGCAGTTGCCTGCCGTCACAATGCATGATCATTCGGAGGCCGGTTGGTACCCCGACGCGACCGACCCGCGTTTGATGCGGTACTGGGACGGCTTTCACTTGACCGGCCAAACCATGCAAGTTGAGCCGACCTCGTCGTCGGTAGATGAGCCGGTAGAAAGCACTCCGGACATGGCAACCATCGATGTCGAAGGGTCTCCGATGAATGACGATTCATGGTTCACCGATCCCCAAGCGGCAAGTCTGCCGCAGACCGCCCCTTTCGTGGGCGAATCGCCGGCTATTGCCGGACGCGACGAGAAGGGTGTTGCGACTCCCCCTCATCCTTCGGAGCAGCTCAGTCCTGGACCAGGTGTTCCACCAGCGGTAACGGTCACATCCCTCAGCCCCGATCATGGTCCGCCAGAGCCGCCTTTCAGTAACGGTGAGACCTGGACAGCCATGCGCGGCGTCGCAGGGGCAAAGGCCACGAGAGAAGAGGACGAGAGCAACGCAGAAGTCGTCTCCTCGATCGCCGAAAGCGGCGAAGGCGGTAACCTGCGGGTCCCGCTCAGCAAGGTTGATTCACGTGCAGTGCCCGGCAGTCATGTGGAGGCAGACGTGGCCAGCAATTGGGCCGAAGAGACAGAAAAGGCCGTAGCAAGGGCGCGGGAAGTGGGGACGCCCGAGGCCTGGCAGGCAGCGGCACAAGCCGCCGTCGTCGTGTCGGAACTGGCTCGAACCATGGAGGCGGAAGTCAGCGCGCTGCAGACAGCTGAGCAAACCGCCACGACCGCCCAGGAAGCCGAAGAGGCAGCCAAGATCGCGGCGCAGGCGGCGGCCGACGCGAAGCAGACAGTGCAGCAAACCGACCAGGCCGTCCAGGAAGCCGAAGAGGCAGCCAAGGTCGCGGCGCAGGCGGCAGCCGACGCGAAGCAGATGGCTGAGCAAACCGCCCAGGCGGCACCGCAAGTTGCAGAAGTTGCGAGGGTCGCGGCGCAGAGAGCAGGCGACGCGAAGCACAAGGCAGAGGGTTTGGAAGCGATCGTTGCAAAGGCGCGTGCAGCCAATACGCCGGCAGCTTGGAGAGAAGCCCTCGAGCTCGCAACCGTGGCGATGGAGACCCAAGAAGAGCTCGTCCCAGGTGCTTGAGCCTCAATCGACCGGGTGAATCCGGCAGCGCTCACCGGTCCGAGACGCCGGCGTGGTTGGTCGGAACCTGCTTGGCGGTAGGACTTCCGTCCACGGACCGGGTGGACCGGTGACTACTGCCTGGTGGGTGTGAGTCTCGAATCAGGGTTCTCAGCTGTCAGGGTTGAGGGCACGAGCCGGCGTTCCCACCCACTGAATCCGAGGCGGCCCCCGCTCGCACGTCAAGAACTGAACCTGGATCGACGGCTACCCCACGCCAGTAGCCAGTCGCTCGAGCGGGACCGGCAATCTCTGTTACCGGCAAAACTCGCTCGGGATCCGCCGCCCGTCGGACCAATCTTGGACTAGGTCACGCACAATTGCAACCCCGAATTGCAACACTGGAGCTCGGCCACCAAGAGAGACGACGGACACCAGCTCACGAGCACATTCCGTGAGGCCGGTCGGCCCGGCGGAGGCTCTCGGTCACTGGCCCGAAAACCGAAGGGAAGATCTCGACTGCGGTGAGAAATCGGCACATGATTGCGTCATGAGCCCCTTCGGCAAATCGTCCACGGACCGGGTGGACCGAGCGCGGACCATTGACTGAACGGCGCCGGGCGAGGCTGAACCGAGAGGAACTGCGCGCCATGCTCTTGGAAGAGGGGCGCGAGATCTTGTTCGAGGACGGACTCGAAGCCGGTTCCAGCAACCTCACTTTCAAGAGGGTCTTCGAGCGGGTGGAGGAGAAGACGGGCGTACGGCTCACCAATGCCTCGGTCATCAGGCGCGTGTGGGAAAACCAGGCGGACTTCCAGGCCGACGTGCTAGTCGCCATCGCCAAGGACGAGGGACGACAGGAGGCTGAGGGCGCGGTCCAGGCCGTCGCGGTCGTATTCGGTGGCTTCGACCTCTCGACGGCGGAATCCCGTGCTCGGGCCGTCCAGGAGGTGTGTCGGGTCGGCGGAGCTGCGAGTAGCACCGCGATCGCCGGCTCGACGAGCTGGTCATTGTGGATCAGCGTCATTGCCATGGCGACCGCAACGACGACACCAGATCAGCAGCGGCGCATCAAGGCAGCCCTCAAGGACGGCTACGCGTCAGTCTCCAGGTTCTGGAGCGAGGCCTTCACCGATTTCATGGAACTCCTCGGCCTTCAGATTCGCCAGCCCTGGACCATGGCGCAGTTCACGATGGCCGTGATCGCGTACTCGGAAGGGTGTTCGCTGCGACAGCACACAAGCGACAACATCGAGCTGATGATTCGTCCGACCGGTCCCAACGGTGAAGACCAGGAGTGGACACTCTTTGCGGTGGGATTGGAAGCACTCGTGAATCAATTCCTGGAGTTGGACACGGAATTCGCGCCGACACCCACGTAGGGTGCTGAAGCATCAGTCGTGGTCGCCGATCGGACGCGTCAGCCTTGATGGCTGAGATCCGGGTCCAGCATTCTCAGCCGTCGGAGCCAATTCCCCGAGTTGGCGTTGTCAGCGTGCGTAGCCGAGATCCCCAGGCGCGGTGAGCAGCTTCGGAGGCTGAGGCCACCTGAAACAGCATCCCGCAGCGTCATTGCCGGGGGATGTGTCAGTGCTGGCGGAATTGCCCAAGATTGCATGCACGGCGTTCTGTTTTGCGTTTGGTGATTCGACGGCAGGTCGGGTCGATTGAGCGGCGCATACCCATTGCTTTGCGGGCATTTGTGGTGTCGAGCATTGTGGGCCGCCGGCGAGCCGTAGGCTCGGCTCATGGCCGACGATCGGTTTGCGCAGCAGGATACTTCCGATGGCGAACGCGGTTTGATACAGGCCAGCGCCGAACGGCTCTTGCGCGTCCTGACCGCTGCGCCCGGTCGGCGCGACGAGGCACTCGCAGTGGTCAACGGATTCTTCGGTGACAGGCTCGCCGATCAGGGTTCGACGTTGGCTATCCCCATGACCATGCGCTCTGGAACCGAAGTTCTCTCAATCGATCGCGACAGCCTCGCTCACGCGTTGCCCCAGGCGACTGGCCGAATTGCCCTACTTGTCCATGGGTTGATGTCGACGGAATCGGTGTGGGACTTCCCCGGCGACCCCGACACTACGTACGGAAGCTTGCTCGCCCGCGACCACGGCGTCACACCCGTCTCGTTGCGCTACAACACCGGCAGGCACATCTCAGTCAACGGGCGGGAGTTCGCCCGGTTGCTCCACTACCTCGTTGCGGCATGGCCCGTTCCCGTCAGCGACATCACACTGATCGGCCACAGCATGGGCGGCCTCGTGATCAGGTCAGCGTGCCACTACGCGTTCAGGACGCGCCCGTGGCACGGTTTCGCCCGTTTTCGGCGATCATGGACCTCGAAAACCCGGCGAGTGGTGCTCATCGGGGTGCCGAACACGGGAGCGCCACTCGAAGTGTTCGTTAGTCTGACCAGCGCCGCACTGTGGTCGCTGCCCATTCCTGCCACGCACCTGGTCGGCCTGGGTCTCGACGCACGAAGTGCGGGAATCAAGGATCTCAAGTTCGGTGCTATCACTGATGAGGACTGGCTGGACCAGGACCTCGACGCCCGTGATGGACCGGTGGCGCATCATGTGGCAATGCTCAAGCGAGCCGCATACCTGATCATTGCCGGTGGCCTTACCGCCGACCCCGCTCATCCGCTGGCACGGGTGTTCGGCGACGCGCTGGTCACCGCATCAAGTGCGTCGGGAATACTCAGCGAGATGACAGGCGAGGGGCTCTTCCCTGGTTCGACTGTGCGCCAATTGCCGAGAGTGACACACATGGCGTTGGCCCACAGGTCACAGGTCTACGAGGAAATCGACCGTTGGTGGCCCTGAATCCCCGTGCCTGAGCGCATCGTTTCGAATCTGGCGACCCGACCTCCCCATACCGCTGTCGGGCTGGTAGGGCAGTCCGGCACTCCTGTCACAGTCCCGGTGGACGGTAGTGGCGGTCAGCTTGGGTGGCCGAGACTCCGACCCGGTCGTCACGCCGGCGTTCGGTCCCGAGGCCACAGGAGCCATCCCAGCCAGCAGCAGGACGCCGAGGCCACTGAGGGCCCCGGGGGATGACCTCGACGACATCGATGGTGCGGATCTGGCTCTGCGCGAAGTCGGTCATGTTCTGTGAAGAGGCCCGTGTCTGGATCCAGTCGTGGTCAATGGCCATCTGCGGCGGGTCGAACTCCGACAGCCCGGGGTCCGGGGACACCGCCAACACCTCTCCCCACTGCGTGCACCAGATGCGACCGTCGGAGCGCACCAGGGAGGCCCGCACGTCGCTCGTGCCGACGTCGAGCACGAGCACACTCATGGTTGCTCCCCGCCGACGCCCGCCGTGGGATCACCGCCTGTGTCCACCTCCGCGGACGGGACCTCCGGCGCGGGCCATGGCGAAGGCCCGAACGGGTTGCTCAGTCCTAGCTTCCCCGGATTGAGTATGCCGACCGGATCGAGGGTCGCCTTGATGCCCTCGAGCACCGAGAATCCCTCTCCGAGGGCATCGGCCAGGTACCCCGAGCGCACCAGGCCGATGCCGCGGTCTTGGCTGATCGATCCGCGGTGCCGGCGGGTCGCCGCCATGACAGCCGACCACGAGCGACGGTAGAACTCCTCACGTGCCTCAACGTCGTCGGAGCCGGTTCCCTGGCCGGCGAAGGTGAAGTAGAGGTAGCCGCCGTCGGAGTGCGAGTGGGAGGCGTGGACCGAGCTTAGGTTCTCCTCCTCGGAGTTGCGGGCCACGATCACGACCAGATGAAGGACAATGCGCTCAGGAGCCGGCCATCAGTGCCTCGATGCCAAAACGTGGCAGACGCCCAGCTACATCTGTCGACTCTTTGCTCGGTGCACCTGCGATGGTGAACCGAGGCAGACTGTCCTGCGTGGGCAAGGACGAGACTGGCTTCACCCGCATCGCGACAGAGCCACCGGTCACCGACTTGACGCCTCTTGAGCACCTGATCGGTTCGTTCAATGAAAGCGCTCCTACTGCTCAGGAGCCGGAATCCGAATGGTGTCGACCAAACCTGGTCGATCAGATCGGGCTGAGTGGCCGGATTCCACCGGGCGGTCTACTGCATCCGGCACTGCGACGCTCTCGACCGCAGAATACGGCCAACGGTGTACGCCGTGGTTCCTGACGACACGGCGTCGAACAGGGTGATCGTGGGTGGACGAGAGCTCACCATGTCCAATCTCGAGAAAGTGCTCTACCCGGCCACCGGCTTCACCAAAGGGCAGATTATCGACTACTACACACAGGTGTCCCAGGTCATGCTGCCGCACCTTCGAGATCGACCTCTGACCATGAAGCGGTGTCCCGACGGCGTCGACGAGCCCTCGTTCTTCGAGAAGCACGCGCCGGTACACACCCCCGAATGGGTGCGGCAGGTCAGTGTGCCGTCCACTGCCGATGGCGACGCCGTCGAGTACCTCATGGTTTGCGATCTTCCGACACTGATCTGGGCCGTCAACTTGGCCACAATCGAGTTCCATGTTCCGCTTTGGCGAGTACCGATGTGGAGCACCGTTCCCGGTCCACCCGACCACCTGGTGTTCGACCTCGATCCGGGCGAAGGGGTGACGATCGTCGAGTGTTGCAGTGTGGCGGCCCACGTTGCTCGAATTCTGACCGACCAAGGTCTCGAATGCATGGCGAAAACCAGCGGATCCAAGGGACTGCATCTCTACTCACCTCTGCGCGATCGACCGAGTTGGGATCTGGCGCGTGGACATGCGCGCAAGATCGCCATGGATCTGGAGCGGGAAGTTCCGGACCTGGTGGTCTCCAACATGCGCAAGGGCCATCGTCGGGGAAAAGTGCTGATCGATTGGAGTCAGAACCATCCAGCCAAGACGACCGTCGCGCCATACTCTTTGCGGGCCCGCTCCGAGCCCACGGTCTCGACGCCTGTCACCTGGGAAGAAGTGGAACGATGTCACCAGTCGGGTGACCCCGCTTCACTTCGGTTCACCGCACCCGAGGTGCTGGATCGCATCGATAGCTACGGTGACCTGTTCGCCTCCGTCTAGCGGCGGGACCAGCGATGTCCGAACTTGGCATCGCCAGAATGATGGTTGTGTGCTCCAAGTTCAAGAAGTCCTGCGTACACGGCTGAGTCACCAAGCCAATGTGCTCAGCTCTGAAGATTGAGGGCACGAGTCAGCGTTCTCAGCTGTGAAGGTTGAGTGCGCGAATCAATGGTCTGGGCCGTAGGGGCTGGGCACCGGAACCCGTTGCCCAGGCGTCTTGGCGGCGGCTTGCCCCCGAGAAGGCGTGTGGCAAGACTGCGAACATGGACATGCGACAGATCGGAACCCTCGAAGTATCGCTCGTGGGCCTCGGAACCAACAACTTCGGCTTCGGTATGCGTGGGGACGAGGTTCCGCCGGTGGTCGACGCAGCCCTCGAGTCTGGAATCAACTTCTTCGATACGGCCGACTCGTACCTGGAGAGCGAGGAGCGTTTGGGTCAAGCACTGGGCCGGCACCGTGACGAGGTGGTCGTCGCCACCAAGTTCGGGAGTCCCGTAGAGGAGAACGGCACCGGGGGTGCCGCCACTCGCTACGTGCGGGAGGCGGTTGAGCGCAGTTTGCAGCGACTCGGTACGGACCGGATCGATCTCTATCAGCTGCATCGCCCCGACCCCGAGACCCCCATTGCCGACACCCTGGGTGTGCTCGACGAGTTGGTCCACGAGGGCAAGGTCCGCGAGATCGGATGCTCAAATTTCTCGGCGGCTCAACTTGGCGAGGCCGCCGCCGCCGTGGTCCCAGGTGGATCACGATTCGCAAGCGTGCAGAACCACTTCAACCTGCTCAACCGGAAGGACGAGCAGGAGGTCCTCCCCGAATGCCGGCGTCTGGGCCTCGCCTACCTGCCGTACTTCCCTCTGGCGAGTGGATTATTGACTGGCAAGTACTCCCGGGGCGAAGCGCCGCCCCCGGGCACGCGGCTGCAACGGTGGGGTGATCGCGCGGCCGGTGCGCTCTCTGATGAGAACTTTGACGTTGTCGAGGCCCTTGACGCGTGGGCTGGCGAGCGAGGGCACACCCTCTTGGATTTGGCCTTTGCGTGGCTGGCAGCCGAACCGGTGGTCGCATCGGTGATCGCCGGTGCGACAAAGGCGGAACAGGTTCGGGCGAACGTCGCCGCCGGTGCATGGAGGCTGTCCTCCGCGGAAGTGGCGGAGGTCGGCGCGCTTGCTCCGGCCATCACATGAGCGGAACGGACCGGATGGATCAGACAGGCCTCCTTTGGGAATCGGCACAACGGGACTGACCGACCCCACCCGTTCCCCCAGCGATCTCCCCGGACCACATCGAATGGCACCGCACTCAACAAAACCGGCCGGGCACCCTACTGAGCGTCGGACACGGCCAACGTGGTCGACCCCCCCACCCGGCTCGATGCCCATCGAGAGCCACTCGACATCCGCCGTGTCGAGCGTCGGACCCGCCTGCGCGCCGAGTGGACAGCCGACGGTGTGACGCATCGGTTCTTCGATTACGTTCCGAAAGGCTCACGACCAGCATCGCCGGACCAGTCTGGAAGCTGACGGCACGTCACGTTCGCTCGCGCGGCGACGCAGCCCCAGGTCGCCGGGAAGGTGGGGCACGTAACCCCCCACGGCGCACGACTGCGGTGCCAGGGCGACGGGCCCGGCTCAACTAGCCCGAGGGCGACCGACCGGTAGTGCCGCCGTTCGCTACGATGCCCGCCGCCGAGTCCTTTGTAGCTGAGGTATCCGCCGACCGAAGCTTCGCACCCGGCACCATCGTCCGGCCGCCGGGGATTGGTCACGCCGGATGACCGGAGATCCCGGCAAGTCCCTGATCCGTGAAAGACCGCCTCCGGCCGCGATGCAAGACACGGAGCGACTGCTGGAGGCAGTCGAGGATCTGGCTGCTGCCCTGTGGGCAGACGATCAGGCGTACCGGAAGGGGCTTGAAGCACTCGCCCAAGGCCCGAACACCGCTGGGACTTTGGATCTCACGAATACCGCGCAGGCTCGCCAGCGTTGAACGATGCCCTCGCTGAGTTCGAGGACAGACGACACCAGGTGCGCTGTTCGATGATTGCTGCCGCAGCCCTGGTGTGGACCAAGACCTCGGAGTCGTCCTCGACCTGGTTGACGAGCTCGGACAACTGGCCGTCGACGGAGAGCTCGGGCCGGCCCGCCGCCTTGTCGTCGACCACGTCGGGCACGGCGTGGTTGCTCAACCGGTCCGGTGCGACAGTTGCGGAACGAGGGCGCTCGCCTCCCGACCCGACCCCGGGGCCGCCCGCACATCCCGGGGGCCGATGGGCTCCCCGCACGACCCGCAGACCAGTACCGCGTCTGCGGTCGACCCGCACGCGTTGTGGGTGACCTCGAGAGGCGGTCCGGAGGGGGCCGCGTACCTGTCCCCCCACTGGCGCATGGTGGTCAGCACCGGCCAGAGGTCCCGGCCCTTGTCGGTGAGGCGGTAGTCGTAGCGCGGCGGGTGCTCGGAGTAGGGGACACGGACCAGCACCCCGGCGTCGGCCAGGGTGGCCAGGCGCTGCTGGAGGATGTTGCGCGAGATCCCCAGTCGGCGCCGGAAGTCCTCGAACCGGGTGACGCCGAGGAAGGCATCCCGCACGATGAGCATGCTCCACCACTCTCCGACCACCTCGAGGCACTGGGCCACGGAGCAGTCCATGCCGGCGAAGCTCTTGCGTTCCATGTCCCCAGATTAGTGGGTTGCATAATGCAACGCAATCCCTTAAGGTAAGTTGCATGATAGAACTAACCGATGCCGGCCCTGTGGCCTCGCGCCAGGCGCGCAGGCGCCTCCGGGTGGTCTTCCTCGTCACCGCCCTAGGGGCCTTCATGGCCTCGCTCGACCTCTCGATCGTGAACGTCGCGTTTCCGGCGCTGGAGCGGTCCTTCCCCCACGACGCGCAGGCCTCCCTGGCCTGGGTCATCACCGGCTACGGCATCGTGTTCGGCGCCCTGCTGGTCGTGGCCGGTCGCACTGCGGACCGGCTCGGCAGCCGCCGGGTGTTCTTCGCCGGCCTGGCCATCTTCTGCCTCGGGTCGGCCCTGGCCGGCCTGGCGCCGTCGGTGCCCCTGCTGGTGGCCGGCCGCCTGGTCCAGGGGGTCGGGGCCGCCGCCCTGCTACCTTCCTCGCTGGGCCTGCTCCTGGCGGCCTTCCCGAGCGAGCGGCGCTCGCAGATCGTGGCACTGTGGGGCGGGATCGGCGCCCTTGCCGTGGCCACGGGCCCGTCGCTCGGCGCCGTCCTGATCACCGGGTTCGGCTGGCGGGCCGCCTTCTACGTGAACCTCCCGATCGGGCTGGTCGCCTGGCTCGTCGGCCGCAACGTGCTGCCCACACTGCTGGGTGACACGACCCGATCGTCGCCCGACTACCCGGGGGTGGTCCTGCTCAGCGGGGCCCTGGCCGCGCTGGTCCTGGCCATCTCGGAAGGGCCGGGCTGGGGCTGGTTCAGCGGGTGGATCATCGCCTCGTTGGCGACGGCGCTCGGTCTCGGCGCCGGCTTCCTCCGCCGCTCGGCCCGCCACGCCGAGCCAGTGCTCGACCTGACGCTGTTCCGGTCCCGGTCCTTCACCGTGGCCAACGCCGCCGCGCTGTTCTACGCCATGGGTTTCTTCGCCATGCTGCTCGGCAACATCCTGTTCCTGACCAGCGTCTGGCACTACTCGATCCTCCGGGCGGGCCTGGCCGTGACTCCCGGCCCCCTGGTGGTGGCCGTAGTGTCTGGCCCCGCCGGCAAGATGGCCGGCCGCTACGGCTTCCGCCGGGTGCTGCTCACCGGGTTCGTCGTCTTCACTGCCGGCCTGGTCTGGTACGCCACCCGGGTCGGCCTGCGCCCCGAGTACCTGTCAATCTGGCTGCCGGGCACGCTGGTGGTCGGCCTCGGGATCGGGCTGACCTTCCCCGTGCTCAGTGCCGCCGCGGTCTCGAGCCTCCACCCGGAACGCTTCGCCGTGGGCAGCGCCGTCAACCAGACCGCCCGTCAGGTCGGAGGGGCCCTCGGGATCGCCCTGCTCGTGGTCATCCTCGGCGCTCCGACCGGGGCGGCCGGGGCGCTCGCCCACTTCCACCATCTGTGGTGGTTCGTGGCGGCGATGGCGGCCTCCTCCGGCCTGATCTGCTGCCTGCTCCGCCCACCGGGGTCGGTCCGGGTGCCGGCCGATCCCGGTGTGATCGACGCGGCGAGCGGGTCCGACACCACGGACCCGGGCCTCCTCGAGTCCGCCCCGCCCCGCCTCGCTCCCGTGGAGGTCGTATGACCCGGATCGAGCAGCCGACCGCGGCGGGCCGCTCCCACGACTGGGGTCGGCCGAGGTCCAAGACGGTGACCTGGCGCGACCCGGCCATCACCGCGGCAGCGGCGCCGTCCATGAGCGGGATCGACTTCCTCCGTGCCATCCGCGACGGGGACCTCCCCCCTCCCCCGATCGCCGCCCTGTTCGGCATGCGGATACGGGACATCGAGCTGGGGCGGGTGGCCTTCGAGTGCGAGCCGGACGAGTCGGTCTACAACCCGATCGGCATGGTCCACGGTGGCGTGGTGTGCGCACTGGCTGACACTGTGGTGGGGTGCGCCGTGCACACCACCCTCGATCCGGGAGTCGGCTACACGTCGATCGATCTCCAGATCGGCTACCTGCGGCCGCTCTCGACCACCAGCGGACCGATCGTGGCCACCGGCCTGGTGACCAAGCCGGGTCGGCGGGTGGCCTTCGCCCGTACCGAGATCACCGACGGCGCAGGCAGGCTCGTCGCCACCGCGACGGGCACCTGCCTGATCATCGACGGACGGGGGAGGGATGGCCGGCACCGGCCGTCCCCCGAGCCCGCCACGAGCCGTTGGACACCATGACCCCTGCGTGTTGAACTCCCGTCGGAGCGCCGCGGGGGTGCTCCCGGAGCGCTCCCCATGAACGGTGCTCGAGGTGACATCGCTCTGGTGCGGTTCATCCGGCGAGGCGGCGGGTGCGCCGTCCGGCAGTTGGTGGGGTAGCGACGAGACAGCAGTGACCTGGAGGGACCACGACCTGAACCGAAGCCACTTCCCGCTCTATTGGTCTCGAGTTCCCGCAAAGTTGCTCGCGCAACTGTCCGTCGGATCAGGCTTCGCCACAAGTCGACCCTCCGGAAACCCTGGCGCCTCGGCACGGTGCGCGCTCTGGACGAGAACTCTCGACCACCGGGAGGGCATCAGGTCGGTCCGCTGGTCAACGCAACCTGGATTTCCTCATCGAGCGCCTGGACGGCCCGCTTCGGATCCGGCACGGCTGCCGTGTCGGCGATCACGCCGAACCGCACGACGCCGGCATAGCTGCAGATGCTCACACCGAGTCCGATCGGGCCGGTGGCCGGTACCCAAAGCACCATGCCGCCGATCTCCACCGAGCCCAGGTGCAACGGCTGCTGCGGGCCGTTGATGTTGGTGATCACCACACTGGCGCGGCGAGAGAACGCGTCGACCCATGCCTGGGCAGACTGCCTCGGTGTGGCGCCGAGCACAGTGAGCGCGTCGAAGACGACCTGGGCTTCGTGAGTGGACTTGATTCGATCCATGTCCGCTTTCACTCTCGCGATTCGCTCTCGGGCATTGTCGATATCGGTCGGGAGCTTGATGGTGACGAGGCCGAAATGGTTTCCCATGCTGTACTCGATCGGCTGCTCCTTGGCCCGTACGTTCACGGGAACCATCGCCTCGACCCGCGCACCAGCAGCGCCCTCGACGCCGCGTCGAAGCGCTCCTGCGACAAGAGCCAGCCCAACGTCGTTGACCTTGGAATTGGTCTCTCGGGCAAGCTGTTTGATGGTCTCGAGTGGAACCGGGGCTGTCCACGCCACTGATTTCGCGCCGCCGAGCCTGCCCCCTAGAACGCCGGCCTTCGAGGGCAGGCCCGACACCAACTTCGCCAACATGCCGGCGTCTCCACCGATGCCGCCGACCGACCACCCGGCACGCTTCGAAGGCGGCGTCATCGGCATCGACGGGTCCTTCCCCGCTGGGTGCGACCCGGACCAAGCGTGGAGCATGTGCATCAACGTGGGCCCGTCGCCGAGGGCGTGATGGCTGCGCAGCAGGACGGCCCCCCCATTGGCGTACCCCTCGATCAGGTGCAGTTGCCACAGCGGAACTCGATCGTCGAGCGGTCGGGCAGCCTCGCGGGCGATGTAGAGATGTAGCTCGGGGCCATCCCCGGGATCGGGCAACCTCACCAGTCGGATGTGGTCGACCCGGCTGACCTCGACCGGCTCCCACCGAGGCGCCATGAGCCCCATAGTCAAAGGTGGGTCGACCGCCCGTGACCGGAAGACCTCGAACCGTTCCACGACCCGCTCGAAGAACGAGTCCTCCAGTGCGGTCCACTCGACCTCCCCGTCGAACCACAGCACGATGTTGACGATCATCAGGTTCCGGGGCCGATCCATGTGCAGCCACGTGGCATCTGCGCCTGCCATCGGCGTGGAGCCCATCGCCGCCTCCTCGGTAGGATGACGACGGTCCACCAGCCACCGCCGCAACGTCAAACGTTACCGCGATCGCGGCCAGTAGCCTGGGCTACTCGGGCCCCACGCTCCGGCGTGTAGAACTGACACGTGCTGATGACCACGCCGCTGCACCTGCAGCCATGAGTTCGGGCGACGACACCGACGAGAGTGCAGCAACCGTCGGTGGTGTCAGCCGAGGACCTCGGGTCGGTCTCGTGCTTGGAGCAGGCGGTGTGGCCGGTGGCGCCCTCCACGCTGGCGTCCTGGCCGCCGTCGAGGAGGCGACCGGCTGGGATCCCCGTCGCGCCGCTGTGGTTGTGGGCACGTCGGCCGGGTCTATCACCGGCACCTCGCTGCGAGCAGGGCTTTCCGCCGCAGACCTGCTCGCTCGTGCCGAGGACCGGCCCATGTCGGCGGCCGGTAGGCGGCTGCTGCCCGGTGTCGGTCCGGCGCGCCAGCCGCCCGCCGTGCGTTCCGCCGCCAGGCTTCGGCGCCCCACGGACATCGGCACCAGGCTGGCACGTGCCGCCACCCACCCGTTCGAGGCCCGACCGTTGGCGCTCCTCGCCGGGCTGGCGCCGGAGGGAACAGTCGACGCCGACTTCATCGCGGAGGCAATCTCCCGGCTGGCGCCGGGTGCCTGGCCGAGCGAGCCGCTGTGGGTGTGCGCCGTTCGTGAACGTGACGGGTGCCTGGTGGTGTTCGGGCGCGACTGCCGGCCTCCGCTACCTGACGCCGTGGCGGCGTCGTGCGCCATCCCGGGGTTCTTCCGGCCGGTACGCATCGATGGGGAGGGCTTTGTGGATGGCGGGACACATTCGCCGACCAACGCGGACGTGCTGGTCCACGCCGACCTGGATCTTGTCCTGGTGAGTTCGCCAATGTCGTTGGCCGGACGCAGGATTCGTCTGACCATCGACCAACCTTCGCGCCGATGGTCCCGTCTGGTCCTCGAAGCCGAGGCGCGACGACTCCGCCGCCGGGGCACGCAAGTGGTCGTGATCCAACCGACAGCGGAGGATGCTGCAGTCATCGGGCCCAACCCCATGGATCCCGATCGCCGCGCTGCAGTTGCACGCCAGGCGAGAGTGTCGGCGCTGCGTCGGCTGGAGCGAGCCGACACGCGTGCGCTCTTGGGAGCGATCGGCGCCTGAAGACCGGCGTTGCAATGCCGTGGGTGCTCTACCCCGAGTGATCTGCCGGAAGTCGTGAATCATCGCTGTCTGACCGGCAGTCACCACATGACGTTGGGATCTGTCGGTATGACCTGCACGGTTCTGTCAATACTCCTTGGTGGGCTCCCGATAAAACCCCAGTGCCTGGAGGGACGACGAGCTGGCCGGAACCATTACCCACGCTACCGGTCTCGATCTCCCAGGTTGATGTTCACACAACTAGTTGTAGACACTCCCTGTTCGGCAGCATCGGACGAGTTCTTCGGCGCCCAGAGCCCACCGGGACCGTCGACCGGGCCACCTATGGGGGAGAGCCTGGTCTTGAGCTGAGCAACGGCGGCCGGCGCCTCGACCGGACGGCGGTCCCGATTGGCCCGATTTAGGGCGCCGGCAGCGTCAGGGTGGCGTGGACCTCGACCTCGTCGCTGATCTTGAGGGTCCCGAGCATGGCCGAATAGGGCTTGATACCGAACTGGGTCTGGGTCAACGTGGCCCGCACTGTCACCAGACCGCCGCCGCCGACGGTCACCGCCAGGCTGACCGGCCGGGTGGTCCCGGTGATGGTCAGATCGCCGGTCACGGTGAACGCGTCCGCCTGTCCGCTGATGGCGGTGGAACGGAAGGTGATGTCGGGGTACTTGTTGGTCTGCAGGGCCTTTTCGTTGATGGTTCTGGCGATCTCCTTGCGGTCCCCATCGCTGAGCGGCTTAATGCCGCCGGAGAAGTCGATCACCGCCAACGACGTTGCCGCGACAGTCACTTCGACGCTCGAGGCGGCCAGGTCAGCGTTGTCGAAGGTGATCGACCCGCTCCACGTCTTGGCTTCGATGGTCAGGTCGTGGGCCAGCCTGGCGCCCAGGCCGGCCTTGGTGGTGCGCACCGTCAGGCTCGCGTCGCTCGGGCCGATTTCGTAGGTGCCGCTGGATGGTGCCATAGGTGGACACTAATGGCGGGCTGGCGGCGGGTGCCTTGTGGGTCTCGCCCGAAGCCGAGCGAGCCTTCCCTCGAATCTCGGTGTTGAAGCGACAGCTCGCAGCTTTGGCGTTGATTCGGATCGTCCAACTGGAGGTCGTCAAAGACGCCACCTGTGCCGCCGTAGTTCGGGGCGGACCACCTGACGACGGAGGACTGCCATCTCGTGGCGGACTACGACGACTTCAACGGCCAGATCTTCGTTGTCACGCCGACCCAGGCGGAGCATTTGGAGGATGCGGACGCAGGCAATGTAGAGAAACGTCAGGGTCATGGCCCAGTTTCGTCGCCAGGTCTGTCTTCACGAAAGTCCTACTCACGGCACCCAAATGGAATTGTTGGCGCCCACAGGTAGGGCAAACCCATATCTCTATGTGAGACCAGCCACCGTTTGCCGATGCTTTGGGAGGGCTTGGCGGTCGACGACGCGAGTACTCGACTCTGGCGACGGATAGATACATGATGGGGTGGTGGGTGCTCATGGAACTGCGACCTGGTTCAGGCGTACCGAAGCTCCGGGCCGTGACTGAGACGCGCCAAACGAAGCAGACCCGTGAGGAGTTGCGCGCCGCACTGTTAGAAGCAGGGAAGGAGATCCTGCTCGAGGAAGGACTTGAGCCTGGGTCCAGCAATCTCACGTTCAAGAGGGTCTTCGACCGTGTGGAGAAGAAGACGGGCTTGCGGCTTACGAACGCCTCGGTAATCCGGCGTGTGTGGGAGAACCAAGCGGACTACCAGGCCGATGTCCTTGTTGCCATTGCCCAGGACGAGCAGCGACCCGAAGCCGATTTGACGGTCCGAGCAATAGCTGGCGTCTTCGTTGGTATCGACCTCTCGACGGTCGAATCGCGTGCACACGCCTTACGGGAGGTGTGTCGAGTCGGAGGGGAGGCCAGCGGCGACGCCATTGCCAACTCGGCGAATTGGTCGTTGTGGATCAACGTCTTGGCAATGGCGACCGCAACCAATCTTCCGGACGAGCGGCGACGGATCCAGGTCGCACTCATGGAAGGGTATGAGACTGTCTCGAGGTTCTGGGAAGAGATCTACGCGGGTCTCGTCGAGCTCTTTGGCCTTCGGATCCGAGAGCCGTGGACCATGCAGCAGTTCGTCATGACTGTCACAGCTTTGAATGAAGGGTATTCATTGCGACAACACCTCAGTGGTCGAATCGAGCGAGTTGTGCGCCCCACCGGTCCGAACGGCGAGGATCAGCAATGGACGCTCTTTGCAGTTGGCTTGGAGGCACTTGTCCATCAGTTCTTTGAGCCAGATCCCGATTTCAATGCTGCGATCTCGTAGATACGGTTGAGAATCTGACGCAATCGGCAGTGGACTGCTTCCGCGTTTTGCCGCTCATCACCCTCTCACGTGACAATGGCAAGCCCACGGTCACTGTGTCGACGGTTCCTCCAGTTCGGCGACCGCATACCAAAACAATGGGGCATGGCCGTGGCTCCCACATCAGGGCTGTGAAACTCCTGAACGACCAATATGGTGCCCTAGCGTTCCGGGTACTGAACGATGAGTAGGGCACCCGACTTCGTGGGAGGTTTCGCTGCTCCCGGTAGTGAATGGCCGCTGACTCCGATCCGGCGCAGGGCTGGCGAACCAAGTACTTCAACGAGCGATTGGTCTTCGGGTCAATCGCCACCTCAGCGGAGCGCCCGGTCAACCTGATCGAGGAGCTGGATCAAGACCACGAAACCATCGTGGTCGTCGGGCACTCGACAGGGGCGTCGTCGCTGAGCACGCAGCAGCAGTGGGGGCGCAGATAGATGCACTGGTGACCATTGGCACACCGCACCACGGCCACTCGCTTTGACGCTTCGGTCCTCTGTCGATCACGGGGGAGATGGGGACGACAGGGGAGACGGCATGACGACTGGGCAATGGCGTTCGTCAAGGCTGGCTTCATCTGTTCTCAGCCGGGGTAGCTGAGATCATGCGCGGTGCGCACTGTGGGCCTTGCACGACTCTTCTCGGAGGGGTTTGAGCCGTCCTGGATTCTGCTGGTTCAGGGATCGCCCTGAGGGAAGCCGATGTCCGACAGTTGACGCCGTGACGGGCAGGCCTCACCCAAGTTCGGAGGATGGCGTCGCTACTCGGAACCGAAGTTCATAGGCCTGCCGCCCTTGCGGAGGAGCTGGGACCAGCCGCGCAGCACCGGGTGGGGCTTCTCGGCATGCAGCCGATCGAGCGTGGCCTGCATGGCACCCGTGATCTCGTTGTAGCAGGCCCGGACCACGTCCTCGTCATTGGCGGCGTCCGGCCCGAAGGCGCTCCAGTCGAGCGGTGCCATGAACTCGACAGTGACCTCGGCCGGCATGGGCAGCGGTGGCATAAGTGCCGACGTGACGCCCAACGGCCCGAGGAGGATCGGGAACACCTTGATCCGTAGACGGGCCAACCCGAGGGCACGTGCGAGGGTCTCCCCCCGGGAGAGCACCACGACGGCGTGGTGGCTGCCGTAAGCCACCACGGGGACGACTGGGACGCCGGCACGCAGGGCCAGACGCACGAACCCCATGTGGCCCGAGAATATGATCCTGTCGCGCTCAGCCCATGGCCGACACGCCTCGGCGTCCCCACCGGGGTAGTCGAGGATCAGGGCACCCTCGGCTAGCAGTCGCTCACCCTCGCCCCCACTGGCCGGCACCGCACCCAGCCTTCGCAGGCTGGAACCGACCGCGGGAATTCCGAACAACAGGTCGTAGACCATGGCGTAGGCCGGCGCGTCCGCCCCACGGCGCTCCGTGATGGCCGCACCTACCATCCATGTGTCCGGCATGTAGAAGAGACACGAGTGATTGCTGACCACAAGCACCGGCCCGGTGACGGGGAGGTTCTCGATACCCCGCACCTCGGGAGAGAAGTAACGCATCCACTGCTCGACGTGGGGTACGAATCGGCGTACGAAGCCGGGGTCCCGGGCCACCACCGTCCCGTGCCGCTCTTCATCGATGCGATGGGCGATCGCCTCGGTCAGCGGGGCGAGGATCCCTCGCTCATCCGTTCCGGCACTGCGGTCCGCCTTGGCCATCGCGCTTCCTCCCTGTCTCTCAGTGTCGCGCCCGGTGGAGGCTGTGAACAGGGCATCACGCTCTGGGTTCACGCCCTGCAACTCCGGCCTGCCCGGACGCGCCGTCGGCCCTCGCCCCCAGGGCAGCGGCACTGGGGGCGGTCACCGCCATCCCGACGTCGCGGCCGGAGAAGACGCACTCGGCCAGGGACATCCTGCGCACATTGGAACGGGACGCCACACCGCCACTGCGGATCGTGAGACCGTCTGCCACAAATGGACTTGTAAGAAGAAGAGCTGCTCATACCCGTGCGTACGGCGAACTTGTGCAGGTGCTAAACAAGAGTGAGAATCTTTGGCAGCCATTGAAAAACAGCGGTCAGCCTGGCCTTTCCTAGACCAGTATCGGCGTCCGCTCTGTAATGCAGAGTTACACGGAGTGTTGTGTGCTGAATTGATGAAGGCACGTATCGGAGCGCTAGGAATCGTGGCATTGGTGAGCGTTGGCGCCATGGCGTGCGCTTCCACCACCTCGTCGTCCACCACCACAGCTGCGGAAGGAGGTCATGGATCGGCGATTCCGGCCAGTGCGTATGGTGACCACACTGGGATTACCACGACATCCGTCCACATCGGCAACGTGTCCACTCTGGCCCTCGGCGGTCTCTTCGAAGGCGCGTTGGTGGGCACAGAGGCCTATGCGGACTACGTCAACTCAGTAGGCGGAATCAACGGTCGGAACATCCTTGTCGACAGCGGCAATGACAACTACACCGGGGCCGGCAACAAACAGGCCACACAAGAAGCCATATCCAACGACGCTGCCCTGGTCGGTGATTTCTCGACCTTTGACAGTTTTGGTGGAGTGCTACTAGCTGAGAATCCCGATGTTCCCGATGTATCGGTGGTCTTGGACCACACGACCAACGGCCTTCCCAATGTATTCAGCCCGGTTCCTCTGCGCCAGGGCTGGTTAGAGGGTCCACTTCAGTATTTCAAGAAGAAGTTCCCGGCCGGGGTGAAGGCGGTAGGCGTGCTCGTGGCCGACCTGCCATCGTCCGAAACGCAATGGCAGAATGAGAAATACGTCATGCAGAAGGTCGGGTACAGGGTTGTCTACGACCAGACGTATGACGAATCTCAGGTCGACTTCACGCAGAACGTCATCACGATGAGGAACCAAGGTGTCAAGGTGCTCTTCATCGACCAGATGCCGGAGATCTATGCTTCGTCGCTGCTGAAGGATCTCAACCAGCAGAACTTCCATCCCCAGGTCGTCCTCGGACCGTCTGCTTACAGCAGCCAGCTGGTAGCGGCATCGGGTGGGCCGTCCGCCGTAGACGGCGCCTATCTCAATCAGACCGCCTCGCTCTTCCTCGGTGGGGACGAGTCGACGATCCCAGCGGTGGCAATGTTCCTTCATTGGGTGAACGTGGCGTCACCAGGGTTCAAGCCCGACCTGTTCACAATGTACGGGTGGGTGTCGGGAAGTCTTTTTGCTCAGGCACTGAAAAATGCCGGATCCGATCCAAGTCGCGGATCGATTCTGAGCGCGCTTTCCAAGATCACGACGTTCGACGCCGGTCACATCATCGCACCGACCGATCCCGCGGCGAAGACAGGGTCGAACTGCTACCTGATCGGTGAGGTGACGAGCGGTCAGTTCCAACGTCACGATGATCCTCCGGTGAGTAGCAGCACCTACGGATACCGTTGCGACTATCCATATATGACGCGTCCAAGTTCCTGATCAGAGAAGACAAAGCCGATTGGACGTCACTGGCTCCAAACGGCAACGTCCGAAAATGTGTGACGAACACCTGTCCGAGGGAGAGAGCAGCGTTTCGCGGTGTCGCTCCAACGAGGTGCTTTCCACCCGATGGAACTGAACATCAGGTAATGCGGTCCTACAGGACCGGTGGACATTGGGCCGAGGCCCGCACGCCGGCGGACAGAAGGTCCTGCGGCCTCGATCCCGTGAGTCCCCGATCTGATCCTGGGAACTGTCGGGTCCTTGCCTTGAGCGCAGACGAGACAGGCGGCAGCAATGGCGAAAGTCCGGTTCTCCACTCGGACGCAGTGGACCAAGACGCGCTTACCCTCTGCGGCGCAAGCCCGCGGGTGCCGTAAATCCCATCCGGGCAGCTCAAGCTTCAGGTTTGTATTCGTGAATCAGACCGAAGACCGAGTCTGTTCGTCGTAGCTGTGTTTGCTGTCCGGATGGTCCATCGGCAGTGGCTGGCCCACTGTCGTGGGGGCTTGCTGATCCAGGGCCCGGTGCAGCCGGTGTTCGTTGTACTGGGCCACGTAGTCGGCCAGCACCTGCTCAAGATGGCAGCGGCCGAGGTTCGGCATCTGGTCGGGGCACCCACGACGAACGGTGCCGACGAATCGCTCTGCGTACGCATTGACCCGTGGCGCCCGGACTGGGTGGCCGATGATCTTTATGCTGTCAGCCTGGAAGACTTCGTCGAAGCTCGACGTGAACTTGGCGTCTCGGTCACAGATCAGGAATCGGACGGGATGCGTCCGGTCGGCCAGCACCATGCACAGATTGTGGACCTGTTGGACCACCCAGGATCCAGTCGGGTTGGCGGTGACTTCGGTCACGTCAACCCGTCGGGAGTCGAGTTCGATGAAGAACAGCACGTAGGGCCGGCGGAACAGCACCGTGACGACAGAGAAGAAGTCACAAGCCAGCATCGATGGCGTCTGGGCTCGCAGGAACTCGGACCAGTTGGGGCCCCTTGGCATCAGCGAGGGATCGATGTCGTGCCGACGAAGGATCGGCCAGGCACTCGATGGGCAAGGAGGACTCCCAGCCTGGCCAGCTCACCCGGGATCCGGCAATAGCCCCAGGTGGGGTCTTCGCCGGCCGACCGGAGGATGATCGCTACGGTTCCATCGGGAATGCCAGGCCGCCCTGGTCGGTGGGGTTCGGTCCAGCGTCGACGGACCAGGTCCCGATGCCAGCGGAGCAAGGTCCCGGGTCGGACGAAGAACCTCTCCCAACGTCGACGATCAAGCAGCCGACTCAGCCCGGCGAACAGTGCTCGATCCGAGGTCTGCAATACCGGTCGGGCCACCTGACGACGAAGGACGGCGATCTCGTGGCGAAGTTTGACGACCTCGATCGCCAGTTCGTCGTCGTGCCGGTACAGGCGAAGCACCTGGAGGATTCTGACGAAGTCAAGGTTTAGCCAGGGCAGGGCCATGGCCCAGTTCGTCGCAAGGAGCTGCTCCACGAAAGTCCTGGTCAGACAACCCGGATGAGATTTCCGGCACCCATCGGGCCAGCAACCATCTTGTATCTGAGTTTCGTCGACATGACCTGCACAGTTCTGTCGGTACCCCTTGGTGGGCCACCGACAGAGCCCATCTACCCAGGGCCGATGAGAGAGCTTGAGGCTCCATTTCCCACGTCAGTGCTCTCGGTTTCCCATATTATTGCGCACACAACTAGTTGGGGATAATTCCTGTTCGGCGGGATCGGATGGGTAATTCGGCACCCACAGGCTTTCGGCACGCACAAGACGAGGCGCCGGATGC
This sequence comes from Acidimicrobiales bacterium, assembly GCA_052326605.1. Classification (GTDB taxonomy): domain Bacteria; phylum Actinomycetota; class Acidimicrobiia; order Acidimicrobiales; family RAAP-2; genus Bog-756. The sequence goes on along the minus strand of JBKQMB010000071.1, from coordinate 5,924 downwards.
CGTAGTCGGCCCGGCGGGTCGGGAGGATCTTCATGTGGCACCGATCATGCGGAGGTCCCGGTTCTTCAGCGGTGGTATGGCGGCGGCGACCTCGACCGGGCAAGCTCACGGGGTGACCAACAGCGAGCCGCCCATGGGAGACGTGAACGGATACGTGCATCCGGCGTTCGCGCACGCGGCGTCGTATTTCGGCCGATTGTTCAACGCCGGCAGTAGAGGTGGCGGAGCATTGTCCGTCCGGTTGCACGGCCGGCCAGTGGTGGACGTATGGGCCGGATTCGCCGACCTCGGCCGGACGCGCCCTTGGGAGCGGGACACGGTCGCCATCTGCTTCTCGACTACCAAGGGCGTGGCCTCGACCGCCGTCCATCTCCTGGCCGATCGCGGGTTGATCGACTACGAGGCTCCGGTGGCCAGCTACTGGCCAGAGTTCGCCGAAGCCGGCAAGGGGTCAATCACCGTGCGCCAGCTGATGAGCCACCAGGCCGGCCTGCACTCGATGACCGATCTCGCCGGCTCCTCGGAGGACCTGCTCGATCACCTCGCCCTAGAGGAGAAGCTGGCGGCCCGGGCGCCCGACCCTTGGCCTGGGCATCCCGGGTACCACGCCATCACCTACGGATGGCTCGTGGCCGGGCTGGCCCGGAGGGTCACGGGGCTCGGCATGGCCGAACTGGTGCGCACCGAACTCGCCGAGCCGCTCGAGACCAACGGCCTGGGCATCGGGATGCCGCCCGACGGCTTGCGGCGAGTAGCGCCGCTCCTAGGCCGGACCCCGCCCGTGCGCTCCACGCCGCCCCTCTTTGCCGGCGCCAGCGCCTGGTCTATGCCCACGCTCCGCAAGGTAGAGCTCACCCGCCGATTTCTCGAGGCGCTGTATGTCCCGCATTTCGACGAGCTCTTCACCGGTCCGTCGCCGTCGCTGCTGAACACGGAGATGCCGTCGGTGAACGGCCTTCTCTCTGCCCATGGGTTGGCCAAGCTCTACGCGGTCATCGCCAACGACGGCGAGGTGGAGGGCGTCCGGCTCTTGTCGCCGGAGACGGTTCGCACACTCAGCCAGGTCCAGACCAGAGCGCACGACGCGGTCATCGGTATGCGGATGAATTGGCGCATGGGATATCACCGAGCCGGGGCGCAGCGGTACCGGGGCGACTCGGCCTTCGGGCACTATGGCTTCGGCGGCTCGGGCGGTTGGGCGGACCCGGCCACCGGACTGTCCTTTGGATTTGTTACCAACGAGCTCAAGCTCATCCAGGCCCCCGTCGGAGGCGATCGTCGGATCTTCCGCTTGGGTGGACTCGTGCTCCGATCGTAATAACCGATAGACGTGGAGCAGCTCAGGCCACGAGGCGGTACTCGTGAATCAGGCCACCGAGCTCGTCATTCCGTCGCAGCTGCGCCGGCTCCGGTTCGCGATTTAGCAGTGGCCTCTCTTCCACCGTGATCCGAGCCTGCCGATCCAGAGCGCGATGCGGTCCGTGTCCGTTGTAGTGCGCTGAGTATTCGGCCAGCACTTCCTCTAGATGGTGGCGACCGAAGATAAGGAGCTGGTCAAGACACTCGCTACGAACGGTGCCGACAAAGCGATCGGCGAACGCATTGGTCCGTGGTGCCCGGACCGGCGTGAGGATGAACCGGATGCCCTCTGACCGGAAGACCTCGTCGCAGCTGGATTTGAACATGGCATCTCGGTCACCGGACAGGAGCCTGACGGGACGAGCCCGCTCGGCGAGCACCATGCTGAGGTTGCGGGCCTGTCGGACCACCCAGGACCCAGTCGGGTTGGCGTTGACCCCGGTCATGTAGACCCGTCGGGTGTCGAGCTCGACGAAGAAGAGCACGTACGGCCGGCGGAGCAGTGCCAGGATTCGGACGAAGGCAAGGCAGAGGCAGGACAGAGCCATGCTCCAGTCTCGTCACTGGGTTCCTCTGCACGAAAGTCCTGATGAATGGACCAGGGTGAGGTTCTCGGCACCCACAGGATCGCTGATTCGCCACCTCTTGACACGAGCGATCTCAGCGCTCACAGTGAGGATACAACCACAATGCGTGGCCACAGGCGCCTAGAAGCATTTGGAGCTGGGCGCCTGTCGGATGCGCTCCCCACTGCGGAGGTGCCTATATGAACGATGTCTCGAAGCAGCCCGACGGCACTTTGCAGCACTTGGCCAACCAGGCGGCGGCCATCGGGGCGCTCGCCGAAAATGATGGTGCCTTCTATGCGGCCGTGGACGCATTTCTCAACGCTGACGCCCGGGGGTTTCGATACGTGCTTGGCCAGCAGGGGATCCTGCAGCAATGCGATCTCGTCTGTGAGTGGCTGCGCACAAAGTGGTGCGTCTTTACGTGCCTTGAGCTGTGTGGGCCGCCGGCGGTGGATGCGGCTGAGCCGGTAGACATTCGCCGGTTGGCCGAGGTCGTGGCCCGGATCGTCTCCGACGACACGCTGCTCGTCCGGGTTGTGGAGGGCGTCGACCAGCGGGACGCCGACGACTTCACCGCAGTCGTGAGCCAGCTCGGCATCGGCGACATTTGCCACTACGTGTGCTCGTGGTTGTGCTCGGTCCTCTCCCAGCGGGTGTGCCAGATCGTCTGTGCTCCAGACCGCGTAACGATGCCGGACCCGGTCGAAACGGTCCGGGCGGCCGCCGCGGTGATCGCCCAGCTTTCCGCCGACGGCACCGCTCTTGAGGCCGCTGCGGCGGCTGCCCGAGCCGTCGATTGTCAGGACCTGCGAGTTGTGATCAGCGACGCCGGTCTGCAGGCTGGGTGCCAGGTGATCTGCGAGTGGTTCTGCAGTTGGCGCTGCGTCTGGATGTGTTTGGAGCTGTGTCGGACCGTCCCCCCACCCGAGATCACTGACGTCCGTGCCGAGGCGTTCTCGTTCGCTCAGGTGGTGGGGCGGCTTGACTCGGAGATCGCGACGCTGCAATCCATGGCGGACGCCGTGCGTTCGGGTGACGCCGGCCAGTTCGCCGACGTGCTCAAGCAGATTGGCCTCGAGCCATATTGCGTCCAGCTGTGCCGGTGGGTGTGCTCGGGGGTCTGCGAGGAGTTCTGCATCTGCGTGTGCCCACCGACCTCCATCGCCGTCTTCACGAAGATCGGGGGGTACTACTACGACTTCGATGTGGCCAGCGGCCTCGGTGCGAGCGGCCTTACCAACGACGACCGAGCATTCTTCGACACGATGCGCCTCAATGGCGGTTTCGCTCTGGTTGCCAGTGCACCCCAGATCGAATACCGCTTCGAGACGGTACCGACCGACGCCAACGGAAATCCCACTGGTTCATGGACACCGGTGCTGCCCTCGCAGATCGCGCCGACCAACATTGGCTCCTACGTACGACCCACCCCGCCGTTCTTCGAGGAGGTTTGGGTGAACGGCTCCCCCGGGCCCCATGTCATCGTGATCACGCCCAGCGCCGACGGTTGGATCCAGGTCCCCCAGATGTTCCCACTCCCCGGGTGGGAGTTCGTCCCCGGATCGGATCTGGTCATGCTCGTGTCGGAGACGCTCCGACTGTGGCCAGCGGACGACGAGACCGGCGTGATGGCCGGAACTTCGGCCAACACGCCCCTGGCCCAGGATGTCTACTACGGGATCAGGATGCGGGTCCGCAACGTTGGTGACCTGAGCGACGGCACCGACGCCGGTACCTGTACCCACGTGGCAATCGACAACACGCTGTACAACAATGTCTCCCACCACACCTACTGGGACGGCTCGGTCGGCGCAGGCGAGTTGGCCGTGTGCTCCGTCGGCATCCAAGAACTTGTCTCTGCCGGGTGCGCCGAGCTCAGCGACAGCCTGACGGTGCTTTTCACGGCAGCTCATCCAAACCTCGACACGTCAGCGAGCGGGGTCACCGTGGCGCTGACCGGACCGGGTGGGCCGTACGCATTCACACTTTCCCCAGCTGCTCCCGAGACGGCCGGAAACTGGTATGGCAACGCCGTACCGGACGGCTGGTCGATGGGGTCTCTTTCGCCCTGCGCTTATCTGGTCGAGCTGAATGTGAACGTCCTCCTCACAACCGGAGACAGCGCCCCCGATCCGCTGCACGACTACATCGCCTTCTGCAAGAACGCCTGAACGATTCACGGTCAGCCTGCAGCGCAGATTTCCAAGGATCCGACGAGGAGGCAATCGCCATGCCGACCGAACGCAAGATCGCCCGCTACGGTTGGATACCCCAGCTACCCGATCTCCGAGATGCCAAGCTGCAGATCGAGCCTGTCACGTCGCTGCCGAGTTCGATCGATCTGAGCTCAACGACAAACATGCCTCCCATCTACGACCAAGGTCAGCTGGGGAGTTGTACCGGTAATGCCATTGCTGGTGTGGTGGACTTCGAGAACCATCGTCAGGAAGGGACGTTCCTGACACCAAGTCGACTGTGGATTTACTATCAGGAGCGGGTCATCGAGAATACTGTCAGCCAGGACTCGGGTGCTCAGATTCGCGATGGAATCAAGGCGGTCGCCAGGCTTGGTGTCTGTCCAGAGACCGATTGGCCCTATGACATCTCGACCTTCGCGTCTGCGCCTGCCAAGAAGGACTACGCCGACTCCCTAAAGGACCGAGCCGTCACGTATCAAGCGGTGCCCCATGACCTGTTCGCGCTGAAGAGCGTATTGGCCAAGGGCACGGTCATCGTATTTGGATTCACTGTCTATGAGACGTTCGAGTCGCAGCAAGTTGCTTCGAGCGGAATCGTTCCCATGCCGAGTCCCAACGAGAATGTCGTCGGTGGACATGCTGTCGTCCTCGCCGGGTACGACGACACCGTCGATCGATTTCGAGTCCGCAACTCGTGGGGCACCAGTTGGGGGCAGGGTGGATACTTTGAGATGCCCTACCTTTATGTGACGTCACCCTCCCTCGCATCGGACTTCTGGGTGATTCCACAGACTTCAATTCGAACAAGCTCGGCCTGACGGCGAAACTAGCTCGAAGATGGAGAAACCAGAATAGCGTGGGTCTCAATTGGTCGGAGGTGCCTATGGCCCAATTGATCAGTCATTCGGCCGCGACTCCCGATGTTGTCATCGACGATGCCACTAATTCTGGATATCGCCGGTCGGCCTCGGTGCAGCGTGAATTCGCGGTAGCCGTCGACACGTTGCGGAGTGTCGACGCGTGGAAAGACGCGAACGGGAACGAGCAGCTCGTTGCCGACCTAGTGCTTGAAGGTGGGGGTGTAAAGGGTATCGGGCTGGTCGGAGCAGTGCTCGTGCTCAGCGAGGCCGGGTACAGCTTCCCTCGGGTGGCGGGCACGAGTGCCGGAGCCATAGCGGCCACGCTCGTCGCCTCCATTGGGAAGGCCAACGAGGACATGACAACGCTCAGGGGATACCTTCGTAGCCTCGACTTTGGGAAGTTCATGCAGATCGGCCCGGTGACAGACTGGATCCAGAAGATCGGCAGTATCGGAGCGAAAGTCGTCGATGCCGGTGAGCTCATGCGCCACATGGGCATCTACTCGGGGAACTACCTGGAACAATGGCTGGATCCGCTCTTGCAAGATCTGGGTGTCAAGACCTTCGGGGACTTGGTCATCCACCAAGAGGACGACCCGGGCATGAGCCTGCCTCCCGAGCGTCGCTACCGACTCGTGGTCCATGCCTCCGATATCACCCGGGCCGTGCTTGTTCGAATTCCATGGGACTTCGACTACTACGGGCTCACGCCCAATAACGAGGAAGTCGTTCGAGCTGTGCGGGCCTCTATGTCGATCCCGTTCTTCTTCGAGCCGGTCACCGTCCGGACCAATCCCTCCGACGTCACAGTCCCGGGTCTTCTGCTCCTGTCGTGGGTCATGAGGCCGTGGCCCATGGAAGCTGAGGGGCGATGCCTGCTCGGTTCAGCATGATCATGGTGATGAAGCTCTCGGGATCGTGGAAGCCCCGGGCCGCAG
>JBKQMB010000070.1:0-5545 GCA_052326605.1 Acidimicrobiales bacterium | reverse complement strand
TGGCGCTGCAGGAGCTGGCCGAGCAGGACACGGAGGTGGCCGCCGTCGAGCCGAAGTTCACGCTGCCGCCCGAGAGGTTCGAGCCGCTCACGGTCACGACCGTGCCGCCCGCGGTGCTGCCGGAGCTCGGCGAGATCCCGGTGACCACCGGAGCGGCTGGGGGCGGAGCGATGTAAGTGAACTGGTCGGCAGAGCTGGTCGCGCTGGTGCCGCCGGTGGTCGTGACCGTCACGTTGACGGTGCCCGTCCCTGCCGGCGAGGTGGCGCTGCAGGAGCTGGCCGAGCAGGACACGGCGGTGGCCGCCGTCGAGCCGAAGCTCACGCTGCCGCCCGAGAGGTTCGAGCCGCTCACGGTCACGACCGTGCCGCCCGCGGTGCTGCCGGAGCTCGGCGAGATCCCGGTGACCACCGGAGCGGCTGGCGGGGGGGGCGGCGAGGCGATGGACGCCATCTCGTAGACGGTCGCGTCGCTGAAGTTGAACCCGAAGAATAGGTCTCCCGTCGAGTCGAGCGTGATCCCGCCCTCCTCGGGCCAGTTGTCCTGGAACCCGGGATAGATCACGGTCCCGTTGGCGGTGTAGGCGCCGGTTGCCGAGTTGCCCGTGAACTCGATCAGGCGACCGTTGCCGCCGTCGTAGACGTAGAGGTCACCGGCGTGGTCCACGGCGAGCTGCATGGGCTCATAGAGCTGGTTAGTGCCGTAGCCCATCCCGCCGACTCCGGCGACCGTGATGCCGGTCGTCGCGTAGGTGCCGGTCGAGGCTTGGTGGAGGAACTCCTCCACGATGTTCTCGGAGCCGTTGGAGACGAACAGGTCGTCGCTCCCATCGAGGGCGATGCCCGTCACCCCCGAGACCATCTCCGAGCCTGCGGGGCCGCTCGTGATCGTCGCGACAACGGTGCCGCTGCTTGCGTACGTGCCCGTCGACGCGTTGTAGGGAAACTTGAGGACCTCGTTGCCGGTCGCAGCGAACAGATCGTCCTGCGCGTCGAAGGCGAGCGACGTGACGTCGATCGAGTCGAGCTGCGTCGCGCCTGGCACGTTCGATCCTGCAGCGGGGTAGCTAGCGGTCGAGGCGTTCCATGCGTACTCCTGCACGGCTGTCCCGGTGGCGACGAACAGGTCGTTGCTGCTGTCGAGCGCCAACGCGGCGGCCGTCGTCGCGATGACCTTGCCGACAACGCCGTAGGTGCCGGTCGCCGGATTGAAGGGGAACTCATAGACGTCGTTGTCCGCGACGAAGAGGTTCTTGTGGCTGTCGACGGCCACAGAGCTCACTCCGTTGTTCACGCGGCCTGTCTGGCTCATGATCGTGCCGATCGGCGTGTAGGTGCCGGCGACGTCGGTGAGCTCGAGCACGAAACCCCAGACCGTGTTGCTCGGATCCGAAGTCTCCTGCGTCTCGGAGACGAACAGATCCCCCTTCGCGTCGAAGGCAAGACCTTCGGGCCCGACCATGTCGCCGTTCCCGGCGTCCGCTCCAATGGCGACGCCGGTGCCGGCGAACTTTCCCGTGCTCGCCGAGTAGGCGAACTCGAGGACGTTGCCATAGCCGAGGTACTGATACGAGAGATAGAGGTTGCCGCTCGGGTCGAAGGCCAGCCAACCGGAAAGTGCTGGGAGACCGCTGACGACGATGGTACCCGAGGAGGCGTAGGTGCCCGTCGAGGCGTTGAACGCGTACTCCATGATGCGGAAGTTGTAGGTGTCGCTGATGAAGAGGTTGCCGCTCGGCTGCAGGGCGATCGACGTCGGTCCGTCGAGCTGGTTGTTGCCCGAGCCGCTCGTGCCCGTACCGGCGACGGTCGTAGCCGTCGACGCGAACGTGCCCGTCGACGCGTTGTAGGGGAACTCCTGCACCCGATCGTTGACGAGGTCGGCGACCAGGAGGTCCCCCTTGGCGTCGAGGGCGATCCCTTGCGGGTCGTAGAGCTGGGTGGAGCCCGATCCACTCTTGCCCGTCCCGGCGACGACCACGCCCGAGGCGGCGAATGTGCCCGTCGACGAGTTATAGGGGTACTCAACAATCCGGTCGTTGTCACTGTCGCTGACAAACAGGTCGCCCTTGGCGTCGAGGGCGACGCCCGAGGGGTAGGAGAGCTGGTTCAGACCGGAGCCTTGGCCACCGGCGCCGGCCACCACGATGCCTGTCTGGCTGTACAGCGAAGGCGACGTCGAGCTTGGGGTGTACTCGAGCACCTGGCCGTTGGCGAAGTTGACCTCGAAGAGGTCGCCGCTCGAGTTGAGCGCGACGCCCTCGGGGCTCACGCCGTTGAGGTCCTGGGCCGTCTGGCTCGCGCCGATTCCGAAGGCGTTCACGCCGGCGACCGCCACCGCCGTCGGGGTCGCCGCCGATGCGGGTGCACCGGATGCAACGGCGAGCGTCACGACGGACCCGAGGAAGAGGAGGGGAGCGCTGGCGGCCCGCCAGAGGCGCCGCCGTTGACCGCGAGAGGACGGGCGATCGTCGTTCACCATCGGGTCCCTTCCAGACGCTGATACTGACACGCGTGCCGTGTGAGCGGGATGTCCAGTCGGAGTGATGGTAACGACTGACCTTGGAGCCAGCTACCCTTCACTTTTGCGGGACCAACCCGCAACGTAACTAGATGACCAATTCCAAGGGGTCGTCAGTGGAGCTCTGTTGCATTGATTGATCATGTGGCGCGAACTCACTCGCTCCAGTGAGGTTCGCCGGTCAGATCACCCTGTGGGTGCCGAAAATCCCATCCGCTTTTGCGAACAGGCATTATCCACAACTAGTTGCGCCTACAACAATGTGGGAAATCGAAAGCAATAGCGTGGGAAACGGCTCCGACCGGTTCGCAGTCGGCCCAGATCAGCCAAGTTATGTCGGTAGCCCACCATGGGGTGTCGACATAACTGGGCGGTGCGCGTCGACAAAACCCCCCCATGAAGGTGGCCCCGGTGGCCCGGGCTGGGTGTTTCCGCCCTCACCTGGGCGTGCCCGCCGCTGAGGCCGCCGGTGACCGACGCCGTCAGCTCGTTCTGGCCACCCCGGCCCGACATCCGGACGCGGCAAAGCCACATAGGTGTCGCTGATCGAGAGCCCTGGGCCGTCAGGCGGTCAGGGGTGGGTCGGGGTCGCCGGTGGCGTCGTCGGCGCCGGCGGTGGCGGCCGTGACCGGCGCCCAGGTGGTGATGGACTTGGTCCGGCGGCGGGGCGGGAGCTTGCGGACCTCCTTGGCCTCGGCCGCCTTCTTGGTCAGGAACTCGTCGATCTTCCAGATGTTGGCGGCGAACAGCTGGAAGGCCACCAGGACGCTCTGGGGGGCCACACCCCGGATCCGGCGTCGCTCGGGGTCATCGATGGCCTCCCTGGCCCCGTCCTTGACGAAGCCGTTCATTCCCTCCACCGAGTTCCGCAAGGTTGCGTAGGTCGCATGCCACTCGGGGGATTCGTGGGGCAGGGCCTGGGCGTACTTGGCTCCGGCTTCGGGGGGCAGAGTGACCGACTCCTGGGTGCAGACCCTCGAGCGGTGGATGCGCAGGACGTCGGTGACCGGAATGCGGACCTTGGCCGTGGGGGCCGGACCCTCCGAGCCGGGCTTCAGCTCGCACCGGACCACGGGGGCCGGCTTGGACGCCGGGCACCGCATGCGGGTGTGCCCGTCGGCATCGGCGCGGGCCTTGGGTCGGATCTGGTGGCCACGGCGCTCCTCGATCCGCGCCAGGTGGGTGGCCTCGTCGATCAGGCCTTTCCGGAAGTCCAACGTGGCGCTGACCAAGGTCTCGGGCATCCCCGGGCAGTACCAGGTGCCGTCCACCAAGACCATGCCGTCGTGGCTGCCCTGGTGGCCGAGCTGGGTGATCTTGTAGTCGAGCACCAGGTCGTAGCCCAAGGACCGGGCGGGGAGCTGGAAGTCCTCGGCCTTGGCCTGGGTGTAGGCCCGGTCCCCGGCCAGGTAGCCGGCCGGGTGCCCCCGCTCGGCGATGCTGGCCAGGGCCCGGGTGGCGTTCTGGCCCACCTGGGCGGCCGGCTTGTGGAGGGGGGCCATGGCCATCACCAAGATGGGCACCGCCGAGGGCTGTCGAGGATCGTCGCTGCCGCTGACCTGTGGGTGCCAAGAATGTGATCCGTGTCACGCGACCAGGCGATACTCATGGATTACTCCGCCGAGCCGATTCGTCCGCTGGATTCGTGAAGGGTGGACGTTCTTCAATTCTGCTGGGGCTACGTCCTTCGGCTGAGGCGGTTGCTGATCGAGCGATCGATGAGGCCGATGGCCATTGTAGTGCTCGATGTACTCGTGGACCACAGCTCCGAGATGGCGACGACCGAAGATGAGCATCCCGTCCATGCACTCACGCCGGACAGTGCCGACGAAGCGCTCAGCGAAGGCGTTGGCACGAGGTGCCCGGATCGGAGTGCGAATGGTCCGGATGCCCTCGGAGCGGAAGATCTCGTCGAAGCTGGACGTGAACTTGGTGTCGCGATCTCGGACCAGGAACTTGACCGGTCGTGCACTCTGTGTGAGCTCATGGGACAGGTTCCTGGCCTGCTGGACGACCCATGCTCCAGTTGGGTGAGCGGTGACTCCGGCCACGTACACCTTCCGGGTGTCGAGTTCGATGAAGAACAGGACGTAGAGCCTCCGCAGAAGCACCGTGTCGACGGTGAAGAAGTCGCAGGCCAGCATCGTCTCGGCCTGGGCTCTCAGGAACTCGCCCCAAGTCGGCCCGGATCTCTCCGATGAGGGGTCGATACCGTGACGCCGGAGGATGTTCCAGACGCTCGCCGGTGCCAGATCTATGCCCAAGATGGAAAGCTCACCGTGGATCCGGCGATAGCCCCACGTCGGGTCCTCCCTGGCCAGGCGAATCACCACCTGGACGGTCCCGACGGGGATCCGTGGGCGTCCGGAGGGCTTCGGGTAGGTCCACTTACGACGAACCAGCTCGCGATGCCAACGAAGCAGAGTGTCGGGCTCGACGAAGAACCGATGGAGCTTCGCCCGGGGGGGGATCAGCCGGCTGAGGCCAGCAAGGAGCGCTCGATCGGAAGGTCGCAGAGCCGGTCGGGCCACTTGCCGTCGCAGGACGGCAACCTCGTGCCGGAGCATGACCACCTCGATGGCCAGACCGGAGTTGTCGGACCGTTGCAGACAGAGGATCTGCATGGTCCGGAGGAACGCGAGATAGAGGAATGAGAGGGCCACGGACCATTTTGGCCGTCGCCGCCGCTCTGGCGAAACTCCCAGATCAAAACACCCGGACGAGGTTCTTGGCACCCACACCCAAAGCAGACCTGCAAGGCGTGACATCCGAACTCGAATGACAACAGCGCGGCGCTTCACGCCCCAGATGTGGTCCTCTTGTCGAGTCCCATCACGACCGCCAACTCGCCGACGCCTCTGCCATCAGCAGGGGGTCGGACGAATGATCGAGGTTAGAGGCAATACCGTTCAGTTAGTACCACAATGATGTAGTTTGGGTGCATGCCTCGTGCGGGATGGGTGAAGCCGGTCTCGGACCGTCGCCTGTCTGACCTGGTGTCGGTGGGCCTTCTGACCAAGGTCTTCC
>JBKQMB010000069.1:0-42861 GCA_052326605.1 Acidimicrobiales bacterium | reverse complement strand
GGTCGTCGGGCTTGGGTGCACCCGACAGCACAGTCGGGACAAGACAACGACCGGTGGATGGTCACCTAGCTTCGAAGGAAGAAGTTCCTGTTCAAAGCATCACGGACCTATTCGCGCGGCCAGTTAGCCCGATTCGGCGCTCGGAATGTCTATCCGCCGAACGCTCTAAGCAAAGCCACTGCCCCAGATCGCGGGAGTGAGGCCAATAAAGCTAACTACCGAACGACATGGAACTCAATCCGATACAGGACTGTCTCGTCGTGGATCGGCCCGGCATGGGCGGCCCGTCGTCGCAGTGATTCCAGGTCTGTCTCGCCGGCTCGGCGGATGTCGGCTTCGTCGATGAAAGCGAAAGGGATCAGTTCGACCGAGTCAACCTCGATCTGGCCCTCGGCCACGCAGTACCGACCGCCAGCCTTCACCTGGGGACGCTGCCACAGACGGAACGAGACCGTGATGTCACCAGACAACACGGAGGTACGAAGTTCCCGGCTGAACTCCACGGACTCACCCTACGACAGCCCCTGGCGGAATCCCAAGGGTATGGGCGGCGGCGAGCTGGAGCGACTGCCCCATGCGGGGAAGGTGACCCACTGGGGCCGGGCCCTGTCGAGAACCTATGGCCAAGAAGTCAGTCACTCCTATAGATCGAGGATCCAGACACAACCACGGCCGGTATGACCTGCAGCGGCGACCTCACGATCTTCTTGGCCATCGAGTGCGAACCCTAACTTTCGGGGGATTGCGGCGCTGGCCAGGTTGGCTTGATCCATGCGAATTGCGATCTGTCCTACCCTGCCCAGGTAGGTTGATGCGGTACTGACAAGGGTTTGAGCGGCCAGTGTGGCGATACCTCGGCGGGTCTGATTCGAACGCACCCAGTAGCCGATCTCAAACCTGCCGGGTTCGTCAGTTCGGTGCAGTCCAGCCGCCCCCATGACATCGTCCGAATCGGCTCCAAAGATTGTGTATTCCCATCCTTTGCCTGCATGGAAATCAAGCTCGCCTTGGCGAAGAACTCCACGCAATCCGTCAACTGTTGGCATCTCCTGTGCCCAGGGCATCCACTGCTTCAGTTCGGGGTAACTCTCCTCAATGGCAATGAGCATTGCTTCAGCGAAGCTGGGACTCCAGCATCGAAGCTGCATGGATCCGGCTGTAAGTACCTCAGGAAGCGCCGCCATCTGGACATAATCTCATCTTGAGTAGGACGTGTTCGTTATCGGCGGGTCGGTGGGGGGCCACCCCGGAAGTACGATCACACCGTGAGCCGTTGGAAACCGAGCCGCCCGGTCCTCGTCGCATTGGTGGTCCTCCACGTCATCGTGACAGCCATCACGCTGCGGGACCTTAGCCAGCGAAGTGACGCCCAGGTCCGAGGGCCACGGTGGTTCTGGCGAGCGTTTACCCCGCTCCAGATGGGGAATTCGGCGGTCTACTGGCTGGTGGGTCGGAAGAACAGCGCCTAATCCATAGGCAGTCCTCGGGACTGCCCCACATCGCCGGCTCGAGGTCAATATCGGCAGGCACGGTCTCTTCGATCTACCGTTGAAGCGATGGCGCCGAACAATCAGCCCACGCCGAAGGATCGGAGCGATGCAATTCGGATCGCCCTCGTCGGCCTGGTGTCTGGGGTGGAGTCCGAAGCGATTCTCTCCAAGCTCGGTGTTCTACACATTCGGTACAACACCTTTCCCGCCGAAGAGCTCCTCGAGCTCGCCTCCGACGCCATCGACGAGTCCGGTGCCGCGCCAGCTGATCCCATCGTCTGTGAGGGGATCCGGGAGCGATTTCTCCCCGAGCACCCCTTCTCCGGCAAGACGCAGCACCACAAGAGCAAGTACGCAATCGCGGCCGCCGCCATGATCCACGGCGGCGTGTATCCCGATCTGCTCGATGACGCCGCGTGGTGGCAGGCCGATGATCTCTGGACCTACTCGTTCCTTGCACTTCTGATCTACGTCAGGGCCGCCGCCGAGCGGACGGGTCGGTCTAGCGAAGAGGTTGCTCGCTCGATCGCCGATCGGCGCGGGGTCACATTGGTCCCGCCAGGAGGTTGAAGGATGGGGCCATTGGCCAGGTCGAACTCTGACCGACCGACGCCCCTCACCGGTTACCCACCGGCGACGAAGGCAACGACGACATAGGTAGCGTGCCGATCGAAGTTCTCCCGCCTGAGGTCGTAGACGGTGGTGGTCCTGGGATCCGCATGACGAGCGGCAATCTGGACATCACGGGGGGGAACACCGGCATCGAGGGCGGCCATGATGAAGGCCGAACGGAGCATGTGAGGGTAGACGGCACTGAGTCCTGCCTGCTTGCCGATGGAGCGCACCCAGCGGTGGGCCGTCCGCCGATCCAGTCTCGTTCCGTCCTTCCGACGCAGGATCGCCCCTTCCGTGCGCCCGCCAATGGCCAGGTCAATGGTCCGAGCGGCCCTCGGCACCAATGGGATCACGGCCGGCTTGCTGCCCTTGCCCATGATCCGGAGGGTCCGATGCCCCTGGGTGAAGGCGAGATCCTCGATGTTGGTTCCGCACGCTTCACTCACCCGAAGCCCGTTGAGCCCGAGGAGTACCGCAAGAGCTGCATGGCTCCTATCGAAGCGCTCGGCCGTGAAGAGAAACGTTCCGAGCTCCCGGCGATCCAGTCCCCGCCCTTCGGAGGGGTGGACCTTGGGGCGCCGGACGTACTGGGCCGGATTGGCGGTGACCCGTCCGTCGATGTGAACAAACCGGTAGAAGCCACAGACGGTCGACAGCCGGCGGTCGATCGTCGACGGGGCGAGACCCTTCTGTTCCATCGCGGTGCGGTAGAGCTCAATGTGGGGTCACTTCGCCTCCATGACGGTGAGGCCAGCGTCGGCGGCCCACTGGCAGAACGTCCGCATGTCGTAGCGATAGGCATCGAGCGTACGGCCGTTGTACCTGGCAAGAAAAGCTGCCGCTGCCACCTGGGCCTCATCGAAGCCGGGGTCCTCGATGATGGTGGCCAGAGTTCTCGAATCTGAGTCGAGTACAGACATGGCTCTCTTTCCACAGGTGGGAGAACCAGCCAATACCGGCCTGGGAGTCGTGGACTGAGGACATTCGCTCATGCTCAATCAGAGGACCCCGATCCGGGCTACTCGAGACCGAAGGCTTGCCTGATGGTTGCTGACATGCGGCGGTGTGGAATGTGTCAGCTGATGAAACCGGACGGCACCTCCAGTGTCGACGGAGGGTCATTCATCTGCGATCAGTGCAATCAGGACGCCGCCAAGTTCCTCGAGATTCGAGAGGGCCTCTACGGTAGGCCCAAGAGCTCAGGCGCAACCTGGGATCGCTCGCAAGAGGACACCATGCCCACGGTAGGTCCCCGTTAGGAGCGGCCGTGACACCCACGGTCGGGGGCAGGGCCTCTCTCGGTGACCGCATGTTCCGGAACTCGGCTGCCGCTCCCGCAGAGCCGGTGTTCAGGAGGTCCACAGTTGTCCGCTGGTGTCTCGGAGGGGGATGACCGCGATGCTTTCGTCCCGGCACATGTCAAGTAGGTGGGGGTCAGCGGTTGCGAGCATCGAATCCGCTGGTCGGGCCGTCTCAGCCACGACGCAGTCGGCAAGGCTGACCGCACGGTTCTTCCGGTGGTAATGCCGGGCGCGGAGCAGTCCGGCGCGCAACGCAAGTCCGGCGTCCAGTGGCGGCGGTGAGTCGAGCCCGAGCTGAGCCACATCGAGCACCGCATCATCCTCGTCGGCGCCGACCAGCCGAACAAGATGGTCGACGACCTCTGCCACGCCGAGAACCGTCAACAAGGCCTGTTCGTCGCGGGCGAGCAGTTGCGCAACTTCGTCTGCGGAAGGCTCGCCCTTCAGCAGGGCGAGCACTGCGTAGGCGTCGAGAACAATCACCGCCGCCGCTCGCGGGAAGCCTCGTCAATGCGGGCCTGGCGCCGAGCACGCTCGCTGCTCGGTCCCCGTCCCCGGTATTTTCCCTGCAGATCCGCGACCGGGTCCACGGGGAGGGGGCGAAGTACGACGCGATCGCCGAGGTCGACCACAACAACGTGGTCAGCCTTCCAACGGGCGCGGGCCTCGGCGGGAATCGAGACCTGGCCGTTG
The DNA here is from genome assembly GCA_052326605.1 of Acidimicrobiales bacterium. Lineage (GTDB taxonomy): Bacteria > Actinomycetota > Acidimicrobiia > Acidimicrobiales > RAAP-2 > Bog-756. The sequence goes on along the minus strand of JBKQMB010000069.1, from coordinate 38,762 downwards.
GATGAGACCTTCATGACGTGGGTGGTGGACACGAATTGACCTCCGAGGTGCTGTATGAGGCTGCCATCCCATTGTATACGCCGCGCCGCTGTGATCTCGCCAGAGCTGTCGGAAGGAGCGTTGACAACGTGCGGGTGCCAGCGAACACCGGGAGGCCTATGTTCTGGTTGCTCACGTCCCGCTCCCGGCGTTATCGGGGGCAGTCTTGGCAGCCTTTGCCTTGCGAGTACGGCCCGGACCAACGCTCTCGTCGTCTTATGGCCCGGACGGATCGCAGACCCTCGGCGACGCTTCTTACCCGACGGTTGCGTTCAGGGCTCCCGTGATGTCGTTGATCGCCGCCTGCTCGGACTCGCTGACTTCTTGACCGTGCTCCCGGTGAGCAGCTGCGACTTTGTGGGACAGCGTGACGATGAACCGGCGATATTCGTCGACCTCTGCCGGCGTGGCCTTGCGCTCAAGCAGAGCGACCGAATCGTCGGTAGAGAGGATGAGAGGGGACTCGGGCAGGTTGCCCCGGTCCCGATCCCATTGAGGTCCGATGTCCCGACAATCCGGAGATGCGAGTTCCAGACCGCTTCTGACCGTGAGCCAGGCGGCGGTGCTACTCGACTGTGATCGATCGACGCTCTACAAGGCCATCGACGCGGATCGGTTTCCGCTGCCAGTGGTGAGGCTGAATCGTCGGATCCTCATTCCCCGTGTGGCGGTGGAGCGGCTCCTTGGCAGTAGCGACGGCTACCGCTCACCGGAGGATTCCGCCGCCGCCGGGACCTGCTGCCCGACGTGCTGGGCTGGAACGCGACACTCGTCCGCGGTGCCGTCGAGGACCCGGGCGACGTGCTCGGCTGCCCGTCGGTCCTCGGTGGCGATCCCGTCGGTGTAGTGAGGGGCCATCCGAATTGTCGACCAACCCATCCGAGCCTGCTTCTGGCTCTCGGGGATGACCGGGTCGAGGATTGTTGCCTGAAAGTGCCTCAGCGAGTGAAGGTGGACATCAGCGGCAATGCCGGCGCGGCGCCGGACCTTGATGAAGGTGTGGCTCATCGCCTCGGGGTGCGGAGGCAGCCCGCCGCCTGGCTCTGTGGAGAAGACAAAGCCGTCCTTGGCGAATGGGACTTCGCAGATCTCGGCCGACTGGACCTGCGAGGAGCGGAGTTCCTTCAATATGGCCAATGTGCCATTCCCGACGGAGACGGTGCGGATGCTCGCCTTCGTCTTCGGGTCCTTCACGATCGCTCCGCCCTTGGCCGCGACGATTGCCTTGTCCACGCGAATCGTCAAGTCCGTCCAGTCGATGTCGGTCCAGCGGATGGCACAGGCCTCCCCCCGACGCACGCCGGTGGCCGCAGCCAGGTGGACGAATGCGCCGAAGCGCTCGTCGAAGTCGGCGGCGGCTCGAATGAGGGCTTGAACCTCGGCCACCTCGGGCGCACGAACAGGGTCGGGCTGCTCGGACATCGGCCAGCTGGGGAGCTCGGTGTCGGCCACCGGATTGGTCAGCGTGCCCCCGCTCCATTTCGCAGCCAGCCTGCAGGCCCTTCCGATGACGACTCGGACCCGGCGGACGGTGTCCCTGCCCGCACCCTGATCCTTCAGATTACGGAAGTACCGCTCGATCTCGAATGCGTTGAGGGCGGCGATGCGCTTTGCTCCGATCGTCTTCCGGACGTACCGCTCCCAGATCTCCTCGTAGCCCCGGACCGTCTTCGGGGACAGATCCGCCCACCCGTTTTCCTTCCACCCCTCGATCGCTTGGTTGATTGTCGTGGACGATCCCCAGGCCCGCGCTTCCTCCTGGGGTATGGCGGCTGGCGAGCTCTCTTGTTCGGTGACGAGCCGCTCCAGTTCCCGTTCGGCTGCTCGCTTGCCACCCCGGAACAGAATGCTGCGCTGTCTCGGCCGGCCCCGATCGTCCCGGCCGATGAACACGCGCAGCTCCCACGTGTCGGGCCCCCGGTCTTTCCGATGACGAATGGATCCGGCCATCGCTGTCCCTCCGCCTTCCCTTGCCCGTCCCAGAATTGTAGGGACAAGTGTAGGGACAGAGGCGACTCGGGGAAGGGTCTGGTGGGCACCAAGCCGCTGAACTGGGCTTATATGGTGGAGATGATGGGACTCGAACCCACGACCCCCTGCTTGCAAAGCAGGTGCTCTAGCCAACTGAGCTACATCCCCGGGAGGGGCGGAATCACAGGCGGCACGTGCGCCGCCCACGAATCGGAACCACCGATCCATCAATACTAGGCGACCCTGCGAGACCCGATTGTGGCGGAGCCGGCTCGGGAGGCGGGAGGCGGGAGGCGGGAGGTGGCAGGTGGGAACGCCCGACAGCCGAAGCTAACTGGCTGTGATGCCGGCGAGCCAGGCGCACCAGGCATCAACGCCTTCGCCTGTGCGGGCACTGGTGAGGACCGTGCGAACGCCGGGATTGACGTCCGCCAGGTTTGCGAGGAAGAGATCGAGGTCGAAGTCGAGGTGGGGAAGGAGGTCGACCTTGTTGACGGCGACCATCTCCACGGCCCGGAACATGACCGGGTACTTGAGCGGCTTCTCCTCTCCTTCCGTGACGGAGTAGACCATCGCCCGGGCGTGCTCGCCGACGGCGAACTCTGCGGGGCAGACCAGGTTTCCGACATTCTCGATGATCACCAGGTCGAGCTCGGCGAGGGGGAGGCGCGGCAGGGCCGACCGCACCATCGTCGCGTCCAGGTGGCATTCACCGCCGAACCCGTTGCCGGTGTTGACCAGTGAGACGGCGGCGCCCAGTCCCGTCAGGCGGTCGGCATCCAGGCTGGTCTCGATGTCGCCCTCGACGATCCCGATCCGCCTGGTGGGCGCGATCCGCTCGAGCGTGCGCTGCAGCAGCAAGGTCTTGCCCGCCCCCGGAGACGACATGAGGTTGACCACCGAGACACCGGCGGAGGCGAAGTCCTCTGCATTCGCCACGGCGGTGCGGTCGTTCTCACCGAGGATTCGCTCGAGCACCTCGACGCGGAGCGGCCCCGAGTCGTAGCCGGAGTGATCTCCCACGTCCCGGTGGTCGTGGCCTTCGACATCGGAGTCGTCGCGGACCGTGCCGTCAGCATGGCGGTGGAACCTGCCCATCTAGGCCTCCGTCAGATCGAGGGACGTGACGAGGAACTCCTCGCCGGACGCGAGGACGACGTCGCTGCTGTTGCACGTCCCGCACCGCAGCACGGGGAGCGTCAGGAGCGTGTGGGCGCCACATTCCTTGCAGTCGATGGCGGCGGGCACGTGCTCGACCTCGAGCGTCGATCCGGCCAGATCGGTCCCCTCGTTGAGCACTCCCCAGCAGTAGACGAGGGTCTCCGGAACTACCTGTCGGAGGGCGCCGACCCGTACCCGCACACGTTCGACGGAGTGGCCAGCCGAGTGATCGCCGACGATGCCGGCGATCGAACGACACAGCGAGAGCTCGTGCACGGGTACTCGTCCTCAGCAGATGCGGGGCAGTTGCTCGGACAGGGGGAGGTCGACGACCCGGGTGCCGCCGATGCCGGTGCGGGCCACCACCACGCCGGCATGCTCCGCGACGACCTGGCCGATGGCCGTGGCTCCGACGCCGAGCGGGTCGGCCCGGAGCACCTCCAGGGCATGGTCGGCGTCGTCGCGGCCCACGAAGGCGACCAGCCGTCCCTCGTTGGCCACCTCGAGCGGATCGAGCCCGAGAAGGCTGCAGGCGGCGCTCACCGTCTCGGGCACCGGCACCGAGCGTTCCACGATCTCCACACCCGTGTCGGAGCTGGCCGCTATCTCGTTCAGGATTGCGGCGACACCGCCGCGGGTCGGGTCGCGCATCATGTGCACGTCGACCCCCGCATCTAGCAGTGCGGCCACCAGCCCGTTGAGCGGTGCCGTGTCCGAGAGGACCTCAGAACCGAACTCGAAGCCGTCCCGCACGGAGAGCACGGCGATGCCGTGCAGCCCGATCGGCCCCGAGACCAGCACGACATCGCCCGGCTGCACCCGGTGGGGCCCGAGGTCCACGCCAAGGGCGATCAATCCCACGCCGGCCGTCGTGATGTAGGCGCCGTCGCCGTGGCCCGCGTCGACCACCTTGGTGTCGCCGGTGACCACCTCCACGCCGGCCCGCCGGGCCGCAGCCCCCATGGTCTGGGCGAGGATCCCCAGCTCGTCGAGGGCCAACCCCTCTTCGAGCACGAAGCCGGCGGAGAGGAAGAGCGGCACCGCGCCGGTCATGGCCACGTCGTTGACGGTGCCGTTGACGGCGAGATCGCCGAGGTTCCCCCCGGGGAAGAAGCGGGGTCGCACGACGAACGAGTCCGTACTGAAGGCCAGCCGCGCCGCGCCCGCCTGCACCACTGCCGCGTCTCCTAGCTGGGCAAGGATGCTGCCGGTGCCCCCGAAGGCCGGAAGGAAGAGGTGTTCGATCAGTTCGGCCCCCAGGCGGCCGCCGCCGCCGTGACCCATCACGATGGTGGGATGGTCGCGGAGGGGGACCGGGCAGGACCAGTTCTCGGGATCGAGGGGCGTGGTTGTCACGGTGGTCCCCCCGTCAGCTGCTCGCCAGTGCCGGCCCATTGAGGCGGCGGAACTGGTAGTAGGCCGCACAGGCTCCCTCGCTCGACACCATGGGGGCTCCGAGAGGCGAGCGGGGGGTGCACTCCGTGCCGAAGGCCTCGCACTCCGGTGGGGTGATGTGCCCTTGGAGCACTTCGCCGCTGCGACACCGGGGCGACTCCTCGGCCACGATGCTCCCCACGTCGAAGCGCTGCTCGGCATCGAACTCGGCGAAGGCCGGGGCGAGGCGCCAACCCGAGCGGGGGATCAGCCCGATGCCCCGCCACTGCCGGTCGCACACCTCGAAGACCTCGTCGAGTACCTGCCGGGCCGTCGGGTTCCCCTCGAAGGAGACGGCGCGGGGGTAGGCGTTCTCGAGCTCGGCCCGCCCTGCTTCGAGCTGGGCCAGCACCCGCCGGATGCCTTCGAGGACGTCGAGGGGTTCGAAGCCGGTGACCACGATCGGGACCTGGTAGCGCTCCACCAGCGGGACGTACTGGGCCATGCCCATGACGGTGCACACGTGCCCGGCTGCGAGGAATCCCTGCACCCGGCGTCGCGGGGCTTCGAGGATCGCCGTCATCGCCGGCGGGACGAGGACGTGGGACACCAACAGCGAGAAGTTGTGCAGCTCGAGGCGTCGGGCCATCTGGACCGTCATGGCGTTGGCGGGAGCCGTGGTCTCGAAGCCGATGGCGAAGAATACGACCTCGCTCTCGGGGAACTGGCGCGCGAGGTTCACAGCGTCGAGCGGTGAGTAGACCAGCCGGACGTCCCCCCCGGCCGCCTTGACGCTGAGCAGGTCGCCGTTCGACCCGGGCACGCGGGCCATGTCGCCGAACGTGCAGAAGATGACCTCGGGCCGGGCGGCGATGGCCAGGGCGCGGTCGATCGTCGCGAGAGGAGTCACGCAGACCGGGCAGCCCGGGCCGTGAATGAGGGTGACGGCGTCGGGCAGCAGCTGATCGATGCCGTTGCGGATGATCGTGTGGGTCTGCCCCCCGCAGACCTCCATGATCGACCACGGCCGGGTGACTGTCCGGGCGATGTCGTCGAGCAGGCCCCGGGCCAGTTCGGGGTCGGCGAACTCGTCGAGGTACTTCACGCCGTGCCCAGCTCCTGGTCGAGCAGGCCCGCCTCGCGGAACAGCGCCAGCGTCTCGAGTGCGGACGCCTCGTCGAGCCGGGTCAGGGCGAACCCGACGTGGATGATCGTGTAGTCACCGACCACGACGTCGGGCACGTACGCCAGGCAGGCCTCCTTTCGGATGCCGCTGAAGTCGACCGTGGCCATGCGGGTGCCGTCGGCCTCCCACACCTCCTCGACCCTGCCGGGAATCCCGAGACACATTGCGTTCAGCTCCCTACCCCGCTGCCGGCGGCGATCGCGATCTGGCCGAGCGCCAGTCCTCCGTCGTTCGGTGGCACGACACGGTGGGTGAGCACCGTGAATCCCTCTGCGGCCAGCCTGCCATGGCAGCCGCCCGACAACAATGCGTTCTGGAACACCCCGCCGGTGAGCCCGACCGTGGTGACGCCGTGCTCGACCCGCACCCGGCGGGCCACCTCGGCCACCGCGTCGGCCAGGGCCTCGTGGAAGAACCGGGCGGCGAGGGCGGCCGGTCCGCCGGACCGCACCGAGGCGACCCCGGCTGCCAGTGCGGGGGCCGGATCGATCAGCAGGCCCCCGCCCGCCGATCGCACGTCGAACCGCCAGTCCGGACCGGCCCCGGGCCGGGGGGGCACCGTGGCGGCGAGCGCCTCCAGCTCGATGGCGGCCTGCCCCTCGTAGTCGGCGTCCTGGCACACCCCGAGCAGGCTGGCAACGGCATCGAACAGGCGGCCCATGCTGGTGGTGGGCGTGCAGGAGGTGCCGGTGTCGAGCATCCTGGCGACCACCTGGCGCTCGGTGGCGTCGGCGACGGCCACCGGGGGGAGCAGGGGATCCCACTCGATGCCCGCGGCGCGGAGGTGGGCAAGTGCACTGCGGGCCGGCCGGCGGATCGCCGCGTCCCCCCCGGGCAGGGCGACGGGGACCAGGTGGCCCACCCGTTCCACCGCCCCGTACGAGCCGAGTAGCACCTCGCCGCCCCAGATGGTGCCGTCGGAGCCGAAGCCGGTGCCGTCGAAGACGAATCCGAGCACCTCCTCGCCCGGAGCCACCCCGTGCTCGGCTAGCAGCGACCCGAGGTGGGCATGGTGGTGCTGGACCAGCACCAGCGGCGCGCCCAGTGAGCCGGCGCGGTCGGCCGCCCACCGCTGGGAGAGGTAGGCGGGATGGGCGTCGGCCACCACCAGCTCGGGCCGGATGCGGGTCAGGGAAATCAGCACGTCCACTGTGCGGTCGAGGAGGGCCAGCGTCTCGAGGTTGCCCGTGTCCCCCACATGCTGACTCATGACGGCGCGGTGACCGGCCGCCAGGCAGGCGGTGGTCTTGAGCTCACCACCGACCGCCAGGGCCGGCAGCGAGCGGAGTGGGAGCGCGACGGGGAGCGGGGCGTAGCCGCGACTGCGGCGGACGGGCAGCATCGCTCCTCCGGCGGTGCGCACCACCGAGTCGTCGCAGGCGACGTGGATGGGGCGATCGTGGTGCAACCAGGCATCGGCGATGCCGTCGAGGCGGGCATCGGCCTCGACGGGGTCGGTGCAGATCGGTTCTTCGGCCAGGTTGGCCGAGGTCATCACCAGGACGGTGAAGGACGCCTCGGGCACTGCCGGGTGGGGCGTGAACAGCAGATGGTGGAGAGGTGCGTAGGGCACGAGCAACCCGAGGAGGCCGTTGCCGGGCGCCACAGCCCGGGCCAGGCGCGCCGGACCGGGCTCGTCCGACCGGGCGGGTGCCAGCACCACCGGGGCCTGCGGGGAAGCCAGCAAGGAGGTGGCCTCCGGCGTCAAGTGGGCGAGCGAGGCCGCCACGCCGGCGTCGCGGACCATCACCGCGAACGGCTTGGCCGAGCGCCGCTTGCGCTTCCGGAGACGCTCGACGGCGTCGGTCCGGGTGGCGTCGACGGCCAGGTGGTAGCCGCCGACTCCTTTGACCGCGACGATGCCCCCGTCGGCCAGTACGCGCAGCGCGGCGGCTAGGGCGTCGTCGCGGAAGGCCGAAGGCCCTGTCTCGCCGGCGGCGCGGAATGCCAGCTGCGGGCCGCATGCGGGGCAGGCCGTCGGTTGGGCGTGGAACCGGCGGTCCGTGGGGTCCTCGTACTCGCGTCGACAGGCGGGGCAGAGGTCGAAGCGGGCCATGGTCGTGGAGGGGCGGTCGTAGGGCAGCCCGGTCACGATGCTGAAGCGCGGGCCGCAGTGGGTGCAGGCGATGAACGGGTAGCGGTACCGGCGGTCCATGGGGTCGTGCAGCTCGGCCAGGCACGCCTCGCACACCGCGGTGTCCGGAGGGACCGGCGTGACGTCGCTGCCTCCCCCGGGGTCGCTCTCGACGATCGAGAACCCGACGGCTCCCGACGGCTCCAGCGCCTCGGTTGCGACCCGGTCGACGAGGGAGCGCGGCGGCGCGTCCGCCCGCAGCCGGCGTTCGAACTCCTCGATGGCGGCACGCGGGCCCTCCGCCTCGATGATGACGCCGTCGGCGTCGTTGCCGACGTGGCCGGCCATCCCGAGGGAGGTCGCCACGCCGAACACGAAGGGGCGGAACCCCACGCCCTGGACCACCCCGGTCACCCGGATGCGGACCCGTGCCACGGTCGGGGCCGTCACATCGAATGCCACCACACAATCCTATTGTGGTCGGGATCGGCGATCGCCGGCTCATTGCTGGCGAAGCAGATACGGCGGGACCGACCGGGCTGTCGGCTCTGGCCCAGGTGATGCACCTCCCGACCAGGGCCTTTGGGGCGTCCTGGTCCAGCGGAACGCCGGGCAACCGCCGACCCCGTCACAGGCCGGGCGTACCTTCCTGAACCACGGACCGCTGACGCCGTCCGGCTCGCCCCCTGCGGGCGGTCCCGGTGACCGCCTCCCGGTGACCGCCGGAGCCCCGGAGGTCTCGGCGATCGCCCCTCGGCGGGGCCGTCCACCCGGTGGCACCCGACCCATGCCCTGACGGATCCGACCGCACGTTCCGTTGTCGGACCGGCACCGGCCCGGCGGATCCTCCTCGAAGGGGGCCCATCCGATCGGCCCGTACGCGGGGTTCGGGTGCACCACGCCACGACCCACGAAGGACCTGTACGTCATGGATGCCACCCAACGCAACGAACTGCTGGAACAGCTGACAACCGGGATCTCGGATCTGACCGACTCCGAGCAGTGGCGGCGGCATCTCGACGTCCAGGGCAGATTCCACCGCTACAGCTTCGGAAACGTCGTGCTCATCGGCGCCCAGCGTCCCGATGCCAGCCGGGTCGCCGGCTTCAGGGCGTGGAAGAAGCTCGGGCGGTCGGTGCGCAAGGGGGAGAAGGCCATCTGGATCCTGGCGCCGATGGTGGCCAGGGCGGCCGAGGACTCCGACGGGGAGAACGGGGACCACAGGGGAACGGTCCGGGGGTTTCGGTACGTCGCCGTGTTCGACATCTCCCAGACGGAGGGAGAGGAGCTGCCGGCCGTGTGCCGCAGGCTCCTCGGCGACGAGCCGGCGCAGTGCTTCGCCCGGCTGACCGAGGTGGCCGGCTCGGTCGGCTACGACGTCGACGTCACCGAGCTCCCCGACGGCGTGAACGGCGACTGCGCGTTCACCCTCCGCCGCATCCGGGTGGAGGGTCGCAACTCCCCGGCCCAGCGGGTGAAGACCCTCGTGCACGAGCTGGCCCACGCCCTGCTCCACGAGGGGCTCGACGACCGGCCCCTGGCCGAGCTCGAAGCGGAGTCCACCGCCTACGTCGTCTGCCGGGCCCTCGGGCTGGACAGCGGCGCCTACTCGTTCGGCTACGTCGCCTCGTGGGCCGGCGGCGGCGAGCAGGCCGTCGCCGGCATTCGGGCATCGTGCGGACGCATCCAGCAGGCCGCCTCGGCCATCCTCGGGTCGTTCGAGTCCGAGGAGGAGTCGGATGCCGCCTGAACGGACCGGTGAACGCGGAGCCGATCCGGTAAGGTGGCTGGGCGGTCCGTATCGTAGCTGTCCCTGCGGGAACGGTCGCCCTGGCTTCCATGCCATCAGGTGTGATCCGAAGAACAAGTGGAGGAATGACAATGACCGTCTCGTCCAACGTCAGCGACACCCTGCTCGGTGTCGCGCAACACGATGCCGGCGCCCTCGAAGGCCTGTTCCAGGCGCGGCTCGACAACCTCGACGCGTCCGGACTCGATCCCAAGTCCTACTCGTTGGCCAACATCGCCGCCCTGATCGCTTCGGAAGCCGCCCCGGCCTCCTACGCCTTCCAGGTCGGGATGGCCCTCGATGCCGGCGTCACACCCGAGGAGATCCTCGGCCTCCTGGTCGCCCTCAACCCCACCGTAGGCAACGTCCGGATCGTGTCGGCCGCCGCGGAGATCGCATTCGCCCTCGGCATCGACCTCGGCGCCGAGTCGTAGAGAGGAGCGTACCGATGATGATGCGCAGAAGCCCGCTGCTCCGTGTTGCCGCCATCGGGGGAGTCGCCTATATGGGGTCCAAGGCAGGCGCCAACAAGGCCAACCAACAGCAGGCCGCAGCGGCCCAGCAGGCCGCACCGGCTCAGGCCGCACCGGCGCCGGCAGCTGCCCCACAGCCTCAGGCCGAAAGCACCGATGACAAGTTCGCCCAGCTGAAGGAGCTGGCGGGACTCCACGATTCGGGTGTCCTGACCGACGAGGAGTTCGCTGCGGAGAAGGCGAAGATCCTCGGTTGAGCACCAGGGCTCGGGCCGGATGACCCGAGCCGCATCACCGGCAGCGTTCGCCGGCGGTCATCGATCGAGGGATCGTGCGCGCTCGAACGAGCGGTCGATCTCCTCCCACGCCGCGTCGGCCCCGTCGAACCCGCCCACCTTGGTCAGCTTGTCCGGTTCGAGGTCCTTGTAGACCTCGAAGAAGTGGGCGATCTCGAAGGTGAGGTGCGGCGGGAGCTCTTCCAGGTTCCGGATGTTCTCCCACATGGGATCACCGCAGGCCACCGAGATGATCTTGGCGTCCGGGCCCTTCTCGTCGGTCATCCAGAAGACCCCGACCGGCCGACTCTCCACCAGGCAACCAGGGAAGGTCGGCTCGTCCAGGAGCACCAGGGCGTCGAGCGGGTCGCCGTCCTCGGCCAGGGTGTCGGGCACGAAGCCGTAGTCGGCCGGGTAGAAGGTCGCGGAGAACAAGCGGCGGTCGAGCCGCATGACATGGCGTTCGTGGTCGTACTCGTACTTGTTGCGGCTTCCACGGGGGATCTCCACAACGACCTCGATCGTGCGATCAGTGCTCACGGAGTGCGCCTTTCATGGGCGGGTCGGCTCTCCCCATTGTGGCCCACCTCCGGCGGGTCCACGCACGCCGGAGCCGAGCCTCGTGCCGCAACGGCGCATCCCGCTCCCCGGGCCTCGACGCCGTTCCTGGTGACGGCGCCCGGGGGCGACGCCTGGAGGGTGACAGGAAGCCGGTTGCTATCGTTGGCCCGATGAGTGTGGATGCAGTGCGTGGTTCCCAGATGTATGCAGGGCCCGGTTCCGACTCCAGGTACTTCGCCCGCCAGTTGTCCGATCTCGATTTCAACGACCGGCTGTTGGATCTGGCAGACGACGCGGGCATCCCGTTGCTCGAGCGGGTCAAGTTCCTGGTCCTCTTCAGCGAGCGCATCGACGAGTTCTTCCAGGTGCAGGTGGCCGGCCTGCGTCGCCAGGTCGTTGCCGGCATCAAGAGCCTCGCCCTCAACGGCAGCACCCCCGAGCAGCTCCTCGGTGACGTGCGGGCGTCCCTGGAGCGCATGGTGCGCCGTCAGGAGTACCTGCTGTTGGACCGGCTGTCCCCCGAGCTCGAGAACGAGGGGATCGAGCTCTGCGAATGGGAGACGCTGGACGCCAAGGATCGCACCTACCTGCACGACGTGTTCGACCGGATGATCCTTCCGGTGGTCACCCCGCTCACCGTCGATCCGAGCCATCCCTTCCCGTACATCTCCAACCTCTCGCTCAATGTGGGCGTCGAGGTGCGCAACCGCAAGGACGGCACGTCTCGGTTCGCCCGGGTCAAGGTCCCCCCGAACGTGGACCGCCTGCTCAGGCTGCCGGGCGGCGACCGTTTCATCCCCCTCGAACAGACGCTGATCGCCTTCCTCGACGAGCTCTTTCCGGGGATGGACGTGGGAGCGCCCTGCATCTTCCGGGTCACCCGGGACGCCGACCTGGCTCTCGACGACGACGCCGCCGACGACCTGCTCCTGGCCCTCCAGGAAGAGCTGCGCCGGCGCCGGTTCCTCCCCGTGGTACGCCTGGAAGTGGATTCGCGCACGTCCGAGGCCCCGGTCGAGAGACTGACCGAGGAGCTGGGACTGGGCCCCGACGACGTCTACCGCTTCGCCGGTCCCCTGGGGCTGAACTGCCTGTGGGCCGTCCACGCCCTCGACCGCCCCGAGCTCCACGACGAGCCGTGGACGCCCCTGGTCCCGGCGGCGCTCACTACGGTCGAGCGCGAAGAGGACTCCAGCATCTTTGCCGTGCTCGACCGCCAGGACGTGCTGGTCCACCATCCCTACGACTCGTTCTCCGCCTCGGTGGAGGAGATGATGAACGAGGCCGCGGACGACCCCCACGTCCTGGCCATCAAGCAGTGCCTGTACCGGACCTCGGGGGACAGCCCGGTCGTCGCCGCCCTGGTCCGCGCCGCCGAGCACGGAAAGCAGGTGGCGGTCCTGGTCGAGGTGACCGCCCGCTTCGACGAGGAGGCCAACATCGGTTGGGCCCGAGCCCTCGAGGAGGCCGGAGCCCACGTCATCTACGGCCTGATGGGTCTCAAGACGCACGCCAAGACGACCCTGGTGGTCCGGCAGAAGGGGGCCGCCGTCCGGCTCTACTGCCACGTCGGCACCGGCAACTACAACCCCAAGACGGCGCGCATGTACGAGGACCTGGGCATCCTTTCGTGCCGGCCGGCGCTCGGGGCCGATGTCACCCGGTTCTTCAACTACATCACCGGGTTCAGTCAGCCTCCCCACTACCAGGAGTTGGTGACGTCGCCGGGGGGCATCCGCAACCGGGTGCTGGAGTGCATCGACAGGGAGGCGGAGGCGGGTCCCGACGGACGCATCGTGATCAAGGTCAACGGACTCGACGACGTGGCCGTCATCGATGCCCTGTACCGGGCGTCCCAGGCGGGTGTCCCGATCGAACTGATCATCCGTGGGATCTGCTGCCTGCGACCCGGCGTGCCGGGCCTGTCCGAGACCATCACGGTGCGCTCCATCGTGGGGCGGTTCCTCGAGCATTCGCGTATCCTCCGCTTCGGCGGGGAGGCCGGCCGTCCGGCCAGTTACTACATCGGGTCCGCCGATCTGCGTCGGCGCAATCTCGACCGGAGGGTCGAGGCGATGATTCCGGTCGGTGATCCGGACGCAGTTGCGCAGCTGGAGGAGGTCCTCGAGCTCAACCTGGCCGACGACATGCAGTCGTGGTCGTTGGCCGCCGACGGGAGCTGGCACCGGATCCCCACGGTCATCGGTGTGGCCACCCAGCGCGCCCTCGAGGTGGCGGCGCTGAAGCGCGGCGCGCTTCCCGACGACGGTCGGGGGCCGCGTCCGTAGGGCCCCAGGCCGCATCCCTGTCCATGGGGCCGACCACACGCGACCCGGAGGGACTTAGGCTTGGGGTGTGGCCGAAGACGAGCGCACCGACCCGGAGCTGTATGCCAGCGTCTACCAGGCGCTGCCGATCCAGGCCAAGCGGCGCGCCCGGCGGCTGGGATGGATCTTCTCGGTGGCGGCCGTGGCGCTGCTGCCGTGGATCGTCTACCTGGCGATCAGCCTGCCGCGGCGCGACCTGGACACGCACTACCGGGCGGCGTGGGTGGGGTTCGACTGCCTGTTGGTGTTCGCCATCGTGCGCACCGCCTACATGGCGTTCCGTGTCGATCTGCGTGTTCAGATTCCGGCTGTGGCCACCGCCACCTTGCTGATCGTCGACGCCTGGTTCGACATCGCCACCTCCGACGGTCGCGCCGCGATCTTCCGGGCACTACTGCTCGCGGTGTTCTTCGAGATCCCGGCCGCGGTCTTCTCGATCTATGTGTCCCGCCAGGTGAGCCACCAGGTGCTCCTCCTTGCCGGTCACGGTGGTTCGCCGAGCGGTGCGCCCGAGTCCGAGCCGGGTACCGACCCCCGGGGCGGCCCCCCACGGCCGACCGGATAGCCGCAGGCTCCCGCGGTTCAGATGGTGATGGCGTCGATCCTCTTCAGCACCTCATCGGTCAGCCTGGGGAGGACGTCCAGCGCGGCCAGGTTCTCGTGGACCTGCTCGACCCGGCTCGCCCCGGTGATCACCGAGGAGACGTGCGGATTCCTGGCGCACCAGGCGATGGACAGCTGGGCCAGGGTGCAGTCGAGCTCCTCGGCGACCGACCGGAGGGAGCGGACCTTGTCATTGCGCGCCGGATCCGTGAGGAGGTTGCGCAGCCACTCGTACCCGGGAAGGGTGGCACGCGAGCCTTCGGGAACCCCGTCGAGGTACTTGCCGGTCAGCAGGCCCGAGCTCAGCGGGCTCCAGGTGGTCAGACCCAACCCGATGCCGTCGTAGAGCGGGGCGTACTCCTTCTCGACCCGATCACGCCACAAGAGGTTGTACTGGGGCTGCTCCGCCACCGGCTTGTGCAGGTGGTGGCGATCGGCGATGTCCCAGGCCTCCCGCAGCGCTTCCGCCGACCACTCCGAGGTGCCCCAGTAGAGGGCCTTGCCGGAGGAGATGATCTCCGACATCGCCCAGACCGTCTCCTCGATAGGTGTCTCGGGGTCGGCCCGGTGGCAGTAGACGAGGTCGACGAAGTCGAGGCCGAAGCGCTCCAGCGACCCGTCGATGGCCTGTATGAGGTACTTGCGATTGAGGGTGTTGCGCATGTTGACACCGTGATGGAGCCCCCAGAACAGCTTGGTCGACAGTACGTAGCTGTGGCGGGGCCAACCCAGCGATGCGATCGCCTGCCCCATGATCCGCTCCGACTCGCCAGCCGAGTACGCCTCGGCGTTGTCGAAGAAATTGACCCCGGCCTCATAGGCCGCGGTCAGGCAGTCCTCGGCCAGGCTGCCGGCAAGCTGGGGGCCGAAGGTCACCCATGAGCCAAAGGAGAGCACGCTGACTTTGAGCCCTGATCTGCCCAGCCGCCGATACTCCATGTCCATGGTGCCTCCGTCCGTTGCCGTCCATCCGGATCCTACGGGATGCGCCCCTGGGGTCGTCCCGCCGGCAGTACGATCCCGTTCGCCTCGCCGGCCAGCGGTGGCGGGCCGAGGTGATCCGGCCCTTCGATGAGGTGTCTGCGGCATCCTGATCCGGCACGTTCCTTCGGCCGGGAGATGGTGCCGGATCTCGGGGGCATGTGCCGGCGCAGGGGACCGTGGAGGGTTCCGCCAGCCACGCGAAGGCCCTACCATCAACCCATCGGGCGTCTGAACCGGGGTCGGGGGGCATGCCGTCCCTCGTCAGCGGGGAGAGGACAGGTGCTTCGGCACATGGCGGCAACCAAGGAAGACTCGAACGGGCGGCGCAGCACCGTGCTGCGTGCGGCCGGCGTGGTGGGAGCGGCCGGCGTGGTCGCCTACGCATGGTGGGCCACCGGGCTGCAGCCGTTCACCACCTCCGCGTACGTCGCCGTCGGCTTCCCGGTTGCCGGGCTCGCGGTCGTGGCGGTGGTCGGACGGCCGGGCAGTCGGTTCGCGGACGGGGCTGCGGTGGATGCCCGGGGGGTGGGCCGCCTGCAATTGCGCTCGACGTTCCCGTGGGTGGTGCTCCTCCTGCTGGCGGTAGGGCTCGAGGTGGCCGGCCTCGCGCTGGGCGGGAGGTCGGCCGAGGTTCCGACCTTGAGCACGGTGATCGACCATGCGCTGGGCCGGCACGGTGTGCGCCTCGCCCTCTTCCTGGGTTGGCTGGCCGTCGGATGGGCCCCGGTTGCCCGTGTGGCGGTCCACCGGCGGGCAAGGGCGGCCTGACGTGGCGGTCACTGTCGCCTGGCTGGTACTCGCCCTTGCCGCGATTGCCTGGGAGATCTTCTGCCACCGGGCGGGCCCGCGGTGGACGAGCCTCACGGCCATGGGATCGGCACTGTGGGGCCGGCTCCCCGGGCGGCTCGCCCTCATCGCGCTCTGGGCGTTCGTCGGATGGCACGTCTTCGCCCGCTACACACTGCCGGGTTGATCAGATGCCGCCTCCACCATCCGGCTGCCCGAGGACCGGATCACCCCGGTTCCTTCCCGGTGCGCCGTGGGCACCACCGGGCCTGCGCCCGGCTGGGGCAGGAGGCTCCTCCGGTGATGTCCGGTGAACGCGACGATTTCGCCTGCCGACTACTGGTCGTCGGTCGTCATTGCCGCCATCGGCTGTGTCGTCCTGTGCACGGCCGCCCGGCGACATCCGGGCCGGTGGACCGTTCTGGTGGCACGTGGCATCGGCCTCCTGCTCGCGGCCGATGCCGTCAGCTACACCGTGGCACTCGTCGTGCAGGGCACGTGGTCACCCAAGACCTCGCTCCCGCTGGCGCTGTGCGACATGGGCGTCGTCGTGGCTGCGGTGGCGTGCTGGTGGCGCATCGCCCTGCTGGTCGAGATCACCTACTTCTGGGGTCTGGCCGGCACCCTGCAGGGGATCATCACCCCGGATCTCAACGTCGGGTTTCCGCACCTGGTGTTCTTCCAGTACGTCGTGGGGCACATCTGTATCGTGCTGGCCGCCCTCTTCCTGGTGGTCGGCATGCGTATCGAGCCCCGGCCGGGCGCCGTCCCCCGGGTCTTCGGCATCACGGTCGGCTATACGGCAGTGGTCGGGCTTGTCGACGCGCTGACCGGGGCCGACTACATGTTCCTCCGTGAGCCACCCGGTGAGTGGACGCTGCTGCGGCTGCTGGGTCCGTGGCCCTGGTACCTGCTGAGCGCGACGGTCGTGGCCCTGGTCCTGTTCACGCTGCTCGACGCCCCGTTCTGGCCGGGCCGACGGAGGGCGGCGGACCGGGCGGGGCCGGAGAACAGGACGCCGACCGGCGGGACATCGGCGCGCGCCGAGGCAACGTCGGCCCCCCCCGCAGTGGTCGACGGTCCCGCTGTTGCCGAGCGGAAGCCGTCACCGTGATGCCGGAGCCCGGCACGGAGCCCGGCACGGGTGCGGATCCCGGTGCGCCCCAACCGCTCCACCTCCACGGCTGGACCAGCCGCGCCGTCATCGGCGTGGCGTTGGCGGCATTCGCCTCGGGCTTCGGCCAATTCGGGCTGGTTGCCGCCCTCGGCGACGTCGCCCGCGACTTCGGTCGGGTGACGCACGGGCTCAGCATCGCCGATCAGGTCGGGCTGTCGGGCACCGAACTCGGCATCGGGTTGGCGATCATCCGGCTCGCATCGCTGGGCAGCCTGCCGCTCATCGGACTGGCGGACCGGTACGGCCGCCGGACGCTGCTCCTCGGCACCTTGTCGCTCGGCCTGGTCCTGACGGTCGTCTCGGCGGCCAGCCCCGGCTACTGGTGGTTCGTGGCCATCTTCGCCCTTGGTCGACCGATGCTCAGCGCCACCAACGCCCTCTCCGGGGTGGCCGCGGCGGAGCAGACCGACTCCAGGAACCGGGCCTCAGCGGTGGCGCTGACCGCCGCCGGCTACGGGGTCGGTGCAGGTCTGATCGCCGTCATCCACAGTCTGGCATCCGGGGTACTCGGGTTCCGGGGCTTGTTCGCGTTGGTGCTGCTGCCGCTGGCGCTGGTGCCGGTCCTCCGCAGGTGGATCCAGGAGCCGGACCGGTTCACGGTTGCCGCGGCCGCTACGGAGCATCCCCTGCCGGTGCTGGGCGCGGTCGGCCCGAAGTTCCGCCGGCGGCTGGCAGTGATCGTGGTGCTCGCCTTTGCGGTCTCGGTGATCACCGGGCCGGCCAACAGCTTCGTGTTCCTCTACGCCCAGAATGTCCTGCACCAACCCGGGTATGTGACGGCCGCCATGGTCGTCGGGGCAGGGGTGGCCGGCTTGGCCGGCCTGTTGATCGGGCGATGGTTGTCCGATCACCTCGGTCGCCGGCCTACGGGAGCACTGGCGATGGTCGGGCTCGCCGTGTTCGGCGGGCTCGCCTACGCCGGGTCGCGCCCCGCCCTGGTCGTCGGCTACATCCTCGGCGTGATGTCCGGCTCCGTCTTCGCCCCCGCGGCGGGTTCACTCCTGACCGAGCTGTTCCCGACCTCGGTGCGGGCGTCGGTGACGGGATGGTGGGTGGCCTCGGGCGTCATCGGGGCGGTCGTCGGGCTCGTCGTGTTCGGGGCGGTGGCCGATGTGGGCAATCGGTTCGCGGTGGCCGCGGTCCTCACGTTCCTCCCCGCGGCACTGATGGCCGGGCTGTTCTGGCTGGTCCCCGAGACACGCGGCAGGGAGCCGGAGGACCTGTGGCCGGCACCGACGGCCGGGGCGGGAGACGCCGCCGGCTGAGCACGGGCGGACCAGCGGCGGTACCCGTGCCCACCGGCCACTGGTCGGCTGGGGACTCTTGCCTCTGGCGGACGGCCCGGGTTGGGCAGACGATGGTTGGCGTACTTGGTGGACCGTGACGAGAGGAGGGTGCAGATGGCATCCGGCACACCGGACGGTGCGACTCCGCCGAAGGTGGATCCGGCGGCGGACCTCGTCCTGGACGAGGTCGTCTCGCTACTCGCGGACCTCCACGAGGGTGCGCCGACGGGCGTGAGCCTCGACAGCGATCTCGCCGGCGAACTGGGTCTCGACAGCCTCGCCATCGTCGAGCTCCACGACCGTCTCCAACGCAGGTTCGGCGTCACCCTGCCCGAGGAGGTCCTCGCTTCGGCGACGACACCGGGCGAATGGTTTCGTGCCGTCGTCGCGGCCCAGGGTCACCCGATGGGCCCCCGGGGGGACCGGCCCGTGGAGAACGTGACCACGCGGGCGCCCGGCGGCGCGTGGCCGGTGGCGGCCAGGACGCTCACCGAGGCCCTGGCGTGGCATGTGGAGGAGCACCCGGACCTCGTCACCATTCGGCTCCTCTGCGGGCACGACGGATCCGCAGTCGAGGAGCTGACCTACGCCACGCTGGCAGCCGAGGCGGAGGGGTGCGCACGCGCACTGTCGGCCGAGGGGATCGGGCGCGGTGAGCGCGTGGCTGTCATGCTGCCACCCGGTCGGGGTTTCTTCGTCGACTTCCTCGGCACCTTGCTCGCCGGCGGGGTACCCGTCCCGCTCTACCCGCCCATCCGGCCGGCAGAGTTGGAGGCGCACCTCGGCCGCCAGGCGCGGCTGCTCGACGATGCGGGGGCCAGTGTACTGATCGCCGAGGCCGAGCCGTCGGCCGCGGAGCAGATCCTGGGCCCGCTCGTTCCTTCACTGCGGTCGGTCCGCACCCCGGCGATGCTCCGTGACCCCGGGGGCACTCCCCTGAAGCTCCTGGTGCCGGGCGAGGACGACACCGCCCTCATCCAGTACACCTCGGGGAGCACCGGCGATCCGAGGGGCGCCGTTCTCACCCATGCCCAGCTCCTGGCCAACGTGCGGGCTCTGGGGCGGGCGGCCGCGGTGAACACCGACGACGTGTTCGTGAGCTGGCTGCCCCTGTACCACGACATGGGGCTCATCGGTGCCTGGCACGCCATGCTGTACTTCGGGCTCCCCTTGGTGCTCCTCTCCCCTCTGCAGTTCCTGGCCCGGCCGGCCAGCTGGCTGGAGGCGATCTCTGCGTACCGGGGGACGTTGTCGGCAGCACCGAACTTCGCCTACCAGCTCTGCGTGGACCTGATCGGCGACGACGAGCTCGCCGGGCTGGACCTGTCCCGCTGGCGGTTGGCGATCAACGGCTCGGAGCCGGTCAGCGCCCTCACCCTCGAGCGCTTCATCGATCGGTTCGCGGCGTGCGGCTTCCGCCGCCAGGCGATGTGCCCCGCCTATGGCCTGGCCGAAGTGGGACTCGGGCTCACCTTCACCCCACTCGACCGGGGACCGCGGGTGGACTCCGTCGCCGGCGCCGAGCTCCGGCGTTCCGGCGAGGCGGCACTCGTGGCCCCGGGGGCCGCGGGGGCGGTCGCCGTCGTGGGCTGCGGCATGGTGCTCCCCGGGTACGAGGTCCGGGTGGCCGACCACCGGGGGAACGAGCGACCCGACCGCCACGAGGGGCGAGTCGAGTGCCGGGGGCCGTCGGCGACCGCCGGCTACTTCGGCAACGAGCGCGCCGGCCGGGCGCTGTGGCACCGGGGCTGGTTGGACACGGGAGATCTCGGTTATATCGCCGAGGGGGAGCTGTTCCTCACCGGTCGGGCGAAGGACCTGATCATCCGCGGTGGACGCAACATCCATCCCGAGGAGCTCGAACGGGCACTCGGTGAGCTCGATGGTGCCCGCCGCGGCGGCGTCGCCGTGTTCGCCAGTGCCGATCCGCGACAGGGGACCGAGCAGCTCGTTGTCGTCGCCGAGACGGATCTCGAGGCGCCCGAGGCCCGCTCCACCCTGGAGGCCCGGATCGTCCGCGCCGCGGTCGCCCTGCTCGGCGCTCCACCTGATCAGGTCGTCCTCGTCCCGGGCGGGGCGATCCTGCGGACGGCCAGCGGCAAGATCCGCCGTGCGGCAACCCGTGAGACATTCGAGTCCGGCACGTTCGGTCGACGCAGCGCCCCCACTGCCGGACGGCTGGCCGTCCTCTGTCGGTCCGCGTGGGAGTCGACCGGCGGTCGTCTGCATGACTTGGGCAGAGGGGTCGCCACTCGTGTCTATGCCGCCTATGTGTGGGCGCTCGTGGCGCTGATCGGAGCCCCGCTCTGGGTGGCGGTGCAGCTGCCCGGCACCCGTCGCTCCCGGTGGGTGATGGCACGGGCCGCCGGGCGTTGCCTGGTGGACCTGGCCGGAATCGACCTGCGGGTGCAGGGATGCCTCCCGCCCACCGGCTCCCCCGCGGTCATCGTGTCCAACCACTCCAGCTTCGTCGACGCGGCGGTGCTCCTCCTCGCGTCGCGGGACCCGGTTGACTTCGTCACCAGCACCGACCTCGAGCGCAATCGCCTGGCCGGCCCGCTTCTCCGTCGGCTGGGGTGTGTCTTCGTCCAACGCGACCGGGCCGACCGGAGCGTGGAGGAGGTGGCGGAGTCGGTCCGGCTCGTCGACGGTGGGCATCGTCTGGTGGTCTTCCCCGAGGGGTCCATCACCCGCGCCCCCGGGCTGCGAGCGTTTCGCCTGGGTGCCTTCACCATCGCCGCCGCCGCCGGCTGCCCGGTCGTCCCGGTCGGCATCCGCGGGACACGGGACATCGTGCGTCCGGGGACCTACCTGCCGCGGCGAGGAGCCGTCGAGGTGGTCGTAGGGGTGCCCATCCTGGCCACGGGCGACGACTTCGCCGCGCACGTCGACCTCGCCGAGCGGGCGCGCCGGGCCGTCGGCGAGCTGAGCCGCGAACCGCAGATCAGCTGGCAGCCGCCTCCTGCGCCATCAACCAGTCGATGAGCTGGGCGTAGTGCAGCAGGTGCTTGTCGCCGATGAAGTTCTCGAGCACGTGCTGGCGGGCGCTCGTTCCGAGCTCGAGGATCTCGTCGGGCTCCAGGAGGAGCTCGGCGAGCGTCTCCCCGAACGCGGTGAGATCCGCCGGGTCGTCGAGCAGGATGCCGGAACCTGGCGCCACCTGGGAGGTGATGCCGCCGACGCGGGAGGCCACCATCGCCCTGCCCTTCCACATACCCTCGGCCACGGTGAGGCCGAATCCCTCCACCAGGCTCTTCTGCACGACGATCGTGGCGTGGCGCTGGAGGGCGTTCACCATCGCGGCGTTCTCGTCGATGTCGTCCATGGGCAGGGTGACGAGCCTCACCCTTCGGCGTGCCTGTTCGGGGAGTGCCCACCAGGCCTCCATGCACTCGGCGAACACCTCGACACCCTCCGGGTCGTCTGTGACATCGGCCACCGAGGGTCCGACCAGTGCCAGGTAGGCATCGACCCGTCCCACCACCGACGAAGCGAAGCCCTCCATGACCCCGGCCATGTCCTTCAGACGGTCCCACCGGGACACCTGGATCACCAGGCGGTCGCCGGGGTCGAGGGGCGTGGCGTCCTCGGGGAAGATCGCCGCCCGTCGCTCGACCCACCCGGGGGAGTCGTCGCACCTGGTGAACTCGACGGGCGGGTCCCCCGCGATCCCCTGGAGCAGTCCGATGCGACCGAGCGTGCGAACGACATCGCTCGAGGACATGTCCTGGTTTTTCGGCGAGAACGGGTCGATGGACGGAGGGATCACCCAGACGGTCGTCTCGTCGATCCACGAGGGGACGTACGCGCGCACGGAGAAGATGTACGCCTCGCAGGCAGCCAGATGGGGTCGGAGGAAGGACCACGCCTCGTCGGTCCATTGGTTGGTCTCCTCACGCCCGACGTGGCAGCGCCAGACCACCCGGGCACCGGCCTCGGCGAGCGCCGGGGCCATGCCCGCCGTCTGGGGGTCGTGCAGGAGCACCACGTCGCCCTCCCGGATGCGGCTCAGAGCACTCTCGAGGTTCGCCGTCGTGACGTGCGCATAGTGGGCGGCCTCCTCCGGACCCAGCTCCCCGGCATCACCGGCGGCGCCGTGCAGGCGATTGTGGATCCTCTTGGTGATGGAGAAGAACTCGGGATCGCCGCTCATCACAAGCCAGCGGATATCGACATCGACGTCCTGGATGTAGCCGACCAGCACGTGGAGCATCTCGGCGACCCCACCGCCGGCGGCCGTCGAGCTGAAGTTCCAGACGGTCCTCCCGTCGAGCCGCCGGTGGGCGAGGGCGCCGGCCCATAGGACCTCCTCGTAGCGATCCTTCCCGATAAGGGGTTCGAACCGGGACATGGAGTGGACGGGTACTTCGACCTCGCTGACGCAGAACTCGGGAACGCCTTCTTCGGTCACGGCAGTGATTGTCCCAGATACGGGTCCCCACGTGCACCCTCGACGTCAGTGCCGGTGGCGCTCACCGGGGCCGTGGTTCTCGTCCGGGACGGGCTCAGCCTCGGCCGTGGCCGGAACCCGTCCCCGATTCGACCTGGTGCACCGGGGCAGCTGCCAGGTGGCACAGTGCCGGCACGATCAATGCGCAGGGTGCGAGTGCGATCCGGATCTCGACGGCGCTGACGGCGGAGGTGTCGCCCTCGATGAACAGCACGATTCCGAGTTGGAACGCCACATCGGCACGCGAGCTGAACTCCGTCCCCACAGTGGCAGCCGACACCCCGACCACCGGGTACAGTACGGCCGCCGTGAGCGGGAGGTGCGCCCTCGTTCGCATTCCGCTCATCCCACGAGCTGGATCGGAGAGGCCTGACCTCGGGGAGGAGTTGCTCCGCATGGAATGCCATGAAACGCTCTTCATCGTGCATTGATCGGTGGGGGACATCGGGATCAGGCACAACGCCTTGAGGCTCGATACGTCGATGGGCCAACGGTCACCAGTCAGGCTGGTCTCCGGTTGGTTCGACAACGACGATGCGCGGAATTCCGCCTGAGCCTGGCCGCGAACGCAGCGTCACGTCACGGCGGTCCGTGAACGCTCGAAGCGTTTGAACCGTCACTATACGGGCGTGCTGCGACAGAAGTAGCAATTCGCACTTGACATACAGGGCGTCCAGCAGGCAAGACTCTATTCCAGAGAGGTAGGGGCAACGAAGAAGAAAGATGGCGAGTGTTTGAACGAACACCGACATTGAAGGCGCTCTATCAGCGAAGTACGGGGCTACTGAACTGCTATGAATATCTCAACCGGCGGGTTGACAGGTGCGAAGTCGGCAAGGCCAAAGTGGGGAGGTCGCGCCACGGCGGATCTGCCTGGCCGGTGCCCTGGCGGAGGGCACGGTGTGGCATCGACGGATGACGAGGGGCAATTGTGGACGCGCCTCTCGTAACCCTGCCGCCGCCGACGGACCGTCGCTCGCGTCGTGAAGAGGGGCCCCGGCTGCTCGAGCGCAGCCAATTCCTGAACGAGCTCGAGGCGGTCTTCGACCAGTCCCTTCCGGTGCCCAGCAGGTGCATCGCCGTGGAGGGGCCGTGGGGCTCGGGCCGCACCGCAATGTTCAATGCCGCCTGTGGCGCGGCAAGCCGCTCCGGCTGTCTGGTCCTGCGGGCCAGATGCGGCCAGGTCGAGAAGCGGACCCCGTTCGCCGTGCTCGGCAAGTTCATCGAGTCGGCCACTGCGCACGCGATCGCGTCCGGGGTGACGTTCGAGCAGGCAGTGGCCATTGCGGCATTGGTGGGCACCGCTGACGCTGCTCGTGCCGACCCCGAGAACGTCAGCCCGCTGTTCTACTCACTGGTCACCGCCCTTCGTGAGCTCGGGCCGGTCCTGCTGGCCGTCGACGATGCGGACTTGGCCGATCGTGAGAGCCTGGCGGTGCTCCACTACGTGGTGAGTCGCCTCGAGAATGAGCAGATCTGGCTTCTCGTGACCACCCGCCCCCTCCACCCTGGAGTCGGTCTCCGCCCGGTCGACTTGCTGCTGACAGAGTCGGAGAGCCGGCTGTTCACCCTCGAGCCGCTGCAGGCCGAGAGCGTGAGGTTGATGCTCGCTGACTACTTCGGCGAGGACCCCCACCCGGCTTTTGTGGCAGCGTGCTGCGAGGCAACGGGTGGGAAGCCGCTCTTCCTCAATGCGCTTCTGTCCTCCCTCGGCCGGCAACGGGTGCTGCCCACCGCCGACATGGCCGGACGGGTGGAACATGTGCCGATCCCGAAGATCACACAGATTGTGCTGAGTCGGCTGGCGCAGCTCCAGGTGGCTGCCTCCGACCTGCTCCAGGCCGGGGCGATCCTCGGTGACGGAGCGGATTCGACCGTGGCGCGCCAACTGGCGAAGATCGATGGCCTGGCGGCTGAGCGGGCGGCCGACGCGGCTGCGCAGATGGAGCTCCTGAGGCCCGGTCGCCCCCTCACGTTCAGCTCTCCGCTCATCCGCGGGGCGATCTACCACGACATCCCGCCGGCGAGGCGGTCCCACCTTCACGCAAGAGCGGCACAGCTTCTCGCCGAGCACGGCGCCGGAGAGGCCACCGTGGCCGGGCACTTGTTGGCCACCGAACCGGCCGGGGACATCGAGACCGCCAACCGCCTGCAGCAGGCGGGCCGTGCGGCACTCGGAGCGGGCGACGTGGACCTGGCGCTCCGATGCCTGAGCCGGGCAGTGGCAGAGTCCCCGCCCGCCCAACAGCGGGGATGCCTGTATCTCGATCTGGCCTCGGCCGAGATGATGCAACGGCTCCCTTCGGCGCTGCCGCACTTGCGGAGAGCTATCGAGCTCGAGGCGGCAGACGACCTCTCCGTGATTCGAGTGGCGGTAGGCCTGCTCCGCAATCTGGTCGACACGCCCCAGCTCAGGGCCGAGACGCTGAAAACGGTTCGGGGATTGAGGAGCCGGCTCGATGCCGTCGATCGCGACCTGCGCATTGAGTTCGAGTTGGTCCTGATGATGGCGTCGAGCCACCCGACCCAGAGGAGCCAGGGCCTCGGAAGACTCCGGGCGCTCTTGGAGGAGCCCGGGGACAACGGACAGAGCGTGCCCCAGATGGCCCGAACCTTCGTCGACATTCACGACGTGGCGTCGGCATCGGCGATCACAGCCGATGAGCTGGCCGCCATGCTCGAGAAGGTGGTCGATGCGGACCAGTTGCTCAGTTCCGATCCGGTGGTCGAGCAGTTCCAGACCATGGCCTTCTTCGGACTGCTGTGTGCGGATCGGTTCGCAACGGTGGACGACCTCCTCCGGACCGCGCAGGGCCGTGCACGGGAGCACGGCCACATGGCGTCCGAACTCAGTATTTCCTTCCTGTCGGGCATCTCTCTCCTGTGGCAGGGATCTCTCCTGGCGGCAGAGGAAGAGTGCCGACGCGGACGCAGGCTCGGCGCCCGACTCGGCGGTGGGCGGTGGAACCGGCCGACCGTCGGGCTCGTCGAAGCGCTCGTGAAGCAAGGGAGGATCGGTGAAGCAGAACTCCTCTCGGAGTCGCTGCGCCCCGAAGAGATCGACGACGTAATCTTCCGGGCCGTCGCCCGCTGCGAACGAGGCCGACTGCTGGTGGCCCGTGGCCTCCCGCGCGAGGGCCTCGAGGAGTTCCTTGCCGCCGGCGAAGACGCTCTCGGAGCCAGGATCGTCAACCCGGCTCTGAGCCCGTGGCGGGCCGACGCGGCGATGGTGCTGGCGACACTGGGGAGTTGGGACGAGGCGAGGCGGCTGGCTGACGAGCATCTCACCCTGGCTCGGGCGTTCGGGGCCGTTCGTACCATCGGTATCGGCTTGCGAGCCATGGCGGCTGCCACGCCCGATCTCTCCGAGAGAATCGCCTGGCTATCCGAGGCCGCTGACCTGCTCGAGCCGTCGGCCGCCCGCCTCGAGGCCGCCCACACCCTGGTTGAGCTGGGAACTGCGCTGGTCGACCGCGGGAACAAGGAGGAGGCCCGGGGTGTGCTCCGGCGGGGAGCCAACCTTGCCTCGCTTTCCGGTGCCAACCAACTCGTCGAGGAGGCCGGGATTCAGCTCCGCGCCGCCGGAGCCCGACCGCGCAGGCTCGGGATCGTCGGGCCGGACTCGTTGACACCCGCTGAGCTCCGAGTGGTCCGCCTGGCGGCGGCCGGCAAGACCAACCAGGGGATCGCCGCCGACCTGTATGTCAGCGTGAAGACGGTCGAGGGCCATCTGGCCAAGGCCTACCGGAAGCTCGGCGTCGACTCACGCCAGAGCCTGGCCCCCGCGCTGGACTCCGGTGATGAGCCCGAGGAGTTGCTCGGCTCCCCTGCTGTTTGAAGCGTCCCGTCCCGAGCATGTCGGGTACCGACTAGTGCTCCATCTGGCAACGTTTGCGCGTTTGACCAGCTCACGTAGGGTCTTGTCGTGAGCGTTGCGGTTCCGCCAGATGATGTAGCGGCGGATCATGGAGTTCTGCTCTTCGTGTGACTTGTGATCGGTTCCATCCGGGGTGAAGTGGCGCAGTGCCTGGAACTGGGCCTCGATCCGGTTGGGCCACGACGCGTTGGTCGGCACGTAGGCCAGCTCGACGTTGTTGGCGGCTGCCCAGTCGCCCACCCGGGTGTCGACCTTGGTCGAGAGGTGGGGGCTGAAGCTGTCCATGACGATGGCCATGCGGACCTCGGGCGGGTGGAGCGTGTGCGGATGGCGGGCGAACTGCCAGAAGGCGGTCCGGTCCACCTTCGCCTTGATGTGGCCGTAGAGCTCGTCCCGGTTCAGGTCGTAGGCGGCCATGAGGTGTCGGACACCATCGTTGCGGTTGTAGGTGGCACGCCGGCGACGTCGTAGAGGTGGAGGACCCGGAGGCCGTCATGGCTGATGTCGTCGACCACCCCCTCGGCGACCAGGAACTCGGCCAACTTGGACAGGCTCCAGGTCGAAAAGGGCAGGTTGTGGTCCTGCGGGCGGGACAGGGCGATCTCTTGATCTCTCTGCGTTCGGGCAAGGTGAACGTCGGAGGTCGTCCTCCGGCGTATTTCGGAGCCAGGGAGTCGAACCCGTCCTCGTTGAAGTTGTGGATCACCGCTCTCACCCGGTCCTCCGAGGTGAAGGCGATCGTGGCGATCTGGGGCACATCCATCCCCTGGGCGGACCAAAGCACCATCTGGGCTCTTCGCCGTCGCACCACCGATCCCGAACCACGTCTGATGCTCGAGAGGAGCTTGTTCCCCTCGACGTTGGTGATCTCTCGGACACGCACTCGTTCGGCCATGCCCCCACGTTGCGCGACCTCAGGGCTGGAGTGGTGGACGCGCCCCAGGAACGTTGCCGGTCACGGCACTAGCACCCAGACCCGGTCGCCGTCGAGGATGCGCTGAGAGGCCTCCCAACCGCCCAGGAGACCCCCGTTGCATCGACTCGTCCTTCTCGTCATTGGAAACCTGCTGGGCAACCGCGTCGATGGTGGCAGCGCTCAATGCTGCTGGTAACCGGTCTGCTGGCTCTGGGGGAATACACAGCCGGCGTTCCAGGCCCCCGGAGAACCGGTGCAGCGAAGCACCGGCGTGGACCACCCCAACGCCACGGTCTGGGCCACCGGGGTGAACGGCAGGGACAGCGCCGGCAATTGGGGGACGAGCGTGGCGTCGGAGATGACGTTGACGAAATCGGTGGCGGGACCGGTGTCGGTCCAGGCGAATGTCATGGTCACGGGTTGCCCCGGAACCAGTGTGGCAACCGTCGGAGTGGCGGTGGCGCAGCTGTCGGAGCATGTCGGTGCCACGGTGATCGAGTAGTCGGGAACCGTCCCCGACACCGCCTGCATCTCCAGGGTCACCTGCTCGGTCCACGAGCGACCGCCGTTCGATGCGTTGACGACGTCAGTCACCCCGAGTGTGAAGGTGCCCGGGAGGAGGCCGTCCACCAGCGAGCGCGAGACGGTGAAGGACCCGACCATGCAACCGTCGGTGCGTCCGAGGTGCCAGGTGTCGTCCGGGGCGGCCGGGCAGTGCCGGTCGGTGGCCGGCGGCTGTCCGGTGGCCGGCACCGCCGGCGGGATGGCGGCCTGCTCGACCGTCGTCTGCACGTACTGGCTCAGCGCGGCGGCCTGGTCGGCTGGGTAGGGAGGGTTGGTGGGCGCCGGAGCGGTGCCAAGACTGACCGGGTCGGTGTAGCTCAAGGGGGAGTAGCCCTCACCGTTGAAGAGCACGGTCTGACCTGCAGGGGTCCCGATATCGGCGGCCGGAATGGTCCACGAGTAGTTGTCGCCGGCGGTGACGGTGGGCACCACGGTGTCGACGGTCGTGTAGGTGAAGTCGGTTCCGGTTCCGGTGTACCGCAGCACCTGATCGTTCTCGATCAGGTAGTCACTGCAGATTGGCGATGCGTTGCCGGTGGTCCAACAGGGCGTGGTGCCGGTTGCGATGAACATGCGCCGGAAGGCGAATGGAGTTGCGAAGTCGGCGGAGTACGTGAGGGTGCCGTTGCCGTTGTCCTGGACGGCGGCTGAGGTGATTGCCTGGTCGTTGGGTAGCGGGGTGGTGGTGACAGGGACATAGCTGCTCGGAGGTGAGAGATTGCCGGTGCTGCCGATCTCCTGCACGGAGAAGGTGTAGGTGTCCAGGCCGGGTTGGAGCCCTTGCACGCTGAGGGTGTTGATCGATGCCGGCACTGTCAGGATCGGGGAGCCGTCCTGGCTGATGGTGTAGCCCGCCACGGTCTGCCCCGGGGCGCTCGACGGGTTCCACTGCAGGGTGGCCGTCGAGAAGGAGCTGGCGGTGACCGTCAGCTGTGCTGGGGCATTGGGCGGCACCGGATCGGCGGCAGCGGTGATGACGGTGACGGACCGACTGGGGTTCGAGACGTTGTCGGCGGAGTCGCGAGCCTCTACCGTGAAGGTGTAGGTGGTCGACGGGCTCAACCCGGTGACGGTGAAACTGTCGGTGCCGGCACCCACCGAGCCGAGCCATGTGCTGCCCTGGTAGACGTCGTAGGCGACTACCGGGGCGGAGACCCCGGTCGATGGTTGCCAGCTGAGCTGTACCTGGGTGCTGCTCGAGTCGTTGACGGGGCCGCGGCTAAAGTTGTTCTGGCCGCCCGATTGCCCCGACTGGCCCGGCACCGTCAATCCGGTCGGTGCCGACGGCAGGCTCGAGCCGGGGTTCCCGAACGGGTAGCTCTCGTCCTGTTCGTCTGACCAGTAGGGGGCGGGGGGAAGGGTGTCGTACGGGTTCGCCGGGACGTCGTTGGTCACGTAGACGTATCCGGCGTTCCGGCTCTTGCTCAGGGCCATGACGTTTTCCATCTGGTTCTGCGTTGTCGCCCCATAGACGATGTGCCAGATCTTGTTGGGGTCGACCGGGGACCAGGAAAGCGGCTGGTATGCCTCGGTCGGTGACACGGGAGAGCCGGTGTAGTCCCCGTAGCTGCCCTCGAAGGTCACCAACACATCGGCGGAGTTCTGGAAGCACTGGGGGACCGCTGTTCCGGCGTTGAGGGCGGTGAGCGCCCCGGGGTGGGCCTGCTTCACGTAGGAGCTGAGGGCCGCGTAGTCGTCGGAGTAGAGGGTCGATGACGGCGTCGGCCCACACTGGTTGGCGCCCTCGTCGAAGAAGATTCCGCCGAGGTCGGATCCGTAGAACTGGTACCACGCGTTGACGTCGGCCTCGGCCTGCGGGAGCCAGGCCCCAAGGCCGGTCAGACCCGATCGGGTCAGGAGCCCGTTGGGCTGTCCGGTTATCGGGCTCCCCAGGTAGCCGGTGTCCACGTACCCGAGCACCTTGCTGCCGGCGGCGTGCGCCAGGTGAATCGCCGAGGCCCAGGCCGGCACCGGCGCGGAGTCCGGGCCACTGTCCACGTTGGCCACGACGATCCCGACCGTACCGGGCTGGGAACCGTCCAACTGCGCCCAGGCACCCGGGTTGGCGGTCGGGTCGATGTAGGCCGGTACCGCGAGCTGCTGAGCGAGGTTCGAGTTGGCGGGCTGCCCGGTGTCGGCGCCGCTGACGGCGCCCGAGGACGGCAATGCCAACGCCACCAGGCATGCGATGGCTATCCCCGCCAGGTACGTCTTGTACCTGCCCATTCGGTCCGACTTCATCGGGCGGGGCGAAGACAGGGTTGATGCCATGGTGTCGAGCCTAGGAATCCTGCCTCCCGGTAACAACCCCGGATCTTGTCCCATGGAACCCCTGCTCTGGTGTCGATCACCCCTTGGAACGCGATGGGGCAGGGGCATGGGACTCCCATTTCCGGAAGCGGGACCGACACTTTTTAGCCGGCTGTGAGGCATCGGCCCAGGTCAAGGGCAGGATCAACGTCGGGATCTCCTCACGGCGCGTTCTCGGGGAGGAGAGTCGCCGGGTTGGATGCCACCTGACGTGCGGACAGCAGGATCACCGTCCCGGCCAGGGCGATGGCCACTGCCGCGTTCCCACCCAATCTCCTCACGCTTCCTGCTTCGTAGCGTTCGTCGCGTTGATGGTTCAGAGGCTCCGTCCGGCTTCCACTACTCCACGGTCACGGTCTTGGCCAGGTTGCGGGGCCGGTCGACGTCGTGGCCGTGCGCCTGTGCAAGCCAGTAGGCAAGGAACTGCAGGGGCACCGCGTCGACGACCGGCGAGAGCATCGGCTCGACGGCTGGTACCCACAGGACGTGATCGGCCAGGGCGGCCGTCTGGTCGTCGCCGTCGTTGCCGACCAGGACGATGGTCGCCCCCCGACTCTTGACCTCTTGGATGTTGGAGCACAACTTCTCCCACAGGCAGTTGCGGGTGGCCACGCCGACCACCACGGTGCCCGGCTCGATGAGGGCGATGGGGCCGTGCTTGAGCTCGCCGGCCGGGTAGCCCTCTGCCCGCAGGTAGGAGATCTCCTTCAGCTTGAGCGCGCCCTCCAGGGCCACGGGATGGCCGACGTGGCGACCGAGGAAGAAGAAGTCCCGGGCCTCGGCCAACTCCTGGGCCACCTCCGCCACGTCCTTGGTCCGCTGGAGCACCTTGTCGAGATGGTCGGGGAGTCCGAGCATCTGGTCCGTGACCGCGCCGATCTCGCTGGCGGAGAGGGTTCCACGGGCCTGTGCCAGCACCAGGGCCAGTAGTTCGAGGGCCACGATCTGGGTCAGGTGGGTCTTGGTGGCGGCCACACCGATCTCGGGTCCGGCCCTGGTGTAGAGGACGCCGTCGGCCTCGCGGGCCATCGACGAGTCCACAACGTTGGAGACCACCAGCACCTTGGCTCCGAGGGCCCGAGCCTCCCGGAGCCCCTGGAGGGTGTCGACGGTCTCGCCGGATTGGCTGACGCCGATGGTCAGGGTGCGACGGTCGAGGATCGGGCGGCGATAGCGGAACTCACTGGCGATGTCGACCTCGGTGGGCAATCGTGCCCACTCCTCGATGGCGTACTTGGCCACCAGGGCGGCGTGGTAGCTGCTGCCACAGGCGACGATGCAGACTCGCTCGACGGCACGAAGGTCGTCCTCGCTCAGCCCGGCTGCCTCGTCGAGGGACAGCGTCCCGTCGGCGTGGCGACGGCCGAACAAGGTGGCGGCGACCGCATCGGGCTGCTCATGGATCTCCTTGGTCATGAAGTCGTCGTACCCACCCTGGCGCGACGCGGTGACGTCCCAGTCGATGCTCAGTGGCGTCGCCTGGGCCTCGGCTCCGTCCAGGGTGGTCACCCGCACGGACCCCGGGCGGAGCTCGGCCATCTGGTCGTCTTCGAGGGCGAAGAGCCGGCGCGTGGAGCCGAGCAGCGCCGGGATGTCCGAGGCCAGAAACGAAGCGTCGTCGCCCAGCCCGATGATGAGGGGGGACACCCGGCGGGCGGCCACCACCAGCTCGGGCTCGTCGGCATGTACCGCGGCCACTGCGAAGGATCCCCGGACCTGTCGCAGCGCGTGGCGCAAGCCCTCGACCAGTGTCGATCCCTGTGCCATCTCCGCCTCGACGAGGTGTGCCAGGACCTCGGAGTCGGTTTCGGAGGCCAGCACGTGCCCGGTGGCCACCAACCCGATGGCCAGCTCGGCGTGATTCTCGATGATGCCGTTGTGGACGAGGGCCAGTCTGCCTGTGCAGTCGAGGTGGGGATGGGCGTTGCCCGTCGTCGGCTCACCGTGGGTGGCCCACCGGGTGTGGCCGACCCCGCTGCTGCATCGCGGGGGCGCATCCTCGCCGAGCACCCGGAGGTCGCTCACCGAATGGGTCCCCTCGGCTGCCCTCGTCCGCCAGAGAGTGCCACCGGTGACGAGGACCACGCCGGCTGAGTCGTACCCTCGGTATTCCAAGCGGCCCAGTCCTTCGAGGAGAAGTGGCAAGGCGTCGTCGACGCCGATGACTCCGATGATTCCGCACATGTTCTTAGGTTCCTGACTGCCAGAGGTCGGCGACGGCCTCGGCGATGGGAGTGGTTGGGACCCACTGGAGGTGGCGTCGGAGGAGGGTGACGTCGGCCTGCTGCCAGGGCACAGCCGCCGAGCGCAGCGAACCACCGACCGACTCGAAGACATCCCCTTCGAACCCTGCGGCATCGGCCAACAACTCCACCATGGAGCGGCACGACATCGCTACGCCTCGCCCGACGTTGAGAACCGGGTGGGCATCGATGTTGTGGATCGCCCGGAGGGCGGCTGTGGCCACGTCGGTACTGGCCAGGAAGTCACGGAATGAACAGAGCGGCCCCAGGGTGATGGAGGAACGCCGTGAAATGAGTGCCCGCTGGATCTCCCGCGCCGCGGTGCCGGCAAGGGAGTTGGCCGGTGCCGATCTGCCGACAGGGTTGAAGACCCGAAGCACCGTGGCGCGGATGGCACCTCTGGTCACCATGTCCGTCACCAACTCGGTGGCCTCGAGCTTGGTCCTCCCATAGTCGCCCACCGGGCGGGCAACGGCGGACTCCTCGATGGCGATGCCTTCGGGCTGACGTCCGTATTCGGCGGCCGATCCCATGTGGACCAGCGGGACGGGCTCGGTCACGGACAGTGCCATGACCAGCTTTTCGACCACCGTGGCATTGGCCGCCTCGAGTAGCTCCGGCGAGCCCGACGTGCACCCGACGCAGTTGATGATCGCGTCCGGCTTGCTGTCGGTGAGCAGTGACACGAAGTCCTCTACTGAGGCGCGTACCAAGTCCATCGGCTGCCACCTCTCGTTGGCCAACGCCCGGACGCGCGACGGATGCCTGCTGACCGCCACCAGAGTGGGTGAGTCGCCCGACATCTCGATGGCCTCGCGCACCTGGTTACCCAGGAACCCGTTGGCGCCGAGAAGGAGATACGTGGTCACAGAGGACTCGGAAGCAGCCGCGGACCGAGAACGTCGAATTCACGGTTCGCCTGGTCGTAGTCGTCGGGTCGTCCGATGTCTAGCCAGAACCCGTCGAAGTTGTAGCTGGCCGGCAACGTTCCCCGCTCGATGAGGTCGAGCATCAGTTCGTCGAAGCCGTAGGGGAGGCCGGGGGTGTACCGCTCGAGGTGTCGCTTGCTGACGCCGTAGATCCCCATGCTCACCGAGTAGGTCAGGGGTGGCTTCTCGGTGAAGCAGGTGACCTTGTGATCGACGACGTCCAGTACGCCGAAGTCGACCTGGTGGACGCGTTCGTAGGTGGCCACTGTCAGCGGTGCGCCGGAGCGGATGTGATCGTCCATGAGGTCGGCGTAGTCCAGGTCGGTGAGGATGTCACCGTTCATGAGGAGGAAGTTCTCGGGCAGTTGGTCCAGGACCATCAGGGCGGGCCCGATGGTGCCGAGCGGTGACTCCTCGTGGACGTAGTCCACCTCGATGCCCCATTGGGACCCGTCGCCGACATAGGCGCGGATGAGCTGACCCAGGTGGCCGATGGCCAATGTGGCCTTCCGGAAGCCCTTCGACGCCAGTTGGCGGAGGACGATCTCGAGGATCGAGTACTGCTCGCCGATGGGCACCAGTGGCTTTGGGATGACAGTGGTGTACGGGCGCAGGCGGACGCCCTTGCCTCCGGCCAGTATCACCACCTGTCGGATATCGGTGCCGCATGGGTGGTCGATGAAGCTCGGTTCTGTCATGGTGATGCCCCTTCTTCTCGGTAGTGCAATCAGACGTTGTACTGGTCGGTCTTGTAACGGCTCAGGTTGTCGGGATCGCAGAACCACTCGATGGTGGAGTGCAGGCCTTCGGCAAGCGTGTGCGTCGGCTTCCACGACGCTGCCCGCTGGATCGCAGAACTGTCGGACACCAGACGAGTCACTTCGGAGCGCTCGGGGCGCAGGCGCTCCCCCTCGACGCGGATGTCCACCGTGGTCCCCATCAGCTCGGCAATGAGCTTGACGGTGTCGGCTACCGAGATCTCCACACCGCTCCCGGCATTGAAGGTCCGCCCGACGACGTCCTCGAGTGGGGCCTCGAGCATCGACTGGAAGGCAAGGGCAGTGTCGAGCACGAAGTTGAAGTCCCGTGTCGGGGTCAACGAGCCCAAGGCGATCTCCCGGCGGCCGGCGGCCAACTGTGAGATCACGGTCGGGATGACGGCGCGGGCCGACTGACGAGGACCGTAGGTGTTGAACGGCCGCAGGGTGATGATCGGGAGGTCGAAGCTGAGGTGGTAGCTCTCGGCCAGCTTGTCGGCGGCGATCTTGGAGGCGGAGTAGGGCGACTGGGCCTGGAGGGGATGATCCTCGGTGATGGGGACGATCTGAGCGCTGCCATAGACCTCACTGGTCGAGGTGCAGACGATCCGAGAGGTCCCGAGCGTCCGTCCCGCCTCGAGCACGTTGAGAGTGCCGCCGGCATTGGTCTCCAGGTACGACCACGGAGCCTGGTACGAGTAGGGGATGGCGATGAGGGCGGCGAGATGGCAGACCATGTCGACGCCGGTCATCAGGGCCAGGACCGAGTCGCGGTCACGGACGTCGCCCGGGAACACCTCGATGGCGGCCAGGGTATGGGCGTCCAGGGACTCGAGCCATCCCCACGAGCCGAACGAGTTGTACTGGACCATCGCTCGGACGCGATAGCCCGAGCCGACCAGGGTCTCGGCAAGGTGGGAGCCGATGAATCCGTCGGCTCCGGTGATCGCTACGGTGGTGGACATCGGCATTGGATCGCTTTCTGTAGGTGGTTTGGACTAGTAGCTCAAGGGCGAGATCAGGACGCGCCGTGCCAGCACGGCCATGATCACGATCGCCGCCCCGATGGATACGAGCAGGGCGATGAGCCCTGCCCACGGAGTGATGTGACTCCGGATGATCTCGGTGCCTGCCAGGGCGGCGCTGAGGATGGCGAAGGTGGCTGCCCAGCAGATGAGCACCAGGTCGATCCGACCTGTCGAACCCAGCAGCAAGGCGAGGAAGAAGGAGACCCCGAGCGCCCCGACCGCGGCGAGTAGGAGCGGGACCATGGAGGAGTGCAGGGCGTGGCCGAGCACAACGCCCGCCACGGACAGGACGGCCAGTGCCGCCACGTAAGTGCCCACCGACCGCCCGAAGGCCGACCGTACCTGGTGACCGAAGTGGGTGAGATCGGGGCTCGTGGCCAGTGCGGAGGTGGCCCGGCTGCGGAAGGAGCGCAGTTGCCACTCCATCAGCCCGAGGGTCAACAGCAATGGCGAGACAGCGATGACCATGGCGCCGCCACCTCCGTTGGTCTCCTCGGCAAAGGTGATGTACACCGAGGTCAGGAGCCCACAGCCCAGCCCGTAGAGGAAATACTTGGCGGCCCGCTCCCGCTCGGCCCGGTGCAGCACCGGGCGCCGCCAGTGCGGTGACAGCACGTGTCGGTTGGCGACCGCGATGACCAGGCCGGTCGTCGCCACCACCGACCACGCCGCTGCCCGGTGGCTGATGGTGAACGGAAGGAGCCCCGTGGCGCACAGCGACCCGACCGCGGCCGGCAACATGGAGATCGCCAGTAGCCATTCGGCCTGTTGGAACAGGAGGATGCCGGCGGCGCCGATGTAGGTGGCAATACCCACCGCTATCACCACGCTCGCCTCGCTCCCTCCCAGTGTCCACCAGGCAAGCACCGCACAACCGAGGCACACCGCGGCGTTGACCAGTATCGAGCCGAAGGCCACCAGGGAGTCGCTCCGCTCGTCCCCGAGTCCTCGCAGTGCCCAGGCGATCGCGGCGACAGCTTGGCTGATGGCCCATGCAACGGTGAGGCCGACCGGGAGCACCCACCAGCGCGGATGCACAGAGAAGCCACTGACGATCACCGGGAAGAACAGTGCAGGGAGGGCGTAGAGCGCACCGCGCACTAGGTCCAGCGGCCCTCCCATTGGCTCGCTCGGTAGAGCCGAGGCCTCGATGTGCTCGAACGGCAGGTATGCGTAGACGACATTGGCCGCGGCGAAGACATCGGGGTAACCGAACGCGTCGACCGCCACCTGGCTGCTCAACCCGTGGGTCTCGAGTCGGGCGGCGATCTCCAGCGGGTCCACCGCGGCGGAGCAGGCGGCCGCCAGCTGTGGGTCACTCAGCACCCAGTCGATGAGCCCCCCGTCCGACCGATCGACGTCCGGTCGCTCGGCCTCCATGTGATGGATGGCCGGCTGGTCGACGTCGACGTCGACGTCGAGGTCGAGCTCGGTCTGGTGGCCCGCACCCAGCGTCGTCATGACCTGCTTCCGCTCTCCACGATGTCGCGCGTGGGTTGAGTGCGGGCTCTGGGAACAGTGGCGAGCTCAGGGAAACCGGGCCTTCGGCTCGGGGGCGGGACTCGAGCATCTCGCTCCCTGCGGCTCTGATCCTGGTTGCGCTCGAGAACGAGGGCGCTGGAGATCCGACCGGTCACCTCACGGTAGAGGTCCCCGAAGATGGCAAGGCTCTGTTCGAGCGTGAACATCGACAGGATGCGGGTGCGCGCCGCGTGGCCGAGGGTCTGGCGGAGCCCTGGGTCGGACAGAAGCAGGAGGCACGCCTCGGCTGTCTTCTCGGGGTTCTGGGGGGGCACGATCAAGCCGGCGTCGCCGGTTGCCTCTCTCACCCCTCCCACATCGGTGGCCACGGTTGCCTTGCCTGCGGCCATCGCCTCGATGAGGGTGTAGGGGAACCCTTCCGAGATGCTGGTCAGAAGGACGACATGTCCGGAATGGTAGGCATCCACTACTGACGCGGCCCGGCCTTCGAACGTGGCGGAACCGGCCAGGTCGAGGGAGTCCCGCAGGGCGACGCAACGGTCGAGGTAGCTCTGGTTCTCCACCGAGGCGCTTCCGAAGATGCGGAGTCGGGCGGCGGGCAGTGCCTCGCGCACCTTGGCAAAGGAGCGGATCAGGGTCTCGACGTCCTTCAGGGGGTCGATCCGACCCAACCAGACGAGGGTCGGAAGGTCCGGTTCGGAATGGCTGGTGATGAAGTTCGCGGCGTCGACCCCGTTGTAGATCGGGTGGATGCGTTCCGGGGCGGCGCCGTTGGCCTCCAGCCATTGGCGGTTGTACTCGCTTCCCGGCGCGATGGCGTTGGCGATCTGGTAGCCGGCCCAGGTGAGGCGCTTGAAGAAGCGGAGCATGATGGATCGAACTGGAGCCGAGTAGGCCTGGGGCCCGTAGCTCAGGTACCGCTCACGCAAGTAGATCCCGTGCTCGCTCAGGACCAGAGGGGTGTTGCGGGACCAGTGGGCTCCGAGCGCCAAGAGGACGGAGAGTCCGTTGGCTGTGGCGTGGCAGAGATCCGCCTCGGGGGGCGGGGCGAAGAGAGGTCGCAGCTGATGCTCGATGAGCTCGAGGGCCAATCTGGCGTCGGACACGGTAACCGGCTCCGGATCGGAGTCGGACGCGCGGTCGCTGGGACCCGCCTGCCGCATGGACTCGAGAAGCACTTCCAGCGATTCCGTGCTCCGCAATGCGCCGACCATCGGGGTGTGCTGTGAGAGTGCGAAGAGGTGGTGGAGTGCGTAGAGGAACTTCGCCTCGCCATCGGGCTCCACCATCGACGTTGCCAGTTGCTCGAAGGCGGCACGGAGTTCCGCGGAGTTCCGCACCGACCGCTTGGGATTGGGCGCCGGGCCCCACAACGCGATGGAATGAAGAGCGTCGACGTTGTCGGGGAGCTCCCATGCGGGGTCGCGGTCGACGCCGCCGGTGATGGCGTGGATGGTGAACCGATGGGGTGCCAGCCCTCGGACGAGCTGGTCGCACCAGACGCTGACTCCGCCTGGATGGTATGGGTAGGTGCCCTCAGAGAGGAGCGCGATGTCCATTGTGTTGTGGCCCTCTGTCCGCCGTGCGATGACCCGTCGGATGACGAGTCCGTTCGGCTTCGTCCTCGGGTACGACAGTAGAGAGGCGACTCCGTTGTGAACACCCCCGACTTTCATGCCGCGGATGCGAACCGTCACCCGCCTCAACATCGGTCAACCCGAGTGAAATCTCGGGCGACCCTGTAAAGAGGATCTGCCCACCCTTGGACTAGGACCGCGGGTCGGCGTGGCGCCGGTACGGCCGTGCCGACGCCGACGAAATGCCGGGGTCGGCTCCGATCCGGGGCCGGAAAGTTCAGGGTGTCGATGCGACAGTGCAGGGTAGAAATGCCATGCCTCCACCTTTACGGTGTCATGAGGCTCCTTGCGCTTTTGGCGCGCTCGGTAGGAGGAAGGGCAAATCATTCTCATGACTCGATTTCGGCGGTCCGTCGTTGTGCTGGCTATGACCAGTGTGCTGGTGGCCACACTGGGACTGGCCGTCCCCCGCTCGGTTGGAGCAGCCGCTCCGCCAACGCTCAACCTCAACGTGCTCCTGATCGGCACGGGGTCGTCGGACCCGACCACGGCGGCGTGGCAG
>JBKQMB010000068.1:0-12301 GCA_052326605.1 Acidimicrobiales bacterium | reverse complement strand
ACGTCGTCCTCGCTCGGTTGTTCCATTCCGTCGCGTCACTGAGTGTTGCCCTCGGAAACGAAGCCCGCCGGCAAGCCGGGCCAGATCTCAAGATGGTCAGTGAGGAACTCGAGATCGTGATGTGCCTGCTCAGAGAGACTTGGACGCTTTTGTACCAACACGCCGAGAAGTGACCACTACCGAATCAGGCACTTAGGCCACAGTTTCCACGCCTCACCAACGGCGGTTGCGATTATTACAGGTTTCGATATAGTTAACCCGTGGCGGTCATCCGGGGATCATCCGATCGAAGTGTTCTGGTACTGACCAGTCTCTCCTCTGGGCCTAAGCATGGCTACGCACTGATCAAGGACATCGAATCGTTTTCCGGCGTCACGCTGGGTCCCGGAAGCTTGTACGGGGCAATCGACAAGCTTGAACGTGCCGGACTCATTGAAGCGTTGCCGGGCGAGGGCAGACGGAAGCCCTACAGGATCACCGCCCGTGGGGCCGCAGACCTTCGAGAACAACTCGAACAGTCGCAGATCGTTTCCATCGTAGGGCTCCGTCGACTGGCGGGAGCGGCGGGCTCATGATCCAGTTCATTGTTCGGTTCATCCTTGGTCTCTATCCGCCATGGTGGAAGCGGCGGTATGGAGCGGAGAACGCTGATCTGACCGAACAGCTCCTTGAGGAGCCCGACGCACATCGGTGGCGGGTGGTGGCCAGTTTGCTGTCGGGTTCCATGCTCGCATGGCTGCAGGTCCGTCGAGTTGGTGATTACCTCAATCCTTTGAGTAGCCCCAACCAGTGGGGCATGGTTCCAAGG
The DNA here is from genome assembly GCA_052326605.1 of Acidimicrobiales bacterium. Lineage (GTDB taxonomy): Bacteria > Actinomycetota > Acidimicrobiia > Acidimicrobiales > RAAP-2 > Bog-756. The sequence continues at coordinate 11,493 of JBKQMB010000068.1, read as the reverse complement.
GGATCTCACCGAGACATCTTCGGCAACAGGGGCCTCTGGCCGCGCAGCGAAGCAGAGCTTGAGCCTGACGAGGTGCTGCTGGGAGTGATCGATGGCGTCGTCGGCAATAGGTTTGTCGCCTTCATGCCGATGGAGGGAGTCATCTTCGTCGTGCTACCGCTGATCATGTCGCTGCATTTCAGACCCTTCTCCTGGAACATGCCGGTAGTTGGAGCGATCCTCTTGGCCCTCGGGCTGCTTCTGAGGCCGCTCACGAAGAGCTACTACGTCTCCGTTGCAGTCACCAGCCACGGCGTAGTGGTGTTTCGGCGTGGGATTACGGGCCGCACGGGCAAGATGATCGAACGGATGCCTGCGGTCGAACCCGAATTTCTCAAGCTTGGAATAATGACACAGGTTCGCCTGGGTGACCGCAGACTCCGATTGAACGCCGGATCGGACCCGCTGCTGTACTGGATGTCCCAGTCCTTGCGGTCTGCGGGCCGCCGGTAGAGCGACTCCAAACTGCCCCTGAACATCGGCTCCGGGCGCATCATGCTCGACCTGCGCTTGCTACCCGCTGGCTGCCCGTGGCCGACACCTCGGGGATACCACCTCGCATCCTCGCCAACCCGACCGCTTCATAAGGCTTGATCTAGGATCTCTTCATGCCCTCGGACCTGGCCCTGAAGGCCATGAATCGCGTCCACCGCATAGTGCTCGGAGCCACGGGCGGCCGGCTCGGCTGGAGAGCTAGTGGGATGCCGGTGATCGAGCTGACAACTACGGGAAGGCGCAGCGGCCAACCTCGTGAGACCATGCTGACCTCGCCCTATCAGGAAGGTTCGACGATCGTCATCGTTGCGTCGCGCGGAGGCGATGACCATCATCCCGCGTGGTACCTCAACTTGCGAGACCATCCGGAGGTGACCGTGTCCATGGGTGGCAAGCCGGCTCAGCGTATGCGAGCTGAGATCGCCAACCCCGAGGATCGGGCAAGGTTATGGCCGCTGATCACCGCCGACCACCGTAACTACGCCGGATACCAGCGCAAGACGGAGCGCGAGATACCCGTGGTACTCCTCCGCCCGATTGACGGCTGATCGTCGACGCTGGGCTGCGCTCCACGTCAGCCACAGGCGTGGCTCCTCGGGCATCCGGCACGTGCCGATACCGAGCGGTCCGGGTGACTGGTCGCCGGATGCGTGGGGCATTGCGGCACGTTGAGGTCGAGGGCCAACGTGCGCGTCGATGCGGGTCACCTCCAGTACCTGTCAGCTCTACCCGACCGGCTGTGCCCAGTGCCTTTCGGTCAACCAGAGCAGGCCGAACCGGACAACGTGGTTAGTCGCAAGGTGGAGAGGGTGGCTGCCTGGCGAGATGCAGGCTTCGGAAGCTTCAGTAGATTGGACATCCTGGCCATGTGCGCCGGTTCACGCCCTCACCCGAAGAGAGCGCTGACCGGGCTGGGCGGAGGAGGAAGCCGATGACGAGCACGGACCTACTGGTGGACACATTTGAGAGAATTCGCGACGCCGTGCATCCAGCGGTCAACGGATTATCGGCCGATGAGCTGGCGTTTCGTCCCGATCCGGAGTCCAACTCGATCGCATGGCTGGTGTGGCACCTGACCCGCATTCAAGACAGTCATGTTGCGGGGCTCGCTGATAGCGAACAGGTGTGGATGGCAAACGGATGGGCCGAGCGGTTCTCGCTTCCCTTCGATGCGTCGGACACCGGCTACGGCCACGACCCGGACATGGTGGCCGCCGTCACTGCCGACGCCTCCTCCCTGCTGGGCTACTTCGAGGACGTCCACGCCAGGACGCTCGAGTACGTGCGATCCCTTTCAGAGTCCGACCTCACCCGGGTAGTGGACCCAGGCTGGGACCCACCGGTGACGATGAGCGTCCGCATCGTAAGCGTGGTCGCCGACGACCTCCAGCACGTGGGCCAAGCGGCGTACGTCCGGGGAATCCTGCAGCGGCGCTGAACGCACCGCAGCAGGTCTGATTGTCCTTCGCCCGCTCCACTTACTCCGGTCACCCCGGCCGCAAGCGCCGTGGAGGCCGGACGGAGGCGGACTCCGGGAACCTAGGCTCGGGAAGTCCCGGCAAATCACCGGATCTCCGCCCGGTGCAGGCCGTCGACCCGTCTCTGAATGGTCGTGCGCACGCACCATTACCCTCTCGCTGGCGGCACTCCTGCTGCTCGGCGGCTCGCTCGGGGACCAGTACGGCCCCCGCCGAGTGTTCTCGATCGGCGTTGTTTTCACCCTCGCCTCGGCGGCATGCGGCCTGGCCCCGGACGCCACCGTGCTCATCGTCACCTGGGTCCTCCAGGGCGCCGGTGCCGCGCTTCTCACCCCCGGCAGTCTGGCCATCATCCAGTCGTCGTTCGATCCCGACGACCGGGGCCGGGTAATCGGCTCGTGGTCCGGGCTAGGCGGAGTGGCGACAGCCGCGGGCCCGTTGCTCGGCGGCTACCTGATTGCGGCGGCCTCGTGGCGGTGGATCTTCCTCATCAACGTCCCCGTCGGGGGCATCGTGCTCCTGTTGTCGGCCCGGCACATGCCCGAGTCGAGCGATCCGACGGCGACGCGCGGCGTCGACGCCCTGGGCGCCGGCCCGGCCGTAATCGCCCTGACAGGGATCACCTTCGGTCTCATCGGGGGCCCTACGCTGGGCTGGTCCAGCGCTGCCGTGGTGGCCATGCTGGCCCTCGGCCTTGTCGGCTCCGTCGTCTTCGTGCTCGTCGAACGGTCGTCGGACGCCCCCATGCTCCCCTTGGAGGTGTTCCGGGTCCGCCAGTTCACGGTCACCAATGTCGTGACGTTCGTCGTCTACGGCGCGCTCGGTGGCTCCCTCTTTCTCCTTCCCGTCAAGTTGCAGGTGGTCGACGGCTACTCCCCGCTCGAGTCGGGCGTGGCGCTCCTACCGCTGACGCTGGTGATACTCCTCCTCTCTGCCCGATCAGGTTGCGTCGCCGGCCGGTTCAGGCCGCGGCTGCAGATGGGTGTGGGCCCCGTGGTGGTGGGTGGCGGTCTCGCCTTGCTGGCGCGCACCGCCCGCGACTCCTCGTACGTGACCGGTGTGCTGCCCGCCGTGCTCGTTTTCGGGCTCGGGCTGGCGATCACGGTTGCGCCGCTGACGGCGACCGCCCACGGGGCGGTCCCCGACGAGCACTCCGGGTTGGCCTCGGCGGCAAACAACTCGGGGCCCGTGTGGGAGGACTGATCGCAGTGGCTGTGCTGCCGGCGAAGGCCGGCATCTCCGGGACGAGCTACCTTCACCCCTCCGGGTTCGCGAGCGGGTTCCGGTGGGCTGTGCTGATCTCCGACTCCCTGTGCGCGGTCGGCGGGTCGTCGCCGCGCTCTGGATCCGTAATCCGGTCAACGGGCCCGCCGGGACACCGGCGAGGCCCAGCACCCGGGAGGCCGTCGAGTGTCTCCACTGCGCGCTGGATGGGGCGCCGCTGGCCGTCGAGGGCTGACCAGCCCACCCGAGGACGCCAGGTGGGCGGTCTGCACCGCCAAGCACTCGGTCACCGGAAACGGGCATTCGCCAAAGTTTCCCGTTCGGTGACTGAACGCCGGCCCGGTGGGACCGGACTTGCCGATCGACATCCATGGAGGCGAGGTGCATACTCAGAGCGTGGGTGCGCTTCCGAATCGCCTCAATATTCCAGATGCCAGGGGCAGCGGGGCATCTCTACGGGTCACGAGGCATTCAGATCAGCGAAAAGTGGTCTTGAGCCACTGGCGTGATTCTGTATGCGTAGCATCAACTCCCGTCGACCTCAGTGAACTGCCTGCACTGATTGGCGTGCTGGCAGAAGCCCTAGGGGACGCTGTGAAGATTTCAGATTCACCTTCCGTGAGCCGTTCACCGAAACCGTCGCCCTGGTCAAAGTTGAGGAATCTCTTTCGACCAGCACTTGCGAAGGTCGTGGAGCTTCCCGTGACACGTGGCAAGCAGCAGGAGGGAACGGATTAGAGGAAAGTCGCACCCTCTTGACGTGGGGACCAGATCGTCCGGTCGGTGGGGCACCAGGGCACCTCGGGTGTCACGCAAAGCAGTGGAACGAATCTCTCCCCGAGTTGTTGGCGGAAGCAGTCGCTGACTCGTGGCCACCAGTAGTCCTGGAGCCGCGAGTCAGCATGGAGTCCTATCGATCAGGCACCTGTAGTGGATCCTGATGCCGACGAAGCTCCGCCACCGGTTGTTGACCCCGAGGTCGAGTGTGAACCAGAGCCTGCAGGCATGTTCGGGCACGGGCGGGTGGTCTCTGAGGTCGGCGTGCTAGCCGTTCCGTCTGAACCGGTCGTCCCTGCCGAACCGGTCGTGCCGGTTGAAACCGTGGGAGCAGTGCTACGGGAAGACACAGCCGGCGAGGTTGACATACTGGTAGCAGCGTTGGCTACCGCCGCACCACCGAGCACCATGCCTGCAGCCAATCCTGTGACAGCGAGGACGTTGCGAACCCGAATATGCATCAAGTGTTACCTGCTTTCCTTTGTTGACCTGTTGGCCACCCCGTTTCTGGGGCCTTGACCAGTGTGCGGCTTGCAACTGTGGGCCAGGTGGGGAATCCGTAAGGCCGACCTGAGAATCGACTCCGAGGCCAACCGACTCTCCCCTCCGCCGGGTGAGCGCCCTGCTCGCGCCGCCCGCCTTGCCCTGGCCATCATCGCGTCACCGAGCGACGATCGGGCCCTCGCTGCTGAGAGGGGATACATTGCGCCGATGGATGACTTGAGCGCACTCGAGATGGTCCGTGGCACGTCTGATCCGATCCATGAGATCGGCACGGCGATCTACCTGAGCCCCGAGACGTTCGCCCGGGCGGCGGAATGGGGATGGGGCAACCGGTTCGCCTTCTACTTCGCCGGGCGCGGTGGTGTCCTCGGGTCGGTGGACGCCGGTGTGGTCTCGTCGGCCATGGGCTTCTTCAATCCCGAGGTCCTGACCGGTCTCTACGCCGAAGGGGTCGCCGTCGCCGGACCGCAGGGCGCGGCGGACCGCATGATGGAGGCGACGGCGGCGTGGGGGAGGGACCACCTGGAGGGGGTCGAGGATCTGGCCGCCTTCGTGAGGCTGGCCGACCAACCGGTGGACGGTGCCGAGGGCGCAGCGCTGACGCTCTTCGCAGGATGGAGGGCCCAGGCCCGGGCGAACGACACCGCAGGTCGAGCGGACCAACTCTTCCAGATCCTGCGTGAATGGCGTGGTGCTGTGCACCTGGTGGGCACCACCGCGGTCGGGCTCACTCCTCTCGAGGCGATTCTCACCAACGACGGCCCGGAGCAGGCGAAGTTCTTCGGCTGGCAGGAGCCGTTTCCGGACTGGGAGGGGGTCGCAGCCCGCCAGGTCGATGCCGAGGCGATCACCGATGATCTGTGCACCCGTGACGTTGAGCGGCTCCTCTCGCCGGCCGAGCGGTGTGCCTTCACCGAGGCGGTGACGGCGGCAGTCGCCGTCCTCGACCACTAGAAGCACGCTTCCGCCACGCCCACCGTTTGCGTCCGTGGTGGAGTTGACTCGCCGTCGTGGGCAGGGTGTCCCATGTGGGCTCCTGACTATCCCATGGGCATCCCCGAGCGTCTGGTCGACCCGTATCGGCGGTTGACACCCGAACCCGATGCCGTAGAACAGGGCCACGACACCCAGGCGCCGGTTGCCCCCAACGTCGCCGATAACCCCGCGTTCCGAGACTGGTGGGATCGGTCGGGCAACCCGGGAACGACCCCGGCCATGGCGCGAGTGAAGGGTGCGCTGTACGAAACCGACGTTCGTGGTTTCCTGCCCCAGATCCGGGTGCGCACGGCGGTAACTCAGCGAGCGGACCACCCCGCTGTTGGCGTGGGACCTGGCCGCCATCTCGCCGAGCACATTGCGGGAGCCAAGTACGTCGAGTTGCCGGGGCCTGACATCATCTACTGGGTCGCCGACACTGGGCCGGTGCTCGACGAGATCGAAGAGTTCTTGACCGGTATCCGTGGCGGGTCCGGTGCCGAGCGGGTCCTGGCCGCCGTATGTTCACCGACATCGTCGGTTCCACAGACCGGGCCAGTGAGCTTGGAGGTGGACGCTGGCGGGACCTGCTCGACCGCTACGATCAAAGTGTCCGTGCCCACTTCGAACGCATCCGGGGTCGTGAGGTGAAGACCGTCGGAGATGGCTTCGTGGCCACATTCGATAGTCCGGGTCGCGCCATCGAATGTGCCTTGGCCATCGGAGAGACGCTGGGCGTCCTCGACATCGGCGTGCGCACTGGTATCCACACCGGGGAGACGAGGTCCGGGGAGACGACGTCGCCGGGATGGCCGTCCACATAGGTGCCCGGGCGTCGGTCCTGGCGGGTTGCGGCGAGGTCCTGGTCTCCTCGACTGTCAGGGACCTCGTTGTCGGATCGAACGTCGAGTTCGTGGAACGTGGGGAGCACGAGCTGAAGGGCGTGCCGGGTGCGTGGCGTCTGTTCGTCGTGGACGGTTAACGGCCCATCTTGTAGTTGTACATTCCGTGCGACCGAGGGTGCCCGAGAAGATCCGCCCATAACCCTGCGCCAGATCCCTGCCGGCTATACGCCCCACTCCGGCACGACTTGGATGGTCCGCCTGGGAGCAAGCGTAGCCACTCGCACCCCGGGGTCGCTGAGGCCGAACGCGCTCAGGCGTGTGGAAGGCAAAGGCGCGCTGTAAGTCAGCCCCGTCGGTATTCGCGGCGCGCCTGACGGCGCCGGTGACGGCGCATTACACCCAGTCCGAACCACACCAGCGCCCCGAACAATGCCGTGACGAGGGTGAACAACCAGAGCGGCCAGGTGAAGTTCCAGAACAAGAAGTGGAGCGTGATCTTCTCAGTGTTCTGGATCATGAAGATGAGAAGCAGCCCGACGCCGGTAAGCGAGGCGATCGCCCCGCCACCGAGCCGTGCACCGTTTGGACTCTTGTCACCTGGATTCTGCTGGTCCATGACGACTCCCCTTGTTGACCTTTGACCCCTATTGGACGTGCGGCGCACCGCGGAAAAGCCGCGCGGTTGACCTGCCAAGCGTGTCACATGCCGCGACCTGCTGCACTCCTTTCACGCTCACTGTCGGTGAGGTCGCGCCAAGCAGCTTCACGCTAGCCGCCGGCAGTGCTCGCCCAGCTCGACTTCACGCGAATGAGCAGTGACTTCTGGGTCATCACTTGAGGACAGAAGAACTGCTCAATATGGCCCCCCGACCCCTGCTTGGGCAGGGAGCGTGGAGACAAGCACCACCACAGTCTGAACTGGCGGCACCGAAGCGCTAAATGCCCCACAACAGGGTTGGTGAGGCAGCCATCTACGTCAGAACGCGGTAGCGCAGGTGAGTCACGCCGTCGGAAGCGACCACCCGGGTGCATTTTAGGTTGACCTGGTGAGCATCAAGGTTCGCGAAGAGTCGGACGCCGCTGCCGAGGAGAACGGGGACGAGGTTTACATTGATCTCATCGAGAAGGCTGGCTTTGAGGTACTGCTGGGCGACGTCGGCGGCGCCTACGGCGATGTCCCGCTCACCCGCTACGGCGCGAGCCTGTTCAAGGGCGCTCTCGATGCCGTCGGTAACGACGTTCCCATTGGTGCCGGGACCAACGTGCTGGTCGGGTGGGTCGTGGGTAAGCACGAAGAAGGGTGCGCCCACGGGATGGTGACCTCCCCAGCCATTGGCGATGTCGAAGGTGCGCCGTCCGGTGATGATCGCCCCGCAGTCGAACATCTCCTCGACGACTGAGCGGCTGCGCACAGGCGGCTTGAAACGGTCGTCGGGGCCGACGCGTTCGGTGCCGGCGGTCCACCAATCGAAGAGCCTGCCTCCGCCGTCGCCGAGCGGGTTATCGGGACCGTCGTTGGGCCCGGCGATGAACCCGTCCAGGGACATCGAGAGCCCAACAACCACCTTGCTCATTTCTGCCTCCTGTTCTGATACGGGCGAGGACCGCTCGAGTCATCGCTGCTGGGGTATTCGACGCGATTCTGTCAGCGAGTCGGGGGGTGTCTTCGAACGCCGGGCCTGACACTCTTCGGCAGCCCTTGTTGGCACTTCAGACTCGAGGACTTGATGCAGTAGATACGTTCGTAATGCGGAACACGGGCATCCGCGGAGCGATTCGTTCAAAGTCCTCGAGTGGGGCGTGTCGATCAACCGGGAAATGGGGACGAGCTCCCGGCGCCACTTCCAAGTACCGACGCAGGATCTCCGGCCGATACTCCCTCGAGATCTCCTGGAGGCGGACTGCCTCACGGCTGCCATGGCGTAGGACCGCTCGGCCGTCGGCTGCTCGTACGTTGCGCACCCAGTTGGCGTCTTCGCCGAGCATCGAGACAAGGTAGCGCTCACCCTCGTAGTCGGCGATGACAACGGGAAACGAGATGGCGCGACCGCTTCGCCGTCCCCGAACCTCGAGCGCCGCTACGCGTTTCGGCCAGATCCCGGCCGCGAACATTGCCGCCGAAGCCCGATTCTGCAATCGCGCAAAACGATTAGGGCGCCCGTCTCGGTACAACCAGCGCAGATAGTCGTCGTAGTGCTTCACGCACCTGTCCTTTCGTGCAGCGGGACAAGTCCTGACGGAGCCTTGGCTGTGAACCCTTGTCGGCGCTGATTTGGCCTGGCGGGGTCGAAGGCCCCTTCGGACTCTCAACATCCGATTGAGCTGGCCCGGAATACCTGGAGCGACAACCTCCTCGCGACTATCCCGGAACATTCCGTCGAAACTCGAGACTGGGGTCGCCCCGGACGCCAATGCACCGCACCTTGGCTGGCTCAAGCAGCCCCCGAACTTTGTCGATGCCATTGCGCCGGGCTCGAAGCATGTATCCCCCAGACACACTCCGAGCCCGGCACCATTCGTTCGCACTTGCCAGACGATAGAGAATTACTCAGCCGCTCACTGCGGCGCGAGCCCATGCGAGTGACTCGGTGCCAGTGGCGACCCCGTCTGCGACGTCAACCACAGGAACCACATTGATGTCGTTCCAGTAGACGAACTTCGAGACGAACGCATAGACGACTTTGGGGTCATCCGCCTCGACGAGCACGTAGCCGCCGTTGTTCAGGTTGGAGACGAAAGCGTGGACTGTGAGGCGCTCCTCGGGCGTCCACTTGCCAAACGCCTTGAGCAAAGCATCCTGGTTGGAGAGATTCTGATCGTGTGTAAGTCCAGCCGTACGAATCTGATATTCGACCACGCATTTCATGGAGCCCTCCCTGGAGCAGTGTGGCCATTCCGCCGTGGAATCGACCACTTCGGACCCTATCCCTCAGCGGTGTCCGGCTGCCGACCGATGCCCTCACAAGCACTGTGCAAAGCGAAAGCAGTTCACACGCGCGATCCGCAGCAGAGTGGGCGTGCCCCAGATCGGGAGCGGGACGATTATCGATTGTTGCCTGCCGGCACCTCGTGCATAGTGCGAGTGGCCATATTACCGGCAGAAGACTGACAGTTCTTGGAATCGGAATGCCTGCGCCGGTGGACAACGGACCGCATATTTCTTACCAGCGGAGACTTGACGTCATTCCTCTGGTGCAACCGAACTCGTGGTCACCGCGGTGGGTCAGGCTGTGATTGACTTCGAGCCAGCGCCTTCAGCTTCTTTGACGATCAGCCGCAGAAGGTTGAGTGCGCCGATCACCAAGAGCAGGATCGACCAGACCTTGCCGATGTGTCCGCTGGCAAGACCGTAGACCCCGATGCCAATGAGTACCAGTCCAAGCAATCCCGCGAGCGCCGGATGATGCAGGGACCTCGCCAGCCGGGGGAGAATGATCATTTCGCCACCCCTATGCTCGAACTCTCTTCAGTGCACGTTCGCCATGCACCCACCGCTGGGACCACCAGGGGTGTCGAAGGCGATTTATCTTCGGCACCCGCTCGCGGTGGGGTCCCAGGAGAATCGGGTGGGCCTGAGGTGCCTTTCACTTGCAGAGTTGCGGCAAGCATCGGGCGTACGTGGCGTGGGTACCATTTGCCGTCTTCGGCCGTCCACCACCCTTCACCTTGACTGACATCGCTCATCCCGGACCGCCTTTCGAACCCGTCTTTACAGGGACAGTTTCGTTATCGGCAGTTTCCCAACGAAACTGGACCCCGACGGTACGCGGGACTGCGACGACACCTAGTGCTCTGACCACAAAGGTTCGCGCCCTTGCCAGGCACGCGGAGCAGGACGCAGGGCGTCCGACCGACGTTTGACGCAGCAGCGGGGAGCTGGGGTGGGCGGCTTGATGATGCCTTGGCCTGGTCGAGCGTGCGTTGATGCAGTATTCGGGCGATGAGGCGGTCGTCGGAGCGAGCGCTACGCGGCTCGTACCCGTGGTTGCCCCAGCGCCGCCCACCTTCTCCTCCAAGCAGGGCCCGGTGCTTGCCGTCGAGGGCGACTACCTCGAGTGACCTGGTGCGCCCCTGGGATTCGAACCCCAGAACCTGATGATTAAGAGAGTGAATCAATTCAAATCAGGAGACTACCGGAGACAACTAAAGGTATCTGACCAGGACTTATCATATTGGCCTGGAACCGCATCCCTGCAAGGAGCGTGCAGAATAATGGGTTTCAACTTGGATAGCGCTTCCGTTGGATTCTCTATCCGGGCCCGTCACTCCTCCGTCGTAGCCTCACCCTGAGAGCCTCGCGTGCCTGCCCATGATCGCCCAGGACGACGAGCACAATGAGGAGCAACCTCCAAGAATCCCGCCGTCAAGGTCGGACTCAAACTCTAGGCGGCAAAAAGGGGCGACCCCGTGACCCATTACGCCAACGCCGTCAGGGCCGAGCCGGGGGTCTGCTGGCGCTTGGTGAGGCGTGGATCCGGCTACCGGGTCGACACTCCCACTGATTGCCTCGAGCCCGTCCAGTGGGTCGGTCGGGCAATGGTCGTGCGCAAGTAGATGAGACTGTGGTCATTGGGCTGGCACGTCGTGGGCCTCGATGATGTGGACCCGGTCGGGCGGGATTCTCCGCTTCAGTCCGATGCAGGCGAAGGTGCAGGGGCACTCGATGCAACAACGCCGTGAGCCGTCCAGTAGTCATTGAGCCGACCCTGGGTCTTCAAGACCCAGACGATCCCGCCCACGATGGGTAGGAATACCCAGAACCCGGTGACGCCCGAAATCGGCTGCATCTTGCCTTCCTTGGCATACAAATGGCCGATCTCGGACGGCAACAGAAACGCGTTCACGATCCCAAGGAGGATGGCAAAAAGGAGTCCAAGGCCACCACCGATACCGCCACCGGAGTATTCCTTCATCTCTTTGAATGATGCGTACTGCCAATAGAGGGCGTAAATCCCCAACGTCACGATGGACAGCAAAACCACCATCCATGGATTCCGAATCTTTCCAACAGCAACGTCAGACACTTTTCCGGGTCTTGTGACGCTGTCGTGGGTGCCTGACCACCCCTGACCTCACCCATCCGCGGCGACACGCCGCCTCATTCCTACGGTTTCTGGCTGTCCGGCTAGAAACTGAAGAGGGAGAACGGCGTGCGC
>JBKQMB010000067.1:0-3639 GCA_052326605.1 Acidimicrobiales bacterium | reverse complement strand
GGAGCACGGGAGGCAGTCAGGCGGCGAGCTGGGCCGAGCCGCCGGCGAACTGGTCTCCGCCAGGCAGCACGCCTTCCGGAACGAGCTCGAGGCCAAGAACAAGGACCGCCCGAGAGGCATCCGCCGGATTGCCCGCCGCGCCGCCGAGGCCGACAGAGAGCGAGTCGAAGCTGCCGAAGACCGGCTGGAGCAGCTGCTCCGTCCCGAGGAACAGAAGCTGACCGAGGCTCTGGATCGGGCCACCCAGAAGGTCGACCACATCAGCCACGAAGTCTCCGAACGGGAGCGGTGGATGGATGACCACACCACGGCACCGGCCCAGCTGGCCGGACTGAACGCGAAGCTCCGGGAGGTCGAGCACGAGAACGACCACGAACGCTGGACGGTCGAAGGAGAGCTGAACCCCCGTCCGGCACCGGCTCCAGCCGTCGCCTTCAGCTGGGCCCGCGACGACAGCCGCAGCATCGCCAGCGACCGCGACTACGGCTTCGGGATGTGACCTCATGCCTCGGACCATCCCGGCCGCCATGCGGCTACCGACCCTGGAGGATGTCCCACTGATCACACTCCGCACCACGATCGTCACCGGTGGCATATATCCGCACTGACACTCAGGGGATATACTTCACTCATGAGCAAGCACCTGGTCGACATCGACAACGACCTCCTCGAGGAGGCCACGTCCATCCTCGGGGCGTCGACGATGAAGGAGGCCGTCAACCGCTCCCTCGAGTCGGTGGTGTTGGCTGCTCGCCGTCGCAGCCATGCCGACCGTCTGAGGGCGATGGCCGGACTCGATCTGGATGACCCCTCGGTGATGTCCGGCGCGTGGCGCTGAACGCGCGGTATCTGGCCGACAAGAGCGCGCTTGCCCGCTTTCCCCATCCGGTCGTCGAGGCCCGGCTCCGGACACTCCTGGAGGATGGCCTGATCGCCACCTGTGCCATCGTCGACCTGGTGGTGCTGTTCTCCAGCCGGAGGCTGGTCGACTACGAGGCGGTGCTCCTGGAGCGTCGCAGCCTCGACAGCGCCCCGATCACGCCAGAGGTGCTCGACCTCGCCATCGACCTCCAACACGAGTTGGCCAAGCGCGGGCAGCATCGGCTGGCCATCCCCGACCTGATCATCTCGGCAGCCGCCCGGTCGGCCGGACTCGTCGTCCTGCACTACGACGCCGACTTCGAACGGGTCGGGGCCGTCGGCGGCGCCGAACACGAGTGGGTCGCTCCCCGGGGCAGCCTCTGATCCGGCACCTCCTCGGATCGAAACGTCGGCCCTTTGCCAGGAAGCGTGGCGGAACCCCGCACCGCCTCTACCAGGGAGGGTGACGTTGCCGGCGAACTCAAGGTGACGTTCGAGGTGACGTGGCGGGCCGATTGAGCGCCAACGTCACCTTTCGGCATCGAATGCACTCGAAGTCCGAGGTGACATTGGAGGTGACGTCGATCCGGAGGATGGGTTGCGACCACGGCGCACCGCCTGGCACTGATCACGACCGGAGGATCACCATGCGCAACAACCCGACGTCGAAGTCGCCGAAGCCGCTGCTCAGCGTCGAGGAGACGGCGCTGCTCTTGGGAGAGACCCGCTCGACGCTCTACCGGGCGGTCAAGGCCGGAACGCTCCCACTTCCGGTATTCCGCATCGGCTCCCGCATCCGGATTCCACGACTCGCCGTCGAGAACCTGATCGCCGGCAAGGATCCAAGGCCTGCGTTGCCGTCGACGCCGCCCGGGTGACTACGCAATCGGAGCGAAGCCGCCTTCGATGGCTCGTGCCCACTACGAGGCCTTGGCGTTGGCCACCCGCTGTTCGCCATCGTCACCGCGCCGCCCTGTTGCCCCGATCAGTTCGCCCATGTGGTCGGCCGCCCGCTGATCCTCTTCGTTGACGCTGTCGGTGTAGTGCCGGGCCATCTGGACCGTCGACCAACCCAGCCGGGCCTGCTTCTGACTCTCGGAGATTACGGAATCGAGTTCGGTGGCCACGAAGTGACGGAGCGAATGCAGGTGGATGTCCGATGCCACACCGGCCTTGTCCCGGAGTCGGGCAAACGTGCGACTGAGCGAGTCGGGTCGGGGTGCCTCGAGGCCATCGGCCTCGAGCGAGAAGACGAAGCCTTCTGGTCCGAGGGTCACTCCGCAAGCTCGAGCGATCTCGTCCTGGCGGGCCCGGAGGGATTGCAGTTCGTCGAGGGTGCCGCGGTCGACGGCGATCGTCCGGATGCTCGCCCTTGTCTTCGGTGCTTTGACCTGGATCCCCAATCGACCGATCACGACGGACTTGTCGACACGGATCCGCTGACCGTCGATGTCCACGTCCGACCAGCGGAGCGCGCACGCCTCTCCTCTGCGGAGGCCCGTCGCAGTGACCAGCCGGACGAAGGCGGCGATCCGGGGATCTCCAGCGCGAGCGACCATCAGGATTGCTCTGACCTCGTCGATCGTCGGCGAACGGACCTCCTCGCTGCCCTCGGAGAGGCTCCACGCCGGGAGTTCGGTGTCGGTGATCGGGTTGGGGAGGGTGTTGCCACTCCACTTCCGGGCCAATCGGCATGCCCGATGGAGGATCGCCCGAATGCGGCGGACCCGCTCCTGGGAGAGTCCCGAGTCCTTCACCTTCCGGAGGTACTGCTCCACGTCGAATGGCGTCAGCGATGCGATCCGACGGCGACCGATCGACTTCTGGATATGCAGCGTCCACACCGTCTCGTAGTCGGAGGCGGTGTTGGGCGAGAGATCGGACCAGCCGTTCGCTTTCCACGCCGTGATGGCGTCATTGACCGTCGTCGTCGGTCCCCACTGGGGCGACGGTTCGGGGATCGCGGCCGGCTTCGTCTCCTGCTCGGTGATCAGCCGGGCCAGCGCCCGTTCCGCAGCTCGGCGAGCGCCCCGGAACCGGCGGTGGAGGTGCCGCACCCGGCCCTCGCTATCCCGGCCCACGTACACCCGGAGTTCCCAGGTATCCGGATCACCGACCAGTCGCATGCTTCCTGCCATCGAACTCCCCCACACCTTGTTGGGTTTTCTGTTGGGTTCTTCTGGCTACGAGGATAGCAACGGCGACAGTCCAGAGGATTAATACCCTCTGAACTGCTCAAACAACCGGCAGTCCCAACGGGGTTCGAACCCGTGTCTCCACCTTGAGAGGGTGGTGTCCTAGGCCTCTAGACGATGGGACCCTGTCCGGTCAGGCCCTCCCGGGACCGACCATCACCTGCCTCGTTCATCGAGGTAGGCGTGCCACTGCCCCAAAGGGAGCCGTGAACGCTCGGGGGGGAGGGCTCGAACCTCCAACCTCATGAACCAGAATCATGCGCGCTGCCAGTTGCGCCACCCCCGAATGGGCGAACCGCCAATTTAGCCGAGCCCGGGTGACCGGGGGACTGCCCCGCCCAGGGCGCGTCGGGCCGGCCGATCGACCCCCACCGGGACAGCCGGGTGGCGGAGGTTCCTGTCGCTACGATCGGGTGGCAATGGGCTCGGAGCGGGTGGTCATCGTGGGCGGCGGTGTGATCGGCACCATGCACGCCGTCGAAGCGTGCCGACGGGGCTGGGAGATCGTGCACATCGAGGCGGATGCCGGGCCCAGGCGGGCATCGGTCCGGAACTTCGGTCTGGTCTGGGTGAGCGGCCGGGC
>JBKQMB010000066.1:0-3814 GCA_052326605.1 Acidimicrobiales bacterium | reverse complement strand
TGGAAGCTCACCTTGAGGGACTGCGACCAGCTTTATGCCCGCATGAAGTCCGCCGGGCTCGGTCAGTCGCGGGTCAGATGCGCTCATGTAGTCCTTCACCGCGCCGTCGCCCAGGCGGTGCGCTGGGGATGGCTCGTCCGCAATCCGGTCTCAAACGCCACGCGGCCCCCTGTTGCCAGGGTGGCTATCTCCCCGCCCGGGGTGCACGACGTCCGCGCTGCACTCGCCGCTTCCCGCAAGGTCGACGTGGAGCTGTGGTGCTGGCTACAGGTGGCGATCGCGAGCGGGGCCCGTCGGGGCGAGGTGTGCGCGCTCAGATGGTGCGATGTCGACCTCGACAAGCGCTTTGTTCGCATCGAGCGGTCGGTCTCGGCAACCGCGAGCGCCGGCGTGCTCATCAAGTCCACCAAGACGGGCAAGCCTCGAGTCGTGTCGCTCACGACACAGGCTGTCGATGCGCTAGCGGAGCGAAAAGCACACGCCGCACGAACCGCCGCAGCGGCCAGACGCGACCTCGAAGAGTCCGAACTCGTCTTCGCGATTGACCCATTGGGGGAACGACCCTGGCGACCCGACATGGTCACCGGGCGCTGGACCCGGCTCCGCAAGGAGATCGGTCTCAGCCACGTCAGGCTCCACGACCTACGCCACTTTGTCGCCACCGAGCTTTTGACCGCGGGCATCGACCTTCGTACGGTTGTTGGCGGCCACGCTGTTTGCACATGAGCCGGAAGCGTTCCGTGAGCATGGCTCGGCAGGCCTCTATGACCATGGCGGTCCTCTCGCCGCGTCCATGAGCACGATCAGTCCCGGGTGAGCTCGGCGGCGGCCTTCTTCGCGCACGCGTCGTCGACGAGATCCTTGTTCTCGGCGGCAGCGGCGATGAGTGCCGCGGTGGCGGCGTTGTTGAGCGCCCGGGGAAGTCCGTTAGAGACACGGTGAAGGCGTGCGACGGCATCATCGGCGAAGAGAGGCTCCTCCCTCCCCGCCAGTTTCAGGTGGTGACGGAGGTAAGAAGCCGACTCGGAGAGGTCCATCGCCTTTATGGAAAAGCGCGTAGCGATCCTTTGGTCCAAGGCGGCGAAGATCCCCATGCGCAGCTGGCGGTTGAGCGTCGGCTGACCGACCAGGATGCCGGCGAAGGGCGAAGCCGAGTCCATCTCGGAGTTCGTGAGCAATCTGAGCTCTTCGAGCTGGGCAGGCTCCAAGAGATGGGCCTCGTCGACGATGAGCACGACCCGGCGGTGCCGCTCGGCCGCCTCGGCGGCCAACAAGTCGGCCGCTTGCACCATGAGCTCGGCCTTCAAGTACCTGGGCTCGGCACCGAGTGATCTCACGATCGTGACATAGAGCCCCCTCGTGCCAAAGGCCGGGTTGGCGATATAGATGACCTGGTGACGCGTCGGGTCGAGCGAGGAGACGGCCGCTCTCACCGAGACCGTCTTCCCGGCGCCGACGTCACCTGTGACCACGCCTATGGCCGACTCGACGATGCAGAAGTTGATGCGGGCGACGGCTTCTTGGTGTGCCTGGCGGATGAACAGGTCCTTGGCGGCGATGGACTTGCCGAAAGGGGTCCGGTCGAGACCGAAGTGGGCGACCCACGGTGCCCGGTTCACGAGCTCTGCTCCTCGTGCTCGTCACAGAACATGGCGAGCTGGGCGAAGTCGATCTTCTGCCCGGTGCCCGCAGACTCCTCATGGGCGGTTGCCACCATGTCGAGGTAGTCGATACCCGTCGGGACCGGTTTGGCCCGTGCCGCCTGGGGAACGGCGCGGTGGGTGTGGCGGCGCGTGACGAACGGCGTCGCCACCCCGGCCTTGGTGCCGTTCAGGTAGACGTCGATTCGCGAGAGGTCCTCGGGGTCGTATCTGAGCTCGACGCGCCGCCCGACAAGCGCGGGGTCGACGCCATAGGAGTTGCCCTCGAGGGGGACCGTCGCCGTGCGGGTCACCCTTCTTGACACCGACCACCTGAAGGCCTCTCTCAACTGGTCGGGGTCGACCTGGCGGTGGGGACCGGTCCGCTCGAAGCGGTCGATCGGCGCCTCGTTGGTCTCCGCGTGTACGCGACGGTTGGCCACCTGCTCGGCCCAGGCGAAGAACAGGTCGTTCAGCTCCTCGAGCGAGGAGATGCCCTGATGGGTCGCCTCGGACAAGAAGGCCTCCCGGATGTAGCGGTTGAGCCGTTCCTGCTTGCCGCGGCCTTCTGGCGAATAGGGCTTGGAGTGCACGAGGCGGACTCCGAGCACAGCACAGGTCCGTGACAGCCAGGCGTTGGAGAAAGGCGCCCCGTTGTCGGCATAGAGGACATCGGGCACACCTCGACGTGTGATGGCCCTGCGCAACAATTCCTGGCAGGCCCGGGCGTTCTCGTGGGCGAAGAACCGCCCGTCGACCAAGAGACGCGAGTGGTCGTCGACGATCAGGAACAGCTTGGCGCGGACCGAGGCGTCGATCTTGGGAAACGGGACCCATGGTCCGACGAGCACGTCTGTGATCCAACGTTCGTTAGGACGGTCGGCCTCGTAGCGGCCGAACACCGTCGGCTCGGCTTCGAGTGCTTCGCGATGAAGGCCCCGCCGTCGCAACTGGCCGCGGATGGTCCGCTCGGCGACTTTGATGCCGTGGCGGTAATAGAGGATCGAGGCGATCTGGGCAGCCGAGCGGCTCGGGATCTCGAGGCGGAGGGCAGCGGCCTCACCGAACAGCTCCGGATGTGCGCGCACCGCTCCGGTGTCGGCGCGTTGTGTGGGCTTCAAGGCATCGAGGCCTCCTGAGCGCCAGGCACGTATCCAGCGGTCGATCGTTGCGCGTGAGTAGCGATGATCCGATCCGTCGGGGCCCGCGTGGGCGCGAGAAGCGATCTGGCGCACGAGCGCCCCGCGCTCGGCGGGGCTCAACCGGTCGCTCGTCGCCTCGGCGATCACCGCCCAGCGGTGCAGTGCGACTTGTTCTTGATGGTCAGTTTCCATGTGATTCCTCCGTTTTCCTCATAAGTGATGGGACTGGAGGCATGAAACGCCGTTTGCCGACGACGAGGTAGGGGGAATCGGTGTTGGTGGCGATCAGCCTCCCGCCGCTCACCGAAGAGACGAAGCGCCACAGCCCGATCGAGGCCCATCCCGGCAGGGCGCTCGCGGCCGCGAAGGCGGCTCTGATCGCTGAGATCGCGTAACGGGCCGGTTCGGCGAAGGGCGCGATCGCCTCGCCACCGAGCTCGACGCAAAGCGCCGCGAACGAGACGCCGATGCGCACCGCCCGGTCAAAGAACCGCCGCAGCCAACTGCGCGCCGTCGTGTGAAAGACATCGGCGCGTGCTGCCGCCGGTCGCATACCGCCCGGACCGTCGACCACTTCTTCAAGCACGGTGCCGATCGTCTCGGCCACATCGAGACGGCCGGCGAGCACGAAACAAGGCAGCAGGACGTGGGTAACTGCACAACGGCCGCAGCGCAGTCTCGGCACGAAGATCTTGTGGCACAGACCGGCCTCGCGCACAGGTCGGCGGTATCCCGACCAGAACGACATCGGACACGAGCACGACGGACAATCCGGTCGCGGGAACTCGATGTCTCGGCCGCCAGCCACGTAGGCGTCGACGGACAACGGGCAGGGCCATACGATGGTCATGGGCGTTACACCGCCTTGGACCCCTTCTCGCGTTCAGGGACAAATGAGCCGCGGGGAGGGGTCCCTCGCGTTCAGGAACGCCTCATCCTCGCGAGATCGTCGGCGCGTCGGCCAATGCAAGCGTCGTCAAAGAGCACGGCCGAGAGCCGCGCCTACATGCTCAGGAAGTCAGGCCGTCAACA
>JBKQMB010000065.1:0-27227 GCA_052326605.1 Acidimicrobiales bacterium | reverse complement strand
AGCTTCGACGGTTGCCGCTGATTATGCCGACTCAGTCAGACCGATCGGCCAGGGACTGCCAGGGTCACCAGGGGCGACTACCCGCGCCGTCGGGCTACGCGGCATAACGGGATGGTCGGCATAGAGGACAGGATATGGGTGATTGCCCTCAGGAATGGCGGACTGAGGTCTCTCAGCTGGGCACGGGCTTCCGACGCCCTGTTGGGCGTTCATCCCGCCCGACGCACACCGTTCTACCGAGGCGTCAGCGTGGAACTCCGTCCGCACAGGCAGCGCGAGACCGTCCCCAGCGGGTTTGTAGAGCTGTCCACGTATCGGGTCAATCGAACTTCCGACGGGTGACGGCGAATCGCACAGACCAAGCGGAGGCGGAGGACCCAGGCGAATGGTTCTCTCACTGACCCATTCTGGGGATCGGAGCCCTACCTCGGGTCATTCTCTTGACAGTGTCGACCGCACGCGGAGCCGATGTCCGGATTCTGCTCCGGTTCACTAGTGCCCGTTGCCAGCTGCACTACCGCTCCTCTCGACCATCGCTCCCCGGAGTCAGACCGGCGGCGCCGGATCGGCGTCGGTCGGATCCGCAGTGCGACTTTGGTCGTTCCGGTCGCTCCCAAGAAATCCCGCGTTGTCGCAAATATGCAGGTCAAAAGGGGTTAAATCTTCGGATCGCGAAATCGTCCGGAACGACACTTGGACACGATGGGACCGAATTGTTGGCGTTCTTGTTAGCCCTTTCCGACCTCGTCGCACCCCGCTTTGACCGCGTCGTCGGGATCGTCGGCACCTCGGAGATCCCCGACAGCGAACGACACCTCCCTTCTTGTTTCACTCCCGTTCAAACATCGAGGTCCAACTTCCTGGGAAACCTCGGGGTCGACTTGATCGATCTCAGCACAAGGCGGACGGCTTCACGACGGAACACCTTTGGACATTCGCCAGGTTGATCAAACACCCTCTCGTGACCAGGCTTCGGATTCACAGCGATCGGAGGGAAATCACCCACTGTCAGTACTCCTTGCTAGAAATTCCGGCGTCAACCGAGGAGGGAAGTCGGACACCACTGAGTTGCCGCCAGGCTTCACGAAAACCGCGTTAGGCACCCGCGCTGGTATCTGGAATGCGAAGAAATGCCGTGGCTCCCAAGCCGATGAAGCCAACCGCTGCTACGACGATCATGGCGAGGGCGTAGGAACGGGTAGGTGTGGTGAGCCCCGATACCAGAATGGTTCCAGCGACCGCAGTACCGAAGGATGAGCCCAGGTTGGACACACTGCGCGACAGCCCGGAGATCTCTCCCTGGCGCTCCTCGGGAAACGCAGATTGCACGACGTTGACCGAAGGGGTGAGCATGACGCCGAGGCCCAAACCGATCAGTAGAAGGCCGGGGGCAAAGGCCCATGGGCTTGGGGAGTGTTTTACGATCCCGAGCAAGAATCCGACCCCGGCGATGGTGGTCACGAAGCCGACCAAGATGAGTGTCTGCTGCTTAAACCGCTGCGCTAGACGCCCAGCGGCCAGCGATGATGCAAGGATGCCCAGGGTGGCCGCTGTGAAGATCACCCCGGTCTGGATGGCGTTGTATCCACGCACCACCTGCAGGTACGCCGAGACAACGAAGGACGTACCCATAAGCATGAGCCACTGGACGTTCTGAGTTACGAGCCCGAGGTTCGAAGCGCGGTTATGGAAGAGCTCAGTGGAGAGCAATGCCTCCTTACCAGCCCGCTCGCGGGCGCGGATCCACACGAAAAAGCCCCCTAGGATTGCCGCCCCGGCGAGCAGGAGCACCACCATCAATGTGGCGTTGTTGTCCGCTGCAAGGATCCCCATCACGAATACGACCAGGCCTAGTGCGGAGAGGATGGCACCCACGATATCGAACGGGCGCGTTGGGTCCGCTGCCACCGGGTCGTCGATTCTCCGGGCAAGGAAGATAATGGTCATGACGACCACGGCCTGGAACACGAAGGCGGCACGCCAGCTGATGGCCGTCGTGATGAGGCCACCAATTAGCGGTCCGGCGGCCGCACCCACCCCTCCCATGCCACTGATTGTGCCGAACGCCCGGGCGCGCGATTTGAGATCCGGGAAGAGCATCGTGGTGAGGATGTAGACGGGAGGGATCAACAGGGCGGTGCCTACTCCTTCGAAGATCGAGTTCCCGAGGATGAGGACCCCCAGCCCAGGAGAGATGGCACTCATGATCGCCCCGACGGCATAGATCCAAAGCCCCATCGTGAAGCACCGCTTCCGGCCCCAGCGGTCTGTCAGCTTCCCGCCGGGAATCATGAGGGCGGCCATCACCAGCAGGAACAACGTAATGGCGACCTGAACGCCCTGGACAGTGGTGTCGAGGTCGTGACTGATGTCGTTGATCATCACGTTCATATTCGAGCCGGCAAAGCTGCATATGAACTGGGCCAGTGCCAGGGGCACGAGCATTCTTCTGAGTGATGGCGCCGTTCCGGGCGCGGCCGGAGATTTCAATGGGGCCTCTCGAAGGGAGTGCTCCCGCTCACAGAGCAAGGCGCTCGGCTGGAGCGGACAAACGACGACTAATTGACAACGCGATACGCGATAGTACCCTCACCGTTGCTCACCCCGCCCCAGCGAGTCTTTCGGCTCGAAATCGATCATTGGCACTCGCTACACCGCGTTCTACAAACGAGATGGCGGCGCGCACCTCGGAATCGCGCACGGACCAGGTAATCGACTTGTCCCGCAGGACCAAAGGGCGACCGTAGGCACTTTCGACTTTGCTTCGAAAATCTGCATCTGCACTGAGGGAATCAAGTATGGCGATCCACTCGTTGGTCGGTTCAGAGTCCAAGGTCCGCGCAATCGTCACCCGCCAGGTCCGGCTCTCGGCGACAGAGACCCTGACCAACGATGGCTCCTGCGCTGCTCCTGACTGGGTCACTCGTCCTCCTCGCGGTCACCTTTTTGCCCATCGCCACTCGGGACACGTCCGTCAGGACAGCACCACAACCCCGCGCTCAACCCATCGACCGGGACGGTTCCAATGGGATCGGACCACCCCAACCACTTTCGCTCTAGTGCCGCGTCGCGGATTTGATTTGGTCGGTCTCGGTACGGGTGGCGTTGCAAACGCATAGAAAACCGGAACAGGACCGGTCAAGCCATTTGGCAGACGGACCACTGGCACGGGGCCTGTCACCGTCTTCTGAACCCCTGATAGACATTGAGCGGCAGATCATCGGAATTCACGAAATCGCTGGAGGAAACGCGATAAGGTCGATGGGCTCTGGCTTCAGCTGCAAATTTCCGGCGACGGATGTGCTGTGTTCCGGTGTCGCGGTACGACTCACAGGGCAGTCCGAGTGCCGTCGTTGATGCATGGAGCTCCTCTTTGAGCAGGAATGAGCAGCCATGGTGACGGCAGGCGTCCATTTCAGGTTGAGTGGTGTGCCTGACCGATGGCTTCGATGCCCTTGCCGCGAATCATGGCGTGCCAAGCGATAGCGGGAGCACCCCGCCAACCGCCATCCTTGACGGCTTTGGCGAACTCGGTCCCGGCGACCGCCAGCCCAGTGATTCCGAGCAGTATCTCCACCGTCCATGCAGCAGTGAGCCACCCACCGGAAAGGTCAAAGACCAAGCCGTAGGGCACCCAGGACAAGATCCATAGCGTGACTCCCAATCTGAGCCTCATGCCCTAATCCTTTCAGATCGACGAGCCCTGTTACCCGGCCCGCTCCTGGCGGTTTGGGGAACCTTGGACACCTTCTGGCAGCGGCGCTTTGCGATTGGAGGAGTAGGCTCAGGTCCCCGAATCAGGCGAGAGGCTCCGGTCGTCGACCGGGACGAACTGGCCGAGCCGCGGCGACTCTTCGGACGCCTGAGGGGGCTTCGCACCGGCCAGCAAGATGATGCCTACGAGGGCCACTCCCAGCCCGATGAGCGCGGGGCCGAGCCGAGCTCCATCCCAGGAGAGGCTCTCGCCGAAGACGCTCGCACCAAACGCCACGCTCCCAAACAGAGTGACGGCATTGCTCGATGCCATTGCCGGGGCGAGGACGCCGGTCCTGAGGGCGGACTGCTGGAGTACGAAGCCAGTAAGTGCGGTGATGATGAGCACGTAGATTGTCCAGCTCGAGAGGACGGCCGAGAGCCCTTGGTCGAGAATGGCGACGAACACCTTGGCCACCGCAGACTGCATCGCGAAGGCTATGCCGGCAGCCGAGCCGAATCATTTTTGCCCGAAGACCTTCATGATCCCGCCCCAAACCAGGACGATTCCCGCGAAGAGCACCTGGCCAGTCCGGCGCCCATTCATTGCGTACCTCCACTCGTCGCACGCTGTTCTCCGACCGAAGAGTACATGGCTCGAGATGATCTTCAAACCGGACAGTCAGAGGTCAGGATCCCTGGTCCCTAACTCTTGGCGCTTGACGCATCCGATCCCTGGAGCCAGGATGCACGTGAGCTGACTAGTCTTGGTCAGCCAAGCGACCGGAGGGAGTCCCCATGGGAATGAGACGACGGACACGACGTCGAGGACTCGTTGCTGGAGCGGTGGCAGGAGGGGCGATAGCTCATCACCGCAACAAACAATATGCCGATCAGGAGCCCGTCGACGACAGCCGGGGTCAGTATGCGCCGCCGCCAGCAGACCCGGCGGACGAGATCGAGCACCTTGCGCAGCTCCACTCCTCGGGAGCGCTGACAGACGAAGAGTTCGCGGCAGCCAAGGCAAAGGTCCTCGGGTCCTGAACGCAGGTCGGATTGCCAGGGGTCCTGGAACCCATCGATACGACAGAAATAGGGAATGTAATGAGTGAATCTCGTAAAGACGTGCTGCTGAAGGCGCTCGAGGCCGAGGTGGGTGGCGCATCAGTTGATCTGAGCACCCTGTTTACCGACGATGTCGTGGGTTGGTCGCCATATGCGTCGGTGTCGGGGCTCGCGGAACTCGCTGCCCTCGCCGCCCTCCGTGAAGTCGCATTCTCCAACGTCGTGATTCTCTTCCGAGGACTGGATGAAGTGGGCAATAAGGCCTATGCCGAATGGCTGATCGAAGCCGATCACACCGGGCCTCTAATCCTCGCCGAGGATGCCGAAGTGGAGGCAACGGGACGTCACGTCAAGTTGCCTGGCGTCACCGTGGCCGACTTCCGAGAAGGGAAGATTAGGTCCTATCGGACGTACTTCGACGACATCTCGCTCATCGAGCAGATGGTCGACGTCTGATACTCCAGTTACCGTGGACTTCCACGTCGAGGACCAACCAGATCCACTGGAAATCGAGTTCCTGGAAACGCAGATCCGTCGTGAGGCGTCCGCCGCCATGGGACTCGGTGACGAGGTGGAGCTGGCGATCTTCGTTCGCGACGCTGGCACGGTCGTAGCCGGCATCAGCGGATGGACCTGGGGCGACTGTTGCGAGCTGCAGAACCTCTGGGTGGACCCAAGCCTCCGAGGTGGTGGCCTCGCGATTCGGCTCCTCGCCGCCGCTGAGGCGGAGGCGGCGGCTCGGGGGTGCAGTCAGACCGTCCACTTTACCTACGACTTTCAGGCTCGAGCTCTCTATGAACGGAACGGCTACGAACTGATGAGTCGCGTCGAGGATTTCCCATCAGGAACGGACGTCCTCTGGTACCGCAAACGCCTACAGCCCGCCGGAGTGCCTGCCGACCCCGCCCCTGGCACACTGGAGCACGAGAGCCCAGAATGACCTAGCGCAGGAACGCAGCTTTGTTGCAGCCGCAGGATCCAAACGGAGGCGTCACCGTGGCAAAGAAGAAGGGCAAGAAGGCGAAGAACAAGGATCGCACACGTCACTCTGTCGGCTCAGAAACGGCGGACGGACGTCCCGGTGCCGGGAAACGCAAAATGAAGCGCAAGGAGTACGAGCACGAGCTCCAGCGTCTGCACGAGGAGTTGGTCGCCGTTCAGGAGTGGGTGAAGGGCTCGGGGGCGAAGATATGCATCGTCTTCGAGGGCCGCGACACGGCCGGCAAGGGAGGAACCATCAAGGCCATCACCGAACGGGTGAGTCCAAGAGTGTTCCGAGTCGTCGCTCTACCCAAACCGACTGACCGCGAGAAATCACAGATGTACATCCAACGGTATCTGCCGCACTTCCCCGCAGCAGGCGAGGTCATGATCTTCGATCGAAGTTGGTACAACCGGGCCGGAGTCGAGCGGGTCATGAGCTTTTGCACCCCCGAAGAGACAAAGCACTTCCTGGAGTTGACGCCCGGCGTGGAGAAGGCCATGGTCGATTCGGGCATCCTGCTCCTCAAGTACTGGCTGGAGGTCGGCCCCGACGAACAGACCCGTCGGCTCCAGAGCCGGATCGACGATCCCCGCAAGATCTGGAAGCTATCGGAGATGGACCTTCTCTCTTACCGGCGGTGGTTCGACTACTCGCGAGCCCGTGACGAAATGTTCGCCGCCACCGACACCGCCTGGGCCCCTTGGTGGGTCGTGAGTTCCGATGACAAGAAGGCGGCCCGCCTGAATGTCATCTCCCACCTGCTCGACAGGATCCCGTACGAGCCTCTCGAGCATCGTGACGTGGAGTTGCCAGATCGTCAGAAGCCTGGCGACTATCGGGAGTCAAACGCCCCGCTGCACTACATCCCGACTCCGTACTGAGCGAATCCGTTCAAACTGCGCTGCCTTTCCTCGTTCCGTCAGGTCAGGCCCGTAACCGAGCGAACATCATGGCTTCGAGGCGGCCAGCGGGTCGATGCCCCGGGCGATGGCGACCAAGTCGCCGACCGAGATGTCCCGGGCCCGACGTCGCTCAGCGGCGGTGAGGTTCCCGTCGGGTACCAACAGCCGCAGGCCACGCGGATGGATCTGGAATTCCAATGGAGTCGAGAGTTGTAGCGCTTCACCGTCGACGCCGGCGTAAACCTTTCCCGACCGAGACCGGACCTCGAAGTGGGTCCCGGTGAACTCGTGCCAGTACCGGCTCCGGCGGCGTTGGCCCAGTGCCGAGAGGGCGAACACTTGGGCCGCCTCACTCCCCGATCTTGCGGAGATGGCCACGATTCCGAGCGTCCCGGTGTCCAGCCGTCGGCGTTGCGACGCGTCGAGGGTCGCTCCCAGGACGTAAGGATTGTTGGACACCTGGACCAGGAAGGCACCGTCAATCTCGGCGCCATCTGGCTCGGTGAACTGGAGGTCGAAGGGTTCCTGTGTGCGGCCCAGCATCTCAGGCAGCATCGCCTTGGTGGTCTCGGACTTGGCTTCGCGGTATCCCTCCTGTTGCACGATCGTGGCGTAGATGCCGAGGGACACATTGTTGACGAAGAGTCGGTCCCCGACGGTGGCATAGTCGATGCGGCGTTCGATGCCGTCACTGAAGGCGTGGAGGCTGAGGCGAGGATCCTCCCGGTCGATCCCGAGATCCAAAGCGAAGTGGTTTCGCGTTCCCGCCGAAACGCACACGAACGGGAGGTCGTGTTCAATGGCGATAGAGGCGACGAGAGCCTGGGAGCCGTCCCCACCGGCCATGCCCAGACAGTCGGCCCCACCCGCGATCGCGTCCCGCGCCAGTTGCTCGAGGTCGAGGCCGTGATCGAGCATGACCACCTCGACTCCCAGATCCTTGGCCAGGTCGACAAGACCGAACTTGGCCACCTTGCCCCCGCCTGACCATGGGTTGCAGATCAACACGGGTTGGTGAGGCCGTTTGACAGACACGGGCCGACGAGCGTCGTGCTCAAGGACATCGCGCACCAGCGCAGCCCTCCCGAGCCCGACGGCACTGCCTAGGAGCACGACGAGCAGCACAAGCCGGAACAGTGGTCGATCAGTGTGGGGTGTCACCCAGACGACAGCAAGGACCATCAGGATCACCCCGACGACGCCCCCGGCGATTCCGAGTCCCCGACGAGGCATCCGCTCGGTCACCGCCCACCACGCGCCGCCAACCGTGATGGAAAGGCCGACAAGCGCAAGGACGAGGAACCCGAAATTGCGGACGCCGAATACGACCAGCGTCAAGGCTAGGAGCAGACCGCAAGCGAGCGAACCGAGCGCCAGCCCACGCTCGCGTCCATTGACCCGGCACGAGCGACGAGGTTCCGTAATCGCTGACGCGCCCATCACAAACCTCCTGCTGGTCAACTTAGGACACGGGCGTCTCGAGCAGTAGGGTCCAACGACCCTCCATCGGGAGCCTCATAGCCACCATGATGCCTCGGGACTCGGCATGGATGTCTCATAGATCGATCTAGCGGCGCCGATAGGGTGGCGGCGTGCCATCGGATCCTCCGGCGCACCGGGACGTCACCAGCCGTGTACTGCTCCTTGTCGTCACGTGGATCGGGGTCGCCGCCGTGCTGGTCGGTGCCGGTGAACTCGTCACGCACTGGCCAGCGATCGAACGGTTCGACCGTCACCTCACCTCCTGGGTCGTGGCTCATCGCTCGCATGCGCTGGATGCGACCATGAAGGTGATCACCTGGTGCGGCTCGTGGGTGGCGGTGGTCATCACCGCCGGGGTCCTCCTGGTCTTGGTGGCCGTTCGGAAGCTGCCGTTTGTAGTTGTGATCCTGGCGACTGCGGGCTGGGCCGGTGAGGTCACCGCAGTCAACTTCGCCAAGACATTGGTCGACCGCCAACGACCACCTCAGATTCTCTGGTTGGTCACCGCTCACGGGGGTTCGTTTCCGTCTGGGCATGCGGCCAACGCAACGCTCGTATTTGCCACCTTGGGCTCTGTCTGGTGGCTCCTCACCGTCTCGTGGCCTGTCCGCATCACCGGCGTTGTGGTGTCGGTGCTCGGAGTACTGACCGTGGGGTTCTCGCGGGTGGAACTTGGTGTCCACTGGACGACCGATGTCGTAGCCGGCGTCTTCGTGGTTGCTGCATGGCTGGTCGGCATCGGCCTTCTGTTCGCTAGCCACCTCCCACTTCCCGCTTCCCATTCGTCCCCGTCGGGAGGCGCTGCTGAGCGGTCTGGCCACCCAGACGCCCTTTTGGCCTCACCTGAGGTAATTGGCCCAGACCACTGAACCTGCCGAGGCTCATCGGTGGCTAGGCCTGCGATAGTGATGGAATGGCAGTCATTGTCCACATGTCGGACATCCATTTCGGTGCGCATGTAGAGGACCTGGCCGAATCGCTGCTCACGGATGTCGCCGCACAGGAGCCCGACCTCGTCGTCGTCTCTGGAGATCTCACCCAGCGGGCGCGCCCCAATCAGTTCGAGCACGCGCGGGCGTTCCTGGACCGCCTGCCCGGGCCGGTGCTCACCGTAGTGGGAAATCATGACCTGCCACTTCTCAATGTTCCGAGACGTTTCCTGTCACAGACCCGGCGGTACGAGCACTACATCAGTCCCGACCTCGACCCCGTAGTAGCCGTCCCCGGCCTGGTCGCAGTGGGCCTCGACACCATGCCCGTGTGGCGTTGGAAGGCGGGGCATGTCTCGCCCCGCCAAGCTGGAATCGTTCGAGACGCATTCGGGAATGCTCCGGTCGATGCCTGGCGAATCCTGGTGACCCACCACCCAGTGCTCCCAGAGGAGCTCTCAGGGCTCGTCGGTCGCCGACTCCTCGTCAACACCTGCGCCAAGACGGGTGTCACCGTGCTGTTGTCCGGCCATACTCACGTGGCATCAGTGAGCACCGTGCCTCTCGGCGAACCAGGCCGGCGGTCGGCTTTGGCCGTCGTATCGGGTACGACGATCAGCCGACGGACCCGAGGGAGTCCGAACACCTACGCAGTCCTCCACCTAGCCGGGCCGAGGGAGGTCGGGGCCGGTCTAACCCTGGACGTCCGGCAGGCCGACGAAATGGACTGGTCTGTCGGCCTTAGTGCGCGATTCAAGTACACCCCGAACGGGGTGATCGCCTTGAGTGCCGCTGGGCACTAATCAGGAGAGCCGCTGCAGTCTGCTCAGGCCGTTGAGAGCATCACACTCACCACCGGAGTAGGAGCCACACCCACCAGTGGCCGAGACCGATGGTGTCGATGGGCTGCTCCCTCGATCCGCTCTACCTCACCCCACCTCATCTCGCCCAATCCCCGTCATTGGCGGAGAGCCATGTCAGCCCAGCAGTTTGGCCTTCTGAGACGCGAACTCGGCGTCGGTGAGGACGCCCTTGTCCTTGAGCTCGGCCAGCTTGGCCAACTCGTCAGCTGAACCGGTACCTGACACCTGGCGCACGTGAGCATCGAACGCCCGCTGCTGCTGCTGGGCCTCTTGGACCGCGCGCTCTTGCATCTTGCCGCCCCGGGCGATGAGGTAGACGAAGATCCCGAGGAAGGGCAGGACGATCACGAAGATCACCCAGAGCGCCTTCGCCCATCCGCCCATATCGTGGCTCCGGAAGATGTCTCCGAAGACGACGACAAGGAGCCAGATCCATATGACGAAGAAGAAGACCTCGAGCATCGTCCAGAAGAGGCCAGCCAGTGGGTAGCTATACGCAAGCATCAGCGAATCTCCTTCTCGTTTGGATTACGTGGCGTTGGGTATTTCGTGCAGCCTTCGAGCTGGTCGCCATCAGGGTCAACTCCGGGTACGTCGGTCGACCCATTCAGGAGACGCGATCCGGTCGAGTCTCCACACGGTTCCCCAGCCAGGGGGTGATCCGACCATTGTCGATCGCACGCCCGGCTCCGCCAACTCAGTCCGCCTGAGTCCATTGTGCCGAGACGCACGATCAGGTGAGGCACATCGGTGTCCCCGCATATGGGGCACGTACGGTGAGCCCGAAGGTCATCGAGCGGCACCGACTCGTGAGCGTCCCGGATCAACTCTCCACCATGGCGCGGTCCTGGCCGCCGTACACGGCCAAGGCGTAGACGACTAGCGCAGCGATGATGATGTACACGAAGGACCACACGGGATAAAACGGCATCCACCAGATCGCACTGATCCCGGCAATTACGCCAGCCGCAACTCCAATCCACCGGCTTATCTGCGAACCGCCCATCACCAGGAAGCCGCAGATGATGAGGATCGCCGCGACGACCAGGTCGATCCAGCCGTATGTCTTCAGACTGTGACCGAAGACAGCTGCCTCAAGATTGGAAGGCAGGGCACCGTGGTACCGGAAAGCCCAGATGGCATCGAACACCTTCATGATCCCACCCCAAATGAGAACTATCGCTGCGAACAGGACCCAACCGGTTCCTCGCTCCGCCATGACCCACCCCTTCCCGATCCGCACGCCGTTGTTGACGCCGAATTGCGCGTTACGGAGCAACATTGCGCCCAACCGTTGAGGCTAACCAGGGTCTTTGGTCCCATGCTCCCAACGGAGCCAGGATGCCGGCCGGTTTTGAACCCGGGGCGGCCGTCTCACCAACGAGTTCACCTCAATCATGTGATCCGTCTCTGTCGTTCACCTCGTCCAATGGCTCTTCAACCTCAATCTGTGGCAATCTCCCAAAGGCGGTAACGGCTGACTCGATGGTCGGAAAGAAGTGCGTTGGATCGATCGTCCGAGTCAGTTCGTATCGCTCGATCTTCGCTCGTACCGGATCCTTCATCTCGGCGAAGACCAGGGAGATCCCTTGCCCGTTGAGGGTCTCGTCGAGGTCCTCGAGCATGTCCGCTGCCGTTGTGTCGACGTCCGTGATGGGTTCTGTGGCCACCACGATCCAGCGAGGCCGCGGTTCGGCCGCAGCCAGCTCCCGAACCTGCTGGCGGAAAGCCCGAGCGTTGGCAAAGAACAGGGGGGCGTCGAACCGGAAGACGATGAGGCCCTCGATCAGCTCGGCATCCGGATAGGAGCGCACATCGTGATAGCCGGGAACTCCCTCCACTTGCCCCAGGGTCGTGCTGTATGGCCACCACGATCGGCGGAATACGTTGAGGATGGAGAGCCCAACTGCGATGGCGATGCCGGGGAGCACACCGAGGACGGCTACCCCAAGGAAGGCGGCGATCGAGAGGGTGAACTCGGTTCGACGCACCTCCCAGAGTCGCTTCATCCCCGCCAGGTCGGCGAGGGACAAGGCCGCCGCCATCACCACCGCTGCCAGCGTGGGCTGCGGAAGGTTACGGAACAGTCCGGGAACGACGACGAGCATGAGCACGATCACGCCGGCACCGACCAGGCCGGTGACCTGCGTCTTGGCGCCGGACTGGTCAGCCACGGCGGTGCGCGAGCCACTGGTACTGACGGGAAAACCCTGGAAGAGACCGGCGGCCACGTTCGACGTGCCGATGCCAATCATCTCCTGGTTGGCCCTAACCTCGTCCCCGCTCCGGGAGGCGAACGCCGATGCGGTCGAGATGGTGTCCGTCAAAGCCACGAGTGAGATCCCGAGTGCCCCGGCGACGAGCATTCCAAAATCCGACGCAGATACACTCGGGATGGTGAACGGCGGCAGCCCCTGAGGCAGTGTGCCCACCAGGGCGACCCCGTGGCTGGCGAGACCGAACAGCACCGCGGCACCGATGGACAGCACCACGGCTACGAGCACGCCAGGGACCTTCGGCAGCCAGCGCTGGAGTACCAGGATCACGGCGAGTCCGAATAGTCCGGTGAGGACGGCAGCGGTCACGGTCTTCCCTGACCGGACCCCGTCCACGAATCCGGTGATGTCTCCGATGAGCGTGTCGGAATGAACCGAAAACCCAAATAGCTTGGGCAGCTGGCCCACCAGGATCGTGAGTGCGAGGCCGGTCATATAGCCGATCTGGGTCGGCTTCGAGAGCAGATCGGCCACGAAGCCAAGCTTCGCCACCCCGGCCAGGATCATCATGGCCCCGACCAGGATGGCGAGCATCGATGCCAGGGCGACGGCGCGGACAGGACTTCCGTTTGCACCCGCGAGGGGGAGGATCGTGGCCGCGATCATCGGGCCGAGTGACGAGTCCGGTCCGAGCACCAGGATGCGAGATGGTCCCAGTGCGGCGTACCCGACGAGGCAGAGGATCGAGGTGTAGAGGCCCGTGATGGCCGGCAGCCCAGCCAGCTCGGCGTAGGCCATTCCCTGGGGCACGAGAATGGCCGTCAACACCAGGCCAGCCATCAGGTCCTTGGGCAGCCATCGTGGCTGGTAGCCGGCGATCATCCGGACGCCCGGTACGTGCTTCAGCATCGGGAAGTCCCCGTCCTGGGTTTCCGCATCCACTCCGGCCGACCGTAAGTCCGAGAACTAAGTGGTCGTCCCCGAATTCCGTGCACGGCTAGCCCGTAGATGGCTGACACGCCCATGAAGATGTGGGCCATGGACCAGACTGGGCAGAAGGGCATCGACTTGGCGGCACCGATCGGAAGAACCACCGCAGCGAACCTCTCGATCAACAGGCTGACTTGGTACCGACCACACTGAAGGCCGCGTGGCCGTTTGTCACGGCCACCTTCTACTGAGAATCCGCCTTGGCATCTGCCTCTAGGGCCTTCTGGTCGGCCTTCAACTCCTTGGTTTGGATCTTTTCGGCCCTCGTCATGGCCGCCTCCACCTTGGACCCGACGTCGGACACGGCGACGACGACGAGGCCGGCTTGCCCACTGTCGAGACCCTCTCCCAGTTCCTTGAGGTCGTTGCGACTCATGCCGGCAGCGGCATGGCCCGCCAGGGCGCCGAGTACCGCACCGCCACCTCCTGTTGCGAGGAGAAGCCCTCCGCCAATGGCGGCAGCGGGGAACAGGGCGATGACGAGTCCCGTGGCCAGACCCACTCCAGCACCGGCTACCCCGCCCACCCTCGTGGGCGTCTCGTGCTTCTTCACGATCTTGACCTTGCCATCGGCCTTGCGCTCCACAACGGCCGCGTCATAAGCGTCTATCAACCCCACGTCGCTGTGTAGGGCGTGAACGGCGTCATAATCGGCGAGAGCATCCTCAACATTGGGATAGATGGCGGAATAGGCGATGAATGTGTCGACTGGCATGGATTCCCCTTGCTCGAGATTGTCTCTACTTCCTTTGAGTCTGTTGGTGCCCTACCCGCGATCACAGGGGCAAAGGTCCCAACTGTGCCAACCGATGGTCACCCGGTACGCACCAGAGGCTGCCCACAATCATCCACCCCGGCGCCGACAAGTGCTGACACGGCTCTCGTGGGCGGGCTGACAGGAGGCATCCGGCGGCACGACCCGCAGCGCGGCTTGAAGGGATCGATCTCCCGAAGGCGCTGGCCATAGCCGCATCCTGTTGAGCACCTCTAACTGTCACTGTACCTCCAATTCGACTCGTCGGCCGCTGTCGCACAATCGCAACTATCCGAGACCGACACCTTCGACATCTGCCGTGGGAGGGATATCCGGGAGGCGAAGCATGCGAAAAGAGTTGACCAGACCGAGAAGTGATGCGATGGCGGGTATAAGAAAAGCCACTTGGAGGGAAAGGTTTCGGGCGCGGGTGTTGATGGCGAGCACCTCATCCTGAACTGCCTTTGGCTCGCCGGTGATCTGCTGTTGAAGCTGGGTATTGCTCATGACCTCTGCATCGTGCTCGAGTTCGGCGGAGATCTGCTGTTGTTGAGCCGGGGGTATCACGGGGCTGGCCTCGGTCATGTGGGTGAAGCTCAGTGCCAGGGCCCAGAGCATGATGCCGCCGGCCATAGCAAGCCCGAAGGACAGCCCGAATGAGCCTGCGGCAGAGTTCACGCCAGCGGCCTCGCTCACGCGGTCCTCTGTGATGGGAGCGAGAGTGAAGTTGTTGAGTTGGGAGACGAGCATGCCTAGGCCCGAGCCGGCGATGACCAGCGGGATCACCAGGTACCACCCCGAGTCCACTCTCGGCACCAAGGGGATGATGGCTGCCATTCCGACGGTACTCAGGGCGAAGCCGGCCATGATGATCTGGGCCGGTCGCCACTTGCCTGCCTTTCGGCTGGCGAGCATGGCAATGCCGAACATGGATAGCGACAGGGGAGCAAGGGAGAGCCCTGCCTGCATCGCGTTGTATTCGAGGGTCATCTGCAAGAAGAGCGGCAGGGCGATCATCGCTCCGCCCAGGGTGATCTGCTGCAGCATCTGCTGCGAGATGCCGATGCGGAAGTTCAAGTGCTTGAACAGGTCGGGATCCAACAGCGTCGGTTTACCGAGCCGCTTGCGATGCACCAACCAGTAGGCGAACGCGGCGAGCGTAGCCGCACCGATGCCGATGAGCAGGCCGACGAATTGGCCGCCCTCCTGCCAGACGAGGATACCGAGGACAACGCCACCCATGCCGACGACGGAGAGAAGGGCGCCGACGATGTCGATCTGACGCGGTCCCGTGTACGGTACGTCCTTGACCAGGCGGATCTGGCACAACACCACGAGGATGATGAGGGCCTCGAGTCCGAAGCCGACCCGCCATGACAGGTAGGTCGTGAGGAACCCGCCCAGGAGCGGACCGACGGCGGCCGCGATCGCTGCAGATGCGCCGACGAGCGCGTAGGCCCGCTTCTGGGCCGCCCCCGTGAAGTTGCCGTGGATGAGGGACTGCATCGCGGGCAACAACAGGGACGCGCCCAGGCCGCCGATGATCGCCCAAAAAATGATGATGGTGCCCAGGCTGTGCGCGAGCGTCATGGCCACGGCACCGACGGCATAGGCCAGAAGACCGATTACGTAGGCGCGCCTACGACCCATGAGGTCGCCCATCTTGGAATTGGTCAGGATGAAGGCCGCAGAGACGAGCGCCTCGAGTGCGATTGCCGACTGGACACCGCTCGCCGTCGTATGCAGGTCCTTGATCACGGCGGAGATCGACACGTTCATCAGCGACGTGTCGATCACCAGGACGAACATGGCCATGGCCAACAGGAGAGCCAGTCGAGGGCTTCCTTCGTCCGCTTCCTCTACGGGGGGGCCAGAAGCAGTGCTCATGACAGCGTTGTCCCTTCATCATGCGACCGTTCTCCTGGCCGCAATGCCGAATCCCCAACATTGCTGATCTGCGTCTCGACAGCCCTATAGACATTTCCGTGGGTCCTGTCCTCACCGATGCGATTCAGGAAGCCATCACGCCTGAGCACTTCTAGGACGGCTGGCTTCACACGGGCGAGGCGCAGAGTCACACCCGCCTGCCTCGTCAGTTCCAAGATCTCGCCCATCTTCGCCGACCCTTGCGAATCGATGAAGTCGATGCCCTCGCAATCGAGCACGATCCCGGTGATGTCAGGCGTGGACAGTGCCACCTCGCGGACCCGGTCTTCGAGAGCATCGGATGTGGCGAAAAAGAGGCCGCCGTCCAGCCGAAGGACCACCACGCCCGGGAACTGCTCGTCAGCTGGATGCTCCTCCAGTTCC
The DNA here is from genome assembly GCA_052326605.1 of Acidimicrobiales bacterium. Taxonomy (GTDB): domain Bacteria; phylum Actinomycetota; class Acidimicrobiia; order Acidimicrobiales; family RAAP-2; genus Bog-756. Next base: position 11,038 of record JBKQMB010000065.1, on the reverse strand, counting down.
CTGAACACCTGCGTGCCCGGTTCCCGCCCCAACAGCGGCATCGGGGGGCGCGTCGCCACCGAAATGAGCCAGAGAAGCGAGAGACCGATCCCAATCATGACCCCGGCGAGAACGCCGAACACGAGCGTCCCAACGATGGCAGCGACCGCGATCCAGAAGTCGAAGCGCTGCACCTTGGCGAGGCGCCGCATCTCAGGAACATCCATCATTCCCATGACTACGGCTTCGATGATCAGCGCAGCCAGCACGGGTTTGGGCAAATTCGAGAAGAGCGGAGCCAATACAAGGAGCGTAAGTATGACGACCACGCCGGAAGTGAGTGAGGCGAGGCCCGTGCGTGCTCCCGAGTGATCGTTAAGTGAGCTTGCAGACAGGCTTGTGGAGACAGGCATCCCCTGGAAAAGGCCAGCACCAACGTTGGACATACCTTGGGCAACTGATTCCTGATTGATGTCGATGCGGTAACGATGCTTGGCAGCGAATGTTCTGGAGTCGCCGGCCGTCTGTGAGAACCCGATGAGCACCAGCGCAACCGCAGCGAGGGCAATTGTGCTTGCGTGATCTCCCACTTGCTGCCATTTGGGGAGCGCAACAGTTGGCAGCCCCCTCGGCACGGTACCGACAAGGGCGACTTCGTGGGCGCCGAGGTCGAAGATCCGGGAGGCCAAGAGACCGCCAACAACGAGGACAAGGGCTCCCGGGATCCTTGGAGCTAACGCCCGCAACCCAAAGACGACTGCGAGTGAAATGCCACCAACAAGCAGTGTGGCACGACTGGAATCACCGAGAGAGCCGATCCACGAGCGCAACTCCTGGATCGGATTCGAGCCGCTCACATCCGTCCCGGTCAGCTTGGGAAGTTCGCCGATGACTACGTCGACCGCAGCCCCAAAGAGGAAGCCCGTGACGACTGCGCGAGAGAGAAACTGAGCGATCCACCCCATCCGAAAGACCGCGAGGAGCAGAAAGAGCACTCCAGAGGCAAGGGTAATCGTCGCCACGAAGGACGCCACGTCCTGGACTCCGGTGATCTTTGCCGCCACAACGGCGCTCGCCGCCACGGCGGCCAATCCCGAACTGGGTCCGGTCGAGATCTGGCGACTTGTGCCGAATACGGCGTAGAGGATCGCTCCAGCGGCGGCGGCATAGAGACCGTTCTCTACCGGAATTCCCGCTATGGCGGCGTAGCCGAGGTTCTTCGGAACGATGAGGGCCGCCACGGCAATTCCGGCGATGAGATCACCTCTTAGCCAGCGGCGATCGTAAGACCGGATCCAACCAACCATTGGGACCACCCGCCATCGATTCTGCTGGCGGCTCCCCTTTTCAACTTGAGCCATCAGATCCTCAGATCACCTTTCACCCCTCGGTCCTTCGCCCGCAGTGTCAGACCTTTGCGATTCCCAAGAGGATGGCCCAATCCTCACCGAATCCTCCGGTGTGGTCGCGAGCCCAGGATGTCCTCACAACGGTGCCTGATTTCGCGGCTCGATCGTCTTGTCGTCAGGCTTCCACCCGGCGGTTCGGATGTTCTTGACTCGTCCCTGCTTCGACCTCCCCTTGGTCTCGGGGTTGAACTGAATTGCCCGTTAAGGAGTCTGAAATGCGACTCGCCGACCGAATAGGGGAGAAGGCCCCTTGTCGGTCTTGTGGAGCGGGATCATACTTGAAGTGCCATGAATCACAGAGTGTCCACGAAGTTGCCGTGGCCGAACTTAGGAGGCGAATGGTGGAACATCGAGGCGAAGGTTGGGTTCTCTTTGCTGGAATCGTCTTGATTTGGGGCGGAGTCATGAAGGTTTTCGACGCCATTTGGGCTTTTTCCTACCACGGAGTACTGCCATCCAATCTGGAGGCAGCAATATTCGGCCATAGTCTCAAGACCTACGGATGGGTGGATCTGGTCGTGGCGGCAATCCTGATTATCTGTGGCTTCCTGGTCGTGAGCGGTTCCGGCTTTGCTCGCTGGGTCGGCATCGTGGCGGCAGCAATTGCCGGCATCAGTGCGATCTGGTGGATGCCCTTCTACCCGGTGTGGGCATTCGTCTACATCATCATTGCGGCTCTCGTGATCTATGCACTGGCCGTCTATGGCGGTGATCGAGAATCTCTACAGGACTCGAAAATGGGCTGAAGGTTCCTTCTAGTCACATTGCTTTCATCTCGCAAGTATCCTGCAGGCCATCCCAAGTTTCGAGGCCACGGTGGATTCTGAGGCAAAGACGGCGCTAAGTGGCATGAGTCAAGGCAGAGGCTGATGGCCATTCTCCTGGCATTGCTTGCTGCGACTACCTTCGCATGTGGAAGTGTTCTTCAACAGAAGGGAACACTGGAGGCGCCGGCAGCGGGCGATGACCCTCGATTCTTTGTCCAGATCCTGAAGCGCCCGGTGTGGTTGGCCGGCGGCGCGCTTCAGGCAACAGGATGGATCCTGCAAGCTGCCGCTCTTGATCGCGGCTCACTTGTGGTCGTTCAGTCCCTCACCGCCACCAGTCTTGTCATAGCGCTTCCGCTCGGAGCACGTATCACCAATCAGCAGATCAGCCGCCGAGTGGTCGTCGGGGCGGTGGCGATCATCGTCGGAATCGTGTTCTTTCTGTCGGTCGGGTCCCCCCAGAAAGGAACCTCACATCCCGCCCCTGCCGCCTGGTGGGCGGCGGGAATCTCCGGGGTTGCCATCGTCATCGTCCTCGCCAGACTCGGACGTAGTCGCAGCGGAGCAACGAAGGCACTGTTGTTCGGATCGGCTGCGGGCGTCGGCTTTGCGCTGCAGGCCACTGTCACCAAGGAGTTCATGACAATCGTCGGAAACGGCATCGGGGTGCTTTTTTCCAGTTGGGAGATCTACGCCCTCGTCGCCACAGCTGTCGTGGGATTCGGGCTGCAGCAGTCCGCCCTCAAGACCGGCATCCTCGCTCCTGCGATGGCCTCAAGCAACGCAGTCACACTGTTCGCAAGCGTTGTCTTCGGGATCACAGTGTTCGGAGAGAAGCTGTCGAATGGCAGCGACAGGCTGGCTCCAGCTCTCATCGGCCTTGCGGTCGCCCTTGTGGGTGTCGTCCTACTGGCTGGGACCAAACCACCCCAACCGACCGAACCAGTTCCCTTCATTACTCAGGTCTCGCGACCAAATCCACCCCTGCCTCATTCACATTGAGTTCTTGGCATTCACTGAATTCAACAAGACCTATGCCATCTCTACTAAGGAGCTCTCGACAAAATGGGTGATTTCCCTCCGATCGCTGACTACGCGTTCCTCTCCGACTGTGAGAACAACTGCCTGATTGCCCCCGACGGGTCGGTCGAGTGGCTGTGCCTGCCCCGACCCGATTCACCGAGCGTGTTCGGGGCCCTGCTGGACCGTTCGGCCGGGTCCTTCCGGTTCGGACCCTCGAATACGATGGTCCCCCACCAGCGTCGTTACCTGCCAGGCACGATGGTGGTGGAAACGACGTGGCACACCCCGTCGGGATGGTTGGTCGTCCAGGACCTGATGGTGATCCGCAAGGTAGAAGGTGAAACGCGGAGACCCGGATACAGACGGGCGCCGACCGATTCGGCCGCTGCTGGGGTGCTTCTCCGCACGGCACGGTGCATCTCCGGCAGGGTCGAGATCGACGCCGTCTGTATCCCGCTATTCGACTACGGCGCCTCCACCGGGGAGTGGGCCTACGACGGTGACGGCTACGGATCCCTCACCGTTCATGGGCCCGAGAAGGACCTCACGCTCACGATCGCGAGCAGCCTTCGGCTCGGTCTCGCCGGCGCCCGATGCTACGGGCGCACCAGCCTCGCCGAGGGCGAGGAGAGCTTCGTCGCCCTGTCCTGGGGGAATCCATCACCGACTAGCCAGGGCGAGGCAAATGTAGACGTCGCATCGACTGTCGTCTTCTGGCGTGACTGGTTGGCCACGGGAACGTTCCCCGATCATCCGTGGCGGGCCTACATCGAGCGGAGCGCACTCACGCTGAAGGGTCTCAGTTACGCTCCGACCGGGGCCATTATGGCTGCCTCTACAACGTCCCTGCCCGAGACGCCGGGAGGGGCGCGCAACTGGGACTACCGCTACACCTGGATCCGAGACACCGGATTCATGTTGCGCTCGCTTTACCGCCTGGGTTTCGACTGGGAAGCCCTCGAGTATTTCGCCTTCGTATTGGAATGCATCAGCCAGGGAAAGCTCGACCAGCCATTCGAACTTCAGATCATGTACGGAATCGGAGGGGAGCGGGACCTCACCGAGCGAACCCTTGACCACCTCTCGGGGTACGACGGGGCTCGCCCAGTTCGGGTCGGAAATGGCGCCTGGAACCAGCACCAGAATGATGTCTGGGGAATGCTGCTGGACGGTGTCGACCAACATCTCAAGCGGGGGGCGGCTCAGATCGTGCACCCCGTGTGGGATGGCCTCGCTGGACTGGTGGAGGAAGCGATAGCCCACAGCGCCGATGCCGATCAGGGCATCTGGGAGATCCGGGGCGAACCTCAACGCTTCACGGCCTCGGCCGTCTTGTGCTGGGTCGCCGCAGATCGGGGGGCGGACCTGGCACGGAGGAGAGGGGACGCTGAGCGTGCCGACCGCTGGCGTCAGCAGGCCGACGAACTCAAAGAGGAGATCCTGACCAAGGGCGTGAACGAGCACGGTAGGTTCCGACAAGCCTATGAGAACGACGATCTTGACGCATCCCTCCTCCTCATCCCGATCATGGGATTCCTGCCTCCCGACGATGAGCGGGTCATAGCGACCGTCCTGGCCATAGCCGATGAGCTCACCGAGGACGGACTCGTACTCCGCTACAAGGTGGACAGCACCGACACCGGCTTCGAGGGCAAGGAGGGCACCTTCACTATCTGCTCGTGGTGGCTGGTCTCGGCATTGGCAATGATCGGAAGAATCGATCGTGCGCGGGCTCTCTGCAAGAAGCTGCTCTCTTTTGCCGGACCCTTGCATCTCTACGCTGAGGAGATAGATGCGACAACAGGGGAGCACTTGGGCAACTTCCCCCAGGCATTCACTCACCTTGCTCTAATAGACGCTGTTTCCCAGCTAGTCGAAGCGGAATCCGCGTCTGCCTGATTGGTCGCTTGGGAATGGCAGCCAGAGCTCGACACCAGGACTTTCATCCACACGATCAGCCAAACAGATCTTCCATTGCCAACTCGTCACATCGTCAGCTCATGCCACTTCCGGCAGCCACCCCTCTTTTCGGTAGCATCGGATCGAATCTTGTTGAACGTCAACGCCGATCTGCCCGAGTCCCAAATCTCACCGCAGGAGTGTGACCGATGAGTCCAACGGCCCGAACCGCCCGCTCCAGGCCTGACGCAGCCGCCACGTTCTTCGAGAACCTCGTCTCCAAGGGACACGAGCCGCTGCTCCACCATGCATCGGGCACCGTGCGGTTCGACCTGCGAGATGGGGAGGCAGTCGAGCACTGGTACCTCACCATGGTCAAGGGAGCCGTCTCGGTGTCGCACCGCAATGCCAAGGCCGACGCCGCGATACGGATGGATCGGAAGCTCTTCGAGGGCATGACAAGGGGAACGGTGAACCTGACCGCCTCGCTCCTGCGGGGCCTACTCGAGGTCGAAGGAGATCTCGGGCTCCTTTCGGCGTTCGACCGGTTGCTCCCAGGGCCAAGGCGTTCGCGAGCCTCATTCCTCGAACGGCAAGAGGAGTTGGCGGGATGAGCACCGACGTGGTCAAGATCCTCGACGGCAATACCTTTGTCGTCAGCGACCGGCGCGGTGACATCGAGGCCTCGCTTACCGACCCCACTGGGCTGTTCTCGTTCGACACCCGGTTCCTCTCGAAGTGGGTACTCACCGTCAATGGCGAACGCCTCGACGCCCTGTCCACCGACGACTTGCAGTACTTCGAGGCGCGATTCTTCCTGGTACCGGGCACCGGCACCGTCTATGTGGATGCCGACCTATCGGTGATCCGCAGGCGGGTCGTGGCCAACGGGTTCCACGAGGAGTTGGTCATCCTGAACTATGCAGCCGACCCCGTGGACCTCGAGGTGCGTATCGAGGCGGGTAGCGACTTCGCCGATCTCTTCGAGGTGAAGGACGCGCTCAAGAAGAAGGGCATCTACGAACGCGTCGTCGACGGGGAGTGCCTGAAACTGAAGTATCGCCGTCAGACCTTCGAGCGGGAAACCTGGATCATCGCCAGTTCACCAGCGGCCATAGACGAGGACGGGCTCACCTTCACCGCCACGGTCGAGGGGCACGGCCGGTGGAGTACCGAGCTCGAAGTCACGACGGTGCAGGCTGCAATAGAGCCCGTCCTCAGACGGGCGAGCTTGCCGCGCCAACGAGCCAAGGTTGCAGAAGGAATGGCCAAGAACCTGGAGAACTGGATCGGCGGCGCCCCCCGCCTCGAGTGCGACAACGACCCGCTCAAGGTCACCTATCGGCGAAGCCTGGTCGACCTCGCCGCTCTGCGCTTCGTCGCACCGATCCTTCCCAAACATGCGCTGCCTGCTGCCGGCTTGCCGTGGTTCATGACCATGTTCGGGCGGGACAGCATCTTCACCAGCCTGCAAGCCCTCCCTTTCACTCCCGACCTGGCCGCTACCACCCTCCGGGCCCTCGGCGCCCGCCAGGGGACCCGCCTCGACGACTTCCGCGACGAGGACCCGGGCCGCATCCTCCACGAGGTGCGCTACGGCGAGCTCACCGCCTTCGAAGAGCGGCCCCACTCTCCCTACTACGGCTGTGCGGACGCCACCCCCCTCTACGTCGTGCTCATGGACGAGTATGAGCGGTGGACAGGGGACACGAGGCTGGTGCGGGAGCTCGAGTACGAAGCGCGGGCCGCGCTGACCTGGATCGACGAGTATGCCGACCTGCAAGGCAACGGATACATCTCCTACAAGCGGCGCAACGAGAAGACCGGCCTCGAGAACCAGTGCTGGAAGGACTCATGGGACTCCATCTCGTTTCGCGACGGCACGTTGCCCGGATTTCCCCGCGCCACGTGCGAGCTCCAGGGCTACGCCTACGACGCCAAGATTCGTGGAGCGCGCCTTGCCCGCGCCGTATGGCGCGACCCGGGACTTGCCGACCGCCTCGAGAAGGAGGCAGCTGAGCTGAAGCGCCAGTTCAATCGCGACTTCTGGATCGAGGACGGCGAGTACTTCGCCGTGGCCCTCGACAAAGAGGGTCGGCAGGTCGACACCCTCACCTCGAACAACGGGCATCTGCTCTGGAGCGGGATCGTCGACAAGTCGAAGGCTAAGTCCGTCGCCGCCCACCTGATGGGTAGCCGACTATTCTCGGGTTGGGGCATACGTACGCTGGCCGAGGGCGAAGGGCGATTCAACCCCATCGGCTACCACGTCGGGACGGTCTGGCCGTTCGACAGCTCCTTCATCGCTTGGGGTCTACGCCGCTACGGATTCAAACAAGAGGCCGCACAGGTCGCCGAGGGCATCCTGGCCGCAGCCGAGTTCTTCGATGGGCGCCTGCCCGAGGCGTTCGGTGGCTACCCCCGCTCCATGACGAAGTACCCGGTGCAGTACCCGACCGCCTGCAGTCCTCAAGCATGGTCGACGGGTGCGCCGCTCCTCCTGCTGCGCACGATGCTTGGGCTCGAGCCCATGGGCGACCACCTGGTCGTGGACCCGGTACTGCCCGAGACGATCGGACACATGGAACTTCTCGACATCCCCGGTCGGTGGGGACGGATCGACGCCTTCGGCCGGAGCCGCTTCGACACGACTCGTGCCGATAAGCGATCAAGGGGGTGAAAGCAGCGTGAGGGGCATAAGCGCCGAAGGCCTCTTCCGGCGCTGGTGAACGGGGATCCTCCAGTTTTAGTTGCCTCAACAACAGTGTGGGAAATCGAGAGCAATAGCGTGGGAAGTGGCTCCCACCAGGTCGCAGTCCGCTAGGTCAGCCGACTTGTGTCGATAGCCCACCCACAACATGCCAACCAACCACAACCAACCACAACCAACCAGTTGCAACCCATCGGCGGCCGGTGACGCTCCGAATTCGCAGCCGATGAGCCGCCACCTGAATGTGGGCACCACTCCGCTCCGATCTGAGCAGTGGCCGTCGCATCGATCGGGGCTTGGAACATGAGCTCCACACCGCGTTGCACGACATCGATGTCGCCGCTTGCGCGGACAGCGTCGAGCGGTTCGTTCAGGTCACTCTTGGTGATGGCCACTGGGTGTGTCCGTAGTTGAGCTTGTCGGTTCAACCGAAGATCACCCTGTGTCTACCTCAGACTGGTGGACCAGGGGATCTACCTACTCGGGGGTTCATCAACTCAGGATGCCCATGATCTCCCGCCCGCCTCCGTGCTCCTGTCCGATCGCGGGAGATGCAGGTAGGCGATAGGGGAGCCATCCGCCCAGCCGGGCAATGGGATCCGGGCAGCGCTTCACGATTCGACATGGGACCGGACGACCCCGAGGGTGACGGCGAGCTCACACGGAGAATCGCGTCAGGTCACTGAGGGTGACGTCCGCTGATCCTGCGTTTCTCCTGTTCAGGGCCCCATCTCGCCGGGGTGACGTTGAGGGTGACGTCCGTCTGGACGATGGGTCCTGCCGGGAGCACAAGGCTCCTGTCACGAACAAGGGAGGCCTGATGTCCCGATCATCGTCAGCCGTAGAGCGAGGTCCCCGCCGGGTGCCAGGTGGAGGTTTCCCCCCGGGAACACTGACATCGGCGGGAGGACCCGAAGGCGATCGACTTCGAGTTGTCGAAGCGTCCGATCAATCGGCAGAAGACGAGACACCGCCGAGAGGCGACCTGCGGCTCATGCTGGTGACCGAAAGCGGGTTCGAAGTGCCGCTGGTCGCTTCCCCGGCGCAGGCAGCGCGGCTATTGAGGAGCTCCGGCGAAACAGAGAGCACCGATCAGCGTGGCGATGGAGATCCGGGGGACCTGAGGAACCGGAGGGTGCGCCGTCCTCGTCCCGTGTCGGTGAATCAGCTTCTGAGCCGAGGTCGGCTCGTCAGCCGGTTCGAGATACCCCTCGGTGGTGGTGAGGCATGAGCAGAACTCCGACTTCCAGACAGCGCCGGAATGGGGACGGTCGCCTGGCGGGGACAACGCGAGATGGCGCTCGCTCCCGTTCTCGCGATGAGCGCAATTGCGCCCTGTGGTTCGCCCGATTCGAGGAGCGCTCTGAAGAGCCCGCCGGTCGCCCAAGCCGCAGTGAGGTCCGTCGGCTGCGGAAGGAACTCGAGGCCCTGAGTCGATTGGTGACCGGTGAGCAGATCCCGTAGAAGCAGCAAGCACTCGACGCCGCCTGTCGCGATCGAGACACGTCAGCCATCAATCTTGGGCGATCAGCCCGCTAGCCAGGACGGGACGAAGTGACTCTCATCACAGATGCGAATTCCGAACCCACTTCTGGCGACCTCATCTCAGTGCCAGAGGCCGCCCGCCATCTCGGGCTTCATGCCGAGACCCTGTACCGCCTTTGTCGTAGGGGACAGTTCAGCCCGGCAATCCAGATTGGGAAACGATGGCGCGTTTCAGTGCCACGGCTCGAGAGGTATCTCCACGGCGTTGATCAGAGCTCTTGAGCTCGAACCTTCGCTTCGCTACCTAACCCCCAAAAATCGGCGCAAGTGACTACCCGACCATCTTTATCTCTGGTCCAGCAGCTGTTGAGCCAAATGCCTCGCCGAGGATGCCGGCCGCCACTCGGTCCCGCTCCGGTAGCGCGTGTGCGTAGCGGTTCAACGTCATCGTCGGCTGGGCGTGACCATGACGTTCCGCAACGGTGCGGATATCGACACCTGCCGCAATCAGCGTCGTAACAGAGAAATGGCGAAGGTCATGGAACCGGAAGGGCCATTTTCGAACGGACGAGGGCCCCTTGTTAGACGAGCGAGTAGGCCGGGAGGCTCTTGGTTCGAGTTTTGCACAGAGCGCTGTGAAGTGAGCTGTGATCTTGTCGGGATCCACGGGTTGCCCGCCGTGGGCGGCGTCCGATAGGACGTAGGGGTCGGCGACCAGTGGGGAGGCTGCTGCCTCGGACAGAGCAAGCATGTAAGCCTGTCGAGTCTCGAGAATCCCAACACCGGTCGCGTCGAGAGCAACGTCACGAGTCTGGTGAGTCTTGGTGGGACCCTCATGGAGCTGCTTCTTAACGATGGTCAGACTTCGGGCGATCCGGACGCGGCCAGCTTCCAAGTCGACGTCGGACCAACGAAGGGCACAAAGTTCTCCTCGTCGAGCGCCAGTGAGGGCAGCCAAGGCAATCGCCGTGGCCAAGGTGGCGTCGCTCCGGTTGGCCTCAACGTAAAGCTGGTTGAGTTGCTCCGGTGTCGGGATCGTTGGGATCTTGGACCGCAGTGGTGGTGGGGAGGTCCGTTTGGCTGGCGATGTCTCGATCCATCCCCATTTGACGCCTTGATTCAGCGCAGCACTGAGAATGGCGTGGAGATGATGGACGGACGACTCGGAGAGCCCGTCAGCGAGCCACGCCCGGTACTGCCCGTCGAGACGGTCTGGACCCAGGCGGTTGAGTCGGACGTCGCCGAGGGCGGGCCGGATCCGGGAGTCGATCCAACGGCGGTACTCGTGAACCGTCTTCGGTCGGCGTGTCGGCTCGATCTGAACGAGCCATTTGTCGAGGAGCGCACCAACGGTCGACCGGGACATATCGATCTTTCCTGCTTCTGCGTCAGCTACGAAGGTCCGAAGCGCACGCTCGGCGGCCGCGGCGTTCCCGATGAAGGTCTTGGACAGCTGTCGAGGTCTGCCGTTGACCGGATCTGCCCCTCCAAAGGCTCGGAGTTGCCAACGACCCGAACCAGCCGGGCGCTCGCGCATCGTGCCTGTACCATTGGAACTTCGTGTTCCCATGGCTGTACCGTACCAGAATTAGGACAAAAAACTAGGACAAGGAGGGAATAAGAACACGAAAGTCCACTTGGAGGGATGCGAGAGCGGACGAATCGGACGGTCTCGAAAACCGTTGTGTCGCAAGGCACCGTGGGTTCGAATCCCACTCCCTCCGCTCGGGGTAAGGGGTGGTTTTCCGGTTCGGGCCACGAGGTCC
>JBKQMB010000064.1:0-23368 GCA_052326605.1 Acidimicrobiales bacterium | reverse complement strand
GGTCGTCGGTCTTGGGTGCACCCGACAGCACAGTCGGGACAAGACAACGACCGGTGGATGGTCACCTAGCTTCGAAGGAAGAAGTTCCTGTTCAAAGCATCACTCACCTATCCGCGCGGCCAGTAAGGGGATCGAAGGATATGGCGCGCTATTTGGGGCGGTCCTCACGGGCCTTTTGCCAATAGACGATCCGCTATAGGGTTGATGTCCATGGAGGATGAGCCCCGAACGTCAGCCGCATTGCTCCGGCAGGCCCGCAGGAGCGCCTCGCTGTCTCAGACGGACGTGGCGAAGCGTGCGCACGTTGCGCAGAGTGTGGTCAGTGCGTACGAATCCGGTCGGCGTGAGCCTGCCCTGAGCACGCTGGAGCGATTGGTCGCTGCAACGGGGCACCGTCTGGTCCTCGGGCTCGAAGCCGACCATGAGGCACGGCCCGGGTTGCCGGACACGCCGCTCGGGCGGAGGCTTCGTCAGCGGAGGGCAGCGGTGCTCGCGACCGCCCGTCGCCATGGTGCGTCAAATGTTCGGGTGTTCGGCAGCGTCGCTCGCGGGGAGCACACATCCGAAAGGGACATCGACCTGCTCGTCGACCTGGCCCCGGGTGCGGGGCTGTTCTCGTTGGGCGCCCTCGAGCGTGACCTCTCCGAGGTCCTCGGTGCCAACGTCGACCTCGCCCCCTCCGACAGCCTGCGACCGATGGTCAGGGCGGAAGCCGAGGCTGAAGCGATTCCCCTGTGACCAGATACGATGATCGTGGTTGGCCGACATTCTCGATGCCATCGAGGCAGTTGGGAACCACCTGATGCGCGGAACGCTCAGCGATGGTCTCGTGTTCGACGCAGTCCGCCTCCGTCTCATCGAGATCGGCGAGCCGGTCAAGCGGGTCAGTCCCGAGGTGATGGCTGCAGGGCCCGACATCCCTCGGGAGACATCTCCGACGTGCGGGACCGGCTTGCGCACGGCTATTTCGATACATCCCACGCCATCGTGCAGGCCACCGTCGATCGTGACCGGCCGATAATGGAGGCTTGAGTTGAGCGCCTTCGCCCGGGGAGGACGATGTGAATGTCGACGTACCTCGTCCCTCGTAGCGCCTGATCCAGACAACTGACCTGACTGACGAAGGCGTCGAAGCGGAACGAACGCATACTGTCATCTTCCCGATAGGAGTCAGTCCGACCCCCTGGCTACTCCACGTCTTCCCGGACGAACTCCTCCCGTTGTCCGCTTGTCCACTTCACTGCGATAGGTGAGCGCCTTCATTGTTCGACTTCATCGACGCCATCCTCGAGCATCGCCCTCCCCGGCTCGACGCCGCCGAGGGCCGACAGACACTTGCCTTCGCTCTAGCGGCGCAGCTGTCCGCCGCTGAGCATCGTGGGGTCGACATCACCGAAATGGGGAGCACGACTGAGTAGCACCCAGACCAATACCGCCTCTGGATAGACCAGCGAGGACCAGCCTTCAGAGGAGGGTCAATCAGGTGGTTGACGCAACCAAGGGTCCACTGAGCCTGCATCGAGGGCCGAGCAGCGAAGCATCTCGTGTCGGTGTCCGACAAGGGCGGCCGGTGAGCTTGCGGCGTCCGTGCTCCCCGAGGCGCGGGGCCCGGTGCCCGGGTCTGCAAGGAACGCTCGTCGAAGCGGTGATGAGCGGGTGGATCAGCCCCGAGGCGGCCCAGATCATCCACGCCACCCGGGTCGGGGAGCGATCGATTCGCTCGGAGGCGTACCGCCTCCGCAGGGGGGAGGCCACGGTGCGACAGATCCGCCACTGCGCCGAGCGGGCCATGGTGAGAAGGCACGCCCGAGTCCGGGCCACCGATCACCGTGTCGGGACCGCAGCGTCGGATGCTGGAGAAGAACGACGCTGATGGCCGGTTACCCGCACATGCCCGAGGTGCTGCCTCAGCTCGCCTCTCCCGATGAGGTCGCTCCTCTGCTGGGAATGAGTTCGCTCGGGGTGGTCCGACAGTGCCGGGCGGGCACGTTGCCGGGCATCAAGGTCGGCGGCCGGTCGTATGTGCACGTCCGGAAGTTGGCCGCACAGCTGGTCGGCGCTCTGTCCCCCGATGAGCGGTACTGGCAGATCCCTTCCCCTTCGAATTCGGCTCCGTCTCCAACACCCGGCCCAGTACCGCTGCCGCCTGGCGTTGCCGCTCCGACGTGGCGTGCCCGCAGACCCCGAGGGTGAGCGACGGGTTTGCATGCCCGAGGATCTCGGCGGCGTTCCGGGGATCGATGCCGGAGGCGAGCATCTACGCCGCCCCTCTTGGCGTGGGCTGGCGTTCCGGTGCAGACGCGAGCGGTCAAAAGGGATACGGACCGAAGCGCCCCCAGGCGACGAATACCGCCAGTGCGATAAGGACAACGTTTATTGGAAGCCGATTTGCCTCCCCGTAACGCACGTTGGTGATGGCGGCACCCACTTGGAGCAGCGCGAGTCCGACAGCGGCCACCGGAACGAGGACCGTCGCCACCCCGACCGCGCCAGGCACGACGATGCCGATGGCTCCGAGGACTTCGAGCAGGCCGATGCCGTGCACACTGCGCGCCGAGAAGTCCGACGCCCACTTCATCTGCTGGACGAGTGCCTCCTTCGGCTTCAGGAGTTTCGTCAGCCCGGCCGCCAGATTGACCGCGGCGAGCAGTCCGGCGGCAATCCACAGTGCGACGTTCATCGATCTGCCATCCCTTTCGTCATGGGGATATTATACCTTGCAACAATAATCGGAGCAAGGTATGGTGGTGGACCATAGGAATTAGGGGGTTTCAGATGACTGATCTCGAGATACCGGTCCTCATCGTCGGTGGAGGCGGCGCAGGACTCACGGCGTCGATGCTGTTGTCCAAGTTGGAAATCCCATCGCTCCTGGTGAGCGCCCTTGCGACGACCTCGGTTCTCCCGAAAGCTCACGTACTCAACCAGCGAACGATGGAGATCCTGGCTGACGCCGGAGCGGCCGATGCGATCTACGCCCAGGCCACCCCGCGCGCCAACATGTCCCACACGGCGTTCTACGCGGGCTTCGCCGGGTGGCCGGAGGCCGGGCGGAGGATCGGGCGGCTCGAGTCCTGGGGGGGTGGGGGTGCTGACCTGGATTGGGAGGCAGCGAGCCCTCGGGCGTCGACCAACCTCCCCCAGATCCGCCTCGAGCCCATTATGCGCCGGCATGCCGAGCAGCTCGCGCCCGGAATGGTGCGATTCGGCCACGAGTTGGTCTCCTTCGAGCAGGACGACGACGGCGTCACCTCGGTCATCCGTGAACGGGCGAGCGGCGCCGAGTTCGCCGTCCGGTCGTCCTACCTGTTCGCCTGTGACGCAGGACGGACGATCGGCCCGCAACTCGGCGTCGAGATGGTCGGCCTGCGAGACCTCGGAAACGTAGTGTCGATCCACCTGACGGCGGATCTCTCCGAGTGGGCCACGGATCCCGAGGTGCTGATCCGGTGGATCTGGGTTCCCCACATGGCCTGTCTGGCCACGTTGGTGCCCATGGGGCCGACCCGGTGGGGCCCGGACTCGGAGGAGTGGGTCTTCCACATGATCTATGGGTTCGAGGACCCCCGTGCCCTCGAGGACGCGAAGGTCGAGGCGGACATGCGCGAAGCCTTGGGGATCGGTGACCATCCCGTAGAGATCCACCTCATGACGAGGTGGGAGCTGATGGGCGTAGTCGCGTCGACGCTGCGGGTCGGCCGGACGTTCATGCTGGGCGATGCCGCTCACCGGCATCCCCCGACTGGCGGGCTCGGTCTCACGAGCGCCACCCAGGACGTCCACAACCTGTGCTGGAAGGTTGCAGCGGTGCTCAACGGCGTTGCCTCCGACGCCCTCCTCGACACCTACGAGCCCGAGCGACGGTCGTCGGTCCAGTGGAACGTCGACAACTCGGTCGAAAGCGCGCTCAACCACCTGATGATCGGTGGAGCCCTCGGACTGAGCGATCCAGCGCTCACCCCCGACGAGGGCTGGGCCAGCATCAGCCGCCTCTGGAGCGGGAATCCTGACGACGATGCATTCCGCCTTCAGGTCCGTCAGGCGATCGCCAGCCAGTCGATGGAATTCCGCAAGCTGAACGTCGAGTACGGCTACTCCTACGACTCCGCTGCGGTCGTGCCCGATGGCACCCCGCCCGAGCCGTCCCCCGACCCCGTCCGGACCTACCGGCCGTCGACCCGTCCCGGAAGCCCACTCCCGCACGCATGGCTGGAGGCGGTCGACGGCGAACGTTGTTCGACCATCGATCTGGTTCGTCCCGATCGGTTCCTCCTGATTGCCGGCGAAGCGGGTGATCCCTGGATCGAGGCCGCCTCGGACCTGGGCGCGGTGAACGGACTGCCGCTCGATGCCGTGCGCATCGGCCACCTCGAGGGTGACTACCTCGATCCCCAGTGCCGGTGGCTGACTGTCCGTGGCTTCGGCCCGGAGGGCGCGATCCTGATACGTCCGGACCGGTTCGTGGCGTGGCGTCATCTCGGGCGTGCCGCTGACCCGCGAGGCGAGCTGGGCCGGGCCTTCGAACAGGTACTTTGTCGCGAAGTCCGTGGATGACTGACCCCCGGCCGAATCCGGGCAGCGCCGGTGGAGGGATGATGATCTCCATGGAGCGGGAATCGTCACGAGACCGGCTGGAGCGCGAGGCGTTCATCTCGCTGTTCCTGGCGAGCAACCAGTTCGATGAGCAGATCGACCAATTATGTCGGGCCGAGGGGATCTCGCACCCGCAGTACACGGTGCTGTGGGTGCTGTGCCTGGCCGATGCGCCCGGCGGGCTGCCGATGGGCGCCCTCGCCGACGGCCTGTTGACCCGATCGGCCGACGCTACCCGTCTGGTCGACCGGCTCGTGGCGGCCGGTCACGTGGTCCGCGACCCGTCACCGGGTGATCGACGTGTCGTCCTCGTCTCGCCGACCGAGCAGGGGCTCCAGCTCTTCGACCGCCTGACCGCGGAGATCAAGGCACTGCACCGCCGCCAGTGGGGCGCGCTCGACAAGGACGAACTGCGCGAGCTGATCCAACTCTTGAACAAGGCCCGTCTCACCGGCGGGCCCGGTAGCCCGCCGACCAGTCCTAGCCCGCACCTATCGACCGATAGGAGCCCGCGTGCCGACTGAAGCCCGCCGTATCGACGTTCACCATCACGCCATCCCGCCCGTCTACCGCGAGGTGCTGTCGATCCGCGGAATCGCCGAATCAGGCGGCCGAGACCCCCGGACTGGAGCCCCGACCTGTCGCTCGGGGTCATGGACCGCAACGGCATCGCCAGCGCCGTCCTGTCGGTGTCCGCCCCCGGCGTCCACTTCGGCGACGACGCCGAAGCTCGGGATCTGGCCCGACGTTGCAACGAGGCATCGGCAGAGCTGGTGACCAGCCACCCGACCCGGTTCGGATTCTTCGCGGTCCTGCCCATGCCCGACGCCGACGGATCGGCGACAGAGGCCGCTTACGCGCTCGACGAGCTCGGTGCCGACGGCGTGGTCCTCCTGTCGTCGCACCACGACGGCTCCTACCTCGGCGACCCCCGGTTCGACGCGGTGCTCGCCGAGCTCGACCGGCGATCGGCGGTGGCGTTCGTCCATCCGGTGGCACCGGCTTTCTTCGATCGGATCGACATCGGTGTCCCGGCGTTCGCCATGGAGTTCACGTTCGACACGACACGGGCTGCCTTCAACTTGGCCCACACCGGCGCGCTCGAGCGTTATCCGGACATCCGGTTCGTGCTGTCCCATGCCAGAGGGACGGTCCCCTATCTTGTCGGCCGGTTCGACCTGCTCTGGTTCACCGACGACGCCCTGGTCGAACGGGCCCCGAAGGGGGGTAGCGCCTACATGAGGTCGATGTACTACGACACCGCCCTCTCGGCCAACCCCCGTGCCCTTTCCTCGCTCGCCGAGCTGGTGGGCGCCGACCACGTCCTCTTCGGCAGCGACTACCCCTTCGCCCCCGAGCCGGCCACCCAGATGACCGTCGACGGGCTGACCGACTATCCGCTGACCGATGCCGCCCGGGCCCGGGGTGGAACGGGGGACCGAGCTCGACCTGCTGCGATCGTTGCCTCGTCGCCTGGCCGGTGGAGGAACCCCCTGATCGGCTCCCAGTGCTGCACCTCCGACCTCACTGAGCACCCATCAGATGCGGGCGCCTGACCCGCTAATCCGAAGCACCGCTGATCATCGCAGGGACATGCCGCCGTCGACGAGCACGACCTGCCCAGTCAGGTAGCTCGATTCGCTGAGATCGACGATGACCGAGGCGATCTCAGCCGGCGTCCCTGACCTCCCGAGTGGCGCCAAGGTCTCCATCGCATCATGAATCGGGCCCCAATCGTCGGTCCACGGAGTCCTCACCAGCCCTGGGGCGACAGCACTGACCCGCACCTCGGGCCCGGAGACATTTGCAAGGAGCTGCGTCAGGTGGTTGAGGGCTGCCTTCGACGTGGCGTAGGGGATGCAGCTTCCCGTAGGTCGGACCCCTGCGATGGAGCTCACGTTCACGACGCTTCCACCGCCATCACGACGCAGATGGGGCAGTGCCAGCTTCGTCAGCCGAAAGGGTCCGATGACGTTGACCTTTAGGATCTTCCTGAAGAGATCATCGCTGACGGCGTCGAGGTCCTGATGGGGAATCACCTGGGTGAAGCCGGCGTTGTTTACGAGGACGTCCAGTCGACCGAATCGCTCGATCGTCTCCTCGACAAGCGCTGCAGATTGCGTGGCATCGCTCACGTCGGCTTGGACATAGAGTCCGCCGGACAGGGACGAGGCGACGTCGATGCCGGCCTGGCGAGACGATGACGAATTGACCACCACGTGTGCGCCAAGCTCGTCGAAGAGACGCGCTGTGGCCTCGCCGATCCCACTGGACGAACCGGTGACGATCACCACCTGACCCTCGAAGCGTGGGTCGTTCGTCACGGGCTCACCCGGTCCACGAGGTGCTGATCAGGGCGGGACGCCGTCGGACCCGTCACGACCGGGGGATCGGCTGGTGACCCCAGCGGCTGATGCTGTCGTATCGGCGATTCCCGTCCCACGGCGCATACACCTTCTTCGTGCCGTACCCGACTTCGACGAGGAATCCCGCCGGACTCGTGACGTAGAAGCTGAACGCTCCCTCGTTGTCGTGGAGGCCGAGTCCGTTGGCGAACTCAAGCCCAGCGGACCACGCACGGTCGAACGCGAAGCCCACATCGTCCCGATCGTTGGTCTCCACCTGGAAGTGATGGAGGGACTTGCCAAGGTCGAAGGGCAACTTGGCAAGAGCTATCGAATGGTGGCGCTCGTTGCAGTGGTAGAACCGGACCTCGAGCTCGATCCCGTCCATGATCTCGGTCTCGATCCAGTCCGACTGGACCATGCCAAGCCCGTCGAGAAGGAGTCGCTCGGAGCATTCGAACGAGGTCACCGCGATGGCGGTGTGGCCGGCACCGACGCCGTCGGTCTGGAAGCCGCCCTTGACCAAATTCGAGTCGAATGGCCTCTCGGCCGCCGCGAGTCCTTGCACGAGCTCGAAGCGAAGACGCCATGGTGATTCCGTGTGCACGAGACGGTCCACCCCTCGCGCAACAGCTTCCTCTTTGTCGCCCTCAGTCAGGGGGAAGCCAGCGGCTTCGAGACGCCCCGCAACCTCCTCGAACGCCTCGTCGTCGACTGCTTCGAAGGCGAGCACCGAGCAATCGTCCCGTGGACCCTCTTGGACGATGACCCTCCTGGTCCGGCCATCGTTGCGAAAGGTTGCCGATCCGTCGGTGGCGGTCTCTCCAGGCACGAGGCCGACGACGTCGGTCAGCAGAGCCCCAAACGCTCCCGGGTCAGTGACCTCAAGGCCGATGTATGCGAACTCAAGCTGGTGATTCATTGGCGCTCCTCTCTCAGTGGCCCGGGGCCCTACACGTGTTGCGGATGGTCCCGATGCCCTCGATCCAACTCTCGATGACGTCCCCGGGTGCCAGGAACATGGAGGGTTGGCGAACGAGACCCACGCCTGCAGGAGTGCCGGTGAAGATCACGTCACCCGGCAGCAGCGAAAGGATCTCCGAGAGCTCAGTGATCAACTGAGGGACGCTGAAGACCATGTCGCTCGTACGGTCGCTCTGGACCACGTTGCCGTTGACCGAGCAGCTCATCTCGAGGTCGTCCGGGTCGTCGAACTCGTCGGGCGTGACGAGCCACGGCCCGATCGGGCCATAGCCCCGGTAGGACTTGCCGAGTGAGAACTGGCCGGCTGCGGCGAATTGGAGCGTCCGATCCGAGATGTCCTGACCGACCGAAAGGCCTGCCACGTGCTCCCACGCCGATTCGATCGGCACCCGATCTGCTCGACGACCGATGACAACGACGAGCTCGACCTCCCAGTCGACGGTCTCGCTCGACAGCTCGATGTCATCGAACGGGTCGGAGAGTGATGCGGGAAACTTCGTGAAGGCTGCGGGGACGGTAGGGATGGCGATGCCGGTCTCCGCCGCGTGCGAGCGGTAGTTCAGTCCGATGGCGAACACCTGCCGGGGCATCGGAGCGGGAGATCCGAGTTCCTCCGGCGAGAAGTCCCGACCTCCGGTCGTGTCGATCTCCTTCGCCGCAATCAGGAAGTCGTCCCAGCACTCGAAGATCGAGGCCAACGAAGGGCCGAATGCTCCCTTCGTTGCGCTCGCGATGTCGGTGGCCACCGATCCCGAGATCAGCACCGCCCGCCCGCTGTCGTTGCCAAGCTTCATCGAGTTCTCCCTCCTTCGGCCGGCTCGCAAGCCGAGCTGACCATCGTCCGCAGCGAACTCACCAGTGCGGCCGCGTCGGCGGCGTCCCCCGCGGCGCCGAACACGTAGAAGTCGGGACGCTGGAGCACCGTGGTCACGCCGTGGTCGGCGAACCAGGCCTTGTAGGTGCCGTCGACGTCCTCGACCTCCGTGCCGATGGCGACGATCCGGCCGCCGAGCTCGGAGAACCACGCCGCGTCTTCGGCGGGCAGGGTCGTCGGCAACTCCCGGTCAAGGGTGATCATCCTCCAACCCGGACCGAGCAGGTCGTCAAACCGGGCCGTCCGGTCGCGGATCCGGACGCGGCCCTGGATGAAGAGCGAACCGGCGACGGGGTCCCCTGGCGAGATGATCCCGCCGCTCACGCCCGGCATGTCGGGGATCGGCTGGCTGTCCACGCCGGCCATGGCCGACACCATCGCAGCGTCCCGCTTGGTCGCCTCATCCGGGTCGGCGACGCAGATGACCTTGCCAAGCTCCACCGCGAACTCGATCAATGCTCGGGCGTTCGCGGCGCGCTCGGTGCTGTACGCGTCGAGGATGGCGTCCGTGGCCTTGCCCGACAGGACCAGGTCGAGTTTCCAGTCCAGGTTGGCGGCATCGCGCAGCCCGGCGCACAACCCTTGCCCGGCGAAGGGCGGCGTCAGATGGGCGGCGTCACCGGCCAGGAAGACCCGCCCCACGCGCCAATTCTCGGCCCACTTGGCCTGGAAGGTGTAGACCGCGTGCCGTTCGAGCGTGGCATTGCGCGGCGTCACGTCCCACGGCGCCAAGAGCTCCCAGGACCTTCCAGCGTCGTTGAGTTCGTCGATCGACTCGTGCGGGAGTCGCATGAACTCCCAGCGCCGCCGGCCCGGACCGCCCGAGACCACCGTGGTAGGACGCGCCGGGTCACAGATCTGCACGTTCGAGGGATCGAAGATCCGGGCCTCGCGGAGGGCCACGTCGACAATCAGCCAGTCGTAGTAGAAGCCGAGGTCGGTCATCTCGATCCCGAGGAGCTCGCGCACGTTGCTGTTGGCTCCGTCGCATCCGACGACGTAGCGGGCGTCGATCGTCTCGGTGTCGCCCGTGGGCTCCGCGTCGCGTCGGCCGTCGGCCTCGTGGACGACCATGGTGCGCCGGATGGTGAGTGCCACCGACTCTGCCGTCTCCTCCATGCCCTCGAGCTGCCACCCCCGGCGCACGGACACAGACGGCAGCGTGGTAACGGCTCGCTCGATCACGGCCTCGAGTGCGGGCTGGGAGAACATATTGGAGGAGGGCCATCCCGACCCTCCCGCTTCCTGGGTGGCGAAGCGGAGCAGCACCTGGCCGCTGCCGTTGCGCCACTCGTAGACGTCGGCCGGTTCCGTGATGGCGCCGAGCTCGGGCCCCAAGCCACAAGCCTGCAGGATTCGCGCCACCTCGTGGTCGAAGTGAACGGCACGGGGAAGTGGGTACGGGGAGGCATGGCGCTCGATCACCACGACGCTGTGCCCCCGGCGCCCGAGCAGGCAAGCCAGCACACCGCCGACGGGGCCCAACCCGATGATCGCGACGTCGTAGGTCTTTGTGCCGGTCATGGCTCCCTCCCAACTCCCCATGGCGCCCCTTCCGGCACCGAAGGTATCTGATCACATGATCAGTATATTGTCAATAACCAGATCATATGATTAGGATGGTGCCATGGCGTCCCAGGCTTCCCCGACAGCGGTCCGGACGACCCGGCCCTCGGCCGACAGCACCCGGGACCGGATCCTCGCCGCTGCCCTCGACCTGTTCTCCGAACGGTCGTTCGAAGGCGCGACCACCCGGGAGATCGCCGCGCGCGCCAACGTCACCCAGCCGCTGCTCAACTACCACTTCCGCTCCAAGGAGTACCTCTGGCACGCAGCCGTGGACGGCCTCTTCGGCGAACTCAATGAGGCGCTGACCGCGCGGATCGAGGGGCTGCGCGGGGTGGACGAGCTGTCGGTGGCCAAGCTCATCGTCCGGGAGTTCATCTACTTCTCCGCTGCCCACCCGCAGCTGCACCGCATCATCATGCAGGAGTGCAAGGTGGATGGTGCACGCATCGACTGGCTCGTCGACCATCACATCCGCCCCCTCTACGATCAGACCGTGTCGCTGTTCTCACGGCTCGTCGAACGTGGCGACATGCCCGCCCTGCCGGCCACCCATCTGTACTACGTGATCACCGGCGCGGCTGCGACCATGTTCGTCCTCGCACCCGAGTGCCGGCGGCTCGCCGGGTTCGACCCACTCGAACGCGATGCCGTGGAGGTGCATGCGGATGTGGTCACGACCCTCCTCTTCGGCCCTGGTGCGGACGACACGCCCCAGTAGGTGCGGAAGGATCCATGACGACGGAAGTGATCTTGACGGGGACCGGGTCTCGCATTCCTTCCCTGGCCGGGTCGGCGCCGGGGCCCTCGCGGAAAGCGGTGACGTGGCCTTGCAGTTCGATGCAGGCCGTGCGACTGTCCTTCGGATGGTCGAGGCCGGGGCGCGCCCGGCACGGCTCGATGGCCCTCGCGATGCTGCTCTTGACCTGGCCCCGATTCCGGTACCCCGTACGGATGCTTGAAGTCCGCGTCGCCCGGAGCCATTCAGAGAGTCAGGTCAAGTACATGCGGACAGGCCGGCGGACGGTCTCGGCTCGCGTCCGCACCGTTCGGCATCCGACGTGTGGTCAGCCTTCGTGGAGTCTTCTCCAGTGCTCGGCGGCCCTTCATGCGATAGTTGCGTGCGAGCCGTCCGGTCGGCTCTGATGGGGCCAATGTGGCGGCCGAAGCATCCTGTCCTGATTGTCAACCCGCGATCCGGTGGCGGCAAAGCCGAACGCCTCGGTCTCGCCCGCGAATGTAGCGCTCGTGGCATCGAGCCGGTCATACTCCAGCGCGACGACGATCTGCTCGGAATCGCAGAGGCTGTCGTCACCCGGGGTGCGGACGCGATCGGTGTCGCAGGTGGCGACGGTTCGCAGGCTCTCGTTGCGACAGTGGCGTACCAGCACGACCTTCCGTTCGTCTGTGTTCCGGCTGGGACCCGCAACCACTTTGCGTTCGATATTGGTGTCGATCGCGCCGATGTCGTCGGTGCCCTGGATGCGTTCGCTCAGGGTGCGGAGCGTCGAATTGATCTTGCTCGCGTGAACGGTCGCCTGTTCATCAACAACGCGTCCTTGGGTGCCTACGCGAAGATCGTACAGTCGGAGGATTACCGGAACGCCCAACTGGAGACGGTCGCCCGGATGCTGCCGGATCTGCTTCCGCCGCGAGCCGATCCGTTCGATTTCGGCTTCGATGCACCCGACGGGACGCGGTGGCAGGGTCCGCAGCTGATGCTGGTGTCGAACAACCCCTACCGCGTGCCTCGTCTGGGAGTATCGGGCACCCGACGGGGTGTCGATCGGGGTGTGCTCGGTGTCATTGCCGCGCGCGCAGTGAGTCCAAGAGAACTCCTCGCCCTCATTGCGACGGAATCGACAGGAGCAACTCCACGGTTTCCAGGGTGGCTCGACTTCACGGCCGCGGCCTTCACGGTGGAGGCAGGGACGCCCGTTGACGTTGCGCTCGATGGGGAGTCATGCGTGCTTGATCCACCGCTTCGGTTCGAATCTGTTCCGGCCGCGCTGCGCCTTCGGGTCCTGACTACGAGCTGCGATTGACCCGCACGACGGGCACCAGGTGCGAGCGCGTGACGGGTTCAATCGAGTGACGTCCTTCAAGGGGTTCGAACATCGCCGTCTTCCTCGGTCGGCAAATGGAGGCCGGAAAATCCCCTGTCTACCAGGGAAGACGTTGTAATTCTCACAACTCGGTGGACCTTTGGGGACGGCTTTCAAACCCTCCAGACACCTTAGAATCGGCTGCTGAACAGGGGTGCCTTGTTGAACCAGCGGCTTGCCGGAAGCCGCGGAAGGCCGCAAAACGGTCCGCGAATCGCCCAGGAGCCGGCGATCCGGACAATAAGGGGACAGCATTCAAACACCGGCTCCAAGGCACTCCGTGCAGACGTTGACGGCGTCGACTCCCCCACCGCAGGTGGTGCCGCGCGACGTCCAAAGAAACCAGTCCAGCGTCGACTGACCCCTTCAGAAGTTGCGGCCGTAGCTACCGAGTACCAGAACGGCCGTTCGTTGGACGACCTCGCACGGGAGTTCGGAGTCCACCATCGCACTGTGGCCGACCATCTCGAACGCCTCGGCATCGCCCGGAGGGTGAACCTTCCCAAGCTGACTCCAGCTGACGTCAAGCGAGCCGTCAGCCAATATCGAGCTGGTGATTCGCTTGCCACTGTGGGCAAGACGTTGAACGTCGACGCGTCAACCGTTCAATGAGCTCTCAAGCGTGCCGGCGTCGCCATCCGGCCACGACCTGGGCGCTGAAAGCCATTGAAGCCGTATCCCCGTGACTGGCCTGCGGCTGCAGTTGCCTGCGCCGCGGATCCGGGGCCGACCTCGTTCCGGTCCCTCGGGCCGACGGGCTGGCGGAGCGGCGCACCCATCGGCGTCTCCGTCGCGCAGCCGGAGTTCATCTGGTCGAGGCCGCTCAGCGACGGAACGAGCGCAAGCTTGGATGTCCAGCGCTCGCAGACCTCTCTTTCCGCTCTCGTCCTCCTCGGCCCCAGCTTTCTCCGAAGCTCGCCTGAATGCTCGTCGTGCCCGCCGTGCCCGCCGAGAGAGCGTGGTTCGTGGTACCCACGTTGCGGCGGGAGTTGCCAGGAATCGTACGCTTGGTTCCTTGGGAGAGGGGATTCCAACATCATGGGACTCAGCGGACTCCCGTCGAGCCGGCTACCGTGCAGGTGAGGACAGACGTGGGCGGGTAAACACGAGCGAGTGGTCCGGTTACACGGGCGTCGGCGGTGGCCTAAGTGGCGCGGTGGACGGCTCCACACTTTTCGGCCGGACGATGGGGTTCGTCGCCCTCACGGCGGGACTCTTCGCTGCCGGTGCCTACCTGGGCCGCTCACTTTCCTACGGCCTGGGATTTGCCCTCTTCATCGCCGCGTTCGGCTGCCTGATCGCGATGAGGTTCGCCGTCCGGCGCGGTCCAAGCCTTGTCCGGGATCGTGAGTTGAACGGGTCCGTAGCACCGGCGGAACAGCGCGTAGGCGGTGCAGCCGGCTGGAAAGGGCATCAATGTGAGAACAACCGATAGGCAAACGTGGCGATGAGTACGTCTGCCGCGTCTCCGTCTTCACAATAGCCACGCCGCCGCGATCTCACAGAAGACGGAGCGGAGTCTTCATTGAGACACCTCGCATGACGTTGTCCACCAGCTTCGACCCGTACCCAGTAACAGACAGCAGGCCGTCAACGGTGCACTAGTTCTACTGACCATCTTTGACCCGGCGATCAAGGGCACATGCAGAGCCGATTTTGATGCCCGTCTCACCAAGTCGACTCCGTTCTCCTCCAGTTGCTCACGGGGAGGCTTCATGACCGTGGACCTCGGTGCGCGTCCGCTGTCCGGGTTGCTAGGCTCGGGCGGTGCCATATCACGACAACCTTTGCCCCACAAGCTTCTATGATCGTCGGGTCGCCGTCTCGCCCGTGGGCATCGAGGTACTTCTGGCCTCTCCCACTGTCGATGGCACCAGCCCTGCTTGCATTCAGGCATAGCCCAAACCGAGTCAGGTGCTGCTCCGACGTCGCCTTGAAATCGCCTTGTTGCCGCGCAGAATTGAAACGGACGGGGCTCAGCCTCCCAGGCTCGGCGTGGGCCCACACGTGACCGCTAAGAGTGTGACGGCCACGGACATAAAGGCCAGCTACAAAGATTGAATTCTGGAGGTCCGGATCCCGTGTCCAGTGAGCACCGAACCGGCATCAACCAAGATTCCCATCAGTCGGAAGTGAACGATCCGTCGAGCGACGACTGGAGAGGTCTCACCTGCCTGACTGGGTCGTCGAGATGTGAAGCCATATGGTCTTCTGATCCGCCCGACTGCAATCGGCAGTGTGAAGAGCGATTGTCGTGGAAACGGGAGGTAGCACTTGAGGTTTCAGTCGACGTCGAACGCGTTCCCGTCATTGGTCGGCTGGAGGGGATGCTCGACGGAGCGACGGCCGTCAACCTAGAAGCTGTTGTCGCTGAGCTGATCAGGGGTGGGCGCCGTGGACTGAAGCTGGAAACATCCGCGCTTTGTGTACATGTTCAAGTTTACAACTAGTGAGGCTGGGCGTGGCCCTGCCGGCGTCGTCCGTCGCAGGCCGCTGGAAACCTGCCGGAGGCACGCACCCCTCCCTCACCGGTTTCGGCGCATCCTGGCGCGCGCGGCTGGCCTCAGGGGCAGCGTGCCTTCGCCGTTTGGCTGCCCTTAATGTGGGAGCGGAAGGGGAGTGCCGGGAGCCGAGCTTCGAAGGCCAAAGCAGTCGGCCCCACGGACTCGGGCGCAGCAGCCCGGGGGGGATGGGCCCGGCCACCCAAAAGCGTGGTCAGGCGCATCGTGGCGCTGCTCGTCACCGGGCTGGCGTTCTATGTGGTGCTTCCGAGCCTCTCGGCGGTGCTGGGTTCGTGGCCGCGCCTGGCAACGCTGAGCGGCGTGTGGCTGTTCGTCGCCGTGCTGTCCGAAGCAGCGAGCTTCGTGTGCAACTTCGGCATCCAGCGCATGGTCTTGCGAACCCGAGGATGGTTTGGGGTTGTCACCGCAGGTCTCAGCGGCAATGCAGTCACCAACGCCCTGCCGGGGGGCGCTGCTGCGGGAGCGGCAGTGCAGTTCCGGATGCTACGGACCGCCGGGATCGATGCCGACGCTGCCGTCGGGGGTCTGGCGGCCACCTCTCTCCTCGGTGTCGGCGGCCTTCTGCTACTCCCGATTCTCACACTGCCGGCCATCCTGGGTGGCGCGCCCGTCAACCACAGGTTGGAGAGTGCTGCACTCCTTGGTGTTGCCGGTTTCATTGTGTACCTGGCACTCGCAGTCATCCTGCTGGCGACCGATCGACCCCTCCGGGACGTGGGAAAGGCTGCCCAGTGGTTGTGGAACAAGATTCGTCGCCCCCGTCCGCGTCTCGTCGGGTTGGAGGACCGGCTTCTGGCCCAGCGCGACGAGATCCGGAGCGGGCTCGGAAGGGATTGGAAGCAGGTCCTCATTCTCGTCGTAGGACGCCTGGGCTTCGACTATCTCTGCCTTCTCGCGGCCTTGCGGGCGACGGGGAGTCAACCTCACGTCTGGCTCGTCCTGCTCGCCTATTCGACGGCGGGCGTCATCGGGCTGATCCCGATCACTCCCGGCGACTTGGGCGTCTTCGAGGCGAGCCTCAGCGGACTTCTGGTGCTTGCCGGGGTCAACCCATCCAGCGCGGTGGTGGCGACGTTGGCCTATCGGCTGGCGCAGTACTGGCTCCCGATGGTCGCCGGTGCCATTGCTTATCTGCTGTTTCGTCGCCGGTACGGCGCGGCCTAATCAGTTGAGCCTCGGGTCTTCTTGTGGCCCCGGGGATCTGGCTCGGAGGACGCGATGTGCTCAGTCGAGTCAGACGTGTCCGACCACAGCTCGCTCACGAGAGTCTGAGCTCCAGCGGCAAGCGGAATGGCCATGAGTACGGCGGCAAAGCCACCGAAGATCCCTCCGATCCAGGCCCCTATTCCCGCAGCACTGATCATCACCACGAAGATGAGCAGGGGATTGATTCTCACCGTTCGACTCATTACGAGGGGATTGAGCAATCGATTCTCCAGCTGCCAATAGGCGATGAACACGATGGACGAAGCGATGCCGGCTGTCAGCGAATGGGTGAATGCGTAGAGCAGTGAAGGGATGATCGCTAGCGCCCCCCCGACCTCCGGGAGGAAGTCCACGAGTGCCACCCAGAAGCCCCACAGAGGTGCGTACGGGACGCCGAGCACGGCGAACGTCACGAACACGACGATGCCGGCGATGAAGGATGTGGCGAGGTCACCGAGCATGAAGCCCGAGATCGACCGCGAAACTCCGGCGCCGATGCGTTGCCAGCGGGCTGCAGACGCGGGAGGCAGCGCCTCGAGGATGGCAACCCGCAACCTGGGGGCCTCCAGAAGGAGCAGCAGCACGAAGATGAACAGCGTCAAAAGCTCGGCAACGATGGCCAGCACGCCCCTTCCCAACGAGAGCGCCGGCTTCGTCAAGTTCTGGGCGAAGTCGATCAGCTTGGGCGAGTTCTTCTGGATCCAGGAATCGATGTGATAACGCTGCACGAGGTGGCCGATCCATCCATGGTGCTGTTGCCCCTGCTTCACATAGTGCGGGAGCGCGTTGGCGAAGTTGGTGACGCCCTTGACAAGAGGGATTCCGAAGAGGAAAGCCAACCCTACGAAGAGGAGGATCGTCATCGATGTGACGAGTCCGACGGCGAGCCCTCGCCGTCGGATGCCCAATCGTTGCAGAGCCAGTACCAGGGGATTGACGAGGAGCGCGATGAACCCCCCGACGATCATGATTAGGACCACCTCGCGCAGCTGATAGAGGACCTTGCCGGCGAGGTAGACCGCGACCACGGTCCCCACGGTCACGAAGATGGCCCCGAAGGGGACGCGACTCCAATCCACGGTCGGCACCCGAACCTTGCGCCGCGTCCGTCGCTCCTCAGCCATCACGCGCGCCTCTCCCTTGGCCATAGCCCGGACGCCACAGCCGCGCATCAGTGCCTGCGGCCGAAACGCCCGGCGGCCAAGACTACGTGTCCGCTGGGCCAGACCGCGTCGGGAGAGCCGAATGTCCCGACTTCAGGGGAGAAAGCTCGGAACTCGACCAGTCGGCCGACGGGCGCTCGTTCGGAGCCGATGACCGTTCTGGGAACAGCCGGGACAGGACCGAACTGACGCCTGAATCTCGCTCAGGGTTCCCGGTGAATGGTTCGTCTCAGGCGGTGGGGTCGGTCGCCGCCTCGGAAGTCCCGTAGGTGACTCAGGCAGGGGCCGTACTGCCTGCCTTGGTGTCAGCCAACGCGCGGGCGTTGGCGGCTTCCAGTACTGCAGCCTCGGCCTCGGCAATGGCGTCCTCGGCGAAGTACACCGCCTCGAGAGCGTAAGACTCCGCCCGATCGGCACGTCGCCCGGCCACGTGGCGGTCGTGTTCGGCCCGCCGTTCCTCGATCTTGCCCCGCATCTTCTCGAACTGCTCGTGCACGTGAACTTGAAGGCTGGCCCAGTTCGCCTCCATCTCTTCCTGGCCCTTTGCCCCACGCGCCTTCATTTCATCGCGCCGCCGCTCGACGGCCGCCCGGGCTTCGGCGGCGCGAGCCTCCAGCTGCTGCTGGTTCATGGCACGAGCCTGGGCCGTTCGCGTCTCAGCCTCTTTCGCCTTCTTCGACAGGTCGGCCATCGAGTCCGAGAGTTTGGCAAGTGATTCCGAAAGGGGCATGATCGGTCCTCCTTGATGCAATGATTCTCCTCTTCCGACTAGGTCTCGGGGAGAAATAGTCAAGACCTGTGGATGAGAATCTGACCGACTACGCGGCGACCTCCTCGTTCTGCTCGTCTGATCGCTCGACCATCACCCCCTTCTCGAACTTCACACCGGCACGAACCAGCGCGACCAGGTGCGGTGCGTTGACGGCTCGCCACCGGGTCTGGGCCGACTCGATCAGCTTGTAGGCCATGGCGAGTCCGGCCGCCCGTGAGCCCGGTCCCTTGGTGACCTTGCTGCGCAGCCGCACGGTGGCGAAGGTGGACTCGATGGGGTTGGTGGTGCGTGGGCAGAGGTCGTGCCACCGCCACAGTGCCCCAATCGGGCCGATCCCCGGCAGGGGCACACTTGCAAACATCAGGTTTCGTCCAGCGCCTCTCGGAAGTATCGGCCATCGAGTTATTGGGTGCCAGATCGTGACCGAGGACGCGGCCCCGGTCGCATCCATTGGGCGGCTGCCGCTCCGTCAGGGTCGCCCACAACGCGCGGCCGACTTCAAGCCGACGGGTGGCCCCAGGGTGCCGTTCCGGGCGCCGCAACAGGAGCAAGCACGGAGGCCGTCTGCCCGACGGTAAAGCGTACAAGACCGCGCTCGGCAGCCGGTGCCGTGGCTGCCGCCGACCACACCCCCTCGGGCGCCGAACATCGCGCCAGAACGACGGCTGTCACCATCGTGACTGCAGCGCAGATCGGCACGTACGCGTGCGCCCGCGTCACAGTCCGAAACCATCGTCGCGACCACGGTCGTAGCCGGAGTCACGACTGCTGCTCCACGACCAGGTCGGCGGCTCGACGGCTGCAACGCGCTCGAGATTCGCTTCGTCCCTGGCGCGATCAAGGGCCTGCACGCGCTCCCAGAGTGATGCGAGCCACGGCTGGTCGGCTTCCTGTCCGGATGCGCCAACAGGACTGGTGAACCCGGCTGACGCCAGGGCCACCTCCAGCTTGTCCCAGTGGGCTCGTTGCTCAGGGTTGGTCGGCTCGGTGTCGATGGTGGCCTCTCCGGCGATGTTCCAGCGGCTCCGGTAGGCCTCCACGGCACCCGCGGCTACCTGCCACCGTTCAGTTTCGATAGTGCGCTCGGGGAACGGTCCGAGGAGGTTGGTGACATGCACGGGACGCGCGAATGCGGCCACCTGACCGAGGCGGCATTCGTAGCGGCGGATGGACTCTTCCTGCGGGGACCAGTTGGTGATCTCGTGCTGATGGCGGGCGACCCAATCGTTGCGCTGACGCTGAGCTTCGGCCAGCGTGGCCAGCTCATCACGGCTGTCCTGGACCTCCCGGCCGGCAGTCCGGGCCTCGTAGTCCCGGTTCCAGAACTCGGCCAGCTGGTCAGTCATGTCGGCCGGCGCCTTGTCGGCCAGCCACCGCCCGGGGTCGGCGTGCTGGCGATAGGCGGTGTCGATGTCATCGGGAACGATGGCAGGCCAACTCGGGAGGTGGTCCTGGGCCATGATCTGCTCCCGGGACGAGGACAGCGTCTCGACCAAAGCGTCGAGTTGGTCCCGCTGAGTGATGTCCTCCGATAGGTGGCCAACCTCCCACCGTGGGCAGTCGGGAGCAGCCACGTAGGGGTTGTTGGACATCCGACCCCGGGAGAGCTGTGTGGCGATGATCGTCCCGCTATGGCGGAGCTGGCTGCATGTCATGGCGTAGGCCCCTCTCGAAGGGGGCCTACGCCATCGAACATTTCCCGGTGGGACTCGTGTTCCGAACTCAGGTGCAGGTCTCGGAGGAAGCGACCGGAGGAGCTGTACCAGTTGCCGCAACCTCAGCGGGCGCCTGCCCTCGCGGTCCGTGGAGTGAGTTGGACCCCGTCGGGCCAACCTGCGCGTCCGGCTCGCCGGCACCGGAGCGCAAGGGTCGGCCGTTGGTCCAGGAGATGCGAAGACCAATGATGGAGGAAAACCCACTGACCAACGACCTGGTCGACCAACGCCGTTGCGGCACCAGCTTGCGACTCTTGGCGTCATCCGGCGGTGCCGTGCCGCTGTCGGCGGCGTCCCCCATTTTGGCCTTCGGGCAACAGTTGGGAACGTCCACGAGGCCAAAGTGACGGCAATAGGTGCCAGGGTGACGTTCATTTGGGTGAGGGTGACGCGGATGCCACCTACCCGGACTTTGGGATCTGACGAGGGTGACGTTCGAGGGTGACGTTGCCGTGACGTCGGTTCGGACAATTGTCCGGGCCGAGGTACGAGGCCGCGGCACATATCGAAGGTGCCCGATGCCGGGATCGAACGAGAGTCTCACGCGACGGCAGCTGTCCGGCGGCCGTCATGCAGCTGCAGGCGATCAGCCGGTGGCTCCGGAGTGCGGCATCCCGCCGTGTCGCGTTCGGTAATGGACGCTCGGAGGTCCCCGGACCCCCTGAGTCGACCGTGAGCCCCTACCCCCACTTGTCGGAGTCACTGCCGCAGTTGGCAACGCCCGACGAGGTCGCGCCCCTCCTGTCCATGACGCCCCTCGGCGTGGTCCGCCAGTGTCGTGCCGGGAAGATCCCCGGGGTCAAGATCGCTGCTCGCTGGCTCGTGCATGTCCGCAAGCTGGCGGAGCAACTCGACGGTGCTCAGACGACGGGCACCGGTGGGGCCACACCGAAGATCCGCTAGCTCGACCCGCCAGGCAGCCGTACCCGGTTCGATCGTTTCGGAGGGTGCGCCGGAGAGGTGGACGTCAAGGACTGGTCGATGACGGCTGCATCGATGGGCGGCCCGGCGGCCACCAGCGCGTCGTGGGTAGTCTCCGCCGTAAGCATGCATCCCAGCACGTCGGCGGCGTGACGTTGGCGATCGGCGGTCGCGTGGGCGTAGACACTCAGGGTCAACGAGGGGTTGGCGTGGCCGAGCACCTCGGCGGCGTTCCGGGCGTCGATGCCGGCCGACAGCATCTCGGTTGCGGCGAAGTGACGGAGGGAGTGCAGGTGGATGTGCGGCATCTCGAGGTCGACACAGAGACGGTGGACCGCGGAGGAGAAGCTGTCGGGATTGACGGGTCGACTCCCATCCGGGAACGGGGAGACGACGAACCCGTCCGCCGCCAACTGGACACCGACCTCTGCCGCACGGTCCTGGCATCGGATGCGCCACCGTCGGAGGAGTTCGACGCCGGGTGCTCCGATCATGATCTGCCGCTCTCGGCCGCCCTGCGTTCCCTTTTCGCCTCGCTCCTTGCCTGCCCGGTAGACCGAACGCCGGATGCGGATCACGTCGCCGTCGATATCGGGCCAGCGGGGCTGCACAACTCCCCCCGTCGGGCGCCGGTCAGCAGGGCGAGCGCGACGAGCATCCCCCAGCGGTCGCTGTCCTCCTGGGCACGGGCGAGGAGGGCGCGGACCTCGCCGGATGTGGGGACTCGGAGGGAGGCCTGGCCCAGCTCCGGCGGTTGGGCCCGCTCGGCCGGGTTCCGGTCCAGCCAGCCCCAACGCACCGCCTGGCCGAGGGAGGCCGACAGCACGGCATGGTGCCTGCGGATACTGGCTGGCTTGAGCGGCCGGGACCGCCCTTCGCCCGTCGCCAGGCGCCGGTAGAGCTCGTCGAGGTGGCGGGGCGTGAGGTCGACGATGGGTACGTCGCCGAGGGCGGAAAAGATGACCGTCTCCGCCGACCGACGAGCCTCGTGGAGGGTCTTGGGCGCGCGGCCCCGGGCCTTGGAGTGCTCCAGCCACTCCTCGATGAGCGATCGAACGGTGGCTGTGCTCCCGGTCGGCTCCGCCGTGGCGGCATCGTCCCGCAACGCGTCGAGGATCTGTTGTGCCTGACGCTGTGTCTTTGCCTCCACGGTGCGCGTGATCTGCCGTGGTGTTCCGGTGACCGGATCGGTGCCCACGAAGACGCGCAGCCGGTACTTGCCCGGCGCCACTTCTTGTATCGATCCACTACCCTTTGGGCGACGACGGTCTTGCCTCCGACCATTTTCCACACGAGGCATACGGAAAATATGGGCGCGTTATAGGCTTGAGTCGCAAGGAGAGGTGCGAGAGCGGCCGAATCGGACTCACTGCAAACCAGCGAATCGCGGGACTCAGGCACGAATCTCCGGACACGCAAGTCGGCTGCCAGGCACGATCCGACGAGGGCGGACAGTGTCGGACCCGAAAATATAGGCCCAGTTATAGGCCCAGGCCCCAAAATGAGTCGGACTTGTGCGTCCGATTGAATCCACATTTCTCACGAACAATTCGCGGATGGCGGGGGATGGAGCAGTCATCCGATCTTGGGTTGCGACCGCAGGCCTCCGCCTTCCACCGGCACTGACGGGATGAGGTCGGCCAGGTGCTCATCGCATGACTTCACTCGTACGGATTAGATGTGACGCACTTGGTTGGACTTCGTCCTTAGCTTCAGAAGCTGAGTACTCCGGACGCAGGCGGTGGTCCCGACCCGCATGCTCTACGGGTGGTATCACCCTGATACCATTTGACCATGGCACTTACAGTCCGCACCGACGAACAGCTGGAGCAGGCACTCGACGCGCTCGCCGAGACGGAAGGCACATCGAAGCAGGAAGTCATCCGGCGTGCGGTACTGGAGCGCTACGAGCGATCCGGGCATTCCAGTCGAGTTGGCTCATCTGCGAAGCGGATGACCGAGCGCTGGGGCGATGTGCTCGAGCGGCTCGGAACAGAGTGAGCGGCGTCGAATACCTTGAGCTCGAGGACATCCTGCAGTTGGTGCGACACCTCGGGGTCGGGCCCGTGCGTGATGTCGGGCTATTGGACTCTGCAGTCGCCAGGCCTCGCTCGAGGGCATTTGGCGAAGACGCCTATTCCTCCATCAGCCTGAAGGCCGCTGCCCTCCTGCACTCCATCACGAACAACCACGCACTGGTCGACGGCAACAAGCGCGTCGCATGGTTGGCGACCACCGTCTTCCTCGACCTGAACGGCCTTGCGCCCGATCTGTCCGACGACGAGGCGTTCGACCTGGTTTGGGAGATCGCGTCCACGTCCGTCGACGTTGAGGCGATCGCTACGAAGCTCCGAGTGTCCGAGTAATGAGTGAGCGGATGGAGCCAGGTCTATGGACCTGAGCGCATGGTTCACGTCCTCAGCTGGCTGAGCTGAGGACATCCCGCCTCGATCGGGGTTGGAGTCCCGTCGCCTTCTTTCGTTGTGCAGATGCAACATCCTGATTGTGGATGCATTGGCCTGGGATCCCCGGAGACTGTTCCCTGTCATGCCAGACAGGACGTGCGCATAGATCGACAGCGGCCGCCGCCTTCGCCGCCGGC
>JBKQMB010000063.1:0-22468 GCA_052326605.1 Acidimicrobiales bacterium | reverse complement strand
CGAGGACCCCAATCCCTTTGTGTGGACCAAGACATCCGGCCAGATCATCGCCAAGGTTCGGCGTGGGCGGGTCGCCCTCGAGCAAGTGCG
This sequence comes from Acidimicrobiales bacterium, assembly GCA_052326605.1. Taxonomy (GTDB): domain Bacteria; phylum Actinomycetota; class Acidimicrobiia; order Acidimicrobiales; family RAAP-2; genus Bog-756. Next base: position 22,378 of record JBKQMB010000063.1, on the reverse strand, counting down.
CGAATCGCGCGCTATTTGAATGTCACCGCACTAGGAGGAACCGGTCGACCTTCCCTGTTCGCTTGCTCGATCACCTGGCGCCGGTGCTTGGCGAAGTTGGGGGCAGAAAGGCCGACGAAGAGCAACAGGACCCCGGCCGCCGCAAACTGCAGGGTGAACAAGGCCAGAAAGAAGGCCGAGACACAGATAATGAACCAGAGCGGCTGGAGCCAGCGGAGGAGCCCGATCACGCCGCCGTTACTGATGACCCGATACGAGCCGTCTTCCTCGCTCTTGACGTAGTAGCGCCGATAGTGGGTCATTCAAATCCCCTTCCGCTGAGATGCTGCGTTAATCCGCATTCCATGCCCTGTCGACCTCGGACGAATCGGACCGGTTCGATCCAAGAGCTCGGGTTCCCATCACCCACCGTTTCCATGCTTGCTGTCCCATCCCGTTTTGGACCCCGCATTTGGCGAAGTCGGTTGAGGCGCCCGTGATCAGCCTTCACTTGAGTGTTGGCGCACTGGGTGATGTCGTGCATTGCAGCAGGAAGGAAATCAGGAAGGTCGAAGTACTCGGGAGAGTGGATCAGCGCCACTCGAATAGCCCCGTCATCACGGACACATCATGTGCTGGTAGACCTTCTTGTTCTTCACGTTCGGACTGAGAAGACGGCCGGCGGATTGGGGTCCGCCGGGTCCCTCTGTCGGCATGGCCGTCAGTCCGCCACGATGCTCGTTAGGTCTCCGGACCGACCACTTACGCGCACAGCGAAGCCGCGGATCGCTCGCTGCTCGACGCCGTGCTCGACTGCGTGGGACACGGCGAGATCTGCCGCGCTCTGCACATCGGACTTGTCTGCTCGGTCGACCCACGTGCAGGCGAGACAGCCGGCACGGGCGACCTGGGGGAGGTAGAGCACGACAGGGGGGTGGGAGATCGGCCAAGTCGCCGGGTCGGTCCCGTTGGCGTCCACCCAGTCGATCCTCGCCCGCTCGCGTGCCTCCCAGTAGCTGCAGGCGGCACCGACCGCAGTGGTGGCGTACTTCCAGGCTGCGAATGCGGACGCAGGGTGCTCGTGCCCGGGGTAGAGCTGGCGGTAGTAGTCGGCCCACGGCTCGGTGGTCGGCCGGAATCCCCGCCGGGGTGCTGCTTCCTCGAGCCCCGGGATGTCGTCAGAAAGCTGTTCGCTGGCCGGTGTCCCGCCGCGCCTCGGTGAGGCGAAGAGCGTGAGGAGCAGGCGATCGTCGGTACTGATCCCGTAGGCGTTACGCAGGGTGGCGACGCACTGCGCCGCCACCGCCTCGACGTCAGGGCTCGTGGTGGCTTCGACCCTCCTCCAGTTCGGGCTCGAGGGTGGCCCTGGTGCCTCCCAGCCGAGCCTGGCGAGCTCCCGTCGTTCCGCCGTGGTGAGGCGTTCGCTCGGCAACGAGGGGGTGCCGCTCCCAGCTTCGGCCACCAGGGACCCGTCCTCGAATGCCATGGCCTGCCAGAACCGGTGGGGGCGATGCGCGTCCTCGGCGATCAGGATCCATCGTCCCGGCCGGCTGCACAGGCTATTGAGCAGGCCGGGGACCCCGAGCTCGAACGAGCCCAGAGAGACGTCCCACTCATGGGTCACGTTCTCCGACGCTGCAGCCATTGACGGCGACAGCGCCACCTCGCGGGTTTCGCGGAGGACCTGGTCGGCTTGGGCGAGCCACTGGTCCAATGACGCGACGGCTTTCGAAACCATTGCGGTTACCTCCTCATCGGTCCTGGCATTGCCACCGTGCCCTTCGGTCGGTTGGCGGAGCTTCTGCGGGCCAGGTCCCTCCACTCCTCTGGATGTGTCACCAGCAGTGTACGGACTGGGTGTGACAGAGAGGGGTCACACCCGGTTCGCATGGTCGCCCGACGTTCCCCGATGCGCAAGGAGGCGCCATGTGCGACGACGTACCGGCTCCCGAGGCCGACCTGAGCGACGATCAGTTGGTGGCGCTGGCGCTTTGGGACAAAGAGGTTGACCGGCTCTTCGGATCTAAGCGGGGTGTGATCGCCTGGGCAGGCTCGCGCTCGCGATAGTTGCCTGCCCCTGAACAACACTTATACGGGGATAGTCAATGCTGCGTCCAGTGGCGACCTAGCGAGGGGATTCGGCCTCACCGAACCAAGTGGCAAGAGCTTCAGCGAGCCCGACGTCCTTCGTCTCTCCCACCCACGCAACATATCCGTCGGGTCGGATCACAACCACTTGGGGAGACGCCATTACCCCGAGGACCGGAAGCTCCCACTCCCCCTCGTAGCGAGCGTCAACCAGGCGGACTCGATCTGACCACGGAGAGACGTCGAGACTGCCGGACTCCCCGAAGTTGAGAAGCAATGGTCGTCCGTCATGCAGCAGCGTCGAGACACGGGTGGGGCCATCGTCTGTCTCAAGGTCCAGGTCAGGCATGCGCCGCCCGAGTAGCGGGTGGCCCTCGCCGAAGTCGTAGTGAATGTCGAGGCCGGAGAGCATTCCGGCGATGTGCTTCCGTGGCTCGTCCATGGCCAGCAGTCCGGTCATGGTGTCTTGCAGGGCCTTGTGACGGGGGTCAGCACTCACCAGCGCAACTTGGGCCATGGTGTTGCGCAGAACACGTGCTCCGACTGGGTGGCGCTCGGAGTGGTACGTATCCAACAGGTTCTCGGGTGACTGGCCTTTGACCACCTGGGCCAGCTTCCACCCAAGATTCACCGCATCCTGCACGCCAGTATTTAGACCCTGACCGCCCTGTGGCGGGTGCACGTGGGCGGCGTCCCCCGCTAGGAGGACTCGACCTTGGCGATAGGAACCGGCTTGCCGAGTCATGTCGGTAAACCGAGAGATCCAGGTCGGGCTGTGCACTCCGAAGTCGGTCCCGTAGGTGGCAACGAGCGCCTCGCTCAGGTCTTCCAGTGTGGGGTCGCCCGAATGATCGACCTCCCGCTCGACCAAGACAACCCGGAAAGGCCCACCACCTTCCGCTCGGTTGACGGGACCGATGCCTCCTCCCTCGGGGCGCATGCCGATCTCTGGTTCGTCTTCCATCTCCACCTCAGCGATCATCCAACTGGTGGAAGCTTCCACGCCGACGAAGTCGATGTCCGATGCCTTGCGCACCAGGCTGCGCCCTCCGTCGCAGCCGACGAGGTACTGCGCCCGAAGCACCGTGCCGTCCGAGAGATCAACATCCACCCTGGCGTCGTCTTGCGTGAAGCCAACGACCTCATGACCACGGAGGATCGGCACGCCGAGTTCACTGACCCAGCCAGCCAGGATGGGCTCGAAGAGGCTCTGCCAAAGGGCCAGCAGGTAGTTGTGACGGGAAGGGAAGTCGCTGATGTCCATCGGAATCCCGCCGAACGCCACCATGGGAAATTGCTGACCTTCTGCGAGGAACCGATCGGCGATGCCACGCTGATCGAGTACCTCGATGGTGCGAGCATGCAGTCCTCCGGCTCGTGATCCATCAACCACTTGGCTCGTGCGTGGCTCAACGATGACGACATCCACCCCTGCCACGGCAAGTTCTCCGGCCAACATCAACCCGGTCGGACCGCCACCAGCGACCACAACGGCATGTTCAGTCATTCTGTGCTCCTCGTTCATTTCGTCGGCCTTCGTCCGAGGTTGTGATTGTGAGCACCGTTCATGCGCTTGCTGCAAGCGCCATGTCCGAGGTATCTTGATAATGGCGAGTTGGAGCGTGCTCCTCGCATTACTTGATGGGCAAGTCGGGTTCACGAGGTTCCGGGTGTCGGCTCCGCCTTTACCGTCAGTTGGGGCCCGGCGCTAGCTGAACTCTCAGGCGGCACCCCTGCCCCACAACAATGGAGCTACCGACAAAACTCGGTTGACCTGGGCCGACTCCACCCTGGTCGGAGCCATTTCCCACGCTATTGCTCTCGATTTCCCACATTGTTGTGGACACAACTAATACGGGAAAGTCTCAGTTCGCGGACCTGGATGAAGGATGGAAGAGTGTACGCATGAGCTACCGGGTCGTTCAGTGGGCGACCGGCAACCAGGGCGTCGAGGCGATTCGGGCGATTCTGGACCGGCCCGACATGAAGCTGGTTGGGGCCAAGGTCTATAGCGCAGACAAGGCCGGGGTCGACGCGGGGGTTTTAGCAGGTCGCGAGCCCTGTGGTGTAGTGGCCACCCTGGATGTGGACGAGATCTTGGCCCTCGGCGCTCACTGCGTGGCCTACTTCCCACGGCTTGCCTCACTCGACGAGGTCTGCCGAATTCTGGCCAGCGGGACCAACGTGGTCACTACTGCGTTCCTTTTTCACCCACGTTCACTCCCCGCCGATGATCTGGCTCGATTGGAGGCGGCCTGCATCAGAGGTGGCTCGTCGGTGCACGGCACCGGCCTCAATCCGGGGAATCTGAGTGGGGTGCTACCGCTCGCCCTGTCCGGAATGTCCCGAACGATCGAGAAGATCACATTGCAGGAGCGGGCCGACTGGTCCTTCTACGAGTCGACCCATATCACGTTCGAAAACATGCGCTTTGGCCGGGCCCCCGAGGAGGTGACCGAAGCGGCCAGCGACTTTCTGCGGTTCAACAGCGGGATCTTCCAGGAGATGGTCACGCTTCTCGGTCGGGCTCTTGGGGCAGGCCTTGACGAGATCACCTCTTCGGTCGAACTGGTGACAGCCGAGACGGATCACGACATCTTCGGGATCACCTTAGGTGCGGGGACAGTCTCCGGGCAGCGGTGGCACTGGCGGGGTCTCCGAGCCGGCAACATGCTCATCGAGATCGAGACGCTGTGGACAGTGGGGGGAGAGTACCCGACCCACTGGCCGGCGCCGCTCGAAGGATGGACGCTGACGCTGGAGGGTGAGCCTTCCATCCAAGCCCATCTGCTCACGCTCATGTCCTACGAACGGCCGCTTCCCCTCGCCGAGCACGTTCGGGCGGCCAGTGTGGCCACTGCCATGCAAGCCGTCAACACGATTCCCGCACTCTGTGCCGCCCCAGCCGGGGTGCAGACCATGGCCGACCTGCCTCTGGTGCGCGCCGGGTTTGGGTTCGGCAACGTAGCTCCCGAGCCCTTGCTCCAAATCCCTGGGTGAACCCTTCGGTTAACCAGCGAGTTGCCACCTGGCATGTTTCACGTGGGCGGCTCCGGTGCAGTTGGCACCGGATCCATTCGCGGAATGCCGTTCTTGCGGGCACTGTTGCATTGAGCCGCGCGACCCGACGCGAAGCATCAGATGGGCCGAACATCTCGTATGGAATGCATCGTGAATACAAGGGCGCCACGGGATTGACGTTCAGCCATGACGCCGATGGATGCGAGTTCAGCGTCGTTCGCCCTCAATGCAACAGTGCCATGTTGGTTGGCAGTGCTCGCGATCGTTGTTGAGCAACCTCCGGAGCGATACGCCGACGGACCGATGCCGGGTACCGTGCCTAGGGTCTTCGCCCTGCAGCGAGGCCCGGCCCGGAGTCAGATCGTCCGAGCCGGAACCACCGAATCGAGGGATCTAAGGTGCGGACCTCGGTCCGTCGACGAGTTCTCACTCACGCTCGCCGGGCGGCCGGCGCGCCTCGGCGAAGCGGGCCAGCGCCTCGTGCCGCTCGGCCGCGTGGTCGACCAGGGCACCGGGGCGTGGAACCATATCTGGCTTGGCACTCCCTTTGGCGGTGTGATCGGGCGCGGCCAGCTCAGGCACGTAGCGGCTGACGTATGCCCCGGTCGGGTCGAAGCGCTCCTGCTGGCGCGATGGGTTGAGCACCCGGTGGAACGGGGCGGCGTCGGTGCCCGTGCCGGCCACCCATTGCCAGCCGTGCTGGTTCGAGGCGAGGTCGCCGTCGACCAGGTGCCACATGAACCACCGGGCCCCGAGCCGCCAGTCGAGGTGAAGGTCCTTCACCAAGAAGCTGGCCGTAACCATCCGCACCCGGTTGTGCATCCAGCCCTCGGCGAGCAGCTGGCGCATGCCGGCATCGACCAGGGGGTAGCCGGTCGCCCCTGTCGCCCAGGCCGCGAACCGCTCCCGTGCCCGCTCGTTCGTGTCCCAGCGCAGCCGGGCGCCGAATTCCAAGAGCGGAGCGCGCGCCGAGTCGGGCCGGTGCCAAAGCACGTCGGCGTAGAACTCACGCCAGGCCAGCTCTGATCGCATGCGCTCGGCCCCAGGCCCCGACCCGAGGAGCGCCAGTGCGCTGCGCGGGTGCACACAGCCGAAGCGGAGGTAGGGCGAGAGGCCCGAGGTGCCCGCCGCCGCGGGGAAGTCGCGGTTACGCTCGTAGTCGGCCAGCGGCCCGGCCACGAAACGCTCGAGCCGGTCCCACGCCGCGGCGGTCCCGGCGTCGGGGAGCGCCGGGGCGTGGCCGAGTGGGAGGCCCTCCCACCAATCGGGAAGGCCGTGGGACCCGGGAGCGGCCAGGCCGGACTCCAGGGAACAGGCGCCCCTGTCGCTATGGAGGTACCGGTACCGCACGGCGGGGGCCGGGGACGGGCCCAGCCACCCGGTCGCCTCCCAGGCCCGCTTGTACGCGGTGAACACCTTGAACGGCGTGCCAGCCCCACTGCGCACCCGGCCCGGGGCGACCGCGTAGTTGGAGTCGACCGTCATCAGCCGACGTCCGTCGGCCGACAAGGCCCGCGCCACCGCAGCGTCACGGGCGGCACCGTGGGGACCGAAGTCGGCAGTGGCGGCCACCACGGTGGCCCCGACCTCGGCCGCCACTGCGGGGACGATGCGGGCCGGGTCGCCCCGGCGCAGCACCAGGGCCCCCCCGAGCTCGGTGTCGACGGCGGCCACGGCAGCAGCCAGGAAGCGCCGCCGGTTCGGCCCGGCCGGGCCGAGGAGGGCGGGGTCGGCCACGAAGAGCGCGACGACGCCGTCGGGTCCGGCCTCCGCTGCGGCCCGCAGGGCGGGCAGGTCATCGAGGCGCAGGTCCCGCCGGAACCAGACAACGGCGCGCACGATCGATCAGGCGGCCGCGGTCGATCCGACGGGGTTGGCGCTCCGGACGGTGACGGCGACCGGCCCGGTGCGGCGCCGGACCAGGCCCCGCACCATGACCCGGAACACCACCTGGTGCACGGGCCACAGGGCCCACCAGTAGGCGAGGCCGAGAAGGCCCTTGGGCCGGAAGGCGGCCGCCTGTTCCATGCGCGGTGGCGCATCGGTGACGCGCCATGCGAGCCAGCCGTCTCCGCAGAACCACCCGACCGAGGCCAGCACCAGCTGGTCGGGGTCGGCCCGCACCACCTCCCACCAGTCGGCTGCCGCTCCTGGGGTGAGCCGGTCGGGCCGCCGGGTCCCGAGCTTCTCGCCGAAGAGTCGGCCGAGCGCCAAGCGCAGCGCCCAGGCCCAGGCCACGCCGTACCAGGAGAGGTCTCCGCCCACCTGGGCCAGGTCGTCTCGCACCGCCTCGGTGCGATCGGGGTCCAGCGGCGCAGCGCAGCGCATGGCGTAGACGCCGGTGCCGAGCGGCTCCGAGCCGTCGAGTACCCCGGCCGAGACCCGGTGACCCTCGTCGCTGATGGCGCGGCGGATGGCCTCTCTGACCGGCAGGGGGGTGATGCCGAAGGCGGCGTATGTGCGCTCTGGGTCGTGGGCCACCACCTCGTTCACCAGGCTCTCGATCAGGGCGTGGCTGATGCGCCGGTCGACCGGGCTGACCAGGTCGACCCAGCGGGCCGACAGCGAAGGCGTGACGAAGGGCACGGTGAAGATGCGCCGGGGCCGCAGCCCCCTCGCCTCGGCGTAGCAGCGCATCATGGTTCCGTAGTCGGTCACGTCGGGCGTGCCGATCTCGTAGACGCCCGGCGGGGCGACGAGGGAGCCGGCGAGGTAGTCGAGCAGGTCGCACTCGGCCAGTGGCTGGAGCCGGGTGGTGATCCAGCGCGGGCAGACCATGACCGGGAGGCGCTCGGTCAACGAGCGCAGCATCTCATACGAGATGCTGCCGGCCCCGAGGATGACCGCGGCGCGCAGTTCCACCACCGGCACACCGGAGGCGGCCAGTACCGCGCCCACCTCCTGACGGCTGACCAGGTGGGCCGACAGGTCGCCCCGGCCCAGGCCGCCCAGGTAGATGATGCGCCCGACGCCGGCCGCCCTGGCGGCCCGGCCGAAGGCAGCCGCGAGCTCGCGGTCGCGGGTTTCGAACCCGGTGCCGCCGGCCATGGCGTGCACCAGGTAGTAGGCGGCGTCGGCACCCGCGAGCGCACGGGCGGTGGCCTCGGGGTCGGCCACGTCGACGGCCACGGCCGAGATCCGCTCGCCGGTTGGCAGGGTGCCCGGGTGCCGGGCCAGTCCCAGCACCTCGTGGCCGGCTCCGGCCAACCGGTCTGTCAGCAGGCGGCCCACGTAGCCGCTCGCTCCGGCGATGGCGATCCGGGACGCCGGGGCGATGGGGCCCCGTCGCCCCGTCGCCCCCGCTCCGGTTCCCGCCGGATCTGTCATGGCCTTGCTCCTGGCACGGGCGTCTCGGTCCCGGTGCGCGCCGCACACCAGGCGAGGAGGCGCTCTGGGTCACCGGATCCGCTCGGGTGGGTGACCGGGAAGCGGTGGTCGGACCGGAGGCGCCGGTCGTGGAAGAAGCCCGAGGTCATCGGCGTGGTTCCCGCCGCCCGCGCTGCCACCGTGGGGCCGCCGGCGGCCAGCCACACTGCGGTATCGGCCCCTTCGACGGGCGTGCGCAGCAGCGGACGCACGAGGGTGCGGAATCTGGGCAGGCCCTCGGTCAGGCCGGGCGTGTCCACCCAGCCCGGGTGCATGGCGTAGCTGGCCACCTGGGCCGGGGCGAAGCGGGCCGCCCAGGCTTCGGCCAACACCAGCTGGGCCCGCTTCGCCCTGGCGTAGGCGACGACGCCGTCGTACCCGTCAGGCCCGGCCTCGAGGGCACCGAGGTCGAAGCGTTGCGAGTACATGCCCCCCGAGCTCACCGTGACGATGGTGGCCGGGGCGCCGGCCGCGTCGTCGGGACCGGGGACCGAGGAGAAGAGCAGCGGGGCCAGCGCGGCGGTCAACAGGTAGGGGCCGAGCACGTGGGTGGCGAGCGTGCGCTCCACCCCGTCGACGGTGGTCTGGTAGGTGCGCGTGAGCGCCCCGGCGTTGTGCACCAGGACGTCGAGGCGCGCCGTACTGTCACTGAGGCGCCTCCCGAATGCGGCCACGGCAGAGGGATCCGAGAGGTCGACCAGGTGGAGGTGGGCCCGGCCAGGGCCGGCCGTCTCGACCGCGCCGAGCGCGGTGGCGCCCCGTCCGGGGTCGCGGCCCACCAGGTGTACATCGGCACCGAGGTCGGCCAGCGCGGTGGCGGTGGCCAGGCCGATGCCCGAGGTGGCCCCGGTGACGAGGGCCACGCGGCCTTTCATCGGGGGCGGGTCGCCCCACTCCTCCAACCGGCAGCGGAGCCCGATGCCGATGCGGCTGAAGCTCGGGGCCACCGTGGCCTCGGCCACGGCGTCGGTGGCCCGGGCCAGGGCGTGCCGGGCGGTGTGTGCGTCCACGGTCATGCCGCCAGTGCGGTGCGCAGGCCGACGATGGCCCGGTCCCCGATGCGCCGGAACGAGAGGCCGAGCAGGGGGGTGAACAGGGCGGCCGCACCCTTAAGCCCCAAGGTGGCGTCGTAAATCAGAGTCGAGCCGCCCCCGGGGCCGGCAGAGACCTCGATCACGTCGGTGGAGCGCACCATCGAGTTCTCCGCGCTGAGCACGACCCGGTGGGGCCGGTCGAACTCGGCGATGCGGTACTCGAACGGGACGGCCCGACCGAAGGCCCGGACCATGAGCCGATAGGTGCTGCCGAGGGTGGGCACCCCAGGGTCGACCTCGGTGGCCTCGGTCACCCCGGGGTCCCACTCGGCCGCGTTGGAGAAGCGGGCCATGTAGTCGAAGACCTCTGCCGGGGGCCGGGGAGAGGTGACGCGTGCACGGTAGGTAGCCATTAGGCTAATTTAGCACTAAATACCGAGCGCCGAGCGCGCCGCCCCGAGAAACAGGGGGTGCGACAGCACGAAAGAGGGATGTCATGCGGATCGCCATCATCGGGAGCGGCGTATCGGGCCTGGTCGCGGCCCACCTGCTGCACGGACGCCACGATGTCGTCCTCTACGAGTCAGACGAGCGCCCCGGCGGCCACTCGCACACCCACCGGGTCGAGCTGCCCGAGCTGACCTGTGACGTCGACACCGGGTTCCTCGTCTACAACGAGCGCACCTACCCCCTGTTCTGTCGCCTCCTCGACGAGCTCGGGGTCGCAACCAAGTCCAGCGACATGAGCTTCAGCGTGGCCGACCAGCGCACTGGCCTCGAGTGGCGGGGGACGTCTGTCTCCACCGTCTTCGCCCAGCGGCGCAACCTGGCCCGGCCCGACTTCCTGCACATGCTGGCCGACGTGGGCCGCTTCAACCGCCTGGCTCGGGGCCTCTTGGCCGACCCGCCGCCCAACAGCGTGACTCTGGAGGAGGTGCTGGCCCCGCACCGCTGGTCGGCCGGATTCCGGGACTGGTACCTCGTCCCGCTGGGCTCGTCGATCTGGTCGGCCGACCCGTCCACCTTCACCCAGATCCCCGCCGCCACCTTCGCCCGCTTCTTCGAGCGCCACGGGCTGCTCAACGTGCGCGACCAGCCGAGGTGGCGCACGCTCGACGGCGGTTCGAAGAGCTACGTCGACGCCATCTTGCGCCCGTTGCGCGACGAAGGCCGCCTCCGGCTCGGAACCCCGGTGGACAAGATCCGCCGCGAGCCCGGTGGGGTCGAGGTCGTGAGCGAGGCCGGGGTCGAGACCTACGACCATGTCGTGCTCGCCACCCACAGCGACCAGGCCCTGCGCCTTCTGTCGGACCCCGACCGGATGGAGCGCGAGACGCTGGGTGCGCTGCGCTACCAGCCCAACCGGGCCACCCTGCACACCGACGCCAGCCTGCTGCCCACCGAGCGTCGGGCCTGGGCCAGCTGGAACTACCACCGCCTCGAGGCCGAGCGCGACGAGGCCACGCTGACCTACTACCTGAACCGCCTCCAAGGCATCGAATCGGCCACCCCGGTCTTGGTCACCCTCAACCGTGACGACGCCGTCGATCCCGAGAAAGTGCTGGCTCGCATGGAGTACGCCCACCCGGTCATCGACCCGGCTGCGGTGCGGGCCCAGGGTCACCGCGACGAGATCAACGGCACCCGGCGCACCTGGTTCGCCGGCGCATACTGGGGCTATGGCTTCCACGAGGACGGCGTGCGCAGCGCGGTGGAGACGTGCCGGGCCATGGGGGTGATGTGGTGACCGTCGTGGGTGGCGCCACCGTCACGCACACTTCCAACGTGACGGCACCGGCTGTCGGGACGGTGCCGGACAAGACGACGGCCACCCGGCCCACTTGGCCCGACCGGGACTCGAATGGCCTGCGCAGCGCGATGTACGAGGGTGTACTCGCCCACGCGCGCTTCGGCCCGGGGCCGACGCACTCGTTCAGCTACAAGGTGGCCATGCCGCTGCTCGACCTGGCCGAGGTCGACGACTTCATGGGTCTGCACCCGGCCTGGTCGGCCCGCCGGCTCGCCCCGGTGCGTTTCTGGCGCGAGGACTTCCTGGGCGACCCGGTCACGCCCATCGACGGGGCGGTGCGGGACCTGGTGTGCGAGCGCACCGGCCGGCGCGTCGAGGGCCCGGTCGCCATGCTGGCCAACCTGCGCACCTGGGGCTGGCTGTTCAACCCCATCAGCCTCTACTTCTGCGCCGACGTCGCAGAACCTGCCGGCGACCCGGGACCGATCAGCTCCCTGGTGGCCGAGGTGGAGAACACGCCCTGGCACGACCGCCACGCCTACGTGGTGGGCCCCCCGGGAAGGCACCGCTTCGCCAAGGAGCTCCATGTGTCACCATTTCTCCCCACGGGCCTCGACTACCAGCTCCGCTACACCGCCCCGGGGGCGCGGCTCACCGTCGGCCTCGACGTGCTCCAGGGCGACCAACGCCTCTTCGCCGCCACCCTCTTCCTGCGTCGCCGTGCGCTCGATCGCTCCGCACTGGGCCGTCTCCTGTGGAACTACCCGGCCATGACGCACCGCGTCACCGCCGGCATCTATGTCCACGCCGCCCGCCTGCGGCTGAAGGGTGCTCCGTTCTTCTCCCACCCGGCGCGCCAAACCCGAAAGGCCGGAATCGCCGCCGCCGGTTCCTGCCCGCACATGTCAGACGGGACGCGGACCGAGCGGTGACCCACGTTGTCGTGAAAGAGGGCGCCGTGTCGGAAAGCACGGTGGCGGACAGTTCTGTCACCGACAGCACCGGGACGGACGGCGTGTCGAGGGCCGGTGTCGTCACCGGCGGCGCCGACATGACGGCGACACAGTCGGCGCGGGCTCGGGCTCCCGAAGAGGTGCACGACCGGCGCATCCTGCGCCACGCCACCACGCGCGGCCGGCGGAGGACCGGTGACCTGTCGCGCCGGATCGTGCTGGCGGCTGGACAGCGTGCCAGTGGCGCGGCGATCGAGGTCACCGAGGGGGGCGAGACGTTCCGGCTGGGCCGGGGCGAGCCCATGGCCAGGGTGACGGTGCACGACCGTCGCGCCTACTGCTCCCTGCTGCGCTCGGCCTCGGTCGGCCTCGGGACCTCGTATGTGGCCGGCTGGTGGGACACCGACGACCTCACCGCGCTGGTGCGGGCACTGGCGCGCGACACACGCCCGCTACGTGAGCGCCTGGACCGGCTGGGGCGGGCCTGGGGTGCGGTGCTCGACGTGCCGGCCCGCCTGGCCTCTCCGGACCGGGACGACGACAAGCGCAACATCACCGAGCACTACGACCTCTCCAACGACTTCTTCGCCCTCATGCTGGACGAGACCATGACCTACTCGTGCGCCGTCTTCGAGCGGCCAGGGGCGACACTCCCCGAAGCGCAGGAGACCAAGATCGACCGGCTCTGCACCAAGCTCGAGCTCGCTCCCACCGACCACCTGGTCGAGATCGGTTCGGGCTGGGGCGGCCTGGCCGTCCACGCCGCCACCCGCTACGGCTGCCGGGTGACAACCACCACGATCTCGGACGCCCAGCGCAGCTACGTGGAGAAGCGGGTGGCCGACGCCGGCCTTGCCGACCGAGTCACGGTGCTCGGGCTGAACTGGCGGGACCTCACGGGCCGGTTCGACAAGCTGGTGTCCGTCGAGATGGTCGAGGCGGTGGATTGGCGCTGGCACGACCAGTTCCTGACCAAGTGCGCCGATCTGCTGACCGATGACGGGCTGGCCGCCATCCAGGCCATCGTGATCGATGACCGCAGCTTCGAGCGGGCCAAGCGCCATCGGGATTTCGTGCGCCGCATGGTCTTCCCCGGCGGGTGCCTCCCCTCGGTGGCCTCGCTCACCGCCAACCTGGCCCGGGCCACCGACCTGCGCATCGTGGACCTGGAGGACATCGGCCGCCACTACGCCGAGACGCTTCGGCGCTGGGCGGACAACCTGGCCGGGCGCACTGACGCGGTGGTGGCCCTCGGGGTGGGCCAGGAGTTCCGCCGTCTCTGGGACCTCTACCTCGCCTACTGCGAGGCTTCGTTCCTCGAACGCCACATCAGCGACGTCCAGCTCGTCCTGGCCAAGCCCGGCCGCGCCGGCCGATTGGCCGCGCGACCTGGCTGATGACCCCAGCCGCCACGGCCGAACCGATGCCCGACACCACGACCGGCCGGGTGCGGGGCCCCCGTCGTGGCGGCTTGGGTCGCCGTTCATCCTGCTGGACGTGGCCGTGCTCGGCGTCTGATCGTTCAGCATCAGCTGGGTGGCGCTCGTGGTGTTCGTCCTCAGTCGCAGCGCCCGCGCCTTAGAACGGGGCCCGTTGTGGTTGCCCACCACCGCACCGACCGCACCCACCACGGCCACACCGACGTGCCGGGTGACCCGCACTCGCCGATGGTCGACGGGTTCTGGTGCAGCGACGTGCTGTGGATCTTCGACCCGGCCAACGCCGGCACGGACCTCGACCGCGTGCGCGATCTGGCCCGCTTGCCAGAGCTGAAGAAGCTCGACCGCTACGAGTCCGTTGCCCCAGTCACGTTGGCCGTGGCGGTGAACGGCGCTCAGCTGGGTGCTCCACCTCACTACACCCGGGGTCGGTGCCACGGCCGGGTTCAGCCGCGTCCAATGCCTCGGCAACCGACGCTCCGGCTAACCAAGGGCGCGAGCTCAGCGGGCGGCGGCGAGTTCCTCGACGGCCCGGACCAGGTCGTCGCCCCGGCGGCCGGTGAAGCCGTCGGCCCCGAGGCGGAGCACCTGTTCGGCGTCGGTGATGGCGGCGCCCCCGAGCAGCACCGTGGTGCCAGGGAGTGCGGTGCGCAGATGGGCGATGACCCGGCGGGCCGAGGTGGTCGAGGCCTGGGTGGTGCACGCCATGGCGACGGCCAGCAGGTCGGGCACGCCCGCAACCACTTGGGCCAGCGCGTCGGCCGGGGTGTCCGCACCGAGCTCGATCACGTTGAACCCGGCCCAGCGCAGCAGATCGGCCGCGATGGCCACGGGGGCGGAGTGCTGCTCGGCGGGCGGGGTGGTGATGACGACGCTGCCGCGCTTGGGCCCCCGGCGGGCGAATCGGGCGCCGATGCGCGAGATGAGCCGCACCGCCACCGCACTGGCCCGATGCTCGTCGGCAACGGTGAGCTCGCCGGCGTGCCAGCGGTCCCCGATGGATTCGAGTGCCGGGGTCACCAGTTGGAGGAGCACCTCGGAGGGGGAGTGGTCAGAGGCCAGGGCGGCCTCGAGCACGCCCCAGGCGCCGGGCTCGTCGCCGGCCAGCAGTCGGGCCTCAAGCTGGGCTTTGGTGGCGGTGGCTCGGGCGGCCGGGTTATGGGAGTAGCGGGACACGGCCCCCTTCATCTGGGCCAGGTCGTCGGGTTCGACCCGCCAGGCGCCTCCCACGCGGGTGGCAGGGAGCCTGCCGGTGCGGACATAGCGGTAGACGGTCATGTAGTGCACGCCCAACTTGTCAGCGGCCTGCAGCAGCGTCAACGGCTTCCCTGGCATCCCCGCTCGTTTCGACTCTGACCCCTGCTTCGGTGCGTGGTCAATTTAGCAGTAAATAGACGTCCGCAGTCGAATCGAAAACCACAATTCATCACAAGCACGCGAGAACTGGGACCTGCACCTCCATCCAGCGTCAAGGGCCGTGGCGACGCGTGGCCACAGCAGTGGTCGACCGCGCCAGCTCGGCTCCATCATCGGTCTACGCTCCTTACTCGACCCGGAGCCTGCTTAGGTGAACCGGAGCAGAATCCGCCTCTTGGTTCTCTGAACTGGGATTCGCGACCCCAAACAAAGATTCGGGGACCCGCAGGAGCCACGGGTCAGCTGAATGCCGAGGAACCTCCGGACCGAGGGGATGGCGGTGGAGGATGGCCCCCGCCTCAGTGGCTGTTGCGTATCGCTCGAATCAATGCTTCATCCCCCTCGGCACCGGCGCTCGCGAAAGTTGCATGCGCCCGGAATCAGGCACATCGGGGACACCTCCAACGCCAACCCGATCAGCTGCCAGAGTCGCCGTCCCCCAGCGACCCCGGCAGCTGTCATCGCCTGCCCCTCGGCTCGGGGAGCACGTCGTGCGGTCCGGGAAGCGTGACCGTTGGCCGCATGCCCACGACGTGCGCACGGTCTTCGTCTTGCCAGACTCGGAAGTTGTGTACCTGCCACGTATGCGGACTCACTGATTCTTGCGGAACAGACCTCCTCGGAATGGGGCCGGGCAGGGGTGCCCCAAGGAGTCAGAATTCAGCTCGCTGCTGAGACAACGCTTGCACAGTGGCGGCATTTGATAGCGGCCAGAGGAAGATCGTCCGACAGGCACTGTGGGCAACTCTTTGTCTCTGCCGGAGGACCGAAGACCGTGTTGCCTCGCTTCTTCATCTACGCACGGTAGGGCACGACTAACACGAAATAGATCACCGCCATGAAGATCACGAAGTAGACGATGGCTGAGATGAACGATCCAAGGTCGATGCGTTGTCCATTTATCGTCCATCCAAGTCCCAGAGATCCCGAGCCTCCCCCCTGTGCGGCATTGACCAATGGCGTGATGATCGAATCAGTGAAGGACTTGATGAGCGTGCTAAACGCCAGCGCGACGACAAGGCCGACGGCGATAACGATCAACTCCCCTTGCATCAGGAAGTTCCCAAAATCCCTTCATGTCCCAACCTCCATTGCTCTGTTGCCTCCCGCAGGGCCAACTTAGCCAGAAGACTGATGGAAGTCACTCAACGAAGCCCTAGACATGGACCAAGGCGTTGGCGATATCACGCTGGCGGCGCTTGGATTCTGACAGAAGCCAGACCTCCTGGCATAGTGCGCGCCCCCCTGGTCGCACGATTGCGACCGAAGCCGACGTGCGAAAATCTCTGGTTGTTGATAACCCGGATTGCTGTTCTGCACACCGTCTTGACCAGGGGTTTGTCACTCCGCCGGTTTCTAGCAAGCTATTTCCTCCGCACGAATTCTGTGCGCTATGTCAGGAGGTCTGGAGCCCGATCGAGTCCAGCTGAGAAGACTGACGGGTTAAACCTTGAGACTCTGATTGTGTTCGTGAAGGGCTGACCGCCGCTGATCGCCGGGCAGGTGGGGCAGGCCCGCTCGGAGTCAAGCAACCGATTGACGCTCAAAAGCCTTTGGCGTCGGCTGCAATTCGGGTCACTTTAGAGTCAATACGTGATACACGACGAACGCGGGCCACACCACCGCCTTCATGAAGGCTAGGAGTACGAGCCAGAAGGTCCCAGAGTGCGTGTGCAGATAATAGCTGAGTGCCCCGATGAACCCAAGGAACCAGATGCCCCCAACCCCACCCGGGCCGGCGGCACTGCCAATTGCACGTGGTTTGTCCATACTCTCTTCTCTCATTGGACTTCCTTTCCAGTGTCCACCAGAACGACATTGCCACCGTGGGATTGCAAGCGACAGGGTCAAAGGTCACAGGACCTGATCTGGCCACCAGCTAATCAGAACGTGCGTTGGGACAAGGTCGAGCGATACTGAACGGTGACCCGAACGCCGGGAGTGTGATGGTTATCGAGCGTGGCTGACCGGCACTTCGGTGTCGCAATCTTGCTTAGCCCGGGCCGAACCATCAACCGACGAGACCACGACGATGCGCGTAGGCGACTGCCTGGGAGCGGTCCCTGCTGCCCGTCTTGGCGAAGATTCGGTTCACATGGGTCTTGACGGTGGCCTCGCTCACGAAGAGGTCCCTTCCGATCTCGGCATTTGAGCGCCCGGCGGCGATCAGACGGAGGACCTCAGCTTCTCGCTCGGTCAACCCGTCCGGAAGGGGGCCACCCCCGGCGACAGTTCCGGGCAAGGTCGCCACGTCTACGAGGCGCGCCTGGACTGCCGGGTCAAGTACGGCTTGGCCTGAGGCGGCAGCTTCAAGGGCACGGCCGATGTGATCCCGGCCGGCGTCCTTGGTGATGTATCCGATCGCCCCCGCCCGCAGCGCCCCGACGATGGACTCTTCGTCGGCATAGGTGGTGAGCACCACCACTTGTGTCTCGGGATGCTCGGCGCGGATGCGCTTGGTTGCCTCGACCCCGTCCACTCGGGGCATGCGCAGGTCCATCAACACGACCTCCGGGGACACTGCCGCGACCAAATCGACCGCCTCTTCACCGTCGGAGGCGGACCCGACGACCTCGATCCCGGGCATGGTCTCCAGCAATGTGACCAGACCCTCGCGGACAACTGTCTGGTCGTCGACCACGACGACTTTCACACCGGCACCGCCACCTGGACGGTCCAACCAAGCGCGCTGGGTTCGGCGACGACCTGGCCACCCAACAGTTCGATCCGCTCGCGCATGCCTTGCAAGCCGAATCCACCGCCTGTCGTCTGCAACTCGCTTGTTGTGTTGGTGTCAGGGCACAGTCCGTTGGTGACCCTGAGGGTCGTCGAGTTCGGGTCGAAGTCGAGGCGAATCGACACCGGTGCTCCTGGCGCGTGCTTCCGGGCATTCGTGACCGCCTCCTGGGCGGCGCGATAGAGCGCCAGTCCGGCATCGGCTGTGAGTGGACGGGGCGCACCGGTCACAGTCAGTTCGGCACCGTCGCGGACCGCCAGCGATGACAGTTGCTCGGCAAGAGCCACCGGCTCGTCGCGTAGTGCATGCACGGCCTGGCGCGTTTCCTCCAACCCCTGGACGGCGAGCCGACGAGCCTGTTGGATCAGCTGTCTCGCCCTGGCGTCGTCGGCGCCGTTCTCCAAGAGGGCGTCAGCGGCGTCCAGCTGGACGGACAGCGCTCCCAGCGAGTGAGCCAGCACGTCGTGCACCTCGCGTCCAATCCGGTTGCGTTCAGTCAACGCTGCCGCTCGATCTCGCTCGGCGTCAGCCCGGACCCGCTCGGCCAGGAGTTCCTCAGCCTGAACTGTCCGTTGCACGTATTGGCGCCGGCTGGCACCGACCATCAGCCCGACGACCACGGAGACTGCTGCCTCAGCGACAAGGACAGCCGGAGCACCCACTGCTGCGGTGGTCACCACCAGGGCGCCGACACCGATCGCTCCCACTCCCGACGCCGGTGGTCCCTCGAAGGCGATCCCGGCACCGAGACCGGCGACAGCCATAAAGGTGATGGCGATTGGGGCGAAGGCAGCGAGGGCGCCTCCCGACGCGGCGAGGAGGGCGAGGAAGCACCACGTTGTGTGACCCGGGGCCCGAAGCCGTCGGCAGGCCATCCAGCCCAACCAGCCAATCCCGGCGGTGGTCATGAGAACCCACTTCGCCGGGTGGTCGGCCGACACGCCCTTCGGCGGTACCTGGTGCGCTGTGGCCCAGAGGAGTGTCACCAGTCCGGCAAGGCGGGCGGCACTGAGCATGCGCTCTGTTCTCGTCCCCAGCTGGGCTCGGAGTTGGGATGCCAGCCCCACGGACACCATGATCCCACTCCGCCACTGATCCCGGCGTCTTCGAAGCTCAGGCCGGCACCGGAGGTCGGAGCAGTCCGCCACGGTCGATGACGGCACCTGAGCGGCGAGCCTTCAGGTAGAGGACGCCGGTCCGACTCGCCACCTCGGCCATGGCCATCAGGACGAACGCCGCACCCCAGGCTGACCCAGAGGTGATGTGGTGGAGAACGCTGAACCGGGCCACGGCAACCTGCCCACCGTGCCCCACCCACAGGGCAAAGCCCATCCGGGCTCCAATGCCGACCACCCACAAGACCGCCGCTACCAGGCCCGCCTTGGCGAAGGCGTGAACCCCTTCAAGCCGTACAGCGGTAACGAGTCCCGCCCCCACCCCCAGGGCGGCGCCTACGCATGCCAAGCCGACGATCAGCACCAGGTCGTTGCCGGCGGTCGGGACGGCGTGGAGGAACTGGGCGGCCACGAAGACAGTGGCTACCAACGGGAATAGCAGACGGGCCCGGGTCACCTCGTGCCCCCGGATCTGGAGGACGACCAAGGCGATGAGGCCGATGTTCATGAGGTAATCGGTGATTGTCATACAACCAGTGTCTGGGATCGGAGTCCAACTAGCGTCAGCCCACGGGTGGATCGGAGGGTGGATCCCTTCTCCACCCTGATGACAGCCGACGACTCGTCAGCGGCCAGTCTTGCGGAGTCCTACAGCAGACCGATCTGTGCCCGATCCTGAGCGGCCGTAGGGGTGCCCCCAAACGCCAATGCACCCATCCCGAGACATATGTCTCACGCGGTGTGCCTAGGTAGGGCGCAGTGTCCATCCAGAACCCCATCAGGTGCAACGATGGCATCGTGGGCACCGGCAAGTCCGAGGACAAGGAATCGCTGGTAAGGCCGGAGGTCGAGGTCTGGCTCACGGGGGCCATGCCGTCGATCACGGAACTGATGGCCGCGGCGAAGCGGGTCATGGGCGTGGTGGCCCTCGGACCAGAGGCCACCCAGGCTGCTGCCGACCACCTAGAGGTCGCTGCGTTCCATGCCCGAGAGTGGCACTCCGGTCATCCGTGCCCGGACCCGGCAATCGGTGAGCAGGTCGCCGCCGCGTTCGACGCGTTCACGGCGCTGGCCGACGACTGTGCAGTCGCCGCCAAGAGCATCCCCGGCTATAGCTCCCACGCCCTCGACGAGCGCGCCGGAGAGGCCGTCGCTGGTCTGATGACCGTGATGTACGCGACCAGGTCAGCCGAGAGGTAGCTCAGACTCCCCGGCACCTCCTCATCCCCATGGTGAACCCCGTCGGGGCACTGGCTCGATCCTGTGCGCAATGGAGCCGTCAGGGGGTGCACCCGACCGGCACATTCGGGGCGGCGTGGACCCCGAGAAGCTGTCACAATGACCGAGGCTCAACTGGAATCGAGCTACCAGCGATTGGGCGTCGAGACAGCGAGGGATCTGATGAGTGCTCTGGTGACGGTTCTTCGAGTCGTCGCTACCGCAGTGCTGGGCACCATCTGCATGACCCTTGGTCTCGCCAGTATCGCAAGCGCCTCACCGATTAGGAGCCGGGCAGCCGTCGCGCCCGTTCCCGGGTACTGGCTGATGGGGGAAGACGGAGGTGTGTTCTCCTTCAACGCACGATTCCTCGGCACTACCGCCTCTCAATGTGACGCATCGGTTGCGTTCTCCTGCGCGACCGCGATTGCATCGACCCCGGACGGTGGCGGCTACACACTTGTCACTCCCATCCCGAATGGAACAGGCCAGCTCACCGAGCAGTTTGGGGACGCTACCGGGAATGAAAGCTGTACTACTGGCTCCGTTCACTTCAGTGCGGCAGCTGCGCCTGAGTCGACTCCCGTCACCCTGGCCGACCCTTGGACCGCCATTGCATCGACGCCGTCAGGCCACGGATTCTGGATGCTGAATCAGGGTGGGAACCTCGCCTACTGCGGCGACGCGGGGTACTTCGGCGACATGGGCTTTGTACCGGGTTTTGTACCCTTCGTTTCTTCGATAGCGGTCGGAATCGCGGCCACACCCGATGGCAAGGGCTACTGGGTTGCAACTAGTGATGGCGGGGTCTTTGCCTTCGGTGATGCTGGGTTCTACGGGTCCATGGGCGGGAAGCGGCTCAACGCCCCAATCCGCGGCATCGCCGCGACCCCCGACGGCAAGGGGTACTGGTTGGTAGCACTCGACGGCGGCGTCTTCGCCTTCGGTGACGCCCATTTCTACGGCTCGATGGGCGGTCACCCTCTCAACGCTCCCATGGGGGAAATCGCCGCCAACCCCAATGGTCCGGGCTATTGGACGGTGGCGGAGGACGGAGGCGTGTTCTCGTTCGGCGGTGCGCCATTTGAGGGTTCGATGGGCGGTCATGCCCTCATTGCGCCAATCCTTGGATTCGCGTCTCGCGCCGGCTGAGCGGGTGTCCCATACCGCCGGAATGGTGACTATCGCCGGGTGAGGGCCTCGATCACGGCGGAAAAATCGGGCCACGGATGGCCGGTTTCGATAACAGTCGACAAGAGTGCAGCGGTGGCTGGACCTATACGCACCCCGACCTCAGTTTTCTCAGCAAGGCCAACAGCCAACCGCACATCCTTACGAGCCAGCTCCGGAGTGAACCATCCCGGGTGCGACTCGTCGAAGAGACTGTCCAAGCGCATCTTGCTCGCCGGACTGACGACAAAGCTGTCAGCTAAGACGCTCTTCAGTAAATCATCGGGTATTCCATGGTGTCGGGCAGTGGCGATAGCTTCCGCGAGTGCAGCCACTCCAGTAATAAGCAACAAGTTCGAAACAAGCTTCATGGTTGCCCCAGATCCCGCCCGGCCACAGTACGTATAGCCGGCTCCGAGGTCACTCCACAGTGCATCGAGACTCCTCACTGTTCGCGTCGAGCCCCCGATCAGGAATCTCCCCATGCCAGCAGCGATTGCTGAGGGGGAGCCCATCACTGGAGAATCGAGCACCCTGTCCTCGGGACCGATGTCAGCCAATCGACGAATCGTGTCCGGCGCGACTGTGCTGACAATGGCCAGAATCGCTTCCGGGGGGAACGATCCGATCACGCCGTGCTCACCGAGACACACGCCGAGTACGGCGTCGTCATCGGACAGGACGATCAAGGCAACCTCGCAGTCCGCAACAGCCGCCTCAGGGGAATGAGCTTCGATGACCCCCCTCGAGATGAGATCGGCGGCGTGATTCGGTGATCGGTTCCAGACGGTGAGCTGGTGATCCTTCTCCAGCGCAAGCGAGGCGAAGGCCCGACCCATGTTTCCCATGCCCAACACGGATAGTCGCATCTAGTCAGCTTATGGCCGCATCATGAGAACAGGCCGCGAGTGTCCCAGTTCGCCGGGTCGGCAGTGCTTATCAGACCGTTGCTGACCGGCACATCTGGGCGTGGTGCGTCCTGAAAGGGGAGTGGTGACGATGTAGAAGATCGCCAGCACGAACCGTGCTGTGCCAGGGATGGAGGTAGGCCCTCCGGGTTCGCCGTGCAGGCGGAGATCCCAAACCACCGCA
>JBKQMB010000062.1:0-43603 GCA_052326605.1 Acidimicrobiales bacterium | reverse complement strand
GGAACGAGGACCCCAAGCCGTTCGTCTGGCACAAGACCGCCGAACAGATCCTCGATCGCCTCGCCGGCTACTGCACAGCCGTCACCGCCGAAAACATCAGCGCTTCAAGCTGACAGCACACTAGGAGACTGTTGAACAATTCTCCCAACGGTGCTCGCGATTTGAGCGTGGATGGTCGAGAATTAGGGCTCTACTGACACATCCGTGGGCGCCGTGACCACACCCTGACGCGAGCAACGCCAGCCCCCGCCTACGTTTTCGGACTGTTCGAAGGTTCGAAGACAAGGCAAGGAGGATGGCGTGCTCGGTGCCAACGTATGGCGTCGCGTGCTCGGTGTCGACCGGGCGACGGTGATAGAGGAGATCGATCTCGACGAGGAGTCCGAAACCGTGGTGGTCCACGTGCGGCCGCGGCGTGCGACCAAGCGGCGGTGTGGACGCTGCGGCGTGCGTGCTCCCGGCTATGACCAAGGCGAAGGCAGGCGCAACTGGCGGGCGCTCGATCTTGGGACCATGGAGTGCTTCCTCCAGGCCGACTCCCCAAGAGTGAACTGTCCCGAGCACGGCCCGACCGTCGCCCAGGTGCCCTGGGCCCGACACGGAGCGGGGCACACCCGGTTCTTCGACGACCAGGTGGCCTGGCTGGTCACCCACACTGCCAAGTCGACGGTGTGCGAGCTGATGCGCATCGCCTGGCGGACCGTCGGCTCGATCATCGATCGGGTGGTGGCCGACGGCCGTGCCGCCCACGACCCGTTCTCCGGGCTGACTCGCATCGGGATCGACGAGATCAGCTACAAGAAGGGGCACCGCTACCTGACCATCGTCGTCGACCACGACACCGGGCGGCTGGTGTGGGCAGCCGTCGGGCGGGACAAGAAGACGCTCCAAGGCCTCTTCGATCTGCTGGGTGATGAGCGGTCTGACCAGATCTCCCTGGTCAGCGCCGACGGAGCCGGATGGATCGCCACGGTGGTGGCCGAGCGGGCGCCCAACGCCACCCTCTGCATCGACGCCTTTCACGTGGTGGCCTGGGCCACCGATGCCCTGGACGAGGTGCGTCGCCAGGTATGGAACGAGGCGAGGAAGGGCGGCATGTCGGGACATGCCAACGAGCTGAAGGGATGCCGCTATGCCCTGTGGCGGAACCCCGAGGACCTGACCCCTCGACAAGCCGGCAAGCTCGCCTGGATCGCCAAGGTCAACACGAAGCTCTACCGGGCCTACCTGATGAAGGAGCAGCTACGGCTGGCCATCAGGAAGAAGGGTGTGCTGGCCCTCGCCATGCTCAACAACCTGTCGAACGCACTGATCGAGTCGACAAACACCAAGATTCGGGTCCTGCACCGCATGGCCTTCGGGTTCGCCAAACCCGAGCACCTGATCGCTCTCGCTCTGCTTGACCGCGGTGGATACTGCCCGCCGCTGCCGGGGCGTTGACTACTTACGCTTGCGGCGCTTGCCTGACGGCCGGGACAGTGTCCCTGGAGGCGTGAACCGACCCGAGGTGGTCCGGCGCCCGGCGGGCATGAGGCCCGGGCCCAAGATGGCGTCCCGCTCGGCCCGAGGCCGGGAGTTGAAGCGCTCCATGAACGCCTCGACCGCCGCAGGGTCGTCGGGCGACACGCCTTCGCTGGCCGCTTCGGTCCAGAGCCGCTTGCCGAAGCTGTATCGGGACGTGTCGGCCATGTGCTCACGGAACTCGGGCGCGATCTCGTCCAGGAAGTCGCAGAGCATCTCGGGGGACTCACTTTCCTCATCGAGCAGCTCGGTCTCGGCGAGGAAGGTGATGAAGGTCTTCGTCTCGGCGAGGATCTCGTCGAGCCCGTCAGCCTCGGCCATCACTTTGGCCGGATAGATCTCCAGGTAGATCTCATAGAGGTCACGGCGTCTCCAGCAGGTGAGGTGGCGATCCACATAGGCCCACTTGTAGTGGAGCAGGCCTTCGGGTCCGTCACGTTCGACCTCGAGTCCCTTGTCGTCCGCCCATGCAGCGAACCGCCTCTTCAGCTCGGCCTTGGCCGCTTCATAGTCATCTTCGTCCTCGGGCTGCCAGCTGAGCGGTTCCACCGCACCATCTTCGCCGAAGGTGAGCCGCCGTCCTCACGCTGCACGTGGAAGCGCAGAATTGACCCACGGATCAGTCAGGAGAGCCAGAATTAGAAGGTGCAAGGACACAGCGAATCCAACCCTGAGTTGCTCGACGCCGCAGCCCTCTGCCGACAGCTCGTCCCCGAAGGAAGCGTCGAGGGGTTCCTGGCCGATCACCGCCACGAACTGTTTCCCGATGAGATGTTCGAAGACCTGTTCCCCTCGAGTCGCGGTCGCCCCTCGATCCCGGCCGACGTGGTGGCGGCGGTGATGGTCCTCCAGGCCCTCGAAGGACTCTCCGACCGGGATGCCGCTCGAGCGCTGCGGGATCGGATCAGCTGGAAGGTGGCGTGCGGTTTGGCTCTCGACGACGAGGGGTTCGACTTCTCTGTGCTCACCTATTGGCGCACCCGGCTGCGCAAGTCCGACCACCCCGAGCGGATCTTCGACGCTGTGCGTTCGGTGATCGACGCCACCGGGGTGCTGAAGGGAAGGACGAGAAGAGCCCTCGACTCGACCTTGCTCGACGATGCCGTCGCCACCCAGGACACCGTCACCCAGCTGATCGCCGCCATCCGCCGAGTGCGCCGGCTCGTCCCGGGAGCGAGAGACGTGACGGTTTCCGCCCACGACTACGAGTCAGCTGGCAAGCCCCTGATCGCCTGGGACGACCCGGTGGCCAAGGCGGCCCTGGTCGACGGGCTGGTCACCGACGCCCTCCACCTGCTGGCCGAGTTCGAGGATGCGAACGAGGAGGCCGAGGCCACCTCGGCCCTCGGATTGCTGGCCCTGGTGGCGGGCCAAGACGTCGAGCAACAAGACGACGGCACGTGGCAGATCGTCCGAAAAGTGGCCCCTGACCGGGTCATTTCCACGGTCGACCCCGAGGCCCGCCACATGCACAAGTCTTGTTCGGAGTATCGGGACGGCTACAAGGCCCACATCGCCATCGAGCCCGAGACCGGCACGGTGACCGCCTGCGCCCTCACCCCGGCCAATGCTCCCGACGGTCGAACCGGCGTCGTGCTCCTGGCTGACGAGCAGCCCGGACTGCAGATCCTCGGCGATGGTGCCTATGGATCGGGTGAGACGTTGACTGCCTTACGCGAGGTCAAGCACCAACGGGCCATCAAGCCTTGGCCGACGAAACCGGCAGTGCCCGGTGGCTTCGAACGCGAAGGCTTCGTCGTGGACGAAGAAGCGGGCACCGTCACCTGTCCCGCCGGCCACACTGTCTCAATTACCCGAGGCCGCTCCGCTGTGTTCGGAATCCACTGTCGCGAATGTCCCCTCCGAGATCGGTGTACCACCGCCAAAGACGGCCGGACGCTCATCCTCCATCCTCACGACAAAGAACTGATGGAATCCCGACGGGCATGGCGAGAGGGCGACTTCACCGAGGACTACCGCCGATGGCGACCGATGGTCGAGCGATCCATCGCTTGGTTGGTGGCCGACAATCACCGACGGGTCAGATTCCGAGGTGTGGAGCGAAACCAACTCGGACTGTCGTTGCGCATCGCCGCCATCAACCTCAGGAGGTTGCTCAACCTCGGTCTGGAATACGAGGCCGGGTGGACCTTAAGCACCCCATGAGGCCAGCCGCGCAAGCTCAGGCCTTCATAAAGGGACCGCTCTTTGGGCATTGCCCACCTGGGTGGCCGACTTCAACCCTCTTCGTGTCGGCGCTTCGGTCGGACATGTCCTGAGCTTGCAAGGCCAACATACGCCTGAGACCCAACAGTCTCCTAGCAAGTCGTGAGGCGCGAGGATGGTCGGCGCAGCGGGGTGGGGTTGGAGCAGGCCCCGTTGTCGGCAAGGGTGGCAGACCGTTGCTGACCCAGAAGCGGTACGACAGGCCGGAGACTCTCCGAGGCACTTGCGTGCCGCTCAGGAACGAAACGCTGGGATGGTCAGACCATCTCCCGTGCACCAGGGTGATGCGCCGCTTTGACGTTCCAGGACGGCTCCCACTGGTGATTCCACCGGCCCGAAGAGGGAACCACATAACGGTCATCCGGACCGACCCTGGCGTCCGCCTGGCCATGCTGGCCATGGCGATGGGGTGCTCCGGTTGTGGCACCGGACGCCATCATGCCGCCATGGGGCGTCCGCAAGTCCACGGGCCGACGGTGCAGCGCTCACCGGTACGACAGAATGGCGGTGTGAGATACGAGGCCGGGTCCTGACACTGTCCGCGGCGGCCGCGTTCGGGGACGTCCTCGGCTGCCCGCTGTGCCATGGCCCGCTTTCGCCGGCCGAGGGCGGGGGGTTCGCCTGTGCACCCTGCGGAGCTTGCTATCCGGCGACGGACGGCCTCGCCGACCTCGTCCCGCCCGAGCCCGGCCAGGCCGAGACGCCCAACATGCGCATCATGGAGTCCGGACTCCTCGCCCGGGTGTACGAGCGGGCCTGGCGGCCCGTCCTGACCCGGCTGCTCACCGGCATGAGCCACGGAGCGGAGCGTGCCTGGTCGCTCGACCGGCTCGCCCCGGCCCCCGGCGCCACCGTCCTCGACCTCGCCTGCGGACCCGGCAACACCACCAGGACCATCGCCGCTGCCGTCCCTTCCGGTCGTGTGCTCGGGATCGACTTCTCGACGGCGATGCTTCGCCAGGCCCTCGCTGCTGGCCCGACCGCCGGAAGGAGCATCGGCTATGTGCGCGGTGATGCTCACCGTCTGCCGCTGCAACCCGCAAGCGTCGACGCGGCGAACTGCGCTGGAGCCTTCTACCTGTTCTCGGACCCACCCCGCGTCCTCGCCGGCATCGCCGCCGCGCTTCGGCCGGGCGGGCGCTTGACCCTTATGGCGTCGCAACAGCCCCGCCTCTGCGGCCCAGCGACCGCCGCGCTCATGCGGCCAGCCGGGCTGCGGGTCTTTGCCCGCGGTGAGATGGAACGGCTCCTCGACAACGCCGGCTTCGACCTGATCGACCGCCGGTTCGCCGGGTTGATGCTGCTTCTCGCCGCCCGCCGCCGCTGAGCGCTTCCGCCACAGCACGGGCTTCGGCACGGCCGCACCCAGCCGCACCACGCACCCGTGGCCAATGGGGGCGTCCGTGGTCTTGGCGGGGCCAGCAGGGCAAAAAGGAAACCGGTGGACCAGCGGGACATCGGTGAACTTGGCAAGACCCGCCAGAGGCGTCTGCTCATTGGTGGATGTCCCCGATCCCATCAAGTTCGTTCTTGCCGGGCGTCTTCTCATGTGGAGCTGATCCGAGTGGACCTGCTCTTTGACGTAACCATTCCAATCAGTAGGGTCCGAATGGACTCCAACCGTTGAGGAAGGGAACGAGATCTACCTCAGAGGGTGCCTCGTCAGCAGGCATTGCGAGATGCCCATTGAGAGGGTTGAGTCGCGACGCACGCCGAGTGGACCATTCCAACCACTCCGAAGCTGCAGCAGCGTATTCGGGGTGAAGGTCACCAAGAGGATGTCCTCGTGCCGCCAGAGCACGCCCTTGGGCATCCCGGTCGTTCCCCCGGTGTAGACGCAGGAGAGATCGGCGGCGCGACGCGGGGGAAATCGCGGATGGGAGGCGTTGATGCGATCGCCGACTCGTAGTCGTCAGCCAGGCCACCCCGGCTTCGGGAATCGGAGACCTCCAACAGTGCACGTGTCTCGGGCATGGCACCGAGGGCACCGGTCACCGCCGGGGCGAACCGACTGTGGAAGATGAGGCCGACGAGAGCCGCGTCCTTGTAGAGGTGCTGCAGCTCGCCGGCCGCCTAGCGGTAGTTGACGTTGATCGGCACGGCCCGGATCTTGAAGCAAGCGAGCATGCCCTCGATGTACTCGGTGCAGTTGGCGAGCTGGAGGCCGACCCGATCGCCGGGGCCGATGCCCGCACGTTCGAGGTAGTGAGCAAGGCGGTTGGCGCGCTGGTCCAACTCGGTGTAACTGAGCCTGCGAGCGCCCGAAACCATCACCGTCTGGGGCCCCGCGTGGTCAACCGCGCTCTCGAAGGGATCGGCAAGATCGAACTCCACGGCCCTCCTCGCTCCTGCGTGGGCCTTACGGCGCTGCACTTCACATGAACGCCAGGATGTAGTGTCCCAGGAAGCGGGCCCGCCGTTTCGGCGGCGAGGCACCGCAGCGGCGGAGGGAGTCGGATGGGGAAGGCCGAGCATGATGCGGCGGTCCGCGAGCGGGTTGCCGGCCCTGATGAGGCCACATCGGACGTCACAGCACCGGGCGCCTCCGTATCGGCCATCGATCGCATCACCGGGCCGTACCGGGCCGTCGCCGGATTCCTGAATCGTCGTGCCCTCGCCCGGGCGACCCGGGCCCTGCCGCGGACGTTGCACTTCGTCGGATCAGCGTTGCTGCGCGGGGAGGTGTCCGAATCGCTTCCGGCGCCGCACCTCTCCCTTGGACTCGCCGCCCAGGTGGCCATGGACGAGGCGCTCCTGGCCGTGGCCATGACGCCCCGGCGGTTCCCACTCCCGGGGGACTACGCCAGAGTGGCCGCCGAGCTCGCCGATGCCGAGGCCATGTACACCCGGCGCGGTTGGATCGCGGAGCCCAGCACCTACCACCGCACCCCGCCGCCCCTCTTCGATGCCGACGTGGCGACCAGCCGAGGCTGGGCCATGGGCCTCGACTATGACCGGGTGAACTGGGACAGCGGATTCGCCCCCTATCCAGGCGAGCCCGGCAGTGATCGGTGGATGGCGTTCGAGCCGAACCACATCGCCTCGGCTGCCGTCCTCCGCCACTCCGACGGTCCCCGTCCATGGGTCATCGCCGTGCACGGGTTCTGCATGGGGTTCCCGTTCATGGACTTCCCGGGACTCCACGCAGAGCGGCTCCACCACGAGCTCGGGATGAATGTGGCTCTGCCGGCACTGCCGCTACACGGGCCGCGTCGGGTCACCCTCATCAGCGGAGAGCCGTTCCTCTCCTTCGAGTTGATGAACGCGGTGCACGGGCTGACTCAGGCCGTGTGGGACATCCGGCGCCTGATCCACTGGATCCGCGAGCAAGGGGCCACGTCGATCAGCCTGTATGGCGTCTCACTCGGCGCCTACACAGTCTCCCTTCTCGCCGGCATCGAGGAGGGGGTCGACGCCGTGGTGGCGGGCATCCCGGTGTCGGACTTCCCCGGGTTGTTCCACCGGCACAGCCCGCACCACATCCGGGCCCGGGCGATCGAGCACAAGATCATGGGCGGCACTGCTGAGAACGTCTACCGCGTCGTGTCCCCCCTGAGTTTCGAGGCCAAGGTGCCCCCGGGGCGCCGGTTCATCTTCGCCGGCTACGGCGACCGGGTGGCTACGCCCGAGCAGGCCCAAGCGCTGTGGGAACACTGGGACCAGCCACAGATCTCCTGGTACGCAGGGAACCACGCCGGCTACCTCTGGTCCAAGCAGGTCTCCGACTTCCTGGTCGCCTCACTCGGTGAGGGCATGATGTCCGGTGCAGCCGAGGTCGACCGGGGCTGACCGATGGAGACGATGACGGGATTGGACGCCAAGTTCCTCTACTCCGAGACGCCGACCGCCCACATGCACACCGTGAAAGTTGCGGTGTCCAACGTCTCCGTCATCGAAGGCGGGTTCTCCTATGACACGTTGCTCGCGGTGCTCGGCCAGCAGCTCGGTCGGCTCCCGCCGTTCCGTCGGCGGGTCGTGCCGGTCCCCTGGGGACTGGACCACCCGGTGTGGGTGGAGGATCCCGAGTTCGATCTGAAGCGCCACGTCAGCCGGCGGGTGCTCGACGAGCCGGGGGGCGATCGCGAGCTCGCCGCTGTGGTGGCCGACTTCGCAGGCACCCCACTGGAGCGCGACCGGCCCTTGTGGGAGCTGTTGGTCGTCGAGGGGCTGGCCGGTGGCCGCATGGCGGTCGTGGTGAAGCTCCACCATGCGGTGGCCGACGGGTCCGCTGCGGTCGCCCTCCTCCAGAGCGTGGTGCGAGGCGCCACCCCCGAGCCATTGGTGGAGCCCGTTGCGGACCCGTGGCGTCCTGAACCGATCCCCGGCCGTCGCCAGTTGCTCGGGCTGGCAGCGCACGACCAGGTCACACGGTGGAAGGGCCTGCCGCGTCTTGCGGTGCAATCGGCACGTCGGGCACGTGCCTCCGAGACCTATCGCCGGAGCTTGGCGGTCAAGCCTCCCCTGCCTCTCCACCACATCCCCAAGACGTCGTTCAACGTCTCGCTCACCCCCGAGCGGACATTTGCCATGACCAACCTGCCACTCGCCGACCTCAAGGCCATCCGGCGAGCTGCCGGCACCACCCTCAACGATGTCTACCTGGCCGTGTGCGCTGGGGCCCTGCGGCGCTACCTGTCGGACCGGGGTGAGCTGCCCGAGCGTCCACTGGTTGCCAGTGTCCCCGTCTCGACCGACCCGAACGTGCCCCGCGTATCGGGCAATCGAGTGGACAACCTCTACGTCAGCATCGGCACCGACATCGCCGATCCTCTCAAGCGCCTCGAGCACATCCACCATGTGACGGTGGCCTCCAAGGAGGTGCGCAGCTTGCTCGGCCACGATCTCCTCGCCCAACGCGCCGATGTGATCCCGCCCCAGATCTTCCACTTCGTCGTGCAGGCCTGGACCCGCTCGCACATTGCGAACCGAGTCCACCCGCCCCTCAATGTGGTGCTGTCCAACGTCGCTGGGCCACGAGAACGGATCTTCTTCGGCCCCATCGAACTCGAGGCCCTCTACTCGGTGGGCCCCATACTCGAAGGGATCGGCCTCAACATCACGGCGTGGAGTTACGAGGATGCCCTGGGCGTCTCGGTGCTCGGTTCTCCGGCGAGCGTTCCCGATCCTTGGCTGATCATCGGCGCATTGCACAACTCACTCGACGAGCTTCGGGGCGCGATCGGCACCGATGCATTCGTCGACCAGTGATTCGCACGATCGCAGATTGGTGCTGTCTCGCTTCGGGGATCACGTTCTCGATGCGCGCTTCGCAGCGATCCATCGGATTGCCACACTACGGGTCGCCGATGGCGTCATCGAGCGGCCCATCGTCATCGTCGGCCCGCCACACACTGGATCAGACCTCTCCGCTTTGCTCGTCCACTTCAGCCACCGAGGCAACCAACGGAGCACCCTTCTCCCAGGGACGGACGTAGAAAAGCCAAACCACTGCCCCAGCCAGCAGGATTGTGCACAGGATCCAGCCGAGGGCGGTCGTTCCAACGCCCACGTACTTCAGCCCTGAGGCGAAGATCACAAACGTGATCACCGGTCGCACGTAGCGATCTGGGGCTCGGGAAGAGATGAATGAGCCGACGAAGACCGCCGGCACGCTCCCAATAATGAGTGATGCAGTAACCGAGACCTCAACGTGGCCGAAGGCCAGGGCACCGAGGGCGGCGGCAATGGTGAGCGGCACTGCCTGGGTGAGGTCTGTGCCCACAAGCTGGTTTGCTCCAAGCAATGGGTAAGCGAACAACAGAAGCACGATCATGAGCGAACCCGACCCAACTGAAGTCATGCCCACGATGAGCCCGCCGATCAGGCCGATAACAACTGTCAGGAGGGGGCGCACGGTAATGCCGTGGACCTCTCCCTGGCGGTCATGGCCCTTGAGCCGGTCAAGGTAGAAGCGCAGGACCATGGCGGCCGCCCCAACCAAAAGGGCGGCACCCAGCGCCATCTCGATGTTGTTCTGGGCCGACTTCGAGTGAGCCATGAGGTGCAGCACATACGCACCGAGGAACGCCGTGGGAACGGATCCGAGAACCATCCACCCGACGAGGCGGAAGTTGACGGTGCCCTTGTGTAGGTGCACGAGCGCCCCGACCGGCCGCATCACCACGGATGCCACGAGGTCGCTGGAGATGGCGGTAGAGGGCTTGACGCCGAAAAGCAGGATCAGCATGGGCGTCATCAATGCCCCACCACCTGCGCCGGTCATTCCAACCAGGAAGCCCACGACGGCACTCCCAAGCACAATGTATGGGTCGACGCTCACCCGTGCCCCCTTGATGGCCTGAGCCACCAGCCGAATGTCAAGTCTCTCAACTTAGTCCTACAGGGGTGGATGCTGATGAAACGGATACCGGCTGCCTGCAGCTAAGCCGTAGCAGTGGGGGCTCTTCGCGATACCCCCATAACCGGCTGCCGCCTGGCGGGCACGCTGATAGGGGCGTCGGTACGCCTCGCCGGGATCGAAGCGTCGGATCAAGCGGATCAGTTGCAGGGGTGAAGGTGCTCCTGCAAGTGGTCCGATTTCCGCCCTCGGTGTGTGCCACGGCGCTATGTCGCTGTGGCGGCACTGCCATTCCCCGAGCGCGTCGGAGCCCACTCCAAGCACACACCCAAGACCGGGCCGCTCCGCACGGTCGTGGCCGCCGTCCTGCTGGTGGCTGTCCTGGCGGCAGTGGGGGTCGCCAGCCTCGCCCTGGTCCGGGGCACCTGGATGGTGACACCGATCCTCTCGGGCAGCATGCGCCCGGAGCTGGCGGTCGGCGGCGTCGTCATCAGCGAACGCATCCCCGTGCACAGCCTGGCCGTGCGTGAAGTGATCGTGTTCCAACGACCGGACAAGCCCTCCGAGCACGTGGTGCACCGGATCGTCCAGCTTGCCGTAGGGAGTACGGGGCAGGTCCAGATCAACACCCAGAGCGATGCGAATATCGTCCGCGACCCGTGGACCCTGACGATGCGTGGGGACACTGCCTACCGGGTGCGCTGGTCGATCCCCCTGATCGGCTATGTCGCCATCGCCTTTCAGAACCACCGTGGGTTCGCCCTTCTCGGTGCCGGCATCGTCCTCATCGTGATCGCTCTGACCATGGTGTCCGGCTCACGCCGACGCGGCGGCAGAGGTGATGAGGAGGACGGGGCATCGGAGAACCAGGACAACCTCCGCCCCGGTGTCGAACACACAGGCGATGTGGACACGCCAGGCGACACCGATGCGCTGAGCAGCATCGGGGCCATGGACGACTGGCCGTTCCCACGTCATGGCGATGCAGAACGACCACCACCTGTCCCGAGGCTGATGCCCAGCATGGGCCAAGACGGGACGCAGTGTTCGACTTCCTGCCCAGCTACTTGGACACCATCGACGAGCGACTCTTGGGGTACCTCGTCGAGAACGACGAACTGAGAACCGAAACCGTCCAGCGGCTGCGCTTCTACACCAGCGCCCTGCTCGATGGCTCCCTCAGCCCCGCCGCCGTGGCCGAGGACTGGCCCGACTGGTTCGACCTGGCCCCGGCGTTCGTCGTCCATCGGTCCCGTGCAGTGGTCGGAAGCATCTCATCCTCACGGAGCGTGGCCGAAACAGGGACGTCCACATTCAGATAGTCACGCCCCAACAGATGGCCATTGACAAGACGCGCAATGAGCCAGCACTATCGATAGTGGGCAGAGCGTTGAACCCTGGGCTTCAATTGGTCGCCGGATCCAGGGTGAGCAAATGGCGAAACCGGCTCCCGTTTGGGCTGTATCGAACCGAGGGGCGCCGGCCGATGAAGCAGTACTTCGTCGAGTACAGCGGACGAGGGTCATCTCCTCTTTTCGGCGCGGAGCCCGAACGTTCAGACCGACCCGACGGTGGCCGTACCGCTGGAGGTGGTGGCTCCACTCGGACCAACAGAACCTTCCACTCCGGAGTCAGCCTGATTGGCGGTGGCGGTGGTCTGGCAGGAAGTGGCGGCAACGCCGGTTCCACAGGCACAACCGGTAACTGGAGCAATGCCGGTGGTGCCGGCTACGTCTCCGTCAGCGGTGCTGGCTGCTGCGGCGGTACCACTGGCTGCAGCGTCATTGTCACCTCGGTCGGGACCGGCAGCGGGGCCAGGGCGGTGGTGGCGCTGCCCCTGCCGGCAGCAAGGGAAGCCCTGGGTGCGCCGCCCTCACCTTCACTTCATGGGCTGGACACCTCTCTCGACGGAAGCAGCCAGCATGGACTACCCGAGCCTCATGATGCATACCAGGGGGGAACATGAACGGAGACAAGCAACTGAGGAGCACACTGCACATTTGCACGCTCCCGGAACAACCCGATGTCTTCCTGGTCGTGACGGACGACTCGGAACCCGGAGCAGTACCGGTGATCCCCACAGCCATGGCCGAGTCCTACTGGGCGCACCCGCGAAGGGCCGACATGCCGGCGCTTCCTGAAGGATTCTGGACAGATCGGCCCCACGCCACCTCGGCAGGCGGAATGTCCCGAGGGGAACGGCGGCACCTTGGGAGTGACCGAAGAGGCGCGCCGGGATAGACGGGGGCCCGAAGGGACCCACCCTCTGGCGGTCCCGAGTTTGGTGCCCGGCATCGGCCAAGATGGGGCCCAGTGAACGACTTCCTACTCACCTACCTGGACACCATCGACAAGCGGCTCCTGGAGTACCTCGACGAGGACGACGAACTGAGCCTCTACACCGTCCGACGACTTCGGGTGTACACAAGTGCCCTGCTCGACGGTTCCGTCAGGCCCGGTCACCTCGTGGAGGCCTGGCCCGACTGGTTCCACCTGGCCCCGGCGTTCGTGGCCGCTTACGGCACCGAGGAGGTGGAGCGGCTACAGGACCATGCGGTGTTCCTCCGTGCCGTCGAGGAGCACGACGACGTGGCGCTCACCGACGCCGACCGGGTCTACCTGAGGGCGCTGGAGGTACGGCTCGACATGTATCCCGATATGCGGCCCACCGAGGAGTAGCTCTGCACGCTCAGGCAGCCGGGGACGCCAGGTCTACGGCGTCCATCAGGTCGGCGTCGGACAGGTGCAAGTACCGGATGGTGGTGGCGATGTTGGAGTGCCCGAGCAGACGCCGGGCCACATGGATGTCCTCTCCGTGCCGGAGCAGGCTGGTGGCGTAGGTGTGACGCCAGCGATGGGGGAAGTGCCGTCAGGGGACACGCGCACCTTCGCCCGCCAGGCGTACCGGGGCCAGCATGGGTGTGGCACCAACCGGGGCTCATTGCCCTTGCGACGAGGGAGACCCAGCGGGGCACAGGCGCGATCCCGTGCGGAAATGGAGTGTTCTGAGGGAATCCCATGGGGTGCAGACGATCAGGCAGTGGCACCGTTTCCCTGCCCGACGCCGGGCCAGTTGAGCGGGATCCCCTCAACGCACCTCTGACCCGACGACACCCTCTGGTCTAGCGCCCTTCCGGCACGCGCCGATCAGATGGGTCTGCCAATCCCCAATTCTGCCCCGACCTCAACTGTG
The DNA here is from genome assembly GCA_052326605.1 of Acidimicrobiales bacterium. Taxonomy (GTDB): domain Bacteria; phylum Actinomycetota; class Acidimicrobiia; order Acidimicrobiales; family RAAP-2; genus Bog-756. The sequence continues at coordinate 30,365 of JBKQMB010000062.1, read as the reverse complement.
TCCCTTTCCCGTTGATAATGGCGTGCCGGGTCCATCGAGCAGAAGGGGAAGACCATCCGCAATTCTCGGTTGTCGGCTTTCCGTGTGCTGGTAGGGGTCACAGTTGCGGCTGTTTCGATACTGGGCGTGATTGTGGTTCTTACGGCCAATCACGCGCCGGCGACGATTGCGCAGAAGATCGGTGACCTCTCCTACATCGACCCGACGACTGACGGGGCAGATTGGGATCGGCTCATCGGCTCGACTGCAGGCAAGGTGGGCATCGCGGTGGCCAACGTGTCTAGCGGTCCGGGCGATGGGCCCGACCCGGCTTGGACCTCGGTGATCCAGCGCGAGCATGTCACGGGGACCAAGGTGCTGGGCTACGTGGATACTGGTTATTTCGGGACCACAGGTCTGCGCACCCGGTCGGGCTCGACGTCGGAGGCAGATTGGACGAGCCAGATCGAGCAGGACGTCAACGCCTGGTTCGCGTTCTACGGATCGGGCATCGATGGTATTTTCTTCGACCAGGGTCAAGATGCCTGTGGGCCGACCTCGGGCTCGAACGCGTGGGTCGATCTGTACGGTCGGATCAACGCCTACGTGAAGGCCAACCACCCGGGGGCCATGACGGCGATCAACGCGGGCAGAGCGGTCCCTCGGTGTTACGAGAACACCGAGGACGTGCTGGTGACCTTCGAGGGCTCCTACGATACCTATGTCAACCACTACACCCCGCTGTCGTGGAACCCGGTCGATCCGTCGAGGATCTGGCACCTGATCTATGACGCGTCGACGGAGGCCGACATGGAGAAGGCCATCAGTCTGTCCAAGAGCCGCAAAGCCGGCTATGTCTATGTCACCAACGACGTGCAGCCCGACCCGTATGACACCCTGCCCTCTTTGTCGTACTGGGCACACGAAGAGGGCAGGGTCGCGCCAGGCTGATCGCGGAGCAGCACGCCCCCGTCAGTGACAGAGGCTCCGGCGTCCGTGAGGCCTTGACGGAGGTCACGGACATACGGATGGATCGAAGGCATCTCCGACCAACGCAGCCGAGGGCGGGGGTGTCACTCCGACCGTCACGGTCAGCCAAACCGGCTGAGCAGCTTTGCCGTAGTTGGGAGGATCTTCAAGAGAGGACCCACTCGGTGCCACAAGCTGTGTGTCGCCGTGGCGACGCTGCCCTACGGTGGTGGGCTGAACGGGCGAACGGGGCCACCGATGCCTACGATCGCCGTCACAGGTGGGACGTTCGAAGCCCCGGGCGCCAGTGCCACAGAACGCCGCCATCGCAGGAGGGACCATGACGACAGATTGGGTTGCTGCGGAATGCACCCCGAACGCGTCGGCCCGCCCACGCTCCAGGCACACCCACGCCAAGCGCACACCCGTGGCCAGGCGGCTCCGCACGCTGGTCGCCACCGTCCTGCTGGTGGCTGTCCTCGCGGCAGTGGGAGTCGCAAGTGTCGCCCTGGTCCGAGGCACCTGGATGGTGACACCGATCCTCTCGGGCAGCATGCGCCCGGGACTCTCGGTCGGCGGCGTCGCCATCAGCGAACGCGTCCCCGTGGACAGCCTGGCCGTGCGCGACGTGATCGTGTTCCAACGACCGGACAATCCCTCCGAGCAGGTGGTCCACCGCATCGTCCAGGTTGTCGTGGGCAATTCGGGGCTGCCCCAGATCATTACCCAGGGCGATGCGAACACGGTCCGCGACCCGTGGACCCTGACGATACGTGGGGACTACGCCTACCGGGTGCGCTGGTCGTCCCCCCTGATCGGCTATGTCGTCGTCGCCTTTCAGAACCACCGAGGGTTCGCCCTGCTCGGGGCGGGCATCGTCCTGATCGTGATCGCTCTCACCATGGTGTCCGGCTCACGCCGACGCAGCCGCAGACGTGACGAGGAGGACAAGGCATGGCAGGACTCGGGAAACCCCCGCCGCGGTGCTCCCCAAGCAGGCAATGCGGACCCACCAAGCGCCACCGATGCGCTTGGTGGCGCCGAGGCAGCCCTCGACTGGCCGTTCCCACGTCATGGCGATGAGGAACGACCTAGGACTGTCCCGAGTCGGGTGCCCAGCATCGGCCAAGACGGGACCCAGTGAACGACTTGCTCGTTTCCTGCCTGGACACCATCGACGAACGGCTCTTGGAGTACCTCGACGATGACGAGACGAGCCTCGACGCCATCCGACGCCTACGGTTGCACACGAGCGCCCTGCTCGGCGGCTCCGTCACTCCCGGCCACCTCGTGGAGGGCCGGGCGGACTGGTTCCACCATGCCTAGCCTTCGACCTCGTCAGCTGCACCGTGGAGTTGGACGACAGAGAGGCCGATGCGGTGTTCCTCCGTGCCGCCGGTGAGCGCCATGGCGTCCTGTTATCGCGGACCAGCTCGTGGACCGACCGAGACCCGAGGCGTCCATGGAACTGGTGGCCAGGGTCGGACCCGGGGTTGGCGAACACGTACGGAAAGTGGGGGAGCGCGGGTCGCACCTCTTCGTAGGGTCTGAGGGCTGACAGCAGCACAGCGTGGAATCGGGACGAACCGGCGCTTGCCGCCCTTGCCATTGAGCGAGATCCTCTGGGCATCGAGGTCCGCCCGGCCAGGGTGGAGGGCCACCGGCTCGGTGAGGCGCAGCTCAGTGAGCTGGTGGGTCGCCTGCAGGGAGTATCCCACCTCCTTTCCTTGTGAGGATCTGTTCGGCCTTCCTGGAGCCCAACCCGTCATGCAGCACAAGTACCACCCGGCCACGTCCGCGGCGATGTTCGTGGTTCCCGAGTCTTTGTGGGGGGTCATCGGGCCGCCGTAGAAGCCTGTGGCCACCACAGGGTTCGCGTCGAAGCCGCCCGGCGTGTGGTTGAGGTCCGAGATCGTCGGTGGGGAGCCCCCGGGAATCACGTTGGGGTTTCGGCGTCCGATGTCGGACTGATCCACTACCTCTTCAGGCCACGGAGGTAGGGTCCCTACTGTTGCCCGACGGGGGCCCCGTAGGGAGGTGAGATCCATGAGCGAAGAAGAAGACTCCGAGTTCAGGACGCCGACGCGAATCGTGTGTGTGACACGCGAGCGCACCCACCGACACGTCGCGAATGCTCACCGGCACATCGTAAGCGTGGGGATCGGTGCGACTGCCGACGCTCCTCGCGGCACGTTGACGGTCAAAGAGATCCGGGATGCCATCGCAGCGGGGGAATCCTTCTACACGTATAGCCCCAGCCAACAGAAAGTGACGTTTGTCCAAAGTGCTACTTGTGTGGTGCGTGGTTGCAAGGTCGAAACCATCCGGTCCGATACCGACGCAGTCGCTGACAACAACCTCGACAATTTGACCATCTGCCCTTAGGTCGACTCGTGCGTCGGCCCGTCCTCGAAATACAAGGACCTGAGCCGCTTCATGGGGGGCAGCGGCTTGGGAGCGTCCCAATCGTCCTTGGGATGGCACGTGTAGCCCATGGCGACCGCAATGGCGTCCGCGATGAAGGGTATGACCTCATCGGCAGTGATAACGTCGAGGGTCAGCGCAATCCGATCATCGAGAGTGAGCTCGACCTTGCCGCCATTGCGGATCTCAGCCGAAAGAAGAGGCACCTGGTGGCCGTTGACAACCACGCGCCATGACTCGAAAGGGCCGACGAAGTTCACGTCAGGCACCGCTCAACCCTCTTGATCCGCTCCGGCAATGCATTCCCATTCATCGGCGGATCGGGGACCGGGCTTGAGGTGTGGTAACAACGGCGATCGGAAGCCGTGTCGGTGTCAGGGCACGGTGCATGCTCCCACTGCCCCCGACGCCGGTCCGAGTTCGGCTACCCGTCCGCGGCGACGTCCAGATAGGTGCCGTGGTTCGGCTCGTCTACCGGCAGGGTGCACGGCCTCCATCGAGGGCGACGTTGAACAGGGCGCCGTTGAACCCGGCAGCGTTGTCCGCCGGGCAGAAAGAGCTGGTCGCAAGGTTGTACTCGGCATTGAACACCGCCTTGTGGCCCTGGTAGGCGCTGAGGAGGTTGCAGGTGCCGTACTGGTTGCACTGCTCGGTCAGCACCCCGTCGGCCAACGACTCCATGTCGGCGGCGTAGCTGTCACCGGTGTCGTCGGGGTTCTTGATGATCCAGCCCAGCCCGATGCTGTGCATGTAGTTGGCCAGGGTCGTCATGTACTGCTCCTCGATGGCCTTGGTCAGCGGGAAGCCGGTGGCGTCGGGATAGCTCTCGTCGATGTCCGTCTCGACAGCGTCGAAGCCCTTCTGCTGGCACTGCTGGGAGATCATGTTCTCGATGATCGTGACGGTCTGGGGGTTGCTGATGTCGAGGTAGTACTCGGGGTAGCCGGACATCAGGGCGCCGAACACGCCCGCCGATTGGAGCTGGGCATAGTACGTGGTCGCCACGCCTTCCTGGGCTGTCGTGTAGTAGTCCCCGGCGGAGCCGACCTCGATGTAGCAGATGGCGCGATCCCCTGCGGCATGCAGGGCGGTCACCGTGCTGGCCGGATTGAGGATGCCGTCGATGTCGTACACCACCGGGTTGGGCGCGGGTGCACCAAGGTAGGTGCTGACACCCGTGCCCATGTCCGATGCGTTGGTCACGTCGAGCGGGTGGGCGATCTCCCACTGCCACGGTACGTTCCCCACTGGCGGAGTCCACCAGCTCCCACCCGAAGCTGCACCACCTGCACCTGATGCGGGCGTCGTGGAGGCCATCCCTACGATCGGCTGGTTGAGCCTCACGGCGCCCATCGATCCGTGGAACACGGCGTCGCCGATGGCGAAGACGCCCCCGTCGGAGGCCACCAGCCAGTAGCCGCCGCCGTCCGGTGTGGCGGCCATCCCCACGATCGGTTTGTTGAGCCTCAAGGCGCCCATCGATCCGTGGAACACGGCGTCGCCGAGGGAGAAGACGCCCCCGTCGGAGGCCACCAGCCAGTAGCCGCCGCCGTCCGGTGTGGCGGCCATCCCCACGATCGGCTTGTTGAGCCTCAAGGCGCCCATTGATCCGTGGAACACCGCACCGCCGAGGGAGAAGACGCCCCCGTCGGAGGCCACCAGCCAATATGCACCTCCGGTGTCTGCGTGAACTCCGACGTCTGCCTTGCCGGTCGAGGTGGAGGACAGCAGTTGCTGCGGGACGCCGGAGGCACAGTGCGCCGGCTCGCACACCGGAGCCCGCCCATCTGCAGGTCCTGCCGACGAGGCTGTCAGACCGAGAGATACCAAACAGGAGACGACCGAAGCGATGATCACCTTCCGTCCGAGCTGCCCACGGCGCGGACCGGGGGACTTCGAATGTGAATCGACCGTGTGGTCCACTGGCCGCACCCACCACGAGACCGTCCGCCATCTGTTCGCCGGCTTACCCACCTAGGTACCCCCTCCCGCAAATTGAAGGCTGGTCGCAAGGCAATGCCTACCTCATCGGCGGCATCCCCTCAAGCCCGATCTGTGCTGCCTGTTTCCAACCACGGCCCTCGGCCTCGGCGCGATCTCGATCGCCAGGTCCCCGGGGAGAATGGGGCGGGGGCAGGATTCCTACGAGGTGGTCGGGGCCCCTAGGCCACCCCGGGCCCGCGACTCGGCGATCCGGTCACCGTCCCATCCGAGGATGTCCCGCAGCACGGCGTTGGTGTGTTCGCCCACGGTCGGGGCACGGGTGGGAGTCGGCAGTTGCTCGCCGACGAACTTCAATGGCGTCGGGAGTTGGTCTGCCCCCAGTTGCTCCTTCCCGAACCAGTGGAAGCGATCGTTGAACTGGGGGTCCTCGGCGATGGTCCTCGGCGAGTTGACGGGGCCGACCGGGAAGTTGGCGGTCACCCCGAAGTCGATCCACTTCTCGGCCGTTCGGGTGCGGAAGATGTCCCGCAGCTCGCGTCGCAGCTCGAGGTTGTTGCGGGCGTGGTCGGCGAACTTGGAGCCCGGCCACCGCTCGAAGAGGTCCATCCGGCCGACCGCCTCGCAGAAGTTCCGCCAGAAGGCCTGCTCGGATGCCATGAACAGCACGTACCGACCGTCCTCGGTCTCGTAGACCTGGTAGCGAACGCCCTCTATCATCCCGCCGGTGCCCGGCTCGCGACGCTCGTAGCCGTCGGCCTTGTTGCCGGTGACCTCGGACTCGGGCCGCTCATAGGCCCTCCATGTCTCGCTCCGGTACCAGTCCATGGCGGCGGCGGCATCGGACTGGGCCACCTCCAGGAAGCAGCCCTCGCCGGTGGACCTGGCGCGCAGCACGGCGGCCAGGATGCCGAGGGCGCCGAAGAGCGGGCCGGCATGGATGCCCATCGAGGCATGCTCGGGGAGGTAGGCAAAGCCGTCCTCGTTGACCTGGGGCGAGACGATCCCGGCCCAGGTGTCGAAGGCCACGCCGTGGGCGGGGAGATCACGGTACGGACCGGTCATGCCGTAGCCCGAGATGGTGCAGAAGACGATGTCGGGCTTGACCTCGCGCAGCTGTTCGTAGCCGACGCCGCGGCGGGCCAGTCCGCCGGGCCGCATGGCCTCGACCACCACGTCGGCCGTCTTGACCAGTTCCTTGAAGGTGGCCACGTCCTCCTCGGTGCGGAGGTCCATCACGATGCTGCGCTTGCCGCGGTTGATGTGGAGGTGCATGAGCGATACGCCCTCGACGATGGGCCAGGTCATCTCGCGGATGTAGTCCCCCGACGGGGGCTCCACCTTGATCACCTCGGCGCCGAGGTCGACCAGGGGCATGGTGACGGCCGCCGGCCCGAGCGCTGAGCACTCGATGATCCGGATGCCGTGGAGTGGTGCATCGACTGGCATCGGTCCTCCTGTTGGTCGCTGTTGCTCGTGGGCCCCTTGCGGCCCGACGCCGGTCACACCGGCTGCCGGCGCGGACGACGGCCGGTGGCGGGGTGCTCGCCCGTTGTCTGGAGGATTGTATCTGACGGTCCGTCAGAAGTAGTCGGCCCGGATCCCCGGACCGGACCGGATCGTGACTCCCGGAATGGCCGTCCCCCCGGTCGGATAGAGTTGGCAGCCGCTTCAGTGCACGCCGGTACCTCGCGATCGTGGCGGGGCCGGCCGATTCGCACCGGAGCTGCGACCAGCGCTCGTAGCTCAACGGATTAGAGCATCTGACTACGGATCAGAAGGTTGCAGGTTCGAATCCTGCCGAGCGCGCCAGATAAGTCCAGGTCAGCGGACTTTCCGGGCCAGGTGCTTGACCGACGAATTGCTCCGTGAGAACCTCGTGAGAACCAAACGGTTCTCACGGAGGTCGCGGTGCCCACCAAGCCCGAAGGCGTTTACCCCGATGGCAAGGGCGGCTGGTATCTAAAGGTCAGCATCGGGCGGGACCCGATCAGTGGGCGCCGCGAGCAGCTGACCAGGCGGGGTTTCGGTACTGCAGCCGAAGCGGGCAAGGCTCGTCGGGAGCTGCTCGGGAAGGTCGACCGGGGTGAGCTCAAGCCGGTCGCTGGCGGGATGCTGATCGACGAGCTCCTGGACCTCTATCTCGATGGCCTTGACGCAGATGGGCGACTATCGGAGAAGACCCGCTTCGACTACCGCCACTCGGCCGACGACTACGTGAGGTCCCACCTCGGCAAGAAGCGCGTACGGGATGTGACGCCGGAGGTGATCCTGGCCTGGCAAAGGAAGCTCACCAAGGATGGCGGGACCAAGCGCAAGGTCGGCGAGGACGGCAAAGACAAACCCGGCAAGGGTCTGTCGCCCAACACCGTCCGCCTTGCCCGGGCACCACTGTCGGGGGCGTTCAAGCTGGCGATGAGCGTCGGGTTGGTGGCCAGCAATCCGACCGCCCAGGTTCCACGACCTCGCCCGAAGCGCTCGATACCCAAGCACTGGACACCGGAGCAGGCCCGCGAGTTCCTGGGGCTGATGGAAAAGGACAGGACCTGGCCGATCTGGGCCTTCCTGCTTGGTTCGGGGCTGCGCATCGGCGAACTGGTGTGGCTGCGCTGGCCCAACGTGGACCTCGACCTCAGATGGGTGCGCGTGGTGGACTTTGCTTCCACCCTCGGTCACGATCTCGTTCCGTCGATGGGAAAGAGCCACGATGCAGTCCGCACAATTGAGCTCGATGCCGGCCTTGTTGAGGTCCTGCGCAGGCAACAGCAGCAGCAAGCGGAGGAACAGCTGGTCGTCCCTCGATACGAGTCAAGCGAGTACGTCTTTACCAAAAGGAAAGGTGGGCCGTACCACCCCCAACGCCTTTCACGGCGCCTTGGGCTCTATTCCGAGGAGCTCGGTCTCCCACGATTGACCGCCCACGGATTGCGTCACACCAGTGCCACACTCATGCTTGCGACCGGTGTCCCCCCGAAGGTGGCGGCCGAGCGCCTGGGCCACGCCGATCCAACCCTGTTCACCAACCTGTACAGCCACGTCACACCTACCATGCAGAGGGATGCAGCCGACCGAATCGGTGAGGCGCTATTCGGGCCGCCGGTCGGTTCGGATGCCGGGGCCTAAGCTAAGTCGTGTCGATGCGCGTAGAGAGCGCCATACGATCCCTCCGGAATCGCCCGGTCGCCGACCGCCAAGATGCCCTATATTCGCCTGACCTTTCAATCTTCGTCGATCGTCACTTTCTGCTCCTCGATCCAGCGCGTTATGTCATCCGGGTCGAAGCGGATGAAGTGGCCCACTTTCACGAAGGGAACTCGCCTCTCAGCAACGAGGCGCCGGATATGCCGTGGAGAGGTTGCGAGCCATTCCGCAAGAACGTCAATGTCCAGAAGCCGTCGATGTGTCGGCGACGTGGAGGAGCCGGGGTGTCTCGCCGCAGTACTCGCGTGGCTCCTCTGACTGGGCTCCGGTGGTGTGGTGAGCAATGGCGCTAGGGACGGAGGCGTCATCACGCACCTCTTTGGTGGCGCTCGTCCCGTCCACAGTGGAACCCCATGTGAACATCGCAAGCTGGACCCCGCCTCAGCATGGCGATGTTCCACTCCGACCTACGAGATCTGTTCACCGGTGACCAGTCGACGCAGAGCCTCGAGCTCCTTCCGCAGCCGACGAATCTCACTACGGGTGGAACGGCCGGTGGGCTCTTCGGAGCGCTCCTCGAATCGGGCGAACCACTGGGCACAGTTGCGCTCATCGCGAGAACGGGAGCGAGCGCCATCACGCGTTGTCCCCGCCAGGCGACCATCCCCATTCCGGCGCTGTCTGGAAGACGGAGTTCTGTTCATGCCGCACCTCCCCCGAGGGGCGTCTCGAACCGGCTGACGAGCCGACCTCGGCTCAGAAGCTGATCCAACGGCACGGGACGAGGACGGCGCACCCTCCGGCTCCTCGGGGACCCCGGGTCTCCAACGCAGCGCTGATCGGTGCCCTCTGTTTCGCCGGAGCTCCTCAGCAGCCGCGCTGCCTGCGCCGGTGAAGCGACCAGCGGCACTTCGAAGCCGCTCGCGGTCACCAGCATGAGCCGCAGGTCGAGCATCGGTGGGGTCTCGTATTCTGGCGAGTGGTCGGGCCCTTCGACCACTCGGGGTGGATCCCTTTCAGCTCCTCCCGCCGATGTCGGTGCTCCCGGGGGAACACCTCCAGTCGACATCCGGCCGGGACCTCGCTCTACGGCTGACGATGATCGGGACATCAGGCCTCCGTTGTTCGTGACAGGAGCCTTGTGCTCCCGGCACGACCCATCGTCCAGACGGACGTCACCCCGAACGTCACCTTGGTCAAAACACACACTGAACAGGGATGATGCCGGAAGCCCGAACGTCACCCTGAGGCCAATGGAAAACGATATTGCTGCCAGGGTGACGTCACCCTCACCTCAAGCTTCGGCTTAAGAACCTCCGCATTTCTGGGCGGCTCACAAGCAACCTGTCCGTAGAATTGGATCAAGTCCATCGGCAGGGCAGGGCAGGGCGGGGCGGGGCGGGGCGAGAGATCGTGGTGAACCTGAATCTGGTGATAGGGCCGTGACACGATGGCCCACATGACTTATGGCTACCAACTGGTAATCCACCTGCCACCCAATCGGTTCTACTCAGGCGAGAGTGGTCAGCAGTGGGCAATGCCCGCCCCAGTGGGCAATGTGTCTGTCTCAGCCGTCGGAGACGTGCTGGACGACTCGCCTGAATTGATTTTCCGGGGAGGCGGATTCCCGTCGGCAAGCGAAGCAAAGGATGCAGGAGAGACCCTTCGCGATTGGGTGCGGCTCACTGGAGCGGTAGACGGCGGCGCATTCGATGTCGGGCACGACCTGCACAAGTCTGGGCTCGGCAGTGCTGGCCGCATGCTTGTCGAAGGCGTCCTGAGTGAGTCAGATGTGTTCCTCGTTCCAGATGTTCACGGCCTTGCGATCTTCGAAGAGTCTGCCGCCAATGCGCTGAGATTCGCTGTGAGGGCAGCGGGGTCAGTTCTTCGGCCAAGCGGAGCGCTCCGCTGCGAGCTACTTCAATTTGCTGAAGTTGAGCCGCTGACTGGAGAACAGCGCTTGGCTTGCGATCTGGTGGCGTTGGCATGCCGAGAGAGCGTGCCCCGATTGAAGATGGTCACGCTTGCAACAGCGATGGAGTTGCTGGCTGACGACAAGTCGCCAGGCGGTCACGTCGCGAAGTTGATAGAGAGATTCATTGACGAGGTCGAAGAGGAGCGTCAGTGCAACTCTGACGACGAGCTCGGGCTCCAGCACTTGATTCGCTCACTCAAGAACATGAGGGACGTTTCAATCTCGGAGTCACTCAGGATCTTGGCCAGGTGCGCACGACCTGATGCGGCAGAGGAGGCAGCCGTGCTGGTAGATCGGATCTACGGATGCAGAAGCGATCTTGTACATGGGAAGGATGCGTTTGGAAACGACATCTCGGAGGGGGATGCAGCTGCCCTCTGGAGTGAAGCATTCGCAATGGTGAAAGACATGCTGCTGTTGTCCTGCATCGGACAGGCCCAGTCAAGGCCGGCCGAAGGCCGCCCGTAGAGGATGCCTTGACGGGGCCGGACGGACCCGCACCAACAATGGGTTTGGGGCCGGCGCAGCCGGCTCCTGTTCGCCGGATTCTGTCCTAATAAATGTCCTACAAATCGCGCCATTAGCTGCCGTCGGGAATCTTCCCGATCACCCATCGTCGCAGGTCAGAACGTTGTACGCCGTTTGATGTCTTCCCATTCGTCCCCATGAAACGAACTGATAACGCTGAGATCTGCCGTCACGACTTACAGTGCTACTCGATCGCCTGCTGGCATTCCCCGAGCCACCAAGTGTCACCGACCACTCATCGATGTGGACTGCGCAATTCGAATCACGTCGATGGGTTCTCTAGCTCTCTTATGAAGTCGGCATTGGATGCAGGATAGATGTGATTGTCCATCAGAAGACCCAACAACGGTTCAACGCTAATCGCGGCACCGTACCCAAGCTCCGTTGGGAGTCCATCCATCACGAGTGACTCCGTCATGACCCCGAGTAGGGCTCCGTAGGATGTGATGACCGGCCCACCGCTGAAGCCTCCACGTGGAAGAGGCGAGATGATGAAGTGTGGATGTGGTGGCCCGCGGTACATGTTGATGACTCCATTCACCTCCCCCCGCATGGCGATCAGTCGGCGTTCCTTGGCGAATGGGATCGGCGGATAGCCCATGAGCAGCACTTCGGTCAACATCATCCAGTCGTCAGAGATCCAGTCGTCGAGGTGACCACCGATGATGATGTGGTCTTCCCTCCAGTCCTGCTCGTACCCCTTGATTGTCGTCTTGGTCATGTAGTGACCAAGGTCAAAGTCGGTATGGATGAGGGCCAAGTCAACATCGTCGGTCCCGCAGACGATCCGATCGAGGTGGAGAACACGATGGTCATGCTGACGTAACTCGGTGACGGTCCCATCAACGACCACATGACGAGCTGACACGAGCCATCCGTCCCCAATGTGGAATGCACCGCCACATTGAACAGCTCCGTCGTCCATCTGGGTGGTAACCCGCACCATGCAGACGTGAAACTTTCGGTACAGATCCATCATGTCGGTTGGGGGAGTCGGCATCGTCACTGCCCAGGTCGCGCTGGCGAGTGTCTTAGGGATTCTGCCCGGACTGCATGTGGGAACCAACCGGCGTCACCATGGCTCGTCCTCCCCTTGGTCCGCTTCAAGGCAACAGGTGTCGAACTTGAATGTCGTCGTGCGCTGCTTCTTCCAATACTCGGCCACGGTCTCGTTGAAACTCGGTGTGATCACTCGGCCGATTGGCACAATCGCTAAGACGTCACCACCACCGAGTGATAGCCGCGAGGCTGCACTTTGCACACGAGATCCGGACGTGAATGTGTCGTCAATCAGCAAGATGCGTTCGCCGTCGAGAGGTGTAAGTAGTTCGTACCCATCGTCACTCGCGCTCAGGTGGGCGATGGTCGCATCTCCCCGTTTCAGCAGGGGAACATACTGATCACTCAGACCTTGGACACGATTGATCGCCGTAACGAGCGGATGCTGGCCGGACCTCTCGGCTGATGACGGCACCGTCGTGATAACGTCCCACTCTCCGCCAGCAGCCTGCGCGATGCATTCGCCGTGCATAGTGAGGAATTGAGATAGCAGCGAAACAACCTTGGCCCCGAACTCATCGTGCAGATGCGAATACTGGTCGGTCTTGTAGTGACGAAGCACGTGATGCAATTGGGATGGAATGTCGTAGAGACTGACCGGAATAACGAGGTCGCATGGTCGTGAGACTTGCGATCTGACGTGGTCGCAACTCCAGCACGTGTTGAATCCGGGACTCGGGCATCCGTGACAGATCCGGCATACTCCCGATTCAGCTGGTGGTACAGCTGTGCAAATCCCAGTCAGCGAGAACGCGATCTCGCTAACTGTTGCCATTGGACTGCTCAGAAGAGTTGAAGCGCCGTCGGAACAGAGCGCTCCTTGTCGAGAACATCGAGGATGTCCTCGACCGATGTCACAACTTGAGCGCCGCGTCGCTTGGAATAGTTTTGTGCCCACTGCTCATGCATCACCAGGTCGTCCATCAGGAGGACTCGTTTGCCATGTTCCAGCGCAAGCCGAGCTTGCATCTTGGCTCCACTCGTGGCGCTTGCCTCGATGACGACTGTTCCAACTGCCATACCGCTCGTCACGACATTGCGAAGCGGGAAGTTGGATGAACGAGGGGGTGCTCCAGGCCAGAATTGGGAGATAAGTGCGCCGTGGGTCACGATTTGCTCCGCAAGCCCGGCGTTCTGCTTCGGATAGATCCCATCTATCCCGGTACCCATGACTGCGACCGTGCGCCCGCCGCCCTCGATCGCTCCGGTGTGGGCGCTGGTGTCGATACCTGCTGCCATTCCAGAGATCACCGTGACCCTGCGGCGAGCAAGTTCGAACGCCAGGTCAAATGCACGCTGGCGCCCCTCAGGCGAGGCACTACGGGTTCCCACGACAGCAAGTGATCGCGAGTCATCGGGCAGGAGGTCGCCACGTACAAAAAGAAACGGCGGGTGGTTGTACACCTTCCGGAGATTCTCCGGGTAGTCGTCATCCAAGACAGTCACGAGACGAGTCAGCCTGATACGACTAAGTACATCAGCGATGGTATCGCTCCATCGATCGACCATCTCAGTGGTCGTCTTCTCAGAGAGAGTCCTGAGCAGCTCCGAGCAGGAGTCATCGAAGACCGTGGCCGAACCGTCGACGACTGCCGTAGCGCTACCTACGTCCTCTACAAGGACCGCGACTTCGTGCCAGGGCCGTGGACTGGCCTCGGTCAGAGCCAGAAGTGCGGCCTGCTCCCGAGGGGAGGTCATCGTTTCAATCTCCTAATTACGAACGTATGTTCGATTATATCGCCTCCTCACCAGTCAGCCGACGTGGCCGCCTGAGGTCTTTCCTCGATGGTACTTACCCAGAAGGGCTGCTGCGGGACCATCCCGTAGCGCCCGACCCGACCGATAACGCCTGGGCACCTACGCCCGTCGCTAGAGCTAGCCGTCAGGACCTCTCTCGGACGACTCCGGCGCTGGAGTGAACTCCTCCCTACCAGGTGGTACGCACCGCTTGCCACTACCCCGCTACTGGCTATCAGTCCCGGCAACTATGCCGGGGGTGCTGTTGCCCCGAGCGATTCGTAGACCTTCCCGGCCAGGTCCAAGGTCTCTGTTCGCTGCTGGACCGAGGCCAGGGCGGTTGGTCGTAGCTCGGCCTGCCAGATAGCGATCTGCGCGGCAGAGGCATGGAGGACGGCATCCAGATATTGCATGTGCTGGCGCATGATGGCCGTCACACGATCGTTGTGATCAACGAGTGGGTGGTTCCAGGTGAGGTAGACGTAGTCGTCGTCGTACGTCGTGAGAGCTGGCTGGACCAGCCTCTCGCTTGGCCATCTCCGGAGTAATTCTCGGTCACCGTTGATGATTGGCCGGCGGAAAACGAATCTGTCGTGGACGACTCGCCGGTTGTGAGCCCGAGGAGAGGTTTGCCGCGGATCACTAGTTCGCAACATGACCCTGGTGGGCGCGATGCCCTCCGGTGCACCCAGCTCAATGGGTGAGACGTTGAAGCTCATGGCAAGCCAATCCGCCACGGCCTCCAATCCACCAACTGGACGCACCAAATCCATGGTCGATGCGTGGTCAACCATCGCCCGCCGGCGGCTGGCGAGATAGTCCCTGAGAAACGGTCGATCTAAGCCCCCGCCAGGGAACACCTCCTTGGCCACCAATCTGTCTCCATTTCTCGAACGTACGTTTGGGATTCTAGACTGTGAGGCAAACCTACGTCGATTCGAAAGGAGCCTAACCACGATGATCTCGCATCGCCTGTCTCTGGATGCGATCCGATCGAAGCGGCTGCCAGGCGCCGGGACAGGATCCGATGGATCCGTCCAGCCGCTGTACACGGATGCCGCCGCCAGCCCGGAGGCGACCCACTACCTGGTAGGGGCCGTTGAGCGAGCCATCGCCCTCCTGGCAGAAGCGCGTCCGAGCGCCAACTCGGATCTTCAGCTGCGCATCGACGACTTCCTCAAGAACGTCTGAGGGAGGCGTATGGCCAACACGGTATTCATTTCGTCAGTCACAGATGGCCTCATCCAGGAACGAACAGCGCTCCCTGGTCTCATTATGGGACTGGGAATGGAGCCTGTCCGATTCGAGGACTTCACTGCCGCGCCGACACCGAGTCGTGAGGTGTGCCTTCGAGCCGTAGCAGGCTCTGATGTGTACCTGCTCTTGCTCGGAGAGCACTATGGGACGCCTTTTTCCGACACCGGTCTGTCACCGACACACGAGGAGTATCGAGCTGCCGTGGGTCGGGGTCTACCCACCCTGGCATTCCGCAAGCGCGACGTGGTCATGGAGCGACGCCAGGCGGAGTTTGTCGCCGAGGTCGAGAAGTACGAGACCGGGCTCTTCCGTGGCTCGTTTGGCGAGATCGGTGAGCTGCTATTCGAAGTTGGCAAGGCCCTGCGAGATTTGCCGGCGGTGACTGGTGCGCTCGTCTTTACGCCAATCGGCCGAAAAGTCGAGGTCGCCTGGCGCACGCCATCCGACACCCGAGATCCATTTAACGGGCTTGGTTCCCCTACTCTGGAGATGTACCTCACGCCGATCGGACTGACCCTTGGCGCTTCCCGGTTGCGTACGGCTGCCGATGTCGCGCCTCGCATGCTGAGGGAGTTCGGCGGCGTTGGCCAGACGGCCGGAATCGAGACGCTCCCTGGTGGCGATGGCAGCATGACCGCCAGGGCCATGCGGCCACCGGTACAGCGCCAGTTCTCGAATCAAGAAACCCAGGGCGGTCACATCGAGGGTCTTGCCGTTGGACCCAGTGGCGAAGTCTGTGCCTGGGTCAGTCTTCGTCGGGACCACTTCGGAGCAGTTGTCGATGCGAAGAGCCTCATCGGGACGATCACACCGCTCGTGTTGTTGGCCGCCCAGACCATCGGCGAGATCGCAGGCGACACAGGTCTTGTCATGGTGCCAAGTATCGCCGTCACTGGAGCACGCAGCGTCAGCCTGGGCCAGCCGGACATGGTCGGCCACCGGAGCAGCTCCACGATTTCAACGACTGGCCCCAGCACTCTGACACTGCCCGGAGATGAGAGTGCGATCCTCTCGGCTGTTGTCACTGGCGCAGCTGATGTTGCCGCAGATCTTGCTGCTCGAGTCGTGAATGCGCTGCAGACGAGATGAGCAGAATGCCCGCAACTGAGTGCTGCATGGCGTCGACGTGGTCAGCGGATACCATTGCCGTGAGAACCACTGTGAGAACCAAACTTTTGCAAACCGTGGAAAGTGGCGGTCAATGGTGGTTAGTTGTGGTCGATCGAGATTGATGAGTGGTCCAGATCACGGTATGAAAATGAGCCTCCTGGATACTCGTGGTCAATGAGAGATAAGGGGCCTCATCTGACTACGGATCAGAAGGTTGCAGGTTCGAATCCTGCCGAGCGCGCCAAAAGTCCAGGTCAAGGGCCTGTCAAGAGTAGTTGCGGACGCAACCGAGGCAACATTGTGTGTCCGAGCGTCTCGCGAGAATCGCGAAAGCCCATGTCAGGGGACTTATGTGGCCCCTGTTCTCCTCTGAGGAAAAGCCAACAACTTGCTTGATCCTCGATGGGACGTGGGGGAGCGAACCGGGACGCGCTGGCACTCCGTCCGTCTGATTGCCACGAGGCTCCGCGTGGCGCCGGTGACCGGCTTCAAGTCGAGGCGCCTCCGGGGGAAACCTCGAGAACGCAGGCGAGCACCTGGCCACGCCCGAGAGGGACTCAACACCGTGGGGCTGCGGGAGGAAATCAAGCACTGGTTCGACAAATGGGTCGTTTCTGCCACCGAACCACGATCCGCGTCACATCTGCGACGTACGATTCTCACGTGCCAAGACGCCCGCGCCCCATTCGGGAGTCTTCCCGTTCCTCGGTGGGGGAGGTGTCGCGACGATGAACTACGACGAGATCGCTCACTTGCGGAGCCAACATCCGGCGTGGGCGCTCCTGCGCTCGAACAACGTCGCTCTCGTGCTCAGTTTCCTCGGTCGGGTATTCGTCGACGGCAATGCCAGTGGAATCCCGGCGAGCGACCTCGCTGCTCAGTTGGACGACGAGCTGTTCGCGCTCAACCAGCGGCTCGGGGAAGACGCCTTTCCGAGGTCGGCGACTGCTTACCTCGACGATTGGGTCTCGCCTGAACACGGCTGGCTACGGAAGTACTACCCGGCCGGTGCCGATGAAGCTCATTTTGACCTGGCCCCCGCAGTCGAGAAGGCGCTTCTCTGGGTCCAGGATCTTCCGGCTCGCGAGTTCATCGGTACTGAGTCACGTCTGAATACGATCTTTGAACTGCTCCGTCAGATGGTCTTCGGCGCTGATGACGACCCCCAGCGCCGTCTTTCCGAGCTTCAGCGGCGGCGGGCGCAGATCGATGAGGAGATCGCCTGTGCCCAGAGGGGGGAGCTCACCATGCTCGACGCAGTGAGCCAGCGCGACCGGTACCAGCAATTCGCCCGCACCGCCCGGGAGCTGCTTGCCGACTTTCGACAGGTCGAAGAGAACTTCCGCGGACTCGACCGCTCACTTCGCGAGCAGATCGCCGGCTGGTCGGGATCCAAGGGCGCCCTCCTGGACGAGGCACTGGGAAGCCGCGCCAGCATCACCGAGTCGGACCAGGGCCGTAGCTTTCAGGCCTTTTACGACTTCCTGCTGTCCCATCACAAGCAGGCCGAACTCACCGAGCTACTCGAGCGACTCCAACAGATCGAGGATCTCGGCGGTCAGGACGGGCGACTACGCCGGATCCATTTCGACTGGATCGACGCCAGCGAGCGCACCCAGGCCACCGTTCGTCTCCTCTCCGACCAGCTCCGCCGCTTCCTCGACGACCACGTGTGGCTCGAGAATCGGCGGGTCTTCGACCTGCTCCGCTCCATCGAGGGCAAGGCACTCCGCGTCCGCAACCAACCCGAACCGGTAGTCGCCATGGAGCTTGACGACACCGGTGTCACCGTCGGCTTGCCCATGGAGCGTCCGCTCTTTCGTCGTTCGCGCCGCAACCGACTCGAGATTGAATCGATGGAGCATGGGGATGATGACTTCGACGCCTCAGCCATGTTGAGCCAGTTGTATGTCGACCGGGACATGCTCGTGCAGCGGGTGTTCAACTCGCTCGGAAGAGACGACCAGGTCGGCCTCCGTGAGGTGGTTGCCGGTGAGCCGCTGGACCAGGGCCTGGCTGAACTGGTCGGGTACCTGTCGCTACAGCAGCCCGGCCTTACCGTCGTCTTCGACGAGGATCGCCGCGACCAGATTCAGTGGAGTACCGGGGAAGTCGAGCGCGCGGCCGATCTGCCCGCGGTCTCGTTCAGCCGGGACCGTTCGGAGCCGTCGTGATGGACACGCCGCTCGACGTGCCGAATGCGCCGACGGATCTGTCGCTGGTGTTGGTCCATCTGATGAAGGGTCCCCTCTACCGGGATGTGCACGAGAGGTACTGGGGCCTCCTGCTCGGACTGCGGAACCAGGTCGGCGACTACGTCTCGGTGCTCGGCCTGAACGTCGTCGTCGATGAGGCTGAGGGGTATGCCTACCTGCGCAGTCAGTTCGTTGATCAGGACGCAATCGAGTTCCCGCGGTTGGTTGCCCGGCACGCCCTGCCCTTCAAAGTGAGTGTGTTCTTGGCCCTGTTGCGCAAGCGCCTTGCCGAGTTTGACGCCAGCAACTCAGATGTCCGACTGGTTCTCAGCCGCGACCAGATCATCGAGCTGCTCCGCCTGTTCATGCCCGATTCCACCAACGAGGCGCGCCTCGTGGACAATATCGATACCACTGTCAAGAGGGTCTGCGAACTGGGTTTTCTGCACCCGCTCCGAGGCGAGCAGGACAGGTATGAAGTCCGACGGATTCTCAAGGCCTACATCGATGGGCAGTGGCTGTCGGAGTTCGAAGCGCGACTTGACGAGTATCTGGCCGATCTGGATGCGTCAAAGGAGTCAGCGTGACGTCCTCGTTGTTCAGCCCGATCGAGCTGGAGGATCAACACTCCGACCGCCTGCCCGGTTGCCGCCTGCAGCGACTTGAGGTCTACAACTGGGGAACCTTCGACCGGAAGATCTGGTCGTTTGAACTCGCCGGCCGCAACGCACTCCTCACCGGTGACATCGGCTCGGGAAAGTCGACCCTGGTCGATGCCGTCACCACCCTTCTGCTGCCTGCGAACAAGATCTCCTACAACAAAGCCGCAGGTGCGGAGACCCGAGAGCGGGATCTACGCTCCTACGTCCAGGGGCACTACAAGTCGGAACGCAATGAGACGACCGGAGCCTCACGGCCGGTCGGACTTCGAGACGACCGGCAGTTCTCGGTCATCCTCGGTGTGTTCGCGAACACCGACTTCGCCACGACCGTCACATTGGCCCAGGTATTCCGGACAAGAGATGTCGGCCAGCCCGAGCGATTCTTTGTGGTCTCCGACGCCGAGCTGTCCATCCCCAAAGAGTTCGCCGAGTTCGGCTCCGAGTTCTCCGTCCTGAAGCGAGGGCTTCGGGATGCCGGAGCCCGCCTGTACGACACCTTTCCCGAGTACGGCCGAGACTTCCGACGGCACCTCGGCATCGAATCCGAGCAGGCCATGGAGCTCTTCCACCAGACCGTGTCGATGAAGGCGGTCGACAATCTGAACGATTTCGTCCGCAGCCACATGCTCGAGCCGTTCGATACCAGTGCCCAGATCTCCGATCTGATCGACCACTTCGACAACCTGACCCGGGCCCACGACGCGGTACAGCGCGCACGTGCCCAGCTCGAGCTCCTCCAGCCTCTGGTTGCCGACATCGAGGTGCATGATCAGCTGTCGGAGCAACGTTCCTCTCTCGAACTACAGCAGCAGGCACTGCCGCTCTACTTTGCCGACCGGATGCGCCAGGTCCTCGACGGAGAGCTCGCAGCGCTGGAGACCCGGGCTCTTGAGCTGGGCCAGTTGCTGGAGTCGCTCGAGTCGGCAATCAAGTCGTCGCGCCAGGAGGAGAACCAGTTGAATCTCCAGATCGCCGGAAGTGGAGGCGATCGGTTGGCCGCCATCGACCAAGAGATTGAACGTCACGAGAGGGAAAAGCCGGTTCGGAAGGACAAGTTCGATCGTTACAACAAGCGCCTGACGGAGGTGGGCATGGCGCCGGTATCAGAGGCGGAGCAATTCGCCGGCGCCCGTGCCCGGGCTGAAGCCAGAAGAGCAGAGCTGGAGAGCGAACACGCTGATCTCCAGAACGACCTGAGCGAACGGCGGTTCGAGCAACGCTCGATCGGCGAGGAGTCGAAGCAGGTCAATGACGAGCTGCACAGCCTGCAGTCCCGTCGCAGCAACGTTCCCCGAGTGAGTCTCGAATTGCGGCAGCGACTCGGGGACGACCTCGGTATCGATCCCGACGACCTCCCGTTTGCCGGAGAGCTCATCCAAGTCCTCGAGGAGGCGAGTGAGTGGGAAGGCGCGGCGGAGCGGGTTCTGCACTCGTTCGCACTCTCCCTGCTCGTCCCGGAACGCCACTACGAAGCCGTGGCCGGTTGGATCAACGACCACCACCTCGGTGCCCGGGTTGTCTATTTCCGGGTTCCACCCCGCCTTGCCCGGTCAACCCCTCTGGAGCGTCAGTCTGCCCATCCGCTCCTGGTCGACATGCTCGAATTCAAACCCAACACGGGATTCGAGCAGTGGTTGGAGAGCGAGCTCGGCCGTCGTGCCAACCATTCCTGCGTGGACACCATGGGCGATTTCCGCTCCGCCCGGAAGGCGGTCACCAGGTCCGGGCAGATCAAGGACAGGGAACGGCACGAGAAGGACGATCGCAAGAGGATCGACGACCGTCGGGAGTACGTCCTGGGTTGGACCAACCAAGCCAAGGTCGATGCGCTCGTGGCCCATGCCACCTCACTGCACCAGCGGCTGTCGTCGGCCATGAAGGTGATCGCCGATCTCGTCGAGCGGGAGAGATCGGCATCGTCCCAGCTTCAGTCATTGGCCGGACTGGCCGAGCACGACCGATGGGAGGAGCTGGACTGGAAGGCGCTGGTCAACGAGATCGCCGCTCTCCGGGCCGAGCAGGACCGTATCGCTTCCTCGTCGGACAGACTGACCCTCCTGACTGCCGAGCTCGAACGGGTTCGGCAACAGGTGAGCGTCGCCGAGGAGAAGCGGAACGGTCTGCAACGGGAGCGGGGTGCCGTGGAGGGGCGCCAACGGGTAGCCGAGGGTGAGCGCGACCGCTTCGCAAGGTTGCTGTCCGACGGTGATGCGCTCGAGAGCGCCTCTCCGTCGTTCCAATCGATCGACCAGATGGTGGGCACGCTGCTCGAGGGGCTTGAGCCTGACGTAGTCGTACTCACGTCCGCTCAGCAGGAGATCGGCGCTCGCCTTGCCGATCGGCTCAACGAGATCACCAGGCACCGGGAGAACCTCGCCCTACGCATCGTCCGTGCCATGGGTGGCTTCCGGACAAAGTACCCGACCGAGACGTCCGAGTTTGACGATTCCATGGGCTCGGCCGGCGAGTACCGCCAACTCCACCAGCGGGTAGCCACCGACGATCTCCCCCGCTTCGAAAAGGAGTTCAAGAACTACCTGAATCAGAACACGATCCGGGACATCGCAGGGTTCTCCGCTCAGCTCAACAAACACGAGCGGGTGATCCGTGACCGCATCGAGACCATCAATGATTCGTTGAAGGGCATCGACTACAACGAGGGTCGCTACATCCGGCTCGTTCCCGACCAGACACCGAATATCGAGGTGCGCGAGTTCCGGGCCGAGCTCCGGGCCTGTACGGACAATGTGGTCGGTGCCGTCACCAACGATCAGTATTCGGAGGAGAAGTTCCTCCAGGTGAAGAAGATCATCGAGCGGTTCAAGGGTCGCGAGGGAACTGCTGATCAGGACCGCAATTGGACCCGCAGGGTGACGGACGTCCGTCAGTGGTTCGTGTTCTCCGCATCCGAACGCTGGCGTGCCGACGACGTCGAGTACGAGAACTACACGGACTCGGGCGGCAAGTCGGGGGGGCAGAAGGAGAAGTTGGCCTACACGGTGCTGGCTGCGTCGCTGGCATACCAGTTCAAGCTGGATTGGGGCGCCGAGCGGTCGAAGTCCTTTCGATTCGTCGTGATCGATGAAGCGTTCAACCGGGGTTCGGAGCTTTCGACCCGCTACGCCCTCGACCTGTTCACCCGCCTCGGCCTCCAGCTGCTGATCGTGACTCCGCTACAGAAGATCCATGTGATCGAGCCACATGTTGCCGCGGTTGGTTTCGTCGACAACCCGAGCGGCAGCTACTCACGTCTCCAGTGCCTTACGATCACCGAGTTCCGGAGCCGTCGTGAGGAGCACGGCAACCGTGTCGATCCTCAGGCTCCCGAGGACGTGGCGGCAGTCGACACTCCATGACGACCTGGACGAACGTCGAGGACCTGGTCGCGACCCTGCACAAGCGATGGAAGGCAGGCCGCTTCTTGCGTGAGTACGCGGAGGGCCAACCGTGGGCACCGATCGAACTATCGGTGAAGTCACC
Organism: Acidimicrobiales bacterium; assembly: GCA_052326605.1. Lineage (GTDB taxonomy): Bacteria > Actinomycetota > Acidimicrobiia > Acidimicrobiales > RAAP-2 > Bog-756. The sequence continues at coordinate 7,908 of JBKQMB010000062.1, read as the reverse complement.
GTCGGCCGATGAACTGCTCCATCGATTCGACGACGCCGTGCTTTGGGCGGAGCGGTTCCGCCGGGACAGCCGGATCAAGGCTGGAGCAGCACGGTTCGCCGTGGAGTACCGGAACATCGGGGGACGGAGCCTCGGATCGAATTCGGTGCCGGCACGGATCCGGATCGAGAGCTTCGACCAGCTTTGCGCACTGCTGGGCACGATGCCCGAGGTACGGAGCCTCGATGAGATCATCGATCAGACGAGGAGTACCGTGCCCGAGCTGGTCCCGTGGGTGCGCGGCCATCCGCTGAAGGCGATCGACAACGGAGACGCCTGGAGCGATCTGCTCGCCGTCGTTGCCTGGGTCAGGGGGGCGAGCACCGATCACCTCTATCTGCGGCAGATCGACGTAGAGGGCGTCGACACCAAGTTCGTGGATGGTCACAGAAAGGTACTGGACGAGCTCCTCACGGCTGTCTTGCCAGAAGGACGAATCGACACGCACTACACCGCGGGCGATTTTGCCCGTCGCTATCGCTTCCGAGTCAGACCCGAGTACACGCGATTCCGTGTACTCGGGTCAGAGTCGGCATTGCCCGAGGCATGCACCGAATTCACGTTGCGCACGGAGGAGCTTGCGTCACTGGAGTTGACCTCCCGGACCCTGTTCGTGGTGGAGAACGAGATCACCTACTTGGCATTTCCTCGCGTACCCGATGCCCTGGTGGTCTTCGGATCGGGATTCGGGCTCGCCTCGTTGCGGCCGCTCCCGTGGCTGGTCGGGAAGGAGATCGTGTACTGGGGCGACATCGACACGCACGGATTCGACATCCTCAATCGGCTCCGGTCGCGATTCGACTCGGTTCGATCGATCCTGATGGACGAAGCTACACTGCTCGCTCATCGAGGCCAGTGGGTCACGGAGCCCAGCCCGACCAATCGACCCCTTCCGAATCTCACCGAGGCCGAAGCGGCGCTCTACGGCGATCTTGTCGAAGACCGATTCGGTCCCACGGTCCGCCTCGAGCAGGAGCGTGTCCGGCCTTCCCTATTGGATCGGGAGTTGGAGCCCTTGTTGGCCTGACCGGAGTACTTCCGCTCTCGACCGGCGCTCGATCCTGGTTCCGGTCAGCATTCGTAGTCGGGGAGATCCCTCGGAGATGCTATTCTCCACTCGTGGTGCCACGAACAGCGAACGATTCTGACGACTTGGCCGGGGCCCTCGAGGAGGCAGGAGTCGAGGCGCGCTGGCTGGGGGACGGTTCGGTCGAGATCGGAGGCACGGCCTTTGTCGTCGACCGGCTGAAAGTTGTCCGGGAAAGCGATGGTGCACTGTTGGCACACGTCCACGACGCGTCCGGTCGCCCTCCGACGATCATCGTGGCCGACCGCATCTCCGAGGCGGCCAGGGCGCAATTGAGTCGGGCCGGTCTGGCCTGGCTTGATCGCCGTGGGCACCTGTGGATCCGCACGGCGGGGATCTTCGTGAACGCCGATGTTCGGCCCAGTACGGGCCCGCCTGTTCGCAGGGTCGTGGAGATCTTCAAGGGGACTGGCCTCGATGTCGCCGTCGGCTTGCTCCGGTTTCCGCTCGAGTCACATGGCGTGAACCAGCTCGCCCGAGAGATCGGTCGCTCTCCTGGTCGGGTCTCCGAGATCCTGACTGCGCTCCGGCGCCAGGGACTCGTTGGGGCGGACAACCTCCCGATCACCCCCGAGCTGTTCTGGGCGGTTGCGGAAGAGTGGAAGCCTCGCTGGACGCCAATGCCCTCTCCACCACCTCCCGAGCCGCCGGAGCGGTACCGGCTGACCGGTACCTTGGGCGCCCTGGCTCTCGAGGTCCCTCTTGTCGCCGGAGCGGCGGGGACGTGGCCGCGTCTCTACGTGGCCGACGACGTGGACCTTGCCACTGTCGTCGGCGCCTACGGCTCGGCTTCAGGGTGGACAGGGTCCGAGGTGGCGATATGCCCGTCCCGGTATGGCTTCGCCTGGAAGTCGTCGGCTCATCGGGACGGGTACCCGGTGGCAAACCAGCTCGTCGTAGCCCTCGACCTCGCCCAGGACCGGGCGCGCGGTCACGAAGTCCTCGAAGGTTGGGACCCGAAGGAGTTCACACGTGTCTGGTGATCTTCGCCTGGAAGGTCCAGGGATCGGCAATGTGGTGGCATCGTTGGCTGCCCTTACCGAATCGGCACCAAGTGCCGAGTTTGCCGTCATCGGCGGACTGGCGGTCCTTGCCCGTCTCGGAGGAGCACACCGGGTCACCGACGATCTCGATACCGTTGCCACCCAACACGGCGACGAGCCGACCGTCGTGGAGGCAGTGATTGTCGCGCGCCTACTAGCGTCGGTGGTATTCGGAAGACGGGCCGCGCCGGCCATAACAGAAGTGCAGTACGTGCGGTGGCGGTCTCAACCGTTCTCGCCTTTTCCCTTGCCGATTGCAGCACTGGGTCGGCCATAACTGGCGGTGGCGTTTCGTCTCCAAGTTCGTCGATGTGCACCGTTCGGGTGACCCCCGATTGCAGTGCCTACACCTACTCGAACCCGTCCCCGGGTACCGAAGTTGTCACGGCTCCGAAATCGAGCGCAGGCGACAACCGGGAGTTTTTTTGGGCCAAAGCTGGCCGAAGCGAGTCTGACCAGACGGTGTGTGCGTCATTCGCCACTGGGCAGGGAGCCGATCAGCAAGGAATCGTCCTGCGGCTGAGGAGCTTGCCTGATGGCAAAATCAGAGCCATCACCGTCACCCGAAACATCTGGCAGGGTGTCTTCGACGTCTTCAACTTCCACGTCTGGAATACCGAAGCCGATCCGAGCAGTCCATTCACTCAGTTCGGGTCGGTCGTGGTCTCCGAGCTGCCCATTCGACCTGCGATCTACCCGTTGAACATGTGTGCCCGGACGGTTGCAGCCACTGACATCGTGCAGTTTGTCGTCTGGACGAGGGGCCAGAAGGAGCCCAGATGGGGGAGTATGGCCAGGGGCGGCGAAGCCAGGATTCCCGATGATGCGCCCTCGGCAGGTCAGGGTGGCTGGTTTGCTGGACATCTGATCCCAGGATCCAGCATGACCTACCGCCGACTGAGCATCGATGGGGCTATTGCCCAAGGACTTCCTTGACCGACCGCGACTCGGACGCTCGTCTCACTGGGGACCGCTCTTTCGATCAGGAGGGTGCCCCACAACACCGGTTCGCGGCGTGCCAAACGTTGTCCGATCGAAATGGTGCTTGCTGACCGCAAGCGCTCGGTAGTGGCCTTGATCGATCCCAGGTCCCGACCGCACCGAAAGACACCGCACCAAGAGACGAAGCCTGCGGGTTTCCGGCCGGTAGTACCGTCCCGGCACCCGCCCGCCGCCGGGGGTACAGTCGGCGACGGACCCGGTAGACGCCGGCGGCCAAGCAGGAGAATCGAGCGTGCCATGACGGCGGTAGCGGAACCCCAGGGGTCCATCGGGACCTGGTGGCGGGCGGTCGCCCTGTCGACCATCGCCATCGTGCTCCTTGGCGTGGTGGTGGCCGCCGGGGGGACGGCATCAGCAGCGACCGTCACGGGAACGGGCCCGGCGCCCCACCGTCCCCATATCGACACCGGGCCGGGCGCCGGCTACTGGATGGTGGCTGCAGATGGCGGGATCTTCTCCTACGGGGCGGCGATGTTCTACGGCTCCACCGGCGGCACGATGATCAGTGCCCCCATCGTCGGGATGGCCGCCGTACCCGACGGCGGTGGGTACTGGGAGGTGGGCGCCAACGGCGCCGTCTACGCCTTCGGTGACGCCGAATACTACGGCGGGACGTTCCTCGACACGTCGGCCAAGCCGACCGTGGGGATGGCGGCCACGCCCGACGGCCACGGCTACTGGCTGGTCGGCACCGACGGCGGGATCTTCGCCTTCGGGGACGCCGGCTTCTACGGCTCCACGGGCGGGTTGACCCTGAACAAGCCGGTGGTGGGCATGGCGGCGACCCCGGACGGCCACGGCTACTGGCTGGTCGCCTCGGACGGCGGCATCTTCGCTTTCGGGGACGCCGGCTTCTACGGCTCCACCGGCGGGTTGACCCTGAACAAGCCGGTGGTGGGCATGGCGTCCACCCCGGACGGCCACGGCTACTGGCTGGTAGCCGCCGACGGCGGCATCTTCTCCTACGGCGACGCTATGTTCTACGGCTCCACCGGCGGCATGACCCTCAACAAGCCTGTCGTCGGGATGGCCGCCACCCTCGACGGCCTCGGCTACTGGCTGGTGGCCGCCGACGGCGGCATCTTCTCCTACGGGGACGCCGTCTTCTACGGCTCCACCGGCGGGTTGACCCTGAACGCGCCGATCGTGGGCATGGCGGTCGTCCCCAGCCACGCCACCGCCATCTCCACCTACGCCCTCACCGACGTGTCGTGCCCGACCACCACCTTCTGCATGGCGGTCGACGCCGGCGGCAACGCCATCGCCTACCAGGGCGGGCAGTGGTCGAGCCCGGTCCGGGTCGACCCCTCCGGCGGGCTGAGCAGCGTGTCGTGCCCCTCCACCACCTACTGCCTGGCCGTGAGCGCTGCCCAGGACGGATTCTCGGTGTACGACGGCACGTCGTGGACCGCGCTGGCCCATCCGCCGCCGGCCGTCACGAGCGATTTCGCCAGCGTGTCGTGCTCCGTCCTCAGCGGGATCTACGGCTGCGCCGCCGTCTCCGCCAGCACCGGCAAGGTGGCGATCTACTACGCCAGCTATCCGGTGGCGGCCGACCGCTGGGACGAGTTCACCGGCCCCAACGGTGCCCTGCGCAGAGCGAGGGCAGCCCGCTCCCTCGCCTGAGCGTTCGACGCCACCGACAACTACGACTGCCTCGTCCTGAGCGGCAACGGCACCTACCAGACCGGCACCAACGGCGCGCTCAATCCCTTGGCCTTCGTGTTGGTGAACGGGAGCGCCAGTGCGTCGTGCACGTCCTCCACCGCCTGCCTGGCCGGCGGAAGCACCAGCGGAAGCACCTACACCTTCAACGGCACGGCGTTCACCCCGCTGGCGGCGACCTTCTCGCCGACGGGGATCTCGTGCACCGGGACGTTCTGTGCGGCCACCGACGGATCAGACGTCTACACCTCCACCAGCGGCGGCTCCTGGACAGCGGGCGTGCCCATCGATGCCTTCAAGGACGCGGTGGGCATTTCGTGCCCGTCGTCGACCTTCTGCGCGGTGATCGGATCAGGCGGGGACGCCTACCTCATCAATCCCTCGGCCTGAGCCCGCCACCCGCCACAGGGTCAGGTCCCGGGGCTCCGTGGCCCTCCTCGTCGGGACGGGCCAGTGTTGCGGGTGCCGAATCGGGTAGGTGGATCGCCTGGATCCGCCAACCGGCCAGCGGTGAGGAGCGGAATTGATCGAGAGAAGTCGCAAAGCGGAGGCGCTCCTCGGGACCGCCCACGCCACCAACCCCGCCGCCGCGAGGTTCTGTCCTGGCTGGACGGCCCACGAGATCGTGGCGCACGTCGCCGGAATCGCCAACGAGGTCTCCGGGCGGGTACGGGGGGGGCCTGGAGACTACGCAGGTGCCTGCACCTGTCGGACGACACAGGCCACATGGGTGAGGCCCGGTGTACTGGTGGCCGACCACGCCTGTGTAGCTCCGGGGTTCACGCTGGCGGTGGTGACGATCTTGGTGCCGAGCACCGTGTCACCAGGCTGGGTCACGAAGTCGACGACGATCTGGTAGGTCCGGGCCGTAGTGGCCGAGTTCTTCACCACACCGGCAAGGACCCACGTGCCCTTGACCTCGTGACACGATCCGGTGGTGGTGACGTCCCCGCGGGCGTTTCTCGCCGGGACGAAGGGGATGGTGGTAGCCGCCGTGGATGACACCACCACCGTTGTCGGTGTGGGTGCGGTCGTGGACGACGAGGTCGACGTCGACGAGCAGGCGGCGAGGAAGAGGGCGACTCCGAAGAGAGGGAGCAGGGCGGAGACGCCGAGTCGTTTGCCGCAACGGTCCGCGGCCCTGGGGTAAGGCATCGGTCGAGCGTATCCGAACGAAGTGGCGTCACCGCTGGGCGACGGGTTCGTCGGATCGGTGGCCGGGAGCCGCACACCTATGGGATCACTCGGAGACCGACAGTCGCTCTGGTGTGCCGGGGGCGCAACGAGTGGGTGACCGCGGCATCGGCTGGTGCCTGTCGTAGTCCCGGACTCCCCTGGGACGGGGCTCACCGCTGCCAACCGGGAGGGGGGGACTGCCTGCGCCAGTGAGCTAACCGCACCGGAGACTCGCGGACCCCACGGGAGATAGGCATTCCGCGGTCGTTCCGTAGCCGGTTGAACGCGGGGCGTCGCCGATCCCGGCGGTCGGTTGCCAAGGGATTCCCGGGGATGTTAAGCCTCCACTGTCGACGGGTGTGGGCAGCGCCCCAGAGCGGAGGGTGCTGGCTCATGCATAGGGGATTCTGGTCGGCCGGTCGGGCACGAGCTGGGCTGCGGCTCACCATGGCCGGCCTCATCTTGGTGGGCGTCACCACCGTGTCCACCGTCGGGTTGAGCGCCTTCGGACCGAGCCCGGCATTTGCGTCTCCGACAAGCCCCTGTGGAACCACCGGCGTCTTGTCCACCAACGGCACCACCGACACCTGTACCTACACCACCGTCGGGGCTGACACCTTCTCAGTGCCGGCTGGCGTCACATCACTGAACATCGTGGCGATAGGTGGGGGCGGTGGGGGCGCGAACGGCGCTTACGGAGCTGTCGCCGGCACGGGGGGGAATGGGGCGCAGGTCAGCACCACGCTTGCCGCCACTGGGAGTCAGGTCCTCGACCTGTTCGTAGGAGGGGGTGGCTCGTTCACCAACTGCGGGTTCCAGAGTGGCTCGGGCGGTGGTAGCAGCACAATCGACCCGACAGACCTCGTGAATAGAATTATCGCCGGTGGTGGCGGGGGGGCCAGCATCACCAGCGGCAGCGCTGGTCCCGCCTCGGGCGGCAGCGGCGGTGGCCCCGGCGGAATCGGCGGGAACGCCCCCGGCGCCAACGGAGGCGTCGGCGGCGGAGGCGGAATCGGCGGTAGCACGGGGCTTGGTGGTTACGACGAAAACGGCGGCAACGGCAACGGCGGCAGCGGCGGCGGCGCCGGTTGCGAACCCGGTGGCGAAGGCTTCTCGGGCGGCGGGAACGGCGGTGGTTTCGTAGGCACCTATGGCGGCGGGGGCGGGGGCTTCGGCGGGGGTAGCAGCGGTCATGAGACGGTCTATGGCGGGGGCGGCGGGGGCGCTGGGGGCAGCATCGGGCCGGCAGGTGTGACCTCGTACGGACCGGCGAGCAATGGTGGCGCTGTCTCTGCCAATGGTGGTGGCGGTTCCATCACGATCTCCTGGATCGTCACCCTCATCGCCACCACCACCTCCACGTCGCTCTCCGGTGGTGGCCAGTCGGGGACGAGCATCTCGGTGCCCGCGGGCACGGGGGTGACTGACTCGGCCACCCTCGCCGGGGACAACTCGTCGAGTGCCGGCGGAACGGTGACCTACAACGTGTACTCGGACTCCGCCTGCACGGACCTTGTTCAGAGCGGAGGTACTTTTCCTGTCACAAACGGAAGCGTGCCAGACTCTGATTCGATCACCTTCGCCGCCCCGGATACGTACTACTGGCAGGCGGTGTATACGGGGGACGCGGCCAATGCGGGGTCGGCGAGCACGTGTGGTCCAAGCGGCGAGGTGGAGACCGTCTATACCTCGTCGCTGTCGCTCACCAAGTCCACCACCTCGTCCGGCTACGGCGCTGCCGGCCAGACCCTCAACTACGACTACCTGGTGACCAACACCGGGACGACGACGATCTCGTCCATCGGGGTCAGCGACAACAAGGTGGCCCCGGCCAACCTCACCTGCCCGCAGGCCTCGCTCGCCCCCGGTGCGAGTGAGACCTGCACCGGCAGCTAC
>JBKQMB010000061.1:0-10647 GCA_052326605.1 Acidimicrobiales bacterium | reverse complement strand
CGAGGACCCCAATCCCTTTGTGTGGACCAAGACATCCGGCCAGATCATCGCCAAGGTTCGGCGTGGGCGGGTCGCCCTCGAGCAAGTGCGCGAATCGCGCGCTATTTGAATGTCACCGCACTAGGTCGAACAGAACGGCTTGGTGGCCTCATTCAAGAGTACGGGCTGGCCGCGCGACCTGGATGGTGTTTTCGGCACATATAGGCCACGCCAGGGCATTCCTGCGGTATCTTCGCCAGCGTTGCCCAACACAGGGGGATGCAGTGGGAGTGCCACCGACGTACCGAAAGCGACGGGCGGCCCGATGGATGCCGGCGATCGTCGTGTTCGCCCTCGCTGCGGGTGGGTGCAGCTCGTCCACCGCATCGTCTCCTTCGACCACGACGTCCAGCACGAACACTTCGGCCAATGCCATCCCGGCGTTCTACCAGCCGCCCCAACCACTACTGGCCGCACCCGCCGGCACATTGATCCGCTCGACCCGGGTGACCGGGGTGCAGGGTGTGCCCTCCGGTGCAATCGTGTGGCGGATTCTGTTCCACTCCACGACGATCTACGGCGCCGATGTAGCTGAGTCCGGCTACGTCATCGCCCCCGGATCGTCCCCCGCAGCCGCCGGCTACCCGGTGATCGCCTGGGCCCACGGCACCACGGGATTTGCCGCACCCTGTGCGCCATCGCTCTTCACCAATGCCGGTGGAGGCAGCGGTCCCTATCTCCTTCCCGGGCTGGCCAGCTACCTCCGGGCCGGATTCGTCGTGGCCGCCGCCGACTACCAGGGCCTGGGCGTCGCCGACGGCGTCCATCCCTACCTGCTCGGGGCCAGTGAGGGTCGCGCCGTACTCGACGCCACCCGGGCGAGCAGGCAGCTGTCCGGGCTCCGGACGGCAAACACCGTGGTCATCTACGGTCACTCGCAGGGTGGCCACGCCGCGCTCTTCGCCGGAGAGATGGCTCCCACGTACGCACCTGACCTCCATGTCGTCGGCGTGGTGGCCGCGGCGCCGGCAACGGGGCTCAGCACGCTCATCTCGATCATCGGAACCCCGGCGGGTCAGCAGTTCCTGTCCTTCAGCATCCCCGCCTCGTATTCGTGGACGCAGACCTATAACGACCTGCCGGTGACCGATGTCTTTACGCCGACTGGCGAGCAGTTCGCCAGCACGGAGGTGACCAAGGGCTGCCTGGCTTCGGTGGCCAACGCCATCAGCGCCCAGCACCTGACCCCGGGTCAGGTCTTCCCGGCGAGTTCCGAGACCAACCCGGTGGTGATCGCCCACGCTCAGGCCAACGACCCCGGCCAGGTCCGCACCACCGTGCCCATGCTCGTGCTCCAGGGCACCAAGGACACCACCGTGCCACCGTCGCTGACCGACGGTTTCGTCACCGGCAAGGCATGTCCCGTCGGCGACACTGTGCAGTACCTGCACGTGACCGGCGCCACCCACGGGACGGTGGTCTTCATGGGTGCTCCGTCGATCCTCCGGTGGATGGAGGGACGGCTCAGCGGCAGTCCGGCACCAACCACATGCGGCCAACCGGGCGACTCTGCCACCCTCAACGGATAGGGACACGGTCCAGCGTGAAGGTGTGTCGGTGCCGATAATCTCGTCCGTGCCCGCTGAACTTGGATTCTCTGTGTGTCATTGCGGTCGCAATAATGTGGGAAATCCGATTCGATAGCGTGGGAAATGCCTCGAACGGGTGAACCTGTGGGTGCCGAAAACCTCATCCGGGTCCACTCACCAGGACTTTCGTGGAACAGTCTCGGGCAACGAAACTGGGTTGTGGCCCTGTCGTTTCTTGACCTTGCCTTCGTCAGAATCCTCCAGTTGCTCCGTCCGGTTCGGCATGACTACGAAGAACTGGCCGTCGAGTTCGTCATGCTTCGCCACGAGGTTGCCGTGCTCCGTCGCCAGGTGGCCCGGCCGGCCTTGCGACCTTCAGATCGGGCGCTGCTCGCTGGACCGGGTCGGCTCCTTGGCCGTCGACGTCTGGGAAGGCTCTTCGTGCAGACCGACACCCTGCTCCGCTGACACCGGGATCTGGTCCGTCGTCACTGGACCCAGCCCCACCGGACAGGTCCCGACTGGCTCGGTGGTCTCATCCACGAGTACAAACTGGCTGCGTGAGGCCTTCGGATGACATTATCGGCACCCACAGGAGAAGGGCTCCCGGGTCCGGATCCAGCGAGGCGATTGACATTTTGGCGCCCTTCACCTTTCCGTCGGCCTTGCCCGATACCGGCGTCTATCGGGACGCCCGCCAGCTGACTGACCAGTTGACTGACCGGTCCCGCTGGGCAGCCACCGGGAAGCTCACCCATTTCGAGGACACCGTCGCTCGGACGACGGAACCGTCCACCGTGCAGGTCACCTCGGTGGCGCCTCGAGGAACGGCCACTTGCAGGAGGAGCCGGCCGGTGGCCAACGGACGGACATAGCCCTGCAGCGTGCTGCCCTGCCCGCCGACGCCGATCGTGGGAAACCGCACCGTGAAATTCGAGAATGGGAATTGCGGAGAAACCTGATAGCCCCTCTCGGTGGGGGTCACCCCAGCCAGTGTCAGTGCGTCCATGACCATCCATTCGGGCTGTTCGGTGTTCTGGCCCTCGTAGTTGGTGATGCCGAGCACCCCGCCGCAGCGACTCGGGTCGCTCGAGTAGAAGGACCAGCAGGTGTCGTCGACCGAGGTGATACCGACCCATTGGTTCGGATAGACGGCCGCGTGATCGGCCAGCGTCGAGCGGACGTATTCGTCGAAGGCAAGTGACCGGGATCCCGGCACCTCGCCGTCCAAGGATGCATACGCCCAGGTCAACCAGCCATCAGGCTCATACCACGTCCCGCCCGGGTACACGGCATTGTTGTCGCCCTCGCCGGTGCCCGGGAGCCGGGTCGTCTCGGTGACCCCAGGGTCGTTTCGCGCCGGGCTCAGCGACGTGCCGATGCGGTCCGGGCCGTGAACGATGGCGGGCGCGCCGGTCCCGTCGAGGTATCTGCCGATGTTGGCGGCAAGGGTGGCCGCCTGGCCCGGGCTCGGCGCTCCTGCCAGGATCGCCCAGGGCTGCGGCTCGAGCCAGATGGCCCCCGAGCCCAGCTGCTGGTTGCCTGCGTAGCCCCGCGCGTACCAGCCTTGCCCGGTCCACTGACCTCTGAGGGTGGAAAGAAGGCGGCGCGCAGCGGCGCGCAGCTCCTTGGCGAACACATGATCACCCCGTAGGTCGGCGACGTCGGCCAGTTGTGGATACACGTAGGCACACTGGGCCACGACGAGATCCGACTCGGTCATGCCCGAGTAGGCAGGAAGCAGGTCCGACCAGTCGCCGATCGAGAGCGCGTCGTACTCGCCGTGCGGGCCGAGGAGTGACTGCTGGTGCGCGAATGCCAACTTCACGTGCTGCCAGAGACTGGTCGACACCGAAGAGTCGTAGAAGTGGACCGATTGGCCGAAGAACCCCACGTCCCTGGTCGCCAGCCCGTATGTCGCCGCCGCCCACATGAACATGAAGTCCAGGTCGTCGGATTGCCCGAGGTTGTAGGCCGTGCAGAGGCTGGTGGATCCGTAGGGGAATTGCAGCGTTGACCGGGGCTGGAATTGGGCGGAGTAGATGAGGATCTGACGAGCCAGGGCGGGGTCCATGTAGGTGAGGGGGACTGCGTACTGCAGCCAACTTCGTGTTCCCCAATTCTGTCCGACCTCGTACTGGTAGTAGCCACCCTGGGTGACGGTGTGCTCGCCGCAAACCTGCTCGTCCACGGTGGCGGAGCGCAAGAGGTAGGCATCCCAGAGGAACTCGCGGGCCATCCACTCCCGACCGCTCCCGAAGGACGCCTTGGGCAGGCTCGCCGCCCAGCGATGCTCGCTCAAGGCGAACGGATCGGCGATATGGCGGTACTTCGCCACCAACGCCGAGATGTCCCCGGGTTCGTCGTAGCCGTAGAGGTAGCGCAGGGTGACGGTCTGGCCGGGTGCCAGGCGATGCCGACTCTGGAGGGCGAAGAGCGTGGTTCCCTCGGTGCCGTTGGGGACGGGCGGAGCACTGCTGTTGTCGAGCCGGCCATCGACCACGGCCTCGGGACGAGCCGCGGTGCCGTTGCCGAAGAACGCCTGCTGGGAGGTCGTGTACGACGTGGCGGTGCCTGAGACCTGGGACAAGAAGATGGAGAGGGGGGAGTTGTCCCCGTTGAGCGGCTGCTGGGCGACCGTCAGCGTGCGAGCGGCGCCCGACCACGACGGAGAGGAGATCCCCCGGTACTGGAGCGACGCCTGGACGAGTGGATTGACGTCCCAGTACTCGAACCACGAGGCGTTCTCGGGATGGTCGGAGGTGTTCGTGATGCTGACGTCATGGACAAGGACGGGGTCATTGCCGAACGGTGCCTGGACCACCTCGCGCACGTTGATCCCCTGGGTCGCCAACGAATGGCTGAAGTAGCCGACCCCGAACGTCCGTTCCGTCGTCGCCCCTTGGGGGCGATCGTCGTAGAGGGTGCTGATCACCTTGCCGTCGACGTTGAGATACCCGTAGCCGCCTCCCATGTGAAGACGCGAGGGATCCAGCGCATTGATCCACTGGGCGAGACGGTCCTGGCTCCAGAGCTCCGTGTAGCCGTGATTGAATGCGTCCGCCTTGACGCGGTCGTTCCCGACCTGACTCCAGGCGTCGTTGCCGCCAGCGAGCTCGGCCTGGCGGGCCAGTGGATCTGTCTGCTGGTCGACGGTGTAGCGATAGCTCGGAAGCCCAAATCGATCAACTATCCAGCGCCCGAAGCTCCCGCTCCCGTAGGTCGAGGCGATCCGGGGAAGGCTGGCATTCCAGGACAGCGGTGTACTGTCGGCGCCGGACGCCGCCACCCCTGTGCTCAAGGTGATGACGGCAATCGCCGGGATGAGCACCACGGTCGGGGCGAGGCGCCGGAACCGATCGCTCCGAGACCTCATGGCGACAACCGAGGGGGTCCGGCGAGTTGCCGACACGCGATGTACACGGGACCACCGCTCGAATGGGATATCGGCGTAACCACGATTCGCATGTTCACGAAGGTTGGTTCGTGTCCGCCCGCCCGCCGAGCCTTGATCGGAGGTCCGCCTCGATGGCGATCGTGTACCCACTGGCCAAGATCACCGCCGCGTCGGGGCGAGGCTCGATCTGCAGGGCCGGGATGACGTCGTCCGGGACGGGCAGGCAAACCACGTCGGCATCGTTCGTCCCGTCCAGGTCACTGGTCGTGAACCCGCCGGCTTCGCCCGCGACCACTGTCATGGTTCGACCGTACCCCTTCCGTCCGCTCCGGGCTACCAGGCTCAAGGTGGGCGATCCATCGCCACCTCGTGGAGATACGTGATGCGCAAACTCACGTTCTGGTTCGAGAGCCATCCGACGAGTTACACCCCATTGCCAATAACACGACGTTCAGGCTGTCCAGGACCGCTCTTGGATGTTCGGTCGCCCTGGTCCCTCAGAGGCCCCAACACGACCCCTCGGAGCGGGTTCTGCAGAGGGATTCTCTCCGTGCCCCCGTTGATCTGGCTCTTTCCCAGCGCATCCCAGCGGCACCACGGCACGGCGGATCTCCACGGGACGACGCCAGGTCATTGAGTCGGCGAACCCGGCCTGAAGGGAGCGTTCGTCGACCTCGGACGGGGGTTCTTCCATGTGTTCGGCCAGGTGAAGATGACCGGCTGCTTGGCTTCACGGTTGCTGCCTTCAACCTCGATCGGATCCGGAGTTTCCGGGCCAAGCAGGCAGAGCGGGACAGGGCAGCCCGTCAGAGAGCCAAGCGTCGTCCGGGTACCTGGGCTCAGATCGCAACGGCGCCGAACACCATCATCCCCGGGAGGAGCCACGTGTAGAAGGACCAGTACCTCAGGTGTCTGGTGAGCACGTTGATGCCGGTGGACAGCTCCGGGAGGATCCGGTCCCGAGAAGCGGTGGCCGGCCCCAGTGGATCGATGCCCGAGGACGGCGGATACATCACCGCCGTCCATGCAGGCTGCCCCCATTGGAAGCCGTTGTCTCCTGGCACGCTCACCGGGCTGTCACGCTCCCACAGAGATCCGCTCAGTGGTCGAACAAAGGCGAGATCAGGGCAACTGGTGGACGACCAAAGGCATGACGCCGGCGGCGCCGGCCTCCCTGAGCAGGGCGGCAGCCACGGTCATCGTCCAGCCGGTCCGGTAGCTGTCGTCGATGAGAAGAACGGGTCCGTTTCCGGGCAGCTCTGCCCCGTCTCGTAGAACCAGTCCTGCGAGGAGGGCATTGACCCTGGGCGCTGAGGGGACGTCGTCAGGCGGCCGAGGACCCCTGGCGTCGAGCGCATCGATGAGTGGGAGCTTGCCGATCTCGGCGATCTTGGCGGCGAGGTCCCCGACCATCGTCGCGTGGTGGCGCGAGGGCATGGGCACGACACCCACCGGGCGCTGCTCCCAGGACTCGCGCCAGCGAGAGAGGACCGAGACCATCCCCCGCACCACGTCGTCGTCGAGGGGTCTGTCCGGCCCGGCGATCGCCCGGGCGGCATCACGCCACCCCGGCGAGTCGGCGAAGGTCAGCGCCCGCCCGGCGGAGGCACCGTCGATCCTGCCCTTGCGCCCGTCGTTCAGCCCGAAAGGCCAGAGCTTGCGGGGCTCGATGATGACGTCCGCACCTCGCAGATGGACGCGGGCGGCCTCGATGGCATCAGCATCGATGTTGAGGCCCTGTGCGGGCATCTCCCCTGTGCAGACCGAGCAGCGTCCGCAGGGGCCCGGGTCCGGATCGTCGAGGGCCCGCTGAAGGAACTCCATGAGGCAGCCCCGGCCGCCGGCGTAAGAGCGCATCAGGTCGGCTTCGGCCGCCCGGGCCGCATGGATCTCGGCCCACTTGGCCTGGTCGTAGACGTAGGGCTCCCCCGTGGAAATCCAGCCGCCGCTCACACGCTCGACCGCACCCTCGACGGCGACGATCTTGAGCAGCGACTCGAGCCGGCCACGGCGCACGCCAGTCGCAGACTCGAGCGCCACCACGCTCATCGGCTCTTCGGCATCGGCGAGGACTCCGAGAACCTTCTCGATGTTCTGCGGGTCAGGTATCGAGGCGGTGGCGAAGAACTCCCAGAGCCGCTCGTCGGTCTCTGCCGGCAGCAGCACGGCCTCGGCGCGCTCGATGGCCCGGCCGGCACGACCCACCTGCTGGTAGTAGGCGACCGGCGAGTCAGGCGAGCCGACGTGGAGGCAGAAGCCGAGGTCGGGCTTGTCGTACCCCATCCCGAGAGCCGAGGTCGCCACCACCGCTTTTAGGCGATTGGCCCGGAGATCGTCTTCGATCCGCTCTCGTTCGGGCGCCTCGAGCTTGCCGGAGTAGGCGGCAACGACGTGCCCCCGAGAACTCAGGAACCCGACCAGGCGATCGGTGTCGGCCACTGTCGGAACGTAGATGATTCCCGAGCCCGGGAGCAGGGCGAGGGCGCCGTCGACCCAGGCGTACCGCTCGAGTGGTCCGAGTCCCACGATGACCGATAGCTGCAGCGATGACCGAGCGAGGCTGCCGCGGAGCACGACGGTGGCATCACCGAGCTGCTTGGCGACGTCGACGGTGACGCGATCGTTGGCCGTGGCCGTAGTGGCCAGGACCGGCGTCATCGGCGAAGCGGTCAGGACCTTGGAGAGGCGCTGGTAGTCGGGACGGAAGTCGAAGCCCCAGTCCGAGATGCAGTGGGCCTCGTCGATCACCATGAGGCCGGCCTTCTCGATGATCGGGCCGATCCGGTGGGCGAAGGTCAGGTTGGCCAGGCGCTCGGGAGAGACGAGGAGTACGTCGGTCTCTCCGGACTCCATGTCCTTCATCACGGTGTCCCAGTCGTCGATGTTGGTGGAGTTGACCGTTGCCCCGATCAGTCCAGCACCTTCGGCGGCCTTGACCTGGTCTCGCATCAGAGCGAGCAGCGGGGAGACCACCAGGGTCGGCCCTCCCCCAAGCGATCTGATGGCCGAGGTGGCCGCCCAATAGACCGCCGACTTGCCCCATCCCGTGGCCTGGACGACCAGTACCCGCGACCGGTCGGCCACGAGGGCCCGTACAGCCGTGCGCTGGTCGTCTCGTGCCACCGCACTCTCACCAGCCATCGATCGGAGCACCGAATCCATGTGCCGGTCAGCGGTCTCGATGAGCTCTTCTCGCGAGCGGATCTCCCACTCTCCACCCCTCATGCTGCATTCCCTACTTGGAAGGTCGTGGGAGACGGCACGTCGCTGACCGGCGCATCGGTCTGGTGGTCGATCACACTGCCTCCTCGCGAGATGGCACGTCTTCCATGGTTCCGCCTGGACTCTCTAGGGCACTTGCCTGCGGCACTCTGGAGGGCGCCCAGAATAATCCCCGGGGAACCATAGCCAGCGGCTGTCACGCGACCCAGAGGTCCCAGGAGCAGGCCTGATCCGTGCTCATAAAGGGCGATGTCAGCCATGCGGGGTGTCCAGGTGGTCTTCTGGGTCACCGCTCAGTAGCGACCCGGCGTAGGTGCTCGAGGTAGACATCGATCTTGTTGGGTTTGCATTTGTAGCCTTGTGGGTGCCGAGAATCCCATCCGTGCGGTCTGAACAGGACTTTCGTGGAGGGGCTCATGGCGAAGAGGCATGGGACCAGTGGTTCGAATCTCAACATCCGATTGACGACTCGTCGGGACGCTGGCAACACGTGTAAGCCTGTCCCGGTCGTGAGGAATTCCTCACAAAGGGGATATCACCACCACCATTACCGTTCCCCTTCGTTCCGTAAGGCGTGTCGATATTTCGGTGACATACCCGCGACTCGATCTACCTCGGTGGCCAGCGCTCGACTACGATTAGGGTTGACAAGAGCGGTACCGAGGTCGCCTGTGTTTGTTCAGTGCGATTCTGATGACCGAGCTTCTACCAACTGACACGCACGAGGGAGTTCTTATGCCCAACTCCGGACAGCCCATCATCAGCCAAGGGGCAACTGGCGACGCGGTGAAGCGCCTCCAGCGTGCTCTTCGCCGCACGCCAGATCTCGGTCTCGCGCTAGACGGCGTCTTTGGACCGGCCACAGAAGCGGCTGTCAAGGAATTCCAGCAAGGAGCTGGGCTGACGGTCGACGGCATCGTGGGCCCCAACACATGGAACGCATTGCCAGACGGTGGACCGATGCCCACGCTGCAGGTCGGTTCGACCGGTCCCATCGTCAGCACCTTGCAGTCGATTCTCACCAACGGTGCGTCGGAGTGGGGAGGTGTCACGCCTCAGGGAATCGATGGGGATTTCGGCCCGAACACAAAGGCGGCCGTCGAGGCATTCCAGGGTTGGGGTCGGGTCCAGGTCGACGGGATCGTCGGCGACCAGACCTGGGCGGTTTCGCTCCACGCTGCGTCAGCCACACTCGAGTCGTCGGTGGGGCTTCAATACGTCATTGGTTAGCGATGCGACTGCGAAATGATCGTGGTAGTCATCTTTGGGACAAATCCAGCCAACGGGACTCTCGAGGGCGGAACCCAGCAAGCCAAATCCTGAGGGTGCCGAAAATTCCGTCCGGGTGCTGAGTCGAGTCGTCGGTGGGAATCGCACCCCCCGGCTACTCGACTCGGCCGAGACAGTGGCGGTTATGGATGAACTGCCGCCTCAGATGAACTCGCCGAGTAGCCGCCGGCCTGCGTGAACGCTGCGCTGTAGCCGGTCGCCCCCGTTAGGGAGAACTGCCCCTTGCCGAGGACGCCGCACATCGCCACGCCGACGGCGTTTGTCGTAGCCGTGCACCTGTGCCTTCCCGAGCCGTTAAGGGTGAATCGGACAGTCCGCCCGGAAACGCCCTGGCCCGTGGGCGGTGACGTGAGGGTGGCACTGAAGGCCACGCTCCAGCTGCTCGCTGTCTGGTAGGCCGTCACCGCGGTGACAGCGAGAGCAGTGGTGGATCGGTTCACAACCAGAGCGTTCGACGCCGACCTGGAGATTCGGAAGCTGGCGTTGGCTGGGGCGTAGGTGGCCCGCAGCGCGAAGCTGCCTGGCGCCAGAGCGGTCCCCGAAAACGTGCAGGTTCCTGTCCCCGAGGCGCCGAGGGTGACGGTGCACAGCGTCTTGGTGCCGTGGGTGACGTTCACCGCGCCGAGCGGGATGGATCCATTGGAGCTGACTACCTTGACAATTGGGTCAGCTTGGCTCTCCGCTCCGAAGGAGACCGGTGAGGATAGGGCGAGCGTCGTTGTCGTTGCGCTTGACGCGGCCGCCTTGCTCACCGAGAAGCTCTGGGTGGACGTCGGGGCGGCCGAATAGGCGGTGTTGGTGCCGGCCTGGGCGGCTTCGATCGTGCAGGTTCCCGCTCCGACGAAGCTCACCGTCGAGCCCGACAGGGTGCAGACCAGCGGGGTCACCGAGTAGAAGGTGACCGGGTTGCCCGAGACCCCGCCAGTGGCGGCGACGGCATAGGTCGGGCCTCCGACCGTGGCACTCGCCGGTGCCACCGAGGTGAAGGCGACGGTCTGGCCGAGAAGGGAGTCCGAACGCGTCCAGGTGTCACCGAGGGTAAAGCCGGAGGCGTCGAGGCCGCCGAAGAGGATGACCTGCCCGCTGGCGGCGTCGTAGATCATCGACGCGTCGCTGCGGGCCGGTGGGCTCGCGGCCGGGGACTGCTGGGTCCAGGTCGTGCCGTTGTAG
>JBKQMB010000060.1:0-58368 GCA_052326605.1 Acidimicrobiales bacterium | reverse complement strand
GGTCGTCGGGCTTGGGTGCACCCGACAGCACAGTCGGGACAAGACAACGACCGGTGGATGGTCACCTAGCTTCGAAGGAAGAAGTTCCTGTTCAAAGCATCACGGACCTATTCGCGCGGCCAGTTAGGTCGGATCGGCCGCCTGGAGCCAAGACTTGCTGGCGAAGAGGTTCTGCGAACGATCCTGCCCGACGCACCTCGACCTCTTTTCGACCTCGGATGAGGAGAAGGCAGACTCGCTGCTCTGGTCCTCGAAGGACGTCCCGAAATCGAACAGCTATACGACCCTGGGGCTAGATGTCCCCCAACGGGAGGGTCGTGGTTCGCGAGTGCCTCGGTGCGGCACGTTGGTGGCAGGCTGGTCTACTCCCGCCGAGCGCCTGTTGAATTCGTCTGAGGAATGCCGTAGGTTGCGAATTGGAGCTTGAAAGTGATCGGATGCGGCCCTGACTGACTGAGCCACTGCGGCAATCGACCATCTCCTGGGTCTGCCGCCTTCGGCCACAAGGAGTTGTGTTATGTCGCAGTGTCAGAGCCTGATTTGGGTGCTGGGTGTCACCAATCGCCTGCTCGCCGTCCGTTGCCTGCACGGGGACCACGGCTGATGTCCCTCCACTCGGTCGAGGATGCTTCCAAGCTCAGGCGAATTATCGAGGCAATGCTCCTCATCGGAGCGGACCTGGACCTTCCAGACCTACTCCGGCACGTCATCGAGGAGGCCCGCTCCATAACGGGGGCTCACTATGGTGCAATCGGAGTTCTGAACAGCGAGAGGACGGCGCTTGCCGAGTTCATCACGGTCGGCCTTGCGCCAGAGGACGAGGTGCGAATCGGAGATCGACCGAAAGGTCTCGGCGTGTTGGGCCTGGTCATCTCCGATCCTGAAGCGCTCCGCATAGCGGATTTGAACTCCCATCCCAATCGTTCTGGGTTCCCCCTCAATCATCCGCCGATGACCTCGTTCCTCGGCGTTCCCATCAGGGTTCGGGAGGAGGTCTACGGCAACCTCTACTTGACCGACAAGGTTGGATGGTCCGAGTTCACGAACGACGACCTCGTGCTCACCGAGGCATTGGCTCTTGCCGCAGGGATTGCGGTCGAGAACGCCCGGCTCCATCAGAGCGTGAAGGTAACGTCAATTCAGGATGATCGGCAACGTCTTGCCGGAGACCTCCACGACAGGGTGATTCAGCGCCTGTTCGGGGCCGGGCTCTCACTCCAGGGCATCGCAGGCGCTGCCAAGAACGACGGATTGTCGGACCGCTTGAATGCGGTAATAGCGGAGATCGACGACACGATCCGTGAGATTCGATCCACAATTTTCGAGCTGAGCCTCATCGACCCCGAGCAGGGTATCCGGGCGCAGATCATCGCGCTCTTGCGAGAACTGAGCCAGGTCGTCGGCTTTGAGGTGAGATCGGCTTTCGACGGTCCGGTGGACGCGGGTATCTCGGACGACGTTGCCGAGCATCTGCTGGCTACGGTGCGGGAAGCGGTCACCAACATCGGACGCCACGCCGATGCCACCAAGGCCGACGTCTTGCTCAGCGTGCATGGCGATCTTTGCCGCCTCCAGGTCAGCGACAATGGTCGGGGTATGGGTGGGACCGGGACGACCGCCGGCGGACTTGGGCTGAACAACATGCGACGTCGAGCGGAGAGGCTGCAAGGACATCTCGAACTGACTGGCAATTCGGCCGGTGGAACGACGTTGGATTGGCAGGTACTCGCGAAGTAGCTGGCTACCGCCTGGAGCTGAAGCACGGTTGGGGAGGTAGTCAAGTGTTCCCAACCGCCGGCTCAGGGTCATCACACGACAGTCACGTTCTCGGGGTCATGGCTGAATTGGGCAGTGAACGGGGCAAGAGCCCGGAGGCGTCGCAACGAGTCCCTTGCGGCATCCTCCCAGGTCTCGCCGAAGAGGTTGGAAGCAGCAGGTTGCCCGCTGCGTAGCTCTTCCGCTCGGTAGGCGCACTGCGCTGCGAGAACGACACGTTCGTCGGCGGCTTCAATCACAACCGATTGATGGCCAGGCGTATGGCCGGGTGTCGACAGCAGACGGACCCCCTCGGCGATCTCCTCGTCACCATTGACGAGCCGCAGCCGGTCCTTCGGGATAGCCGCCCAGTCCGGCACTGTGTAGAGGGGCGTTTGTGCCGCCTCGTATTCGGTTGCTTGCACGTAGACGGGAGCGGCAAGAACGGCCTGCTGGCCACAGTGGTCGAAGTGCAGATGGGACACGGCCACGGCGGCGATGTCCGAAGTTGCTAGCCCAACCGCTCCGAGTGCGTCCACCAGCGACGTGACTTGGGGGTTGTACCACTCCTCGATCGCCGGATTGCCGAATCCAATGCCCGTGTCCACGAGGACGACACCATCGGGATGTCGGATGACCCACGCATGTACGGGAAACGGTTCGAACGTTGCCTGCTCTGGGTACCACTCGGGGACAGAGGCCACAGTTGCAAGCATCAGTCGGTCAATCGGTGGCAGCTTCGACAAGGGCACGCAGGGCAACCTACTCCTCGACCTACCCTCTCGCTGCCGGGAGTGCGGCGCTTCGCGAGTGCCCCCGTGCAGCACTTTGGGGTCGCAGCGTGGAACCGAACATGACGGGCAAGTGTCCTCTGCCTCTGCCCGTTCCCGATTGGTTGCTGCATGCTCATCGGGACCGAGAGGGATGGAGATGGACTCGTATCGATTCACAGCGATTGCGGGCATCGCCCTCATGGGGCTCGTCGCAGTCGGATGCAGCAGCGGTCTGCGGATAGCCGCGCACCTGGACGGCGACCTTGCTGCCCGGGACGCCCGCAGGTGTGTGCCTCTCGGCGGGAAGGTCAGGCGGCTGTTGCTGGCACCGGCTGATAGCGGGCGACGGAGAACGCGAGCAGCAGGGGCACGTCCACCGCGAACATGGCCAGCAAGCCAGTGAACAGGGCCAGTTGCTTGGACGGGGTGTGGTCGTAGACGAAGACGAACTCGAGGATGCCGGCGATGACGAGGTAGGCGAGCAGGGCCCAGCCGAACACCTGGCGGAAGGTGCCCCAGTCGAACTCCTTGATCCGGGCCAGCAGCACCACGTTGATCAACAGGACGGCGGCGGCGAGGGCGACCAGAATGACCGGAGGGACCAAGGACGTGGAATGGTCGTAGCCGGCGGCCATGTAGATCCCCCCGATGATCGCCAGAGCGAGGGTGACCGTTGCCAGTCTCGCCACGGGAGGGAGGTCAGCCTGCCTCTTGTCGATCTCGTCGGGCCCCGGAAGTACCTGTTCGGGGGTGGTGGTCATCGGCTGGCCAGAAACGTCATGATCACGATGGTGGCGATCTGCATGAGTCCGGTGATGCCTGCGGTGTAGATGAAGATCTTCATGAGCCTGCCGATGCGCTCGCCGTTGGGCCGCGGCTTCTTGAGCTCGAACAGCACGGCCAGGTTGGCGGGCTCGAGCAGTCCCAGGGCGATGACCGCCATCACGCCGACGATGATGTACGAGGCGACCAGCCACCCATGATGCGGGTAGGCGGCGTCGAGGTTGCCCAAGTGCCGCGCCAGCTGGAATCCGGCGCCCAGGGTCATGGCCACGAGGGTGGGCATGATCAGGATCATCTTGGGCATGAACCGGACGGTGAAATCGATCCGCGACTGGACGGACAGTCGGCCGAGGATCGGACCGATGATCAGACCGAGGAAGAGATCGATGCTGGTCCACAGCCCGCCCCCGGCCACGTGGAAGAAGGTGAGCGCCCACAACGAGTTGGAGGCGATGGCCACTACCAGGCCCACGAGGAGGGCAGCCACGATGGGCAGGCCACGCACCGGCACGATCGAGAACTCGGGCACCGACGGAGGGCCGCCCACGGCATGGGGCGGCGCAGCGCCGACGTCGACAGGGGTTTCGACATCGGTATCGGTCATGGTCCCGCTCCTGGTTCCGCCGGTGGCCCCGCACCGCAACGGTGGGTCTCAACCTCGTGGTGGGGATTTTACGCCCGCCGCGAACGGAGATCAACGATGAGCGCGTTCACCAACGATGACCGCGTTGAGCAATGATAGCTGTGTTCCGATTATCACGTTCCGCCGCCGGCTACCAGCCGCCCCGGTGCACGCTGTCCTCGAGGGTGCGTCGCGAGCGGTGAGTGGAGACCGGCCGGGGGTCCGGCCCCGACGCCTCGCCCAGCAGCACCGCCCCGAGCCACCCGAGGCGTTCGGGTACGCCAAGAGCGGCGCACAGGGCCTCCTCGCCCCGGAAGTTGCCGAGGAACGCGCTTCCGAGCCCGGAATCGGCGGCTCCCAGAAGGAGCGTCATGACGGCGAACCCGGCATCGACGAACCAGAAGGGGACCACCCACCCGACGTCGCTGCCATCGGGTGGGAGCTTGTCCGGCTCGCGATAGCGGGCGACGTAGGCGTCGGGGTCGGCGAACGCCAGTACCACCACCGGGGCGCGGGACAGCCCCTCATATCGCCTGGAGCGCGTCCGCCACGCCTCGTCGGTGGTGGCCTCCCAGAAGGGGGCGGTCTGCTCGCTCCCTTCCAGGACGACGAACTCCCGACCCTGGGTGTTGCCCGCCGACGGGGCTCGCAGGGCGAGCGCCAGCAGGCGGTCCAGGACACCGGGCTGGAGAGGACGGCCGCTGAAGCTCCGGGTCATGTGGCGCCGCTGCACGGCCTCGGTCAGCTCCATGAGGCGCACGCTACCGTCGGCGGTCCTCCGACGGGGGCCCTCGGCATTCCGGCCGCCGGTCGGTGGGAATGTCGACCCCGCTGGTAGTGTTTGATGGGTAGTCGAGCCGAGCAAGGGACCGCGCCCGGTCCACCACCGTCGAAGAAGGATTGTGATCGCCGTGCCCACCTTCAGGGAGATGCTGGCCGAGGCCAAGGCTGCCGTCCGGGAGATCGAGCCCGCGCTGGCCGAAGGGGAGATCTCCGCCGGCAATGCGGTGATCCTCGACGTCAGGGAGCCGGACGAGTACGAGCAGGGGGCGCTACCCGGGGCGGTGCACATTCCCCGGGGGACCCTCGAGACCTCCGTCGAGGGACGGATCCACGACAAGTCCTCCCACGTGGTGGTGTACTGCGCGGGCGGCATCCGGTCGGCGTTCGCCGCCAGGACGATGCAGGAGCTGGGTTACTCGGACGTGGCCTCGGTGATCGGCGGCTTCAATCGGTGGAAGGACGAGGGTCGGGCATGGTCGGCCCCCCGTTCGCTCTCGCCCGAGCAGCGCAACCGCTACCAGCGCCACCTGCTCCTCCCCGAGGTCGGCGAGGTCGGGCAGCTGGAGCTGCTCGATGCCAAGGTCCTGCTGCTGGGGGCCGGCGGCCTCGGCTCTCCTGCCGGCCTCTACCTGGCCGCCGCCGGTGTGGGGACCCTCGGGATCATCGACATGGACGTGGTCGACGCCTCGAACCTCCAGCGCCAGATCCTGCACAACACCGACAGGATCGGCGAGCGAAAGGTCGATTCGGCGAAGAAGACGCTGACCCTGATCAATCCCGACGTGAACGTGGTGACGTACGACGTCCGGTTGGGGGCCGACAACATCCTCGACATAATCGACGGCTACGACGTGATCGTGGACGGCACCGACAACTTCCCGACCCGGTACCTGGTCAACGACGCCTCGCTGCTGAAGCGGATCCCGGTGGTCCACGGATCGATCTTCCGGTTCGAGGGGCAGGCGACCGTGTTCAACCCGTACGAGGGCCCCTGCTACCGGTGCATGATCCCCGAACCGCCGCCGGCCGAGTTGGCGCCCAGCTGTTCGGAGGCCGGTGTCCTCGGCGTACTGCCCGGCATCGTCGGGTCGATCCAGGCCATCGAGGCCATCAAGATCCTCCTGGGCATCGGCGACACCCTCCAGGGACGCCTGCTGGCCTACGACGCCCTCGAGCAGAGCTTCCGGACCTTCAAGGTGCACAGGGACCCGAACTGTCCGGCCTGTGGCCCCGGGGCGGCGGACATCGTCATCGCCGAGTACGACGACCTGTGCATGCCCCACGCAGCGGAGCCGCCCGCCGGAGCCTGATCCGGCGGCGTCACCGCCCGGGGTGACCGGTGCCGGCCGCGGCGGGCCGGAGAACGGCGCGCCGCGGACACCGTAACCTGTGCCCATGGCACCACACAGCGCATCCTCCGGGACGGGACGCGAGCGGGTCACCGACTCCGGCATCGAGATCCGCCCGGTCTACGGCCCCTCGGATCTGGAGGGTTGGGACCCCGCCCGGCAGCTGGGGGAGCCGGGGCACTTCCCCTTCACCCGGGGGATCCGGCCCGACATGTACCGGGGACGGTTGTGGACCATGCGCCAGTACGCCGGGTTCGGCACCGCCGAGTCGACCAACGAGCGGTTCAAGTTCCTGCTGGGGGCCGGCCAGACCGGCCTGTCCTGCGCTTTCGACCTCCCCACCCAGATGGGGTTGGACTCCGACCATCCGAGATCGGAGGGCGAGGTGGGAAAGGTCGGGGTGGCCATCGACTCGTTGGCCGACATGCGGCTGCTGCTGGCCGGCCTCCCCCTCGACAAGGTCACCACCTCGATGACCATCAACGCCACGGCGGCGATCCTCCTGCTCTTCTACCAACTGGTGGCGGAGGAGAACGGGGTGGACCCGAAGCATCTCGGCGGCACCATCCAGAACGACATCTTGAAGGAGTACGTCGCCCGCGGCACCTACATCTACCCGCCGCGTCCGTCGATGCGGCTGGTCACCGACACGTTCTCCTACTGTGCCGAGCACCTTCCGGCCTGGAACACCATCTCCATCTCCGGCTACCACATCCGCGAGGCCGGCTCGACGGCCGTGCAGGAGATCGCCTTCACCATCGCCAACGGGATCGCCTATGTGGAGGCGGCGTTGGCCGCCGGCCTCGACGTCGACGCCTTCGCCCCCCGCCTCAGCTTTTTCTGGAACGCCCACAACAACCTGTTCGAGGAGGTGGCGAAGTACCGTGCCGCCCGGCGGATGTGGGCGAAGATCATGACCGAGCGGTTCCACGCCAGGGACGAGAAGTCGACGCTGCTCCGGTTCCACACCCAGACCGGCGGCTCGACGCTGACCGCGCAGCAGCCCGAGAACAACATCGTGCGGGTGACCGTGCAGGCCATGGCCGCTGCCCTGGGGGGTACCCAGAGCCTCCACACCAACGGCTACGACGAGGCCCTAGGCCTCCCCACCCAACGGGCCGCCAAGATCGCCCTTCGCACCCAACAGGTCGTCGGCTACGAGTCCGGCATCGCCGACACGGTCGACCCGCTGGCCGGGTCCTGGTTCGTCGAGTCGCTGACCGACGAGGTCGAGAAGGGGGCATGGGAGTACCTCGAACGGATCGACGCCATGGGCGGGGCCGTGGTCGCAATCGAGGCCCAGTACATGCAACAGGAGATCGAGCAGGCTGCCTACGCCTACGCCAAAGCCATCGATGCAGGTGAGAAGGTCGTCGTCGGGGTCAACAAGTTCGTGGACGACGATGTGGATGTGACCGAGGTGTTCCCCATCGACGCCGAACTTCAGCGGTCCCAGGTGGCCCGCGTCGGACGGGTGAAGGCCGAACGTGACCAGGCGGCGGTCGATGCGGCCCTGGGCGATGTCGAGGCCGCTGCCCGCGGTACGCAGAACCTCCTGATCCCGATGAAGGTCGCCCTGTCCCGGATGGCGACCCTGGGTGAGGTCTCCGACATCCTCCGGGGCGTCTTCGGCGAGTTCCACCCCAACGGGTAGCCGGACCGTCCGGTCGGCGCCGGAGGGCGCCCACCCCGTCAGCGGGCCAGCAGCCGCTCGCGCAGGGGACCCGGTTGGGCCGCATCGATGGCCGTCCATGCCATGGCCAGGGCCCCGTCCCGGACGGCCTCGTCCGCCGACGGGGTGATGCAGGCGGCTGCGAACTCCGGTTGGTGGTTCACCGAGCCGCCGGCATCGATGCCGAGCAGCGGGTGGATGGTGGGGACCACCAGTGACACGTTGGCCATGTCCGTGGACAGCGTGGGACGGGGCGCGTCCTCGTCATCGAGGGCGAACCTGCGGCCCAACTGCTCGGCATTGGACCGGTAGAGCGCCAACAGGTCGGCGTCGCTCTCCATGTGGGAGTAGGCCGGGGCGAGGGTCTCGTAGGTGACCGACGACCCGGTGGCCAGGGCACCGGCTTCGAAGCACCTCCTGACCTGGGGCTCGAGCAGCTCCAGCCCGGCCAGGGTCGCCGAGCGGCACATGAACCGGCCGGTGGCGGCTGCGGGGATGATGTTGGCGGCCTGGCCTCCCTTAACGACGACCCCGTGGACCTGGTCGCCTGGGCGGAGCTGCTGGCGCAGCAGGCCGATGGCCACCTGCGAGATGACCATTGCGTCGCCGGCGTTGATTCCCTCCCACGGTGCGGCCGAGGCGTGGGCGCTCTTCCCGCTGAACGAGACGTCGAAGTGGGAGACGGCCAGGCAGGTCCCCTCGAGCCGATCGTCCGGCCAGGGGTGGATCATCATGGCCGCGTCGACGTCCCCGAAAACCCCGTGCTCCAGCATGGTCACCTTGCCGCCGCCACCTTCCTCGGCGGGAGTCCCCAGCACCCGGACAGTCACACCCAGCTCGTCGGCCAGTCCGGCCAGACCCAACCCGGCGCCGACGGCGGCAGCGGCGATGATGTTGTGCCCGCAGGCGTGCCCGACCCCGGGGAGGGCGTCGTACTCGGCGCAGACGGCGATCACCAGCGGCCCCGAGCCGATCGCCGCGCTGAACGCGGTGGGCATCCCCGCCACTCCCTCGGTGACGGCGAAGCCGCCCTCGGCCAGTGCCCCGGCGGTCCAGGCGCAGGCCCGCTCCTCCTCGAAGGCGGTCTCCGGCTGCCCGTGGATGGCGTGACTCAGCCCGATCAGTCCGGGGAGGCCGGCATCGATCGCCCGGCGGGCGGCGCCCTTCAGGGCGGCTGGGTCCGGCATGGAGCTGGTCGGCCTCTCCTCAGGCGATCACGGCGATGACATCGCCGGGGCCGACCGAATCGCCGGCGGCGACCCCGACCTCCTTCACCGTGCCCGCCTTCTCGGCGTTGACGTTGTTCTCCATCTTCATCGCCTCGAGCACGCACACGGTCTGGCCCACCTCCACGACATCGCCGACGGCAACCAGCACCTTGACGATGGTCCCCTGCATTGGCACGGCCACCGTTCCCGACCCGGCGCCCGACGCTGCGGCCTTGGGCCTCTTCTGGCCTGGGCCCCGGGCCGGGCCGGCATGTCCGACGGGGGCGACGACGACGTCGCCCAGGTCGGGGACCCAGAGCTTCACCCGGTAGCGGCGCCCGTCCACCTCGGCGGTGACGTCTCGGAGGACCTTGGGCACGTCATGGTCCCCGCCGCAGCCGGGCGCCGGGGGAACGCCGGCCGTTGTCGAGGTGACCCCGCTCAGGTCGAGGGTCTGCTCGACCCAGTTGGTCGAGTGCTGGGCGGAGATGAAGTCCGGACTGGTCAGGATGGCGATGTCGGCCGGCAGGGTGGTCGCCACTCCTTCGATCACCGTCTCGTCGATGGCCCGGAGCATCCGCAGCCGGGCGGACTCGCGGTCATGGCCCCACACGACCAGCTTGGCCAACAGGTTGTCGTAGTACTGGCTGACCGTGTCGCCCGATTCGTATCCGGCATCCAGCCGGACCCCGGGGCCCCCGGGGGCCACGAAACGGGAGATGGTGCCCGGTGACGGGGTGAAGGCCCCGCCCGCCGGGTTCTCCGCGTTGATCCGGATCTCGATGGCGTGCCCGTCGCGGCGGACGTCGTCCTGGCCGAATCCGAGCGGCTCACCCGAGGCGACCCGCAGCTGCCACTCGACCAGGTCGAGACCGGTCACCAACTCGGTCACCGGGTGCTCGACCTGCAGGCGGGTGTTCATCTCGAGGAAGAAGAACTCGCCGTCCTGGTACAGGAACTCGACGGTCCCCGCGTTGACGTAGCCACAGGCCTCGGCCACCTTGACCGCCGCTTCTCCCATGGCGTGCCGGATCTCGTCGGGGAAGTCCGGGGCCGGGCTCTCCTCGACCAGCTTCTGGTGGCGGCGCTGAGCCGAGCAGTCGCGCTCGCCGAGCCAGAGCGTGGTGCCGTGGGTGTCGGCGATGATCTGCATCTCGACGTGCCGAGGCCATGCCAGGTACCGCTCGACATAGCACTCGTCCCGCCCGAAGTAGGCCGCCGACTCCCGCATGGCCGACTCGAGGGCCTCGGCTGCCTCATCCGGCCCGCTGACCATCTTCATGCCGCGGCCGCCGCCGCCGAAGGCGGCCTTGATGGCCACCGGCCAGCCGAATTCGTTGCCGAAGGCGGCCACCTCGTCGCCCGTCCGGAGGACGTCGGTGCGGCCCGGCACTCCGGTGACTCCCGCCCGTTCGGCCGCGTGCCGGGCGCTGATCTTGTCACCCATGATGTCGATGGCCTCGGGCGGCGGCCCGATGAAGGTCACGCCGAGCTCGGTGATGGCGCGGGCGAAGTCCGTGTTCTCCGAGAAGAAGCCGTACCCGGGGTGGACGGCGTCGACCCCGCTCCTGACGATGACGTCGAGGATGGCCTCCGTGTTCAGGTAGCTCTCGGCGGCGGTCTGGCCACCGAGGGCGTACGCCTCGTCGGCCAGCCGGACGTGCAGTGCCTCCCGGTCGAGCTCGGAGTACACGGCGACGGTGGTCACGCCGAGCTCTCGGCACGTCCTGATGACCCGGACCGCGATCTCCCCCCGGTTGGCGATGAGGACCTTCTTCAGCACGCTGTGCCTTTCGACTCGGAGTGGCTACGGAGCGGAGGTGGGACCGCTGCGAGGTGTTACAACACTGTCACGGCACGTAGGGTGTGTGCCATGCCGGGCACCCGGTTCACCGACATCCGGCGGTTCGACTCGATCGACTCCACCAACAGGTACCTGCTCGAGGAGGCCCGGGCCGGGGCACCGGAGGGCGTCGTGGCGGTCTCCGACCACCAGACGGCCGGACGGGGCCGGCTCGGTCGCAGTTGGGAGGCGCCCCCCCGGTCCAACCTCTTGGTGTCGGTGCTGCTCCGCCCCGATCTTCCCGGCGACCAGCGGCACCTGGCCAGCGCCGTGGTGGCCCTGGCTGCGCTCGATGCGGTCGACGCCGTGGCCGGCGTGCGCCTGGGGGTCAAGTGGCCGAACGACCTGCTCGGGCCGAACGGCAGGAAGGTCGCCGGGGTCCTGGCCGAGACGGATCTGGGCGCTCCTGCGACGCGGACCGGTGCCACGGGGCCCCCGATCGTGGTGGGAATCGGGATCAACGTGAACTGGCCGGCCGGCGCCGCCGACCTGCCCGAGGAGCTGGTCGGTCTGGCCACGTCGCTCCGGGAGCTGGTCGGGCGACCCATCGACCGCTCGGAGGTCCTCGACGCCCTGCTTGAGGCGCTGGAGCCCCGGGTGGGCGACCTGGGCACCGCTTCGGGACGGATCCGACAGGCCGTAGACTTGGCGAAGGCGTGCACCACCATCGGTTCCCGGGTCCGGGTGGATCTCGCGGATGAGTGGTTCGAGGGTACGGCCACCGACCTGACCCCGGAAGGTCACCTGGTCGTCGACGTCGCCGGCACCCGCCGCACGGTGGTCGCCGGGGACGTCGTCCATGTGCGCTCCGGAGAGGGAGCGGACCGGTCGTGACCCAGACGGCGTGACCCGAGCGCCCAACCGGCGGTCATCGGACCACGGCTAGCCTTGGACGATCATGCGACTACTCGTCACCGGCGGTGCCGGTTTCATCGGCTCGAACTTTGTGCGCTTCTGGGTAAACCGCCACCCGGAGGACCAGGTCGTCGTCTTCGACGTGCTCACCTATGCCGGAAACCGGCCCAGTCTGGCGGACGTCGAGGACCGGATCGGGTTCGTCCAGGGGGACATCTGCGACCTCGAGGCGGTATCCAAGACGCTGGCCGAGCACCAGATCGACGTCATCGTCAACTTCGCCGCCGAGTCCCACAACAGCCTGGCCATCCTCGATCCGACCCGCTTCTTCCGGACCAACGTCCTCGGCACGCAGACCCTGGCGGAGGCCGCGCGCCAGCACGGCGTCTCCAGGTTCCACCACATCTCCACCTGTGAGGTCTACGGGGACCTGCCCCTCGATTCGGACGAGAGGTTCACCGAGGAGACCCCCTACCGCCCTCGCACTCCCTACAACGCATCGAAGGCCGGCGCCGACCATGCCGTCAGGGCCTATGTGGAGACGTTCGCGCTGCCGGCCACCATTACCAACTGCTGCAACAACTATGGGCCCTACCAATTCCCCGAGAAGGTGATTCCCCTGTTCACCACCAGGGCCCTCGACGACCGGCCACTTCCCCTCTATGCCTCGACGCAGAACAAGCGCGAGTGGTTGCATGTCGACGATCACTGCCGGGCCATCGAGCTGGTTCTGCAACACGGCCTCGTGGGGGAGACCTACAACGTGGGCAGTGGCATCGAAGCGAGCATCGAGGAGATCGCCGACGCCGTCCTCGAGGCCACCGGCAAGCCGCAGGCGCTGAAGGAGATCGTCCCGGACCGTCCGGGCCACGACCGACGGTACCTGCTGGACTCGACGAAGATCCGCTCGGCCCTGGGTTGGGAGCCGACCGTGCCGTTTGCCCAGGGCCTCGCCGACACCGTGGCCTGGTACGCGGCCAATCGGAGTTGGTGGGAACCACTGCGCGAGCGGGCGCCGGTGGTCGAAGGGGACTGGTCGCCGGGGGAAGTCACGCCCGGCTCTGCCCCCCGGCCGTGAACCGACCGCTGCGGGTGCTGGTCACCGGGGGAAACGGTCAACTGGGCCGCGACCTCCGGGACGTGCTGGCCGGCACTGTCCCCGCCGGCGGTGAGCGACTGGGCGCGCACGACGTCCACGGGCTGCTGCCCCCCATTTCCGAGGGGACCTTCGAGGTGCTGTCCACCGACATCGACACCCTCGACCTGGTCGATCGGACCGCGGTCAGAGAGGCGGCCGACACGTTCCGCCCGGACGTCGTGCTCCACTGCGGTGCCTACACGGCGGTCGATGCCTGCGAGTCCGACCCCGACACTGCGTTCGCGGTCAACGCCCTCGGAACCAGGCATGTCGCAGAAGCGGCGGTCGATGTCGGGGCCCATCTCGTCCACCTCTCCACCGACTACGTCTTCGACGGCACCCTCGAGCGGCCCTACGTCGAGTGGGACCTGCCCAACCCGCGCTCGGTGTACGGACGCAGCAAGCTCGGGGGCGAGATGGAGGTACACGCCGTTGCCGGTGCGTCTGGCACCGTGGTCCGGACCGCGTGGGTGAGCGGTGCCCACGGTGCCAACATGGTCAAGACGGTGCTGCGGCTGGCCGCCGCAGCTCCCGAGGCCCCGCTCCGGTTCGTCGACGACCAGCACGGCTGCCCCACGTTCACCGCCGACCTGGCACGTGCGGTCGTCCGGCTGGCGCTCGATCGTCGGCCGGGGACCTTCCACGTGACCAACCAGGGCGAGACCACCTGGTTCGGGTTCGTCCAGGCGACCCTCGCCGCGGCCGGTCTCGACCCGCATCTGGTAGTGCCGATCGCCACCTCCGAGCTCGACCCGCCGCGTCCGGCGCCCCGCCCGGCGAACTCGAGACTCGACAATGCCGCCCTGCGCCTCTCGGGACTCCCGATGCTTCCGTTGTGGACCGAATCGCTGGAGCGACTGGTCGACGCCCTCTCGGACGCAGCCTGACAACGTGCCGCCTACCGCTGTGAGACCATGAAAACAGTGCACTGCGGTCCCGGAACCTGGGGTGGGCGTCGGCCCGTCTCGGCAGATAGGCGGGGGCGGGACGTAAGGCCGGGTCGAGCGGCGGCGGTGAAAGTTGCGGTTCAGAACGGATCGGACCGCGTCGACATGATGACGTCCCATCGATTCGAAAATGAGATCCGACTGATGACGACAGGGAACGAGGAATGACGCCAGGGACCGGAGGTCCGTCCGCAGGGATCGGTAGCGGTTCCGGGAAGGTGCCCG
This sequence comes from Acidimicrobiales bacterium, assembly GCA_052326605.1. Classification (GTDB taxonomy): domain Bacteria; phylum Actinomycetota; class Acidimicrobiia; order Acidimicrobiales; family RAAP-2; genus Bog-756. Next base: position 44,415 of record JBKQMB010000060.1, on the reverse strand, counting down.
ATCGGAGCCCGGCCCGGCCCGGTGCCTCCTTCGGCCACGGCGGTGCAGCGGTGCGGGTCCTGCCCCATGGCCGGGGGCACACCGTGGCAGTCATCGGCGTCGGGTACGTGGGTCTGCCCACCGCGGCCACCCTGGCCCATCTCGGCCACCGGGTGATCTGCGGTGACGTCGATCCGACCAAGGTGGCCATGCTCGAGCAGGGCAACGTCCCCATCGTGGAGGACCACCTCGAGGAGCTGGTGCGCGAGGGCCAGGCTGCGGGACGCCTCCGCTTCGTGGTCGGCGCCACGGCGGCGGTGCAGGGCGCCGAGTTCGTGTTCCTGTGCGTGCCCACGCCCCAGGACGACGACGGCTCAGCCGATCTCTCCTTCGTCGAGTCCGTCGCCGAGGAGATCGGCCCCCATCTCTCGCCGGGCTCGGTCATCGTGAACAAGTCGACGGTCCCCGTGGGGTCGACCCTGGTGGTCGAGCGGGTGCTCGGCCGGCCGGATGTCACGGTGGTGTCCAATCCGGAGTTCCTGCGAGAGGGAACCGCGGTGGCGGACAGCCTCCATCCCGAGCGCATCGTGGTCGGTGCGGACGACCAGGCAGCCGCGGCCAGGGTGGGGGACCTCTTTTCCGGGACCCATGCCCCCTTGCTGATCACCGATTCCGCCACTGCCGAGACGATCAAGTACGCGTCCAACGCATTCCTGGCCACCAAGCTGAGCTTCGTCAATGCGGTCGCCGGGTTGTGCGAGGCGGTCGGCGCGGACGTGCGGGACGTCATCCTGGGGCTCGGCTACGACAAGCGGATCGGGTTCGAGTACCTGCGCCCCGGTCCGGGGTGGGGCGGCAGCTGCCTGCCCAAGGACACCAGGGCGCTGGTGCACATCGCGGAGCAGGCCGGGTACGACTTCTCGTTCCTGACGGGGGCCATCGCCACCAATGACGAGCAGTTCGTGCGCGTGGTGAACAAGGTCAAGGCGGCTGTGGCGCCGTCGATCGGCGGGGGCCCGGTGGGCCGAGCCACCAGCGACGGTTTCACCGTAGAGGCGGATCCGTCGACATCGGGCGACGAGTTCGGCGGAGCAGTCATCGCGGTGTGGGGCCTGACCTTCAAGGCCGGTACCGACGACCTGCGGAACTCGCCGGCCATCGAGGTGGCGCAGCGCCTGGTGCGCGGTGGTGCCACCGTGCAGGCGTTCGACCCCACGGTGTCGGTGCCCGCCGGCCAGGCCTCGGCGTCGGTCCCCGGACTGTCCGGGCTCTCCGATGACGGGTACTCGCCGGCCTCCGGCGGTGCCCTGCGCGCCTTTCCCGACGCCTACGCGGCCTGCCGGGGTGCGGTGGCCGTGGTGGTGCTCACCGAGTGGGACGAGTTCCGGTGGCTGGACTTCGACAGGGTCCGTACGACGATGGCCATCCCCGTGGTGGTCGACGCCCGCAACCTTCTGGACCCGGCACAGCTTCGTAGACTCGGGTTCGAGTACACCGGAATCGGCCGGCGATGAGCGGCAGGCAGGTCGTGCTCGGCGGCGGTGGGTTCATCGGGTCGCACCTGTGTGACCGGCTGCTGGATCGCGGCGACCAGGTGGTGTGCGTCGACAACTTCTCGACCGGTCGCCGGTCCAACGTGGCCCACCTGCGCAGGCACCCGGGATTCACCCTGGTCGAGGCCGACGTCTCTGCGGGGTTGCCGGTGGAGGGCCCGGTCACCGGGGTGTTCCACCTGGCGAGCCCGGCTTCCCCCCCCGACTATCTCGCCCGTCCCCTGGAGACGTTGGCCGTGGGTAGCGAGGGCACTCGACACGGCCTCGAGTTGGCCCAGCGTTGTGGAGCACGTTTCCTGTTGGCATCGACCAGTGAGGTGTACGGCGATCCCGACGTCCATCCGCAGCCGGAGTCCTACTGGGGAAACGTGAACCCGGTGGGACCGCGCAGCGTCTACGACGAGTCCAAGCGGTTCGCCGAGGCGTTGACCTTGGCTCATCACCGGACCCTCGGCACCGATGTCGCCGTCGTCAGGATCTTCAACACCTACGGCCCGCGCCTCCGGCCCGATGACGGAAGGGTCGTCTCCAACTTCGTCCTCCAGGCACTCCGGGGCGAGCCGCTCACCGTCTACGGGGACGGCAGCCAGACCCGGAGCCTCTGCTACATCGGGGACGAGGTGCGGGGATTAACCGCACTGTTCGACTCGGATCTCACCGGTCCGGTCAACATCGGCAATCCCGACGAGTACACGGTTCTCCAGCTGGCCCGGGCAGTGGTGGATCTGATGGGATCCTCGTCGACCATCATCCACCTGCCACTCCCTGTCGACGACCCGACCCGTCGCCGGCCGGACATCACCATCGCCAGGGAAGCGCTCGGTTGGGAGCCGACGACAGCCCTCGAGGACGGTCTGGCCCGCACGGCGTCGGCCCTGGCCGAGGAGGTCGGTATTGCCGGCCCGGACCCGGCACGGGGACCAGGGGTCGCCAACAGTGCTAGAGAGTGAGCCCGACCCGACAGCCGGGCAACGCAAGGAGTGCGATCCCAATGACTGACGCCGGACCAGAGAGACCAGAGGACGTGCCGGGAGAACCGATCGTCGAACCTGACCACTTCACCCTCCTGTCGGTGATCGTCCCGGTCTTCAACGAGCGGACCACGGTGGCCGAGGTGCTCAGGCGCATAAGGGTGGTCGAGCTTCCCGTGGCCGTCGAGGTCATCGTTGTCGACGACGGCTCGTCGGACGGTACGGACAAAGTGTTGGCCGCCCTGGGAGACTCGACGGTGCGGGTGATGACCCATCCGGTGAACAGGGGGAAGGGCGCAGCCATCCGCACCGGCATGGAGAACGTGCGCGGCGATCTGGTGCTGGTCCAGGATGCCGACCTCGAGTACGACCCCCAGGACTGGAGCAAGCTGCTCGATCCCATCCTGCGGGGCAAGGCGCAGGTCGTCTACGGGAGTCGGTTCACCGGCGAGAGGAAGAACATGCTCCCGGTCCACTGGATAGGCAACCGGTTCCTCTCGCTGGTCACCAACATCCTGTACTCGTCGACGCTCTCCGACATGGAGACCTGCTACAAGCTGTTCGACCGTCGGGTGCTCGAGGGAATCACCATCCAGTCCGACAAGTTCGACTTCGAACCCGAGATCACCGCCAAGGTCCTGCGCCGCGGCTTTCGGATCTACGAGGTCCCGATCTCCTATGCCGGGCGGGAGGTCACAGAGGGGAAGAAGATCACCTGGCGAGATGGGTTCGGCGCGTTGAAGGCTCTGATCAAGTTCCGATTTACCCCGCTCGACAAGTGAGCCCGGGCGCCGGCGCCCACGCGAGGGGCCCGGCCGACGGCCCACCCCCCACCACCCCGGCGGACCACGCCGGGAACGGCATCCTCCACCAGGTCGCGGTGGTCATCGTCAACTACGAGTCCGGCGAGGCGCTCACCCGCTGTGCGGAGGGACTGTGGGACGAGGGCGTTGCCGAGCTGGTGGTGGTGGACAACGGGTCGACCGACGGATCACTGGCCGCGCTCCGGCGGCGCCTGCCCGACGTGGAGGTGCTGGTCACCGGTCGCAACCTCGGGTACGGGGCGGCTGCCAACCGGGGTGTTGCAGCCACCTCGGCGCCCTTGGTGCTGGTCTGCAACCCCGACCTGGAGGTGTGTCCCGGCGCACTGGGCGTCCTCGTCCGGGTGGTGAAGGGCGACCCCGGGTGCGCCCTCGTCGGCCCCCTCATCCGCACTCCCGCCGGAGTGCGCTACCCGTCGGCTCGCCAGTTCCCCTCGATGGTCGACGCCGCCGGGCATGCCCTGTTCGGAATCATCGCCCCAGACAACCGGTTCACCCGTGCGTACCAACAAGAGGAGCTCCACCAGGAGAAGCTCGCGGGCGCCGACCTAGGGCCCCGAGCGGTCGACTGGGTGTCGGGAGCGTGCTTTCTTGTGAGGCGGTCCGCATTCGAACAGGTGGGCGGCTTCGACGAGGCTTACTTCATGTACGCCGAGGACGTCGACCTCTGTTGGCGCCTCGGGCGAGCCGGTTGGAGGGTGGCCTACGCTGCCGACGCCGAGGTCACCCACCTACAGGGCGTCTCCACCGACCGGCATCCCTACCGGATGATCTACGAGCACCACCGCTCCCTCCTGCGGTTTGCCGTGCGATCATCGGAAGGATGGCGCCGGGCACTGCTTCCCCTGGTGGTACTCGGGATCGGGGCCCGGACCTGCCTGGCCTGCCTGGCCCGGTTCACCCGATCCCGACCGGCCGCGATCGGGGCACCTGGCGACAGGCTGTAGGGTGTCGACCGATCATGGCGAGCAACTCGACGGGCAAATGGGTGGAGCGCGCTGCGACCACCGGCGGCGGGCGGACCTATCGCGGCCAGAGGCCGGTGAACTGGTACGCCAGCCTGGTGGTGATCTGCGTCGTCGGCCTGCTGCTGGTCGGGTTCAGCCGCTACCAGCGGACCCATCAGACAGCGTCGTCCTCAGGACCGCCGACCACGCAGCAGACCTGGTTCGCGGCGCTTGGCATCGACATCTGCGGGACGATCAAGCCCAACCTCCCGGCAAGTACCAAGGGCGCCACCACCGGTTTCACGGCCAACGGCAACGGGGTCCTGACCATTGAGCCCAAGAACAGCTCCGAGTCCGGCGCGAACGCCATACTGGGGAAGTTCGTGAGTGGGTACAAGGGCCTGGAGCTGACGTCCTCCACGCTCCAGTACCCGGGTACGGCAGCCCTCAACAACGGCGAGGTGTGCCCCAAGGGATCGCCCGACGCCGGTAAGCCCGGAGTGGTGATCGTCAACAGCTGGCCCAACTTCGAGTCCAAGAGCAAGGGAACCCAGCCGAGCGGTCAACCACAGGATCTCCTGTTCTCCAACGGACAGCTCATCACCATGGCCTTCGTCCCGGTCAATGCGACGATCCCGAAGCCGCCCGCCAACGTCATCACCAGCCTGATCAACGCAGTGGAGCAGGGGACGTCCGCCACCACCTCGACCACAGCGCCCGTGCCGTCCACCACCTCGACCACCGCCGGCTCCACTACCTCGACAACCAAGTGAGAGCGGTCGTCCTGGTAGGCGGCGCGGGCACGCGCCTCCGGCCGCTGACCCTCACCACGCCGAAGCAGATGCTCCCCATCGTGGAGCAACCGATGATCGAGCGGGTGCTCGGCCATCTGGCCCATCACGGGATCGAGGACGCCGTGCTCTCGCTCGGCTATCGCCCCGACGCCTTTTTCGACGCCTACCCCGATGGCACGATCGCCGGCGTGCGTTCGCACTATGCGGTGGAGGCGAGCCCGCTGGACACCGCCGGGGCGATTCGATTCGCTGCGGAGCACGGGGGCATCAACGAGACCTTCGTCGTCGTCAACGGCGACGTGCTCACCGACGCCGACATCTCCGCCCTGGTCGCCTTCCATCGCCTCCGCGGCGCAGAGGCGACCATCGGGCTCACCCCGGTCGACGATCCGAGTGCATTCGGTGTCGTGCCCACCGACGAACAGGGGAAGGTGGAGGCCTTCATCGAGAAGCCGCCACGCGACGAAGCCCCTACCAACCTGATCAACGCCGGCCTCTATGTGCTCGAGCCATCGGTGCTCCAGCGCATCCGAAAGGATGCCCGCGTCTCGATCGAACGCGAGACGTTTCCCTCCCTGGTGGGGGACGGAACGCTCTTCGCCCTGCCCTCCGACGCCTACTGGCTGGACACAGGCACCCCGGACGCCTACCTCCGGGCCCATCGGGACCTCCTGCTCGGACGCCGGGCCGGACCTCCCGCGCCCGGGGCCGAAACCGACCTTTCGATCGGCCCTGGAGTGTGGCGCATCGGGGACGTCGACGTACGGAGTGAGTCTGTTGCCCGGTCGCTGTTCGGCCGCGGAGCATCGGTGGCCGCCAACGCCGTCGTCGGGGAGTCGGTGGTGGGTGCCGGAGCGGTCGTCGAAGAGGGGGCGTCGGTCGTCGCCTCGGTGCTCCTGAGCGGGGCGCGAGTCGCCTCGAGGGCCTCTGTGGAAGGGTCGATCATCGGCCCGGGAGCGATCATCGGCCAACGGTGCACCGTCCATGCGATCTCTGTGATCGGCGCCGGCGCGGTGACCGCCTCGGGAACGGTCATCGACGGCGAACGCGTCGCTGCGGGGCACTGACCGTGCGAATGCTGGTGACCGGAGGGGCGGGGTTCATCGGCTCAACCCTGGTGGACCGCCTGTTGGCCGAAGGCCATGCCGTGGATGTGATCGACGACCTGTCCAAGGGGTCGCTGGCCAATCTGGCCGAGGCCCGGTCCTCGGCCGGCCACCAGCTGACCGTTCACCATGTCGACGTCCGCTCTGCCGAGGTCGTGGACCTGATGGCACGGCGGCGCCCCCAAGTGGTGTTCCACCTCGCCGCACAGGCCGACGTCCGGGTGTCGGTAGCCGATCCGGTATTCGACGCCGACGTCAACGTGCTGGGGACCCTCCGGGTCCTCGAGGGTGCCCGGCTGTGCCGGGCATCACGGGTGGTCTTCGCCGCCAGCGGGGGAACCCTGTACGGCGAGACGGACCCATCGGAGCTTCCTCTGAAGGAGTCGCTGCCCCAGCGACCGCTGTCCCCCTACGGGGTGTCGAAGAAGGCGGCGATCGACTATCTGGTGGCCTACCGCTCACTGCACTCACTGGAGTTCTCGACCCTGGCCCTCGCCAATGTGTACGGGCCCCGCCAGGATCCCCACGGCGAGGCGGGCGTGGTGGCGATCTTCGCCGAGAAGCTGCTGAGGGGCCAACCGGTGACGATCTTCGGCGACGGGGAGCAGACCCGTGACTTCGTCTACGTCGACGACGTGGTGGACGCCTTCGTGCGAGGTGCGACCAAGGGCGGCGGCCTGGTCTGCAACATCGGCACCGGCAAGGAGACCTCGGTGAACCAACTCTTCGGTGAGATGGCCACCCAGGCCGGCGTGGACCCCCGGGCCGACTTCCAGCCCTTGCGGGCCGGGGAGCTGATGCGGAGCTGTCTCGACCCGACACGGGCCGGTATCCAACTGGGGTGGAGGTCGTGGACGGAGCTGGGCACGGGCACCGCAGCCGTCCTCGAGTTCGCGCGCCGGCGGCTCGACGCCGGCGACGAGGGTGGCCGAGCGGTCGATCGACCCGCAGAAGGGCCGTGACGGGCGCGGCAGGCGACCGGTGGAGCACGCCCGCCTGAGGCTCCGATCTGGCCGGGGCGGGTCCCGCGCCGGAAGCGCCCCCCGGAGGCACTAACCTGGGCAGGTCCTGGTGCGCGTACTTGGCGGCAGGCCATCTCCCGAGGCACCCACCCGTGCCTACCCCTGTCGCACGAAAGCGCCTCCATGCCCCCCTCGCAACCCTCATTCGCCGACCTCGGCGTGCCCTCCGACATCGTCGCCGCGCTCAACCGCACGTCGATCACCGAACCGTTCCCCATCCAGTGCATGACCATCCCCGACGCCCTGGCGGGCCGGGACGTGTGCGGGAAGGCGCCCACCGGCTCGGGCAAGACGCTGGCCTTCGGAATCGGGGCCGTGGCCCGCCTGACCGGCAAGGCCTCCCGACCCAGACACCCACGCGTGCTGGTGCTCACCCCCACCCGGGAGCTGGCCGCCCAGGTGGCCTCCGAGCTCCAGGTGCTGGCCACCCCGCGCAACCTCCGGGTGGACTCGTTCTACGGCGGCGTGGGCTACGGCCCCCAGCTGAAGGCGCTGTCCCGCGGCGTCGACGCGGCAGTGGCGTGCCCCGGTCGCCTGGGCGACCTCCTCGAGCGGGGGAGCATCCGCCTCGACGCCATCGAGATCGTCATCATCGACGAGGCCGATCGGATGGCCGACATGGGGTTCCTCCCCGACGTCCGTCGCATCCTCGACCTGACGCCTGCCAACCGCCAGACGCTCCTGTTCTCGGCGACGCTCGACGGTGACATCGACGTGCTGGTCCGCCGTTACCAGCACGATCCGGCCCGCCACGAGCTCGAAGTGGACGAGGACGATGCCAGTGCGGCCGTGCACCTGTTCTGGAGGGTCTCCTCTGGCGACCGGGTCGAGACGACGGCGGACATCGCAGCGGCCTCCGGCCCGACCATCGTCTTCTGCCGCACCAAGCACAGTACGGATCGCATCGCCCGGCAGTTGGAGCAGCGGGGCGTCCGCGCCGCCGCCATCCACGGCGACCGGAGCCAGAAGCAACGGGAGAAGGCGCTCGAGTCGTTCATCCGCGGCTCGGTCGATGCGCTGGTGGCCACCGACGTGGCCGCCCGGGGAATCCACGTCGACGGGGTGAACGCCGTCGTCCACTTCGATCCGCCGGCGGACTCCAAGGACTACGTGCACCGTTCGGGCCGGACCGCACGGGCCGGAGCCACCGGCGTGGTGGTCAGCCTGGTGACCCCGGATAAGACCGGTGCGGTCAAGAAGCTCCAGCGGGACCTCGGGGTCCCCATCGGCACGACGACGCACGACGTCTCGGCCATCAAGGCGGTCATCGGCGATCCGCCGAAGCGCCGGCCCGGTACCGAGCTGGGTGCATCCCACCACGCGGCCGGCGGACGTGACGGTGCCGGGCCACGACCGGAGCGCCACGAGCGGCACAAAAAGCCGTGGAAGGCACGTCGCCCGGCGGCGCGGAGCAACGGTTCGGCGGTCGCCGGATCGACTGCCGGCAAGTGGTCCAACGACCGGAAGCCCTCGGGCAACGGCGCATCCTCGGATCACGCAGGCGGCCAGAAGAAGAAGCACAACGGATCGGACACCTTCGACCGGTCCGGAAAGCCCGGCGGCGCGGGCAAGCCCGCCAAGCGGGGACGGCCGGCAACCTCGGGCAGGCCCGGCCCGGTATCGTCGTCAGGCCGCAGCGGGCACTCGGCCGGCGGACAGGGCGGCAGCAGCTCGAACGGACAGCGCCGCGGCCCGGTGGCGGCCAAGTCGAACACCGGTGGGTCGGGTCGCGGCGGCCGGGGCCGCTGATCCGCACAGCGGAGTGGGCCACGGGCGGCGGCTGCCCCGCCGGGCCCGCCCCGGGCGATCCCGACCATCTACAGTCGTGGGCATGGCACCTCACACCAGACCGACCGTGACCATCCCCGACGGTCCTCCCCCCGCCGACCTCATGATCGAGGACCTCGAGATCGGGGACGGCACCGAAGCGGTGGCCGGCCTCCCGGTTGCCGTCCACTACGTGGGGGTGTCGTGGTCGAACGGCAAGGAGTTCGACTCGTCCTGGAGCCGCAACGAGCTCTTCTCCTTCACCCTCGGCGCCGGCCACGTGATCTCCGGGTGGGACCGGGGTGTCGCCGGCATGAAGGTGGGTGGGCGCCGCCGCTTGACCATTCCGCCCGACCTCGGGTATGGCGAGCGGGGAGCGGGAGGAGCCATCGGCCCGAACGAGACGCTGGTGTTCGTGGTCGACCTGTTCGGGGTGGGCTGAGCAGGACGTGCCATCGGAGCCGCGGGGGTGCCCGACGATGATCGTCGCTGGACGCCCACCTCCGGCTACCGCCGCCTCGGACCCAGGCTCGACCCGTGGCTGATGAGCGCGTCCCAGGGCCGCATCATCGCCCGCCTCTAGGGACTGCCGACCCTCCTCCACACGACCGCCTGGGGCGGCACCCGACCCGCGCCCACCTGGGTGATCCCCTGCCCGATGCGATCGGCCGTGCCTCGCTCTATGGTTTGGAGATGGCCCCGATCACGCCCTGCCTCTGGTTCGACGGTGACGCTGATGCCGCTGTCGACCAGTACATAGCCATCTTCCCCAACTCGAGACGGCTCACGGGCAGTACCGTCGACCCAGATACACCAGGGGCGGAGGGTTCGACCCTGGTGGTGAGTTTCGAGCTCGACGGACGTCCGTTCATGGCGCTCAACGGCGGGCCGGCATTCCACTTCACACCGGCCGTCTCCTTCGTCGTCAACTGTGAAACGCAGGTCCAGGTCGACTTCTACTGGGACCGGCTCGTCGACGGGGGCGAGCCTTCGCAGTGCGGTTGGCTCACCGACCGCTTCGGGGTGTCGTGGCAGATCGTGCCCGACCGGCTGGGCGAGCTGATGAGCGATCCCGATCCTGAGCGCTCCCACCGGGTGATGCAGGCCATGTTGAAGATGGTCAAGCTCGACATCGCCCAACTGGAGGCCGCCGCGGCAGGTGACTGAGCACTCGCCATCGGGTGACACTGATCTCACAGACTAAGCACAGCTGGATCACAGATTCGGGGGGCATCATCTTCCTGTGGATGACGTGACTGAGCCCCCGAATCTCACCGGAGATGGATCTGACCAGCCGACCGATGTCGGGGTCCGAACGGCGTCTACCCCGTCGACCGCCGAAGTCCCGACCGGGACGCCGAACGCCCCCCCGCCCTACGGCTACGCACCGGCTCCTGGCTACGGTCCTCCTCCTGGGCAGGGGCCGCCGCCGGGGTATGTGTGGGCCGGATGGCCTGAGCCCGGAGGATCTGCTCCTTCCCCGGGTGCCTCTGGGAGCGGCATCTCCAGGGCCGTGCACAGCGCCACCGTGGCTTGGATCGTGGCCGGAGTGCTCGCACTGACCGTGGTCGGTTTGTCGATCGCCCTGGCATCGGAAAGCTCGAACACGGTCCGGGTCCAAGCGCCGTTCGGTCGTTTCGGCCCGAATTCCGGGAGGCCATTCGGTGGCCCGGGTTCCTTCGGAGGGAACGCCGGGAGTCTGGGTGTCATCGGAACGGTCGCCACCGCAGGCACGGGCAGTTTCACCGTGACAGACCGAAGCGGTCAGACCGTCACCATCGATGAGCAGTCATCGACCACCTACTCCAGCGGAACGGCGAGCACCTCGGCGAGCGCAGTCGTGACAGGGGCCAGGGTCGTGGTGCAGGGGTCACGAAGTGGGAACACGGTGACGGCCACACGAGTGGTCGTGTTGCCCGCCGGGGGATTCGGACTCGGTTCTTCGGGTTGAGGGCTTCGGATTCGGGTCTTCGAGTCAAGCACCCCTCCGTCCGCGGGCGGGCTGAAGCTTCATCCCGTGGTGATGACCCCCCTGCAGTAGGCTCGGGTGCACACAGAATCTGCCCGTCCGATCGAGGGGACATTGAGAGCGCACCCAAAGCTTCGCCCAGGCGTCGTCGGGCTCGTGGCGGCCATTGGCGCAGCGATGCTCCTGGCGGCGTGCAGCTCGTCACCGTCCTCGAGCACTGCACCGGCGACGAGCCCGACGACGGCCTCCTCTGTATCGTCGACCACGGTTGCGTCGACGACAACGACCTCTGCCACCACGGCAAACTTCAACTCCTGCTCGGTGGTCACCCAGGCTGAGGCGGCCAGCGCGCTCGGGCAGTCCGTGACACCGGGGGTCCTCGGCAACGCGACCGTCGAAGGGGGCCTTGCCTGCGTCTTCTATGGTCCGTCTTCGCCCACTCCCACCACTCCGAACGTCGCCCAGACCGACTCGGTCCGGGTGGTGGTGGTCAAAGGCTCCGACGCAGTGACCTGGTACAACAACTACAAGTCCTCGCCCGAGGTCCGTGCCCAGCCGGTCACCGGCTATGGCGATCAGGCCTTCTACGATGGATACGCCTCGCTGAGCGTCCTCAAGGGTGACTCCTACCTGAGGGTCGCCGTTGCCCCGGCCGGCGCAGCGCCGTCCCTTTCCGCCGAGGAGCAGCTCGCCACCGCCATCCTGCCGAACCTGTAGTCGGAGACGGCCCTGGCCGGCTTCGTCCGGCGCTCCAGGTCTCCCTAGCCCCCAGGTGGCGGTGCTTGCCCTGCAGGTGGGGAACCGCGGTCCGACCCGGGCGGGACCTGGTAGCCCAGGACGACCGCTCGCTGCCAGTACTCCTCCGCAGTGATGTCGCCTCGGGCGAATCGCATTCGCAACTCGTTGAGCGCCGGGTCGACTGCTGTCCAACGCTGCCTGTCCGTCCCGGTCGGGGTGATGGCGCCGGGTGAAGTCCGCCACATCCGCACCACGGTGACTATTCCGAGCACCAGGAGTGCAACGAGCAGTGCGACGATGAGGATGGCGACGACGGGATGGCCGTGGTGTGGCGAAGCAAACATGGGTACTCCTTGCCGAAGCAGTCGACACGGCAATGAAAGCACACCCATCTGCCGCGTCCGGTGCACTCCGATGGTCCGTCACGAAAAGGTGGGGCGTAACCGGTCCGGGCGCTCTTCGTGTGTCTACGCTCCGGTGACATGGACGACGCCTGGCATAGCGGCCATGTCCTGAGGCAAGGAGCTCCACTCGTTCCCGAGGAAGCGTCCACGCGGCAGGGCGCCGGCGACATCGACAGAACGGTCCACGATCGCTGCATCGGCGTCGATTCGGACCGGATGATCACAGGTCGACAGGAGCTGGTTGATGCCAGCGGCCTTGCTCCGTTGCCTGTGATTGCCCTCGGGCGCGGGGTCAGTCTCTGGGATCCGCAATTCGTAGCCATGAAGAGCGAGATGGCGCTCGAACGTCGGCCGGGTCACGCCGAACGATTCCTCGTGCCGCCCGAACCCCATCGTCGTGAGCACTTTCGACGGGGCCATCACCGGGCCACCATCCACGGAGGCGGTCGAGGGGGTGTCGGACCCCAGAAGATCTGCTCCGTCCGGCGATCTTCGACGACGTCCGGGGCCTCCTTGCCAGCAGCTTGCCGACGACCCCTGAGCACTCGGAGCCCCCGGTCTCCGGATCCCCTCAGCGGAACAGGTCCTCACCCGGCGGCCGGATGATCTCCGCTGCCACCGAAGCTGTCCGCAGCCATCGGGGATCGACCCCGCGCACCACCGCAGCGGGGATGCCCCGGTCCTTCCCCATCACCAGGTCGGCGGCACCGGCCAGCTCGTCAGCGATACAGACCTCGGTGGCCTCGAGCACCCGGCCGGTGGCGTCGGCCGTGCCGCGCAGGTCGACCACCCCGGCGATGCCGGCGATGCCGATGGCCACGTCGGTGACGCCCTGCCTCCAGGTCCGGCCGAACGTGTCCGAGATGACGACCCCGACCGAGACCCGGTGCCGGTGCTCGAGCGCCTCGCGGATGCGGCGCGCCGACCGGTCAGGGTCGAGGGGCAGGAGGGCCGCTGTCCCGGCCTCGACGTTGGAAAGGTCCACCCCGGCGTTGGCGCAGACGAACCCGTGCCTGGTTTCGGTGATCAACAGGTCGCCGCGCCGACGGATGATCCGCACCGACTCGCTCTCGACCAGCGCCCGCTTGGCGTCGGCATCGTCCGGGTCGATGGCGACCAGCCGGCCCTCGGCCTTCGACACCACCTTCTGGGTCACCACCAGGACGTCCCCGTCGGCGATGCCGGCGGGGACCGGCGACTCCTCGTCATGGGGACCGCACAACAGGTCGGCCAACAGGGCGGCGAGGTCGTCCCCCGGGCGGATCTCCTCCAGGCCGACCACCGGGAAGACGGTCAGGGCCGCCGACCGGCCCGTGGCCGAAGGCGCCCCACGGTCGGCCGCCTCAGCCGACGGCATCGAGGACCATCCGGGACAGGGCCGCCGACCGTGCCAAGGAAGACATGATGGTAGGGACCACGACGCAGCGGACCCCTTCGGCCTCGACGTCGGCGGCCGACGCGGCATCGGACTCGTCGATGACCAGGGTGCCCATCCAGGACGCGTACCACCTGGCCACTCCCACCACCGATGACTCGAATCCCATCTCCCGCAACAGCCGATCGGCAGGCCCTTTGAGGGCGGCCCCGGCGATGATGGGGGAGACCCCGATGATCCGCTCCCTCCGGTTCTGCAACTTCTCGAGGACGCCGGGCACGGCCAACAGGGGGTCGATGGACACGACCGGATTGGACGGGCAGACCACGATGGTCTCCGCCCGGACGATGGCCTCCAGCACCCCGGGGCCGGGTCGGGCCTGCTCTGCCCCTTCGAAACGCACCCCGGACACGGCGACATCGTGCCGCATCTTCACGAAGTACTCCTGGAAGCCGACCTCCGGCCCGTCGACCAGCTGCAACCGGGTGCGGAGCGGGTCGTCGGTGACCGGAACGACGTCGACCTCCACACCCCATGCCCGGGCCAGCTCCCCGGTGACCTTCCCGAGGGTTGCGCCTTCGTGGAGGCGCTGGGTCCGGTAGCAGTGGGTGGCGAGGTCCTGGTCGCCGAGGTTGAACCAGGTGACCCCGCCCAGGTGCCCGAGCGATTTCATGACCCGCCAGGTCTCGCCGGCCAGACCCCACCCGGTGTCGGGGTTGATGGCATCGGCGAGCGTGTAGACCACCGTGTCCAGGTCGGGTGAGATGTGCAGGCCGTGGAGCACGGTGTCGTCGCCTGTGTTGACGATGGCGGTGATGTCGGTGGGAGGGACCACCTCGACCATCCCCCGCAGCATGCGGGCGGCCCCGACGCCTCCGGCGAGGGCCGTGATCATGGGCACCGAGCGGCGCCGGACAAGTCCGTTCCGGATCTCAACGGGCACCGGGCCGTCGCCGTCGCCGTCCCCCTTGGCACGGCGCCGCTCGTCGAGGAGAGGGGAGCGACCATCGGGGCAGGCTACCCGTCCCGTCCCGTGACGTCGCCGTGGTTCCGGTTCGGCCCGGCGAATGTGCAAGGCTCGCTGCGTGCCGCCGGAGCGACCCGCTACCTCCGACCAGGACCGGCTGTCCGTCGCATTCGACGCCACTCCGTTGCTCGGTCGGCCGACCGGTGTCGGTGCGTTCTGCGCCGGCGCCCTGGCCGGCCTCTCCGCTCGGGCGGACGTGGAGGTGTCGGCGTTCGCCGTCAGTTGGCGGCGACGCAAGGGGATCGACGGCCTGGTGCCGCCCGGGGTCCCCACCGGGCAGCGCCCCATGCCGGCGCGCCCCCTCCACTGGGCCTGGGGGCGCGGGCCCCGTCCGCCGGTCGAGTGGTTCATCGGCCGCCACGACGTCGTCCACGGGTCCAACTTCGTGGTCCCTCCGACCGCACGCGCGGCGCGCGTCGTGACGGTCCACGACCTGACCGTCGTGCTGTACCCGGACCTGTGCGATCCACCCACCCTGGCGTACCCGGACATCGTCCGGCGTGCGGTCTCCGAGGGTGCGTGGGTGCACACCCCGTCGCAGTTCGTGGCGGACCAGGTGGTCGCCGAGTGGAAGGTCGACCCCGAGCGAGTGAGGGCCGTGCACCACGGGATCCCGCCCCTCCCACTCGGCGCAGCCGCCGACCCGCCGTTTGCGTTGCCGGGCGGATGTTCCCGCTACCTGCTGGCCATCGGCACCATCGAGCCCCGTAAGGACTACCCGCTGTTGGTGTCCGCGTTCACGTCGCTCGCTGCCACCCATCCCGATGTGGCGCTGGTGGTGGTGGGCAGCGACGGGTGGGGCGCGGACGCATTCCGTGCCGCGGCTGCGGCATCGGCCGCCCGAACCCGGATCGTCCGTCCCGGCTACCTTGACGGACCGGCCCTGGCCGCCGCCCTTCGCGGTGCCGCCGTCCTGGCCTACCCGTCGATCTACGAAGGGTTCGGGTTCCCGCCGCTCCAGGCCATGGCGGCCGGGGTCCCCGTCGTGGCCACCGCGGCGGGCGCCGTACCCGAGGTGGTCGGTGACGGCGCCATGCTGGTCGATCCCGGTGACGGCGACGGGTTGGCCGGCGCCCTCAGCCAGGTGCTGATGGGCGGCCCCGGCATCGACGACCTGACGGCACGCGGCGAGCTGCGCAGCCGCCGGTTCAGCTGGGAGGCATGCGCCGACGGGTTGGCGGCGCTCTACCGGGACGCCCGTGATGCCGGCGCGGGGAGAACGCAATGACGGATCGCATGGCGCTGCTGATGGTGGTGGAGCAACTGAGGCGGCCGGCATCGGGGGGTATCGGCACCTACGTGCACGGACTGCTGCAAGGCCTCCGTTCGCTCGGGCCCGACGAACGACCGGACATCGAGCTGCTGGCCAGTCGACCGAGCGGGGGGCGCCACGGGCCTGATCCGCTGGCCGGGCTGGGCTATCCGCTCCACAGCTCCCGGCTTCCCGGGCCGCTCCTGACCCGTGGCTGGGATCACGGCGTCCTCCGGGTGCCGCCCGGCTTCGACGTGGTCCACGCCGTCTCATTGGCCACCCTCGAGCCGGGCCGGGCCGCCCTGGTGGTCACCGTGCACGACCTGCTGTGGCGGCGCGTGCCCTCCGCCTACCCGACCCGTGGGCGCATCTGGCACGAGGCTGCGCTGCGCCGCGCCCTGGCGCGTGCCCAAGCCTTCATCGTGCCTGCCGACGTCGTCGCCGACGATCTGTGCCGCGCCGGGGCGCGGCGGGACACCATCACCGTGATCCCCATGGGGTCGGACCACCTGCCTCCCCCCGACCGGGCCGCCGCCGGTGCGTTGCTCGCCCGGCTGGGCATCGTCGGCCCGTTCCTGCTCAGCGTGGGGACCCTGGAGCCGCGCAAGAACCTGGAGCGGCTGGTCGAGGCCTACGGGCGCATCCGGGCTTCGCTCCCCGAGCCGTGGCCCCTGGTGCTGGTCGGTCCGTCCGGTTGGGGGGAGCAGATCCGACCTCAGCCGGGTGTGGTCCTGGTCGGACTCGTCACCGCTCCGGAGCTCTCTGCGCTCTATGCGATGGCGCGGCTGCTCGCCTACGTCCCCCTCGTCGAAGGGTTCGGGCTCCCGCCGGTCGAGGCCATGGCGTCCGGCACCCCGGTGCTGGCCAGCCCGCTGCCCAGCACCGCCGGCGCCGCACTCGAGATCGACCCCCTCGACACCGCGTCGATCGCGGAGGGCATGCTCCGTGTGGCCACCGACGAGGTCCTGCGCAGCGAACTCACCGGACGGGGAGCGGAGCGCTCGGCCGAGCTGAGCTGGTCCTCGATCGCCCGCCGACACCTCACCGTCTGGGAGGGTGCGCGGGACTCCTCCTCCGGGGCCCGCCGTGGCTGACAAGCGCATGCGCCTCTCCCTCGACGTGACCGCGGTACCTGCACAGCCGGTGGGGGCCGGCCAGTACACCCTGCAGCTGGCCGGGGCCCTGGCCGCACGAACCGACGTCGATCTGGTGCTGGTCAGCCGGCGAGCCGACCAGGTCCGCTGGCGCACGGTCGCCCCGACGACCCGGCTGGTCGCCGCGGCACCGGGGGCGAGGCCCCTCCGGCTGGCCTGGGAGCAACTGCGCCTGCCTGCGCTGCTGGACCGGCTGTCGGTCGAGGTCCACCACGGCCCGCACTACACCATGCCCGAGCGGTCGCGGGTGCCGGCTGTGGTCACTGTGCACGACATGAGCTTCTTCGAAGCTCCCCAGTGGCATGAGCGGTCCAAGGTGCTGCTGTTCAAACGGGCGATCAGGGTGGCGGCCCACCGCGCTGCAGCGGTGGTCTGCCCCAGCCGGGTCACCGCCGAGGAACTCGCCCGCTGGTGCCGGGTGGACGCAGAGGTCTTCGTGGCCCCCCACGGCGTCGACGCCGTGCGGTTCCGGCCGGAAGAGCCCGCCCCCGGGGCCGACGCCGAATCCCTGGCGCGGCTCGATCCGCGGCTGGTCCAGGACCGTCCGTTCCTGCTCTTCGTGGGGACGCTCGAACCGCGGAAGGACGTCCCCGCCCTGGTCGGAGCGTTCGCCCGCGTCGCCGGCCGCCACCCCGACGCCCTGTTGGTGGTGGCCGGAGGCAGGGGATGGGGCGCCGACGAGGTCGATCGGGAGGTCGACTCCTCGGGCCTGGGTTCCCGCATCGTGCGGACCGGCTACGTCGCCGACGAGGACGTCCCCGCTCTCTTCCGGTCGGCCACGGCGGCGGTCTACCCGGCGCTCTACGAAGGGTTCGGCCTTCCCGCCCTGGAGGCTCTGGCCTGTGGGGTGCCATTGGTCACCACCTCGGGCACGGCGATGGAGGAGGTGGCCGGTCCGGCAGCGGTGCTCGTAGAGCCCGGTGACCGCGCCGGCCTCGCCGACGCCCTCGATGCGATGCTCGACGGCGTGGGCAGCCAAGGCGACTCGTCCGGGGTGGATCGGCGCCGACGGGGATTCGACATCGTCGCCGATCACACCTGGGAGGCGAGCGCCCGGCGGCACATGGCGGCCTACCGGTTCGCGTCGGGCGACCCGGCGCCCACCGGGGGCGTTGGCCCCGGCTCGCAGCCAGTAGGGTGATCCGTCGTGCGCTCCCTGATCACCGGCGGTAGCGGCTTCGTGGGCCAGTGGCTGGCCAGCCATCTCCGTGAGCTGGGCGATGACGTCGTCTCCATCGACCGGGAAGTCGAGATCACCGACCCGGTCGCCCTGCTGGCCGCCCTCACCGATGCGGCCCCCGTGGCCATCTACCACTTGGCCGCCCTGACCCACGTCGGGCAGTCGTGGGACGAGCCCCTCCGGGTGCTGGAGGTCAATGTCATCGGAACCGGGGCCGTGCTGGCGGCAGCACGCCAATGCGGCTCCGAACCGCGGGTCCTGGTGACCAGTTCAGCCGAGGTCTACGGAGCCGTCACCGACCCCGACCTCCTGCCCCTGCGCGAGGACTCGCCGACCGCCCCGCTCACCCCGTACGCAGCGAGCAAGCTGGCCGCCGAGGCAGTGGTCGCCCAGGCCCACCTCGGACACGGGCAGCACGTGATCACCGTGCGTCCGTTCAACCACATCGGACCAGGGCAGACCCCGAACTTCGCCGTGCCGGCACTGGCCAGGCGCATCGTGGCGGCCGAGCGGAGCGGCGCGGGAACCATCCCGGTGGGGAACCTCTCGGCCCGCCGCGACTTCACCGACGTGCGTGACGTGGTGAGGGCCTATCGGCTGTTGATCGAGTCCGGCCGCCCCGGGGCCGTGTACAACGTCTGCTCGGGTCGTGACATCTCGATCAGGGAGATCGCCGACGGGCTGCTCGGGCTGGCCGGCACCTCACTGGAGTTCGAAGCCGACCCGTCTCTGGTACGACCGGTCGAGGTGCCGGTACTCCGGGGGGATCCCGGGCGATTGGCCGACGCCACCGGATGGGCGCCCGAGGTGCCGCTCGAGCAGACCCTGGCCGACGTTCTGGCCTACTGGCGCACGCGCGAAGACTGAGCCCTCCCCGGGCGCGAACAACGGCCCGCTCGGAGCGGGCCGTTGTTCATCGGGCCGGCAAACGGCCCTGCGAGACGCCGGCGCCCCGCAGGGCGCCGGCCGTGCCGTCGGCGAACAGGGGGGGTCGAACGCCGACGGGATCCTGACGGTCAGACGGCGACCGAGGGAATCATGGTGCGGATCTGGCTCCGAGCCTCCCTGGCCTGGACATGGGCCTGCTTGGCCAGGTCACGGGCCTGGGTGGGAAGACGGTCCTCGATGGGGGCAAAGATGGCCTCTACCCGCTCGATGATCTCCTCGACCCGCTCCATCAGATCGTCGACTTTGGTGTCCACGTTGTGGATGGCCCCGCTCAAATCGGAGCGCATGGTGCTGACCCGGTCCTCGATGCCCGACTTGGGATCGGACAGCCGCTTGAGCAACTCCTGGCGCTGGACCTGAACCTGCTGGTAACCCAGCACGCCGGCGCCGATCATGACGTAGGTGGCGTCCTTGGCAACGGCTGCGATGTCCTTGGCGGCCTTGGTGATGTCGGTGTTGATCTCTGGCATGGTGTTCTCCTCTTGATGAGTCGGTAATACTCTGATGAGTCGGTGCAATTCCTTCGAACCACCGCGGGGCTTAGCTTCCGCCTATGGATACAAGTGTATACGCAATGATAAACATTTGCAAGCACTTCCAAGGCTCGCACGGGCTTCCCCTCTCCGCACCGCTACCGAACGCCGTGACCTGGGGAATCACCCTGGACCCCATCACGGCCCGATAGCGTCTGGCCTCTGATGGAAACACTGGCCCCGCCGGTCGTCGCCGTCGTCGTCGCCCACGATCCCGGTCCGTGGTTCGAAGAGACGCTGGCCTCGCTCGCCTCCCAGGACTATGCAGAGCTGTCGGTCCTGATCCTCGACGACGCCGGCACCGAGGACGTGACGGCGCGGGTGGCGGCGGTGCTGCCCACCGCCTACGTGCGCCGCTTCGAGGAGAACCGTGGCTTCGGGGCCACCGTCAACGAGGTGCGGACGATGGTCGAGGGCGCCGCCTACTTCCTGCTGTGCCATGACGACGTGGCCCTCTTCCCGGACACGACCCATCTCCTGGTGGAGGAGGCGTTTCGCTCCAACGCAGGGATCGTCTCCCCCAAGGTGGTCAGCTGGAGCGACCCCGAGCGCCTGATCCACGTGGGATTGATGGTGGACAAGGGCGGCTCGGTGGTCGACCGGGTGCAACCCCACGAGATCGACCACGGGCAGCATGACGCCGTCCGGGACGTCTTCGTGGCCCCCGGCGGCTGCACCTTGGTCCGAGCCGACCTGTTCGAGGAGCTCGAGGGGTTCGACCCCGCCATCATCGCAATGGGCGAGGACCTCGACCTGTGCTGGAGGGCCCAGGTGGTAGGCGCCCGCATCATCGTCGCCCCCGATGCCAGGGTTCGCCACCTCGAGGAGATGGCCAGCGGCGCGTGCCCCCTCGAGGAGTCGTTGCTGGCGTCCGGCTCCGGGACGGCATCCGGCTCGACCGTCCCGGGCCGGCACCCGGTCACGCTCCAGGAGCTCCAGCGCCGACATGAGCTCCTTGCGGTCTTCAAGTGCTACGGACGGTTCCATTTGGTCCGTGTGGTGCCCCAGGTGCTGGTCCTGGCCATCGGGGAGGTCACCGTGGCCGGGCTGGCCGGAAACCGGCTCCGGGCCCGGGCCGTGATCCGGGCCTGGCGCTGGAACCTGGGCCGGTTGCCGACCGTGGGCCGGCAGCGGGCTCGGCTCCGGGCTCATCGCCGGTTGAGCGACAAGGAGATCCGGCTGCTCCAGGTGAGGGGCAGCGCACGACTGTCGACCTATGGCCGCCGTGTTTTCCAGCAGGGATTCCACGGTGTCCACGCCGATGAGCTGGCTGTTTCCGGGGAGGACGCAGACGCGGACCTCGGCGAGCCGGCTGCCGTCGAGCCGGCCATGGTGGACGCCGAGGCCGAACGAGGCCACGTGAGCAGTCGGGCCCGCCTGATCACGTGGCTGGTGGCGGCCCTGGTGGTGGTCGTCGGGACCAGGGGGGTGCTGGGTCCCCGGCTCCCCGCCGTCGGACAGTTCGCACCATTCCCCGGGTGGTCCTCGACGATCGCTCAGTTCTTCACCGGCTGGCACCCCTCGGGGGTGGGGACGACCGCGCCGGCCACACCTGCGCTGGCCCTGGCCGGCCTGGTCGGCACCGTGCTCCTGGGGGCGATGGGACTTGCCCAGAAGGTGCTGGTCTTCGCCTGTGTGCCGCTGGGTGTCTGGGGCGTGGTACGCCTGCTCCGCCCCTTCGGATCGCAGCGGGCCGCGTTGGTGGCCGGCCTGGCGTACCTGGCCATGGCCCTCCCATACGACGCGATGGCACTGGGGCGGTGGGACGCCCTGGTCATCTACGCAGGGGCGCCCTGGGTGCTGGCGCTCCTGTTCCGGGCCACCGGCTGGGCGCCTTTCGCCGCTCCGGGCGGAGCAGCGGCGGCGCCCCTGGCCGACAGCGGTGGCCCGGAGGCCGGATCCCGGGCCCCGTCGGTAGTGGGCCGGTGGGCCGCCTTCAACGGCCGCCACAAGAGGCTCGGGAGCATCGTGGCGCTCGGCCTGGTGGAGGCGGTCATGGTCTCCTTCGTCCCGGCGGCAGCCGTGGTGGTGGTGCTGGCGGCGGTCGCCCTCGTGGTCTCCTCCATTTTCGACCGCGGCTGGCGCTCCGGTCGGCAAGCCCTCGGGCTGGCGCTCGGCGCCACGGCGGCTGCCGGGGTGATCTGCCTGCCCTGGTTGATCGGCGTGTTGTCGGCCGGACGGGGGGCGGTGGCCGTGTTCGGTGTGCCTACACCGACATCGGAAGCCGCGTCGTGGGGCTCGTTGTTGCGGTTCGCGGTCGGTCCGATCGGGGCATCGCCCCTGGCGTGGGGATTCGCGGTGGCGGCCCTGGTGCCGCTGATCCTGGCCCGCGGGGCACGCTTCCGATGGGCAGCGCGGTTCTGGACCATCGCCCTGGTCTTCTGGTTCGCGGCCTGGGTTATCGGACGGGGGTGGACCGGCAGCCTGGCCATCGACCCTCTGGTCCTGTTGGGTCCGGCAGCGGTGGCCATCGCCGCGTCGATCGGCCTCGGAATCGCCGCCTTCGAGGTGGACCTGCGACGGGCCGAGTTCGGGTGGCGGCAGTTGGTGACCGTGGTAGCGATCGGGGCGGTGGTACTCGGCTCGATCCCGACAATGGTCTCCGCCCTACCGGGGCGTTGGGACCTGCCGATCAACGACTTCGGCCAGTCGGTGGCCTGGATGCAGGCCAAGGCGGCTGCCGGCTCCTTCCGGGTGCTCTGGTTGGGTGATCCGCGGTCCCTCAACCAGGGTTCGTGGAGCGCAGGTGACGGGCTCGCCTACGCCACTTCGGAGGACGGCAGCCCCGATGCGCGGTGGCTGTGGAATGCGGCCGGCCCCGGCCCGGCCTCGGGCCTGGCATCCGCGGTCGACCTGGCCCGTTCCGACCGCACCGACCAGCTGGGCAAGATGCTGGCGCCTGCAGGAGTCCGCTACGTGGTGCTCCTCACCTCGGTCGCTCCCGAGATCAGCGGCGAGCAGAGCCCCCAGCAGTACCCCGCCCCCTCCGACGTTGCCCCCGCCCTGGTCCGCCAGCTCGACCTGATCCCGGTCATCGCAGGGACCGGGATCACCGTCTACGACAATGCCGCGTGGATTCCCGAGCGGGCAGAGGTGGCCGGAGGGGTGACCCCCGTCAGCGCGACCAGACCCGACGTGCTGGCTGCCGCTCCCGGCTCGAAGATCGTCCCTGGTGCGCAACCGGTGCTGCCCGGCCCTGCGGCGTCGCGCGTCTACCGCGGCCCGCTGTCGAAGGGCACCGTGCTCACCGCCCTCGCTCCGGCCGGCAGCTGGAGCCTGCTCGCGCCGTCCGGCGCGCCGGCACCGCGCGCGGCGTCGTTCGGGTGGGCCGGGAGCTATCGGGTGGACGCTGCCGGCCCGAGCACCCTCCGCTTCGAAGGCGGTCTGCTGGTGCCGCTCTCCTGTTTCCTGTCGATCGCCGGGTGGCTCCTTGCGGCGGCCGCCCTCATCGGCCGTCGGCGACACCGCCTGAGCTGGCGCCCGTTGGCGGGCGGTCGTCGTCGGGAGGGCGCCGATGCGCCGTCGGCACCCGAGGACGCCCGGGGCGAGGGGGGGACGCCCGTCGCCGAGGTGGTGCCGTGACCGGTCCCGACGAAAACGCGGCCGGCGCCGCGGCTCCGCCGGACCCTGCCTGGGTCGCTCGCCGCCACTCTCCCCGACCCATGCGGGAACGGTGGGTGGCGGTGGTTGCGGTGGTGACGACCGTGGTGGTGGTGGCGGTGGTGGCTGCCATCGTGCCGCCGCCAGCGGCAGCGCCGGCGCCGGGCGCCGCAGACGGGGTCGGCTTGGCGCCGGCCGGTGCCCACTCGTCATCGGCTTTCTGCTCGGCAGGGACGGGGACGGCGGTGGCCGCCACCATCTACCTGACCAACACGACCTCCCGGGCGGTCGACGGGACGATGACCACCGTCGGTACCCCTTCCGGCAATGGGGCGCTCCCGAAGGCGCGTCGGACGGTCGCTGTGCCACCGCGAGGCAGCGAGGCCGTCGATCCTGCCGAAGGGGTGCCCGTCGGCAGCTTCGCCACGTCATTCGTGTTCGCCGGCGGAGGAGTGGCAGCCAACCAGGTCGTATCCGGTCCCAACGGATGGAGCACGGCGCCCTGCGCCACGCAGGTGTCCTCCCAGTGGTCCTTCGCCGGAGGCTCGACGTCGTCCGGCAACACCCTGACGCTCTCGCTCTTCAACCCGGCCGCATCCCAGGCCGTGGTCAACGTCTCCTTCCTGACGGGCTCGGGCGTGATCGCCCCTCAGGACTATCAGGGCCTCACAGTCCCCGCGGGCCAGCTGGTGGTCGAGAACGTGGGCGACTTCGTCCAGAACCAGTCGAACATCGGAACCATGGTGACGGCTGAGTCGGGGGCGGTGGTCGGCAACGAGCTGCAACAGTGGTCATCGGGAGCCGCCGGCGGAGTGTCGGTCCGCCTCGGCTCGCCGGAGCCGTCGACCACGTGGCGGTTCGCACAGACGACGGCACTGCCGGGGACGACGGTGGGCTTCTCGCTAGCCAACTGGGGTTCGTCCGCGGTGACGGCCAAGTTCTCGCTGGGCCTGCCTTCCGCCACGGTCGTTCCCCGATCGGTGGTGGTCCCTGCGCTCTCGGTGGCCGTCTTCAACGCCACCGCCATAGCAGGATGGCCACAGAGCATCCCCTATGCGGTGACCGTCGACGCCTCCGGGCCCGTCGTCGTGGGCAGGTCGGTCGAGGCGGCCTCGGGTGCGCCAACCCCGGTGTGGGGCTCCTCTCCCGGAACGGTCACCGTGGACACCCACTGGCTCGTCCCCGGGCCGGGAGTGGCCAATGCTCCCGGAGCGCCCAACGCCACCGTCGAGAGCCTGGCGGTGGCCAACCCGGGTTCCACCCCGTCGCAGGTCGTGGTGACCGCGTTGGGAGCACCGAAGCCCCTGGCAGTGTTCACCGTTGCCCCCCATGAGTTGACCGTGCTCGGAACTCATCAGGTCGGGGGCCTCTCCCCGTTCACCGTGACCTCCTCGCAACCGGTCAACGTCGAAGAGGACGACGATCCCACCGGTGCACCCGGGGTGGTCTCGTCGAGCGGGTTCGCCCTGGGTGGCTAGCGCCGCCGAGACCACCCCGGGTGGCGGACGTCCAGTGCGAGGCCGGGGGCGGTATCAAGTGCGAAGCCGTCAGTGCGAGGCCGGGGGCGGCGGTGGCGGCGGCCAGGGCGCCTGCTTGGGCCAGTGCCCCGGAGCCTGCTGGGCCGGCGGGGGCGGCCAAGGCGAAGGCGCGTGGGGCCACTGCCCTGCGGGAGGGGGAGGCAACGGCGGCGACCCTGTGCCGGCGGCACCGGCGGACGGGGCCGCATCGGCCTGGGGGACCGCGCCTGGTTGATCGGTGTGGGCGGCGGCGTTGGAGACCCCGCTGTCGGCCGGGACGCCCGACTCGGGCCCGGTGGCGGGCGCTTCTGCTGCGCCGACCGGAGGCATGTCGGCGCCAGTCGCGCCGTTGGCGGGACCGGCGGTCGCTCCCTCGGGTGGTCCGTCGACGTCGTCCGAGCCGGAGGGGCCGTGCTGGGAGGCCACGAAGATCGGTGGAACGGTCTTGGTTCCCTCGGCGTGCACCGGGCGCCCGTAGGCGGTGTCCACCAGTCGCCCGACCGTCTCGCCGTCGATGGTCTCTTCGTCCAGGAGGGCACGGGCCAGGGCGTCGAGGCCGCCCCGGTGGCGGGCCAGGACCTCGAGGGCACGCTGCTCCTGGGCCCGGAGGATGAGCTCCACCTCGTCATCGATGATCTGGCTGGTGTGCTCGGAGTAGTCGCGGGTGTGCATCAGGTCCTCGCCCAGGAAGACCTGGCCCTGCGATCCCCAGGCCATGGGGCCGATCCGGTCGCTCATGCCCCATTCGCGGACCATCTTCCTGGCGAGCTCGGTGTTGCCGACCAGGTCGTTGCTGGCCCCCGTGGAGAGGTCACCGTAGACGAGCAGCTCCGCGGCCCTGCCACCCATGCGGACGGCCAGGGAGTCCTCGATGTGCTGGCGCGGATGGATGTGGCGCTCCTCCATCGGGAGCTGCATGGTCACCCCGAGTGCCATGCCGGTGGGCAGGATGGTCACCTTGTGCACCGGGTCGGCGTCCGGCAGGACGTAGGCGAGCACGGCATGCCCGCCTTCGTGGAAGGCCACCCGCTCCTTCTCTTCGCCGGAGAGGACCAGGCTCTCGCGGCGCTGGCCCATGAGCACGCGGTCCCGGGAGGCTTCGAAGTCGATGTTCTGGATCTCGGTGGAGCCCCTCCGGACAGCGTGGAGTGCGGCTTCGTTGACCAGGTTGGCCAGATCGGCGCCGCTCATCCCGGGGGTGCCACGGGCGACCTTGCCCAGGTCGACCGTGGAGTCGACCCGCTTGTCCTTGCAGTGCACCTGGAGGATCGGCAGGCGCTCGTCGAGGTCCGGCAGCGGCACCACGATCTGGCGGTCGAAGCGGCCCGGCCGCAGGATGGCGGCGTCGAGGATGTCGGGGCGGTTGGTGGCGGCCATGACCACGATGCCCTCGGTCGGGTCGAACCCGTCCATCTCCGAGAGCAGCTGGTTCAATGTCTGCTCACGCTCGTCGTGCCCGCCACCGAGTCCAGCGCCCCGCTTACGGCCGATGGAGTCGATCTCGTCGATGAACACGATGGCCGGTGACTGCTTGCGGGCCGTGGCGAACAGATCTCGCACGCGGCTGGCGCCCACACCGACGAACATCTCCATGAAGTCGGAGCCGCTGACCGACATGAAGGGAACACCGGCCTCCCCGGCCACTGCCCGGGCCAGGAGCGTCTTGCCCGTCCCCGGCGGGCCGACCAGGAGGATGCCCTTGGGAATGCGGGCACCGATGTCCTTGAACCGCGCCGGCGTCTTCAGGAAGTCCACCACTTCGCTGATCTCGAGTTTGACCCCGTCGTAGCCGGCGACGTCCCCGAAGGTGGTCGACGGGCGCTCGGTCGAGTAGAGCTTGGCCTTGGAACGCCCGATGGACATGATGCTCCCCATCTGACCCTGGGCCCGCCGGCTGATGAAGAAGAAGACGCCGACGATGAGGGCCAGCGGGAGGATCCAGGTCAGGAGCGAGATCAAGGGGTTGGGGGTCGAGGTGACCAGCTTGTAGTCGGATCCGAGCGGCTTGAGGGAGGCGAGCTCGGAGTCCGTGACCGGGTTGGGACCGTTGGCCGTGTAGCTGGACCCGTTGGTCAGGGTCCCGGTGATCACGCCGGAGCTCTGGTCGACGGTTGCCGTCTTGACCTGCTTGCCGTGGACGTCGTTCAGGAAGGTGTTGTAGGTCAGGGTGTTGGTGCTCGTCTTGTGCAGCAGGCTCGGGATGATGAAGACCGAGAGGACGGCCACCATGACGACCGCGTAGATGATCAGGCGGTTCTTGTTCTGCCCAGGGGCGTCCTGCCCGGATCCCGGGGGGGCCGGCGGGCCGCTGGGCGAGTTCGGGCTGGGCGGAGTCACCCTTACATGCTATGCGCACCGCGCCCCGTTCGACGCATCACCCGGGGTCGTCCACGGAGCTGCCGTCTGCGCTCCGGGTTCGGTCGGTATCGTAGGAGGGTGATCGAGCGGTCCGAAGAGGGAACGGGTCCCGCCGCGGCCGCCGACGGTACCCCTCCGGGTTTGGCCCCGCCGCCTCCCCCCTGGGCCCCCCCTCCGGGTTGGGCCCCGCCGCCTCCCCCCTGGGCCCCGGGAAGTCCGCTGCTCCCTGCCCCCCCGTCCGCCGCGGATCCGTCCGCCGCGGAGGTCGCCGCCGGACCCGCCCACCACAGGCCGGATGTGCCGCTCAACCGTCAGTTGGCGACCGGAGGATCCCCCTCGACCCGCGGGTCGGCGTGGGTGTGGGTGCTCTTCGCCGCCCTCGGCTTCCTGGCCGGCCAGGTCTTCGCTGCCCTGTTCATCACGGCGATAGCGGCTGTCAACGGCCACCTGGGCTCGCTCACTGCCATCACCCACCTCACTGAACCCCCGACTTGGTACGTCGTGTCCAGCCTGCTCGGGCTGTGGGCCGGCTTCTTCGGTGGGGCGTGGTTGGCCAGCGCGGTGCGGGGAACCAAGAGCCTCGTCCGGGACATGGGCCTGCGGTTCCGGTGGATCGACCTCATCGGCATCCCGATCGGCATCGGTGGCCAGTTCCTGGTCGGGTTGATGTACCTGCCCATCGCCCAGCACGTGCACAACTTCAATCAGCGGTTCAACGCCCCGAGCCAGCGCTTGACGGGGGGGTCGCACGGCGTGGGCTACGTCGTGATCGGCATCTGCACCGTGGTGGGGGCTCCGTTCTTCGAGGAGCTATTCTTCCGCGGCCTGATCCTGCGCTCGCTCGCCCGGTTGTTCGGGGATCTCGGCCGGTGGGTCGGCCCGGCGTTGGCGATCATCGTCTCCGGCGTCCTCTTCGGACTGGCCCATGCCGAGTCGCTCCAACTCCTGGGCCTGGCCACCTTCGGGATCATTCTGTCGTTCATCTCCTATCGCACCGGGCGCCTCGGCATGGACATGGTCGCCCACGCCTCCTTCAACCTGGTCGCCGTGGCCGCCGTCGTGGCCCCTTTCGCCATCGGCACCAGGGTTCTGTTCTGAGGTGAGCGCTCCCGTCGACATCGCCCCACCTGCCCCGGTACCAGGGGGGGTGCGCCTGGCACCGCCGCGACAGGGTTCCCCGCTGGTGTGGCGGTTCACGCGCCCCTCGACCTGGCCGGGGTGGACCAACTTCGTGGTGGTGGCCGGCGTCACCCTGATCGCCCTCAGCCAGCTCCACCCCTCGCTGCTGCTGGCCAACACCACCACGGCGGGGGGCGACACCGGGGCCCATGTGATGCTGCCGGCGTTCCTGAAGTCCCAGCTCCTGACCCACGGGCAGCTGGCGGGATGGGATCCCGACTGGTATGACGGGTTCCCCCTCTACACCTTCTACTTCCCGCTTCCCGGGCTGATCACCGTCCTCTTCAACGCGCTGGTCAGCTACGACATCGCCTTCAAGCTGGTCACGGTGCTCGGGACCGTCCTTCTCCCGGTGTCGGCGTGGGCATTCGGACGGAAGGCCGGCCTGCGCGACCCGGGGCCGGCGTGCCTGGCCGCGGCCACGCTGCCCTTCCTGTTCGAACCCAGCTTCTCCATCTACGGCGGGAACCTCCTCTCCACACTGGCCGGTGAGTACTCGTTCTCCCTCAGCCTGTCGTTCGCCCTCCTCTTCCTGGGGGTGGTGGCCTCGGGGCTGCGGACAGGGCGGCACCGGGCCCTGGCGGGGGTGCTCTTCGCCGTCACCCTGCTGTGCCACCTGCTGCCTGCGATCTTTGCCGCGGCGGGAGCGGTCGTCTGGCTGCTGCTCGACGCCGACCTGGTGCGGCTCTTCCACCGGGGGTGGAGCGCCCATGCCGCCGGCCGCCGGTGGTCGCGTCGTGTCCTCTGGTCGGTGGTGGCCGGCGCGGTCGGCGTCGGACTGACCGCGTGGTGGCTCCTCCCCTTCGCCGCCGAGCAGTCGTACACGACCGACATGGGGTACACCAAGGTCCTCGGCTTCCCCCACCTGCTCTTCCCGGGGTCGGCCCGATGGGTGGTGGCGGCCGACGTGGTGGGCCTGGTGGCCATGGTCGTGCGCCGGAACCGGGTGGCCCTGTTCATCGCGGTGATGGGGTCTCTGTCGGCGGCCATGGTCTGCCTCGACCCGGCCGGCAAGTTGTACAACGTGCGCTTCCTGCCGTTCTGGTTCCTCTGCATGTACCTGATGGCGGGTATCGCCCTGGCGGAGACGATCGGCGCCGTGGCGCGGTTCCATCGCCGCGGGCGCCTCGGCCGGTGGGTGCTGGTGATCCGCCAGCGGCTGGGCACCGTGCAGGGGATGCCGTGGCAGCCGGGCATGCGTATCAGCCGGTTCCGGCGGCCGGTCCCCGGCGGGAACGCGCCGGGCGCGGTGGTGGGCCCGCTGGTGGCGCTGGCTGCGGCATGTCTGGCGGTCGTCCCGCCGCTCGTGCTTCCGGCATCGGCGTTGAGCAGGATCGGCGTGACGGTGGGCGCCGACCAACCGAATGCCTGGGCGGCCTGGAACTACTCGGGGTACGAGCGGAAACCCGACTACCCCGAGTACAACGCCGTGATCCAGATGATGAAGGGTGTCGGGGCGAGCCAGGGGTGTGGCCGGACCATGTGGGAGTACGACCCGTCCCTCAACCGGTTCGGCACCACGATGGCGCTGATGCTGCTGCCCTACTGGACCAACGGGTGCATCGACTCGATGGAGGGCCTGCTGTTCGAGTCGTCCTCGACCACCCCGTTTCACTTCATCAACCAGAACGAACTGTCGGTCAACCCGTCGGACGCCATTACCAGTCCGGCCATCCAGTACGGGGGGCTCGACGTCCCGCTCGGGATCGAGCACCTCCAGCAACTGGGCGTCCGCTACCTGCTGGCCTCGTCGAGCACCGTGGAGCAGGCCGCCGCGGCCGACCGCAATGTCACCGAGGTGGCCTCGAGCGGCCCGTGGGACACCAGCTACAACGGCGAGGTGCTGGACGTGACGTGGAAGGTCTACCGGATCAGCGACTCGTCACTGGTGCAGCCCTTGGCCAACCGGCCGGTGGTCTGGGAGGGCGTGAAGCCCAGCCAGTCAAGCTGGTTGGGTCCCGCGGTCAGCTGGTACGACCAGCCCAGCCGCTGGGACGTGGTCCCCGCCGCCGACGGCCCCGCGACCTGGGAGCGCATCTCGACGGGGGACACCCATCCGGCGGCGGTGCCGGAGCCGGCCACGGTGGTGTCCGGGGTCACCCAGACCGACAGCTCCATCTCCTTCCATGTCGATCGGATCGGGACGCCGGTCGAGGTGAAGGTGTCGTACTTCCCGAACTGGCAGGCGACGGGGGCGGACGGTCCCTGGCGTGTGGCGCCGAATCTGATGGTGGTGGTCCCGACGAACCACGACGTGACGCTGCACTACGGGAGGTCCCCGGCGGACTGGGCCGGGGAGCTCATCTCCCTCGTGGCGCTGGCGGCGGCGGTGGCCCTGGCCGTCACCGGACGGCGCGCCCGGCGTCGCCGGCGGGCCCCCGAGAGCGTGCACCGGGCATGACCGTTCCCCTGGGGATGTTCCCGCTGTCGACGGTGCTGTTCCCCCAGGCCGGCCTCCCACTGCATGTCTTCGAGGACCGGTACCGGGAGCTGATGGCCCACTGCATGAACGGCGACGGTGAGTTCGGCGTCGTCCTGATCGCCCGCGGCTCGGAGGTGGGAGGGGGTGATCAGCGGGTCGGTGTGGGCACCGTGGCCCGGATCGCCAACGTCGCCGAGCTGGGGGACGGCCGCCTGCTGGTGGTGGCCACCGGCGTGCGCAGGGTGCGGGTCGACCGGTGGCTCCCCGACGACCCCTATCCGGTGGCCCTGGTGGCGGATCTCCCCGACGACGTGTCCGCCGCCGACGGGACCACGCTGGCCGGAGCCGAGTTCGCCGTGCGGCGACTGCGGTCGCTCCTCTCGGAGCTGGGCGACGTCCCCGCCCTCCCGCACAACCTCCGGATCACCGGTTGCGAGGAGGACGTCGGCTGGCAGCTCTGCGACATGGCGCCGTTGAACGCGCTGGACCTCCAACGGCTCCTCGCCACCGAGGGGCTGATGGCCCGGATGCAGCTCCTGACCGAGCTGTGCAACGCCATGGCCGAGGACGTCACCAGGATGCTGGCCGAGGGGTCGAGCGAGTAGGCCTGCTGCGGGCCGGTCAGGGGATCTGTTGGGCCTCGAGGAACGCGGTGATGCCGTCAGCGAGGCCCTGGGCGGCCCGCTGGCGCCACTGGGCAGATTCGGTCAGGGCGGCATCGGTCGGGTTCTGCATGTTGGCGCACTCGATCAGCACCTTGGGGACCGTCGACAGGTTGAGCCCCCCAAGGTTGTTCCTCACGTCGACGCCGTTGCTGCCCGAGTAGTCCGACGGGGTTTCCCCGGTGTCGGCGGCGAATGCGGAACGCACCTCGGTGGCCAGTTGTGCCGACGCCGGCACGATGGCCGTGTTGTTGCTTATGGAGCTGACCACGGGGGCCGGTGCGATCACGTCGAAGCCCCGGCCGGTCACCGGACCGCCGTCGGCATGGATGGAGATGGCTGCGTCGGCGTGGGCGTCGTTGCCGATGGCCGCCCGGGTGTTCACGCACGGACCCACGCCGTTATCGGTGGCCCGCGTCATGACCACGGTCGCCCCCTCGGAGGCGAGGACGGTATCGAGGCGGGTGGCCACGTCGAAGTTGAAGGCGTGCTCGGTGTAGCCCCCCGCCGTCTGCGTCCCGGCTGTGTCGCACGTCTCGGTGAAGCCGCCCCCGTCGATCGGTTGGTTGATGAAGCCGGGGTCGCCGCCGTTGCCGCCGTCGTGACCCGGGTCGATGGCCACGACCTCGCCCGCCATCGGCGGCACGGTGACCGATCCCAGGAACGACGCCCCGCCGTAGACGGACACCACCCCGTTGGCGGAGACGATCCGATAGCCGGGCCCCCCACCGGCGTTCAGGCCGACCGCCGCCCGTTTCAGGTCTCCGACGGCCGAACCCTCGAAGGGCGCCCCGAAGGCGAACACCCCGCCGTCGCCGGCCACCAGCCAGTAGCCGGTACCGGCCGGATCGGCCTGCATACCGACCACCGGCGAGCGGAGGACGATCCCGCCGGTCGAGCCGGAGTAGGGCGCGTCGCCAAAGGCGAACACGCCACCGTCGGCAGCCGTGAACCAGTAGCCGCCGCCGTCGGCCGTGGCGGCCATGCCGACGATTCCGCGATTGAGGGGTCGACCGCCCATGGAGCCGAGGAAGGGCGCGTCGCCGAAGGCGAACACGCCACCGTCGGAGGCGACCAACCAGTAGCCGCCGCCGTCGGGTGTGGCGGCCATGCCCACGATCGGTGCCACCAATGAGATGGCGCCGGTCGAGCCCAAGAAGGGGGCGCCGAACGCGAAGACCCCCCCGTCCGATGCCACCAACCAGTAGCCCCCCGTCGCCCCGTCGACCGCAGAACCGACGATGGGGTGGAGGCTGATCGGCCCCGACGAAGGATCGGTCCTCGGGAGGGCCGCCCTCCCGCCGGGCGCGGCCACCGCGGTGACCGAGAGGGCCGCGAGGGCGACTGCCCCCACTGCCAGCGGCGCTGCCAGTCTCCTGGCCCACCTGCCGATGGTCGATCTCGTCACGGTGCGATCCTGCCACATTGGCGCCCGACCCGGTCGTCCTCGATCCGGGGATTCCCTTCGACGGTCAGCCCTCCTTCGCACCGATGGGAGCAGGAGGGCTGACCTAGGATGGCCCGGCCATGACCTCACTCTCCGCTGTCTTCAAGGCCTACGACATCCGCGGTGTCGTCCCCGACGACCTCAATGCACTCCAATTCCGCGCCATCGGTGTGGCGGTGGCGCGGTTCACCGGCGCTCCCATCCTGCTGGTGGCACGGGACATGCGGGAGTCGGGGGCCGAGCTCGCAGCAGCGTTCGCCGACGGGGTCCGGTCCGAGGGAACCGGCGTCATCGACCTCGGTCTCGCCTCGACCGACCTGCTCTACTTCGCCGCCGGCAGCCTCGATGCGCCCGGCGCGATGTTCACGGCTTCCCACAATCCGGCGCGGTACAACGGGCTCAAGCTCTGCCAGGCCGGCGCCCGGCCGATCGGGCTGGACACCGGGCTGGCTGAGATCCAGGCGACGGCCGAGTCGGTGCTCGACGAGTGGTCGGTCAACGGTCCGCCGGAGCTCGACCCCGGGCAGATGGGCCCGATCGAGGAGCGGTCCGTCCTCGACGCCTACGCCGATCACGTCCGGTCGTTCGTGGATCTGGACAGCCTGCGCCCGCTGCGAGTGGTGGCGGACACCGCCAACGGGATGGGAGGGTTGGTCGCCCCGAAGGTCTTCGAGGGACTGCCCTTCGAGGTGGAGATCCTCTTCCCCGAGCTCGACGGGAACTTCCCCAACCACCCCGCCGACCCCATCCAGCCCGACAATCTGGTGGATCTGCAGCGGGTCGTCCTCGACACCGGGGCCGACATCGGCCTGGCCTTCGACGGCGATGCCGACCGGGTATTCCTTGTGGACGAGCATGCCGAGCCGGTCTCGGGCTCGCTGACCACCGCCCTCGTGGCTGCCTCGCTGCTCGACAAGCACCCGGGGTCGACGGTGCTCTACAACTGCATCTGCTCGCGGGTGGTGCCCGAGGTCATCGCCGAGAAGGGTGGTGTGGGGATCCGCACCAAGGTGGGGCACAGCTACATCAAACAGGTGATGGCCGAGACGGGAGCGGTCTTCGGCGGCGAGCACTCGGGCCACTACTACTTCCGCGAGAACTACCGGGCCGACTCTGGGATCATTGCCGCCATACTGGTCCTCGAGCTCCTGAGCGTGACGGGCAAGCCGCTCTCCGAACTTCTGGCGCCCTTCAAGCGCTATGCGGACTCGGGGGAGATCAACACGGTGGTGGACGACCCCGCCGGAATCGTCGAGCTGCTGGCGGCCGAGGTGGAGGCGGCCGGTGGCGCGCTCGGGACGGCCGACCGCCTGGACGGGCTCACCGTCGACCGGGGGGACTGGTGGTACAACCTGCGCCCATCGAACACGGAGCCTCTCCTCCGCCTGAACGTCGAGGCATCGGACGAGGAGTCCTGTGCCCGGCATGTGGCCGAGGTCGAAGGCGCCATAGCCAGGCTGCTCGGCGCCTGACCGCCGGGCATCGGGTCCACCATGGACGACCCTGACTCACGTCGCGGATCGATGGGCCATCATGGAGCAACGAGAGAGGAACGCAACATGACGCTCGACCCCCTGCTGATCGATGTGCTGGCGTGCCCGGAGGACAAGGGGCCGCTGCTGTACTTCGCCGACGAGGACCGGCTTTACAACCCGCGCCTCCA
This sequence comes from Acidimicrobiales bacterium, assembly GCA_052326605.1. Classification (GTDB taxonomy): domain Bacteria; phylum Actinomycetota; class Acidimicrobiia; order Acidimicrobiales; family RAAP-2; genus Bog-756. The sequence continues at coordinate 10,027 of JBKQMB010000060.1, read as the reverse complement.
TCGGAGCTACGAGGTGCGGGACGGCATTCCGGTGATGTTGATCGACGAGGCCACCGCGGTCGATGCCACTGAGCATGCCCGCCTGATGGCCAAGGCCGAGGCAGGGGGCGCCCGGTCCACCGGCGGGGCAGCGGGGGCGTGACCGGCTCCGAGCTCGGTGGAGGCGGGCCTTCCGCCTCGTCGGCTCCGTTGCCGGTCGACTCCTTGGACCTGTGGGGCGCCACGACCGGGCTTCCCGAGCAGGTGGAGACGGCGGTGGCCGCAACGCGGGACATCGGAGACCTCCCCGACCACGAGCAGGTGGAGAACGTCGTGGTGCTGGGCATGGGGGGCAGCGGTATCGCCGGCGATGTCCTGATGGCAGTGGCGGCGCCGTTCATGCCGGTGCCGGTGACCGTGGTGAAGGGATACGAGCCACCCGACTACGTGGGAACCGGCTCCCTGGTCTTCGCCCTGTCGTTCTCCGGGAACACCGAAGAGACGTTGGAGGCTGCTGCTGCCGCCTACGAGGCGGGCGCCTCGTTGGTGGTGGTGGCCGGAGGCGGCGAGCTCGTGCGGCTGGCCGGCGAGTGGGCGGTCCCCGTGGTCCCCGTGCCGGGCACCATTCCCCAGCCCCGTGCCGCGCTGGGTGCGATGGCCATCCCGCCGCTGGTGCTGTTGGAGCGGATCGGGCTGTTCCCCGGCGCCCTCCAGTGGGTGGACCAGGCCGTCGACCAGCTGCGGATCCGTCGGGACGAGCTGGTCCGACCGGGCAACCGGGCCGAGGCGCTGGCCCGGCAGATCGGCCGGACCATTCCGCTGATCCACAGCTCCCAGGACCTGGGTGCGGCCGCCGCCCTGCGCTGGAAGGCGCAGATCAACGAGAACGCCAAGTGCCCGGCCTTCTTCAACGTCTACCCGGAGCTCTGCCACAACGAGGTGGCCGGCTGGGGCCAGCACGGTGATGCGACCAGGCAGCTGATCACCCTGGTCAACCTCCGGCACGACGCCGAGCACCCCCAGGTGAGCCGCCGGTTCGACCTGGTGGCCGACCTCCTCCTCGAGGTGGTCGCCGATGTCATCGAGGTGCGGGCGGCAGGCGAAGGGGACCTGGCCCAACTGTTCGACCTGGCCCTGGTGGGCGATTTCGTCTCCCTCCACATGGCCGGCAACGAAGGTATCGACCCGGGGCCGGTTCCCGTGCTCGACGAGATCAAGCGGAAGCTGGGCGAGGGCGGGGCCTGAGCCCTCGCCACGGCCCGGCCCGACTGCCCCTCAGGCGGATTCAGGGAGCGCAGCACCTTCTTGACCAGGTGATTCGCGTGTCCCGAGGCGGTGAACGGCCTCCGACCGCGGTCCGGGCGCCGATTGACAGCAGTGTTGCCATTGGATGACGGCCCCGTGGCAACCTGATGAACTCGGGCCCGCGGACCCTGGACTCCGGACGTCGCAGGCGTACACTTCACCCCGTGAGCTGTGTGCGGGTCTGTGGTTGCAAGTCGAAGCCAGTCGCAGGCGAAACGACCCACGTAAGGCAACTCGTGGTTGCTGAGCATGGTGCGGCTTAGGAGTAAGTCCTGCCCGCGTTGCTCCCGGCTCTCGGGGGAGCGCGGAGATGAGGTGACGCGTGCCATCAGTGGCTCCGAAGGGTCTACCGCCGGTGACGGTCGGTGCCGCCGGAGTCCGGCCGCAACTCTCACCGCAGGCGAGTGTGGGGTCAAAGACCAGGTCAGCCGCCCGCAGCTCACGATAACACCCCGACAGTGGACGATCGGACCATGGACAAGGAGGACCGGGGACCAGTCCCAGTAGTGCCAGGCAGCACAATCAAGGAGGCGAACAGGTGGACGTCGTAATCGCGCATGGCAGGAAGATCGTGTCCGACGAGATCAGAGCACTGACCGAGGAGAAGGTGGGCCGGCTCGGCTGCCGTTGTCCCGGCTTCGACCGGGCCGAGGTCCACTTCTCCGAGGAGCGCAACCCGAGGATCTCCGATCGCGAATGCTGTGAGGTCATCATGAGCGGACACGGACTCACCATTCGGGCGCACGCTGCCGCCCGCCTGCCGCTGGTCGCGGTCGATCTGGTCGTCGAGAAGCTGGAGCACCAGCTCGAGAAGACCAAGGGCCGAGTGGTCGGGCGTTCGCAGCCACGCCACCGTCCGGCCAACGCCGAGGCCATGCTCTACCAGCGGGTGCGCACCGCCTGACCGCCGGCCCTTGGCCGCGCCGGCACGGGCGCTGGGGTTGGGGCGAGCAGGAACACGTCGGACGGTAGAGTGATGGGTCCATGACCGTGTTCTCCAAAGTCCTCCGCGCCGGCGAAGGCAAGAAGGTCCGTCGCCTGTCCGAGCTGGTGCCGCTGGTGAACGCCCTCGAGCCGGAGATGGAGGCCCGCTCCGACGAAGAGCTCCGGGACTGCACCGCTGCGTTCCGCGAGCGCCTCGAACGGGGGGAGAGCCTAGAGGACCTGCTGGTCGAATCGTTCGCCGTAGTGCGGGAGGGCGCCTGGCGGGTGCTGGGCCAGCGCCACTTCGACGTCCAGCTGATGGGGGGGATGGCCCTCCACTTCGGGTGGATCGCCGAGATGAAGACCGGTGAGGGCAAGACCCTGGTGTCGACGCTCCCGGTGTACCTCAATGCGCTCCGGGGCAACGGTGTCCACGTGGTCACCGTCAACGACTACCTGGCCACCCGCGACTCGGAATGGATGGGGCGACTCCACCGGTTCCTCGGACTGACCGTGGGCCGGGTCGGTCCCGACATCGACGATGCCGCAACCAAGCGCGAGTCCTACTTGGCCGATGTCACCTACGGCACCAACACGGAGTTCGGCTTCGACTATCTGCGTGACAACATGGCGCGTTCCAAGGACGCAATGGTCCAGCGCGGCCACCACTTCGCCATCGTCGACGAAGTGGACTCGATCCTCATCGACGAGGCCCGGACCCCGCTGATCATCTCCGGTCCCGCCGCCGAGTCCGCCCAGCTCTACTACCAGTTCGCCGGGGTGGTGCGGACGCTGCGCGCCGAGGACGACTACGAGGTCGACGAGGAGAAGCGGATCGTCGTCCCCACCGAGGCCGGCATCGAAAAGGTCGAGCGCCAGCTCGGCGTCAGCAACCTCTACGACGCGGTGGCGGTGAACTACGTCCACCACCTCACCCAGGCGCTCTACGCCAAGGAGTTGTACCGCCGGGACAAGGACTACCTGGTCGCCCAGGGAGAGGTGAAGATCGTTGACGAGTTCACCGGGCGCACGCTGGATGGGCGACGCTGGTCGGACGGCCTCCATCAGGCGGTCGAGGCCAAGGAGCGGGTGCGGATCAAAGAGGAGAACCACACCTGGGCGACGGTGACCCTGCAGAACTACTTCCGGCTTTACACGAAGCTCTCGGGGATGACCGGCACGGCGGAAACCGAGGCATCGGAGTTCGCCAACACCTACGAACTCCCGGTGGTCCCGATCCCTCCCAACAAGCCACTCGTCCGGGCCGACCAGCCGGACCTCATCTACAAGACGGAGGATGCCAAGTTCGGCGCGGTGGTCGACGACATCGCCGAGCGCCATGCCACGGGCCAACCGGTGCTGGTGGGCACCGCATCGGTGTCCAAGTCGGAGCATCTCTCGCGCCTGCTCGAGAAGCGGGGCATCCCCCACGAGGTGCTCAATGCCAAGCAGCACTTCCGTGAGGCGGAGATCGTGGCCCAGGCGGGCCGGGTCGGGGGCGTGACCGTCGCCACCAACATGGCCGGTCGCGGGGTGGACATCATCCTCGGCGGCAATCCCGAGGGACTCGCCCAACGCGAGTCCACCGCCAAGGGGGTCGACCTCGCCACCGAGGAGGGAGCCGCGGAGCTGCAGCGCCTCCAGAAGGAGTTCGAGGCCATCTGCGAGCACGAGGGCGAGGAGGTCCGCGCGCTCGGCGGGCTCTACGTCCTGGGTAGCGAGCGCCACGAGAGCCGCCGGATCGACAACCAGCTGCGGGGCCGTTCGGGTCGGCAGGGCGACCCGGGGGAGAGCCGGTTCTTCCTGTCCCTCGAAGACGACCTGATGCGCCTGTTCGCCACCGGGGCGATGAACTGGGTGATGGGGCGTGCCCTTCCCGACGACGTGCCGATCGAGGCGAAGATGGTCACCAAGGCCATCGAGCGGGCGCAGAACACCGTCGAGGGCCGTAACGCCGAGTCCCGCAAGGACGTGCTCAAGTACGACGACGTGATGAACGAGCAGCGCAAGGTGATCTACGGCCGCCGCTATCAGATCATCGAAGGCGAGGACCTGCACGACGACACCATCGAGATGCTCGAGTCCACCATCACGGCGGTGGCCGCCTCGTCGCTCCCGTCCGACTACCCCGAGGAGTGGGACCTCCCCCGTCTGATCAACGAGATCACTCAGTACTACCCGACCAAATTCGTGGCCGACGACTTCACCGAGGCCTCCACGGTGGGCCAGGTCACCGAGAGCATCGTCACCGAGGCCCTCGAGCTCTACGCCGAGCGCGACGAGACCATCCCCGGTGGTCCCGAGACGGCCCGGCAGCTCGAGCGCGACATCATGCTCCAGATCATCGACCAACGGTGGCAGGACCACCTGGCCGAGATGGACTACCTGCGCGAGGGGATCAACCTGCGGGCCATGGGCAATCAGGACCCGCTGGTTGCCTGGCAACGCGAGGGGTTCGCCATGTTCGGCAAACTCATGGACGCCATCAACGACGACTACCTGCGGTACGTGTTCCACGTCCAGGTGCTGACCGAGCAGACGGCCGAACCCGACCTCGCCCAGGCCAGCTATGTCGCCGCCGACGACCCGGTGCAGGGCGACAGCGCCATCTCCGCCGCGTTCGCCGCCGCCACGCCCGAGGAGATCGAGCAGGCCGCAGCCATTGCCGGCATGTCGGGGGGGAACGGCGCCGGCAGTGCCCCGGTCGGCGTGACCAACCGCTTGGCCGACGACGGCGAGACCCAGCTCCCGGTGGTGAAGTCCGAACGGGAGAAGCTCGGGCGCAACGACCCCTGCTGGTGCGGGAGCGGCAAGAAGTTCAAGTTCTGCCACGGCGCCAACTGAGATGGCGTCGTCCGATGGTCCCCGGCGCGGGGACGCCGCGCCCGAACGCGTCGATCTTCGCGATGCCCTGGCGTCGCTGGCCGAGCGCCTCGGTGAGGCCGGGCACTTCCTGGCCGTCGACCGCCTCACCGAGCGCCGCATCGAGCTCGAGCGGGCGGCCTCCGAGCCCGGCCTCTGGGACGATGCCGACCATGCGCGGGCGGTCACCACCGAACTCGGCCGGGTTGCCGAGGACATCGATCTGATGACCGGCCTGACCGAGCGGCTGTCCGACGCCGAGACGCTCAACGAGTTGATCGAGGAGGAGGGGGACGACTCCCTGCGCCCCGAGGTCGAGGAGGTGCTGGCCGACCTCGACCGCCGTCTCGGGGCACTTGAGCTGCGGGCACTGTTCGCCGGCGACTACGACGATGGCGACGCGGTTGCCGAGATCCATGCCGGTGCGGGAGGCACGGACGCGCAGGACTGGGCGGAGATGATGCTGCGTATGTACACCCGTTGGGCGGAGCGGCGCGGCTTCGACATCGAGGTGGAGGAGGCGACCCCGGGGCAGGAGGCCGGACTGTTGTCGGCCACCTTCATCGTCAAGGGCCGGTATGCGTTCGGACTGCTGGCCGCCGAGCGGGGCGTGCACCGTCTGGTGCGCATCTCACCGTTCGATGCGCAGCACCGGCGGCAGACAAGCTTCGCCTCACTCGACGTCGTTCCGTTCCTCGAGGACGTGTCCGGCGAAGTGGAGATCGACGAGAAGGATCTCCGCATCGACACGTACCGTTCGTCGGGCGCCGGTGGTCAACACGTCAACAAGACGGACTCGGCGGTCCGCCTCACCCACCTCCCCACCGGCATCGTGGTGTCCTGCCAGAACCAGCGAAGTCAGCACCAGAACAAGGCCAAGGCGATGCAGGTGCTCGGGGCCAAGCTCGCAGAGCGGCAACGGGCCGAGCATCAGGCGACCCTCGACCAGCTGTCGGGTGATCGCACCGACAATGCATGGGGCAATCAGATCCGCTCCTACGTGTTGGCTCCGTATCAGTTGGTCAAGGACCTGCGGAACAACGCGGAGACCGGCAATGTCGAGGCGGTGCTTGACGGAGATCTCGACATGTTCATCGAAGCCGAGCTGCGGCGTGGCGCGGAGCGGCGTCGCGGCGGCCACTGACGGGCCCGTCGCGGCCGACCACTGCGCGAGCGGAGGTCAGAAGGGTTGAACCAACTTTCGCGTTGCCGGGGAGTAGCATGGGCGGAAGTGGATTCTTCGTTCCGTCCGCTCCCTCTCCAACTGTGACACTGCGCCGATGATCACATTCCAGAACGTCACCAAGACGTACAAGGGCTCGACCGTTGCACTCAACGACTGCAGCATCGAGATCGACAAGGGTGAGTTCGTCTTCCTGGTCGGCCCCTCCGGATCGGGCAAGACCACCTTCATCCGGCTGTTGCTGCGCGAGGAGATGCCCGACTCGGGGCGGATCTGGGAGGCCGGCAAGGAGATCGGGCACCTGGCCAAGTGGCGGATCCCCTACCTGCGCCGCAACATCGGCTGCGTGTTCCAGGACTTCCGCCTCCTGCCCAACAAGACCGTGTTCGAAAACGTCGCCTTCGCACTGGAGGTCATCGGCCGACCCAAGCATGTCATCGCCTCCCAGGTCCCCCAGGTGCTCGATCTGGTCGGACTGGCCAAGAAGCGCAGCAACCTCCCCCACGAGCTCTCCGGCGGCGAGCAGCAACGGGTGGCGGTGGCCCGGGCCTTCGTCAACCGCCCCTTGATTCTGCTGGCCGACGAGCCCACGGGAAACCTCGACCCGACCACCAGCCTCGGGATCATGCGGCTGCTCGATCGCATCAACCGCACCGGCACCACGGTGATCGTCGCCACCCACGACGCCGGCATGGTCGACCAGATGCGACGGCGGGTCATCGAGCTCGACCGAGGCTTGCTCGTGCGCGACCAGGCCCACGGTGTGTACGGCATCGACAGCGCCACCGCCGCCGCCGGGGCCGGTACGCCAACTGGATTACCCGTGGAGAACGGATCGACCGGAGCCACGGCCGACGAGCTCCCCGACGGCTTCGCCGCCCGCGCCTGATGCCCGTCTCCGCCGGCTACGTCTCACGGGAGGCCGCCACCAACCTGTGGCGAAACCGCCTGATGACGGCCGCCGCCATCCTCACGGTCGCCGTCTCGCTGGCCCTGGTGGGATCGGCTCTGCTGCTCAAGCAGGGAGCGTCCAAAGCCACCGTGCGCTGGCAGGACGGCGTGCAGACGATCGTCTTCGTCAAGCCGAACGCACCGGTCCCGCTCACCAAGTCCATCGGGACCCAGCTGATCCAGTCCCCCTACGTGAAGTCCTGCGTCTTCCGCAGCCAGTCCTACGACTTCAACGAGGCGAGGACCATCGAGCCGGCCGACGAGTTCGCAGCAACCACGCTGTCGGACTACCCGTCGTCGTACCGGTGCGTACTCAACGACCCGTCGCAGGCGACCGCGGTCTACCAGGAGTTCATCGGCAAGCCGGGCGTGTTCGACGTCAAGTACCCCAGCCAGCAGATCAAGACGATGCAGAGCGTGATCCGGATACTGCAGTGGGTCTTCCTGTCGGTGGCGGTGGTACTGCTGCTGTCGGCGTCGGTGCTCATCCTCAACACCATCCGTATGGCCATCTTCGCCCGTCGACGCGAGGTCTCGGTGATGAAGCTGGTCGGCGCCACCAACTGGTTCATCCGGCTGCCCTTCATGGCCGAGGGCCTGATCCAGGGGTTGCTGGGGGCCGGGGTGGCGGTGCTGGTGGTCCTCGCCCTCTACTGGGGCATCGGACTGAACACCCCCAAGACGGCGGCCAACCAGGGGAACATCATCGCCCAGATGTCGCTGGGCGGATGGGAAGTGGCGGGCACCTGCATCCTCGTGGTGCTGGTCGGCGTCGGCGTGGGCGTGGTGGGCTCGGCCTTCGCCGTGCGGCGCTTTCTCGACGTCTGACCGCTCACCCGTCCCCGGCCTTCGGGTCGACGGGCCCGACCCGACCGCAGGACGTCGTCCCGGATATGCCGTCGGGGTGCTCGGAGCTCTCCGTCGCACATTCAGCGGCGCGTGGTCAGAGGGTATGCGGCACCTTCCCCTACTGTGGTGCGGGGATGAACGCCTTGGAGCTGGTTGCCGATTGGCCGGTGGAGCGGGCTGCGGTCGGCGTGATGGCCATCGACCCCACGGCGCCGGAAGGGGGGACGTGGGTGGTCGTGGGGATCATCGGACCGCTCGACGAGCGGTTCCGCTGGGCCTCGGTGACCAAGCCGGCCACCGCCCTCGCCGTATTGGTCGCCTCCGAGGAGGGCACGCTCTCACTGGACGACCCGGCAGGTCCACCCGGGTCCACGGTGCGTCACCTGCTGGCCCATGCGTCCGGCCTCGGCCTCGACCCGGGTCCACCCGTCGCCCCACCGGGGTCCGGCCGGATCTACTCGAATGCCGGCTACCTGGTGCTGGCCGACCTCATCGAGGAGCGGTCCGGAATGGCGTTCGGCGACTACCTCTCCCTGGGAGTGCTCGAGCCGCTGGGAATGGCGGGCACCACGCTCGAGCCGGACGCGCTCGCCGGCGCCGCTGCCGCCGGCCTGTCGGGTCCGCTGTCGGACCTGATGGCACTGGGACGCGAGCTGGCCGCACCCGCGCTCATCAGCCCCGAGACCCACCGCCAGGCGATCTCGGTCCAGTTCCCGGGCCTGGGCGGCGTGCTCCCGGGCTTCCAGCAGTTCGATGACGACGACTGGGGGCTCGGCGTGGAGATCCGCGGACGGAAACATCCGCACTGGACCGGCACCACCAACTCACCGGAGACGTTCGGGCATTTCGGCCGGACCGGCTCGTTCCTATGGGTGGACCCGGTGGCCGGCGTGCTCTGCGGCGGCCTCAGCGACCGCCCGTTCGGGCTGTGGTCGGCACGGGCCTGGCCCCGTCTGGCTGATGCCGTCCTGGCCGAGGTGGCCCAGGGGCCATTCCGCTGAGTCGGGGGCTCCCGCCGGGTACGCCGCGGCCGCCCGGTCCAACGGGCACCGGAGGACGGGGGAGCGGGAAGCCGCCCGGGGTGCCGCTGCGCCTAGGCTACGCCGGATGAAGGGTGTCATCCTCGCCGGTGGGACCGGCTCACGTCTGCATCCGCTGACCCGGATCACCAACAAGCACCTGTTGCCGATCTACGACCGACCCATGATCAACTGGGCCATCGAAGCCCTGGTCGAAGCCGACATCACCGAGATCATGCTCGTCACTGGTGGCACCCACGCCGGCGAGTTCCTGCGCCTGCTGGGCAACGGCCACGAGTTCGGGATCGACCGCCTCAGCTACGGATACCAGGAGAACCCCGGCGGCATCGCCGAGGCCCTGGGGTTGGCGGCCAGGTTCGTCGACGGCGAGCCGGTGCTGGTGATGCTGGCGGACAACATCGTCGAGCGCTCGATCAAGCCGATGGTCGATGCCTTCCGGGCGGACCCCCGGGGTGCCCGGATCCTGCTCACCCCGGTGGAGGAGGTCGAGCACCTCCGCCACCTCGGCGTGCCCGCCTTCGACGAGGACCAGCGGGTGATTGGCATCGTCGAGAAGCCCGAGCACCCGCCCTCCAGGTTCGGCGTCACCGGCATCTACTGCTACGACTCCCATGTGTTCGAGGTCATCCCCGCCCTGGTGCCGTCCGGCCGCGGGGAGCTCGAGATCACCGACGTGAACAACTACTACATCTCCCAGGGGGCCATGGCCTACGACATCCTCGAGGGCTTCTGGGGCGACGCCGGAGAATCGATCGACGCCTACTACGCGGTGAACGACTTCGTGCGCACCCACGGCGCCAACAAGGGCTAGTGTAGTGACACGTAAATAGACGCGCGATAGTGGTACGGTCTTCGTATGGCCCGACCTCCTGCTCCACCACTCCCGCTGACCAAGAAGGAGCGCTCGGCGCTCGAAGGGATCGCCGCCAGTGTT
>JBKQMB010000059.1:0-3357 GCA_052326605.1 Acidimicrobiales bacterium | reverse complement strand
GCTCAGTGTGAGAACTTCACCCTGGGCAGGATCCGTCCGAGCCACTTCGGCTGGTGCCAGGCCCCGTGCCCGCTCAGCCGCAGCACGACCGGCAGCAACACCAGGCGCACGACGAGGGCATCGAGCGCGACGGCGATGGCCAAGATCACGCCCATTTCCTTGGGGGCCAGCGGTCCAGAGAGGGCAAAGGTTAAGAAAACGGCGATCATGACTGCGGCCGCTGAGAGCACGACCCGTCCTGACGTGCGCATCGAACCGACCATGGCGTGCTCGGGATCCGGATGCGTCTCGTAGCGCTCCTTGGCGGCAGAGAGCATGAACAGGGTGTAGTCCATGGCCACCCCGAAGACCATGGCTCCGAAGAACAGGGGCGCCCAGGCGTCGATGAAGCCCTGAGGCTGGAACCCGAGCGGTCCGGACAGGAAGCCGTTCTGGAAGATGAGCCTCCCGATCCCGAAGGCTCCAGCCACTGACAGGGCAGTGATCAGCACGCCCATGGCGGCGATCAGCGGAGCGCCGAGGGCGATCAGGAGCAGCAGGAAGCCGAGGACGCCCAGGATGGCGAGGACGATCGGCGTGTCGGACGCCAACGACTGTTGGAGGTCGTGGTTCTCCGCCGCCGCACCGCCGATCAGCGTCCCGGCCGGAAGCACCTGACGGAGGTGGTCGATGGTGGCGCCCGTCGTGGTCGTCGAGGGCCCGGTGGTCGGGACCACCTGGTCGAGGGTCCATCCGGCGTTGGTCGGCCCCGGGACGACACCGGCCACCCCGGACGTGTGGGCGAGGGTGACCATCGCCTGTGCCTGTTCACCTTCGGGCACAACCACCTGGAGGGTGCCTGGGGCTCCCGGCCCGAATGCATCGGTCACCTGGAAGTAGCCGACCCGGGCGTTGGCGCTGGGCGGCACGATGGTGATCGAGGGCATGTTGGTCCGCATTCCGATGATCGGCGCGGCGGCCAGGAGCAGCAGAACAAGGGCCGCAGCCCCGGCCGGGAACGGGTGGCGCCACAGGAACTTCCCCCAGGAGTGCAGCATCCGGTCGAGCGGGCCCTCACCTTCGGGCCGAGGCCCCCGGCGCAGCCGTATCTTGCCCTTGTTGATGTTGGTCCCGAGCTTGCCGAGGACCGCCGGCAGGAGGGTGAGGGTGGCGGCCAGCACCGCCACGACAGACAGCATGATTCCGAAGGCCATGGAGCGGAACGCCGGGCTCGGCACGATGAGGATGGCAGCCAGCGAGGCCAGCACGGTGAGTGCGCTGAAGGCCACGGCCTTGCCTGCGGTGTCGACCGTTTCGGCCACGGACGCCACGATGGCCTCGCGGTCGCCTGGTTCGGCGCCCCGACGCTCGAGAGCGGAGCGGAAGCGCATGACCAGGAAGAGGGCGTAATCGATCCCCAGGGCGAGGGCGAACATGAGGGCGAAGTTGAGCGCCCAGATGGAGACCGGCGTGAACTTCGTCGTGATGACCAGCGCACCGGCGGCGACCAGCAGACCGGCCATCGTGAGTAGCAGCGGCAATCCGGCGGCCACCAGGCTCCCGAAGGCGATCACGAGGATGATGATCGTCACCGGCCAGGACAGCATCTCCGACCGGAGCATGGCCGACCGGTTCGCCGTATTGAAGTCGGCCCACAAGGCACTGTCACCGGTCAGGGTCACACTGACGCCGGACGAGGACAGAGCCGCCAGCTTCGGCTCCACCGCGTCGGCCGCCTGCACCATCTTGTTGGAATCCGCAGCTGATCCGGCAGTGATGATCGCCGTACGTCCGTCCCGCGAGATCGAGACTCCGGCCTGGGGTGGGACCACGGTGGACACCCGCGGATCGTTCCGGAGCACTTTGGTCGACTTGGCCACGACGGCCTGGGCCTGGGGGTCCGACGCGATCGGACCGTGGTGGTCGACGATGACGACCTGGAGCCCGGTGGCACCGAGGCCCGAGAAGTCCTTCTCGATGACCGCCCGGGCTGCGACGGACTGGCTGTTGGAGGCCTGCCACCCAGCACCGGCGAGCGCGTTCTCGACGTGGACGGCGAAGAATCCGAAAACGAGGAGCACCAGGAGCCATGCGATGAGCACCCTCCGGAAGTGAGTGGCGGCCCAGGCGCCGAGTCGGGCGAACGGACTGGAACGGCTTGCATGGACCGTGTCGACGTGTCCATGAACGCTGTCCCGGGACCCGGCCGACTGGTCCCCGACTTCGGTTCTTGCCGACACATGCGGTGAGTCAAGACCGGTACCTCGGGTCGCTGTCATGGGGGAGCAATCCTTTGATCAAACCGGCACCCGCACTTGGAAGGAGGAGCGCATGCACGGATACCTGGGGGGGTATTGATAACCGTAACATGATACCCCCCCCGGTATCAAGCCGAATGTCAGAGCGGCCTGCGACTACGTGCCGCTGGCGAGCCAGTCGTCAGCGCACAACATGGTGGGGCGCACGCCGAAAGGGGTGGCAGACGGCCCCTCACCGCTTGATCGGACCACGAAGGTGACTTGATGCCGTACGAGGTCAGGTAGCCGTCGGACCTGTATCGCGGGGCCCGAAAACGGAACGTGCATTTCCCCGGCGAACCCCGACAACTCGACGTAGAGCGAACGGCGTCCTTGCCCGGTCGGACAACCAACACCCGGCTCGGAGGCACTCAGTCCAAGTCGACCTGCCGCCGCTACCGGTCTGAGATCAGCAGGCCGTGCGCGGTAAGGAAGTCGACCTGCTCCACGTGCATGGGGTCAGGTGGCCGCGTGAACCACGTCCGTGCGAGGCCGGTATCGGCCACCTGGTCATGGCTTACATTGCAGAAGAATGCCAGTCCGACGGGAGAGTCCAATCCGTTGAGGTAGTGGCTCGGATACTCGATGTAGCCGAGGAGTGACCCCACCTCGAGCTCCAGGCCGAGTTCGGTACCTGCGACCCTGCTAACTGCGCTGACCAACGGCTCGCCAAAGCGCACCGTGCCACCAGGGATGTGCCACAGTCCCGAACACGGCCCCGCAGCGCGTTTCGTGAGGAGGATGCCGAGAGGACTCTGGACAACGACCTCAACGGTGAGACGTGGAACCTTGGCGTAGATCTCGCGGAACTCCTGCTCGGTGAGCGGTGACTCGTCGTCCTGTCCAGCCAAAGGGGGCTCGGTCGCCTTCCGACCCGTCACGCCGAGCGTCCGGTGAACTCCCACATGGCAATAGCGTACCGAAGGCAATCGACTTGCCGGATGGGCGCGCTCGCTTACTGGCCGCGCGGATAGGTGAGTGATGCTTTGAACAGGAACTTCTTCCTTCGAAGCTAGGTGACCATCCACCGGTCGTTGTCTTGTCCCGACTGTGCTGTCGGGTGCACCCAAGACCGACGACC
>JBKQMB010000058.1:0-13008 GCA_052326605.1 Acidimicrobiales bacterium | reverse complement strand
GAGCCCACCAATTGTGCCAACCGGTCAACGGGAGCGCTACTGGAGTTACCAACCGCGACGCTCGATTGACCCGCCCTATCTTCGCTCGCCCCGGCGAGCCCACCAAGGGCTCTACGGTGCTGACCTGGGAACGGGTACTGGGCGCGCCGTCGCCTTGGAGAGCGGGATCGCCGCGCTCAGCATGTGCAAGCTCGGCGATGTCGTCGGGGTCGAGGCGATGTCTCTGTACGACCACGTGGCCAACAAGGACGAGCCGCTCGACCGCATGGTCGACCCGGTCACCGACCAGATCGAGGATGGCGCGGAGATCCGACCCGGGCGGATTATGCGGAACACGATCAGCTGTCGGAGCGGCCGGTGGTGCGGCAGACCCATGGCACTTGAACTGACCTTGGCCAATGCGGCCTGGCAGCGGGCGCGCTGATCGGCCCGACTCCATCGCCAATGGCGTCGGGCCGATCGTGGGTCGATACAACGATCTACCGGCCCACTCGCCTCAAGCGGCGAGGTTGAAGGGCGGGTAGCGATCGGTGAGGAAGCCGACGTAGGCCTCCACCCGGAGCGCGTAGCGGTAGGAGCTGACGATGAAGTCCCGGATCCCTTCCGGGTACTCCCCGGTGACGAGCACAGCGAAGAAGCCGACGACGATGCCGAGGCACACCGCGATGGCGAGGCCAGCCAACACGAAGTACTGAGGAATGGCCAGGAACCACTTGTACAGCGGCTTCCACCTCTCGAGGTGCTCGGGATAAGTCAAACGCAGCGACGTGTGGGGCTCCACCCCGTCGTCCTCGGAGGAGAGGTCGAAGTCGAACGGGGGGTAGTCCTGGTGCATGAAGACGACGAAGCTCATGGCCCTCCATTCGTAGCGGTAGGTCATGACGATGACGTCGAAGAGCGGTCGTGGGATGCGCTTCGTGAACAGCACCGCGAAAAGACTGATCAATGTCAGGACCTGGCGGAGGCTGCGCAGGGCCCAGACGATCAACAGGTGGGGGATCGCGAGCAGCCACTGCACGAGGGGACGCCACCGGGTGACGTGACGGTCGGCGTGGAACTCCAGTTGGAGAGGATACGGGGCGGACATGGACACGGTAGCTCCTTCGGTTGTTTGGACTTACGTCGTAAGTAGAGTACGCTTACGACGTAAGGCTGTCAACCAGCCACAGGAGGGAATACGGAGATGGCACCGCCGACCCAGCCCGCGACTAAGCGCGCCGCAATGCCCCGATTGCCTCTGAGCCGGGAACGGGTACTGGGCGCCGCCGTCGCCTTCGCCGACGAGAATGGGATCGCATCGCTCAGCATGCGCAAGCTCGGCGAAGCCCTCGGAGTCGAGGCGATGTCCCTGTACAACCACGTGGCCAACAAGGACCAGCTCCTCGACGGCATGGTCGACCTGGTCTTCGGCGAGATCGATCTGCCGGGCGGCGGAGCCGACTGGAAGATGGCCATGCGTGAGCGGGCGGAGTCCGCCCGCCAGGCGCTGCGACGGCACCCCTGGGCGATCGCCCTGATGTCGACCAGGACCTCACCCGGCCCCGCCACGCTGCGCCACCACAACGGCGTCATCGGAAGCCTCCGGGAAGCGGGCTTCTCGATCGAGATGGCCGCGCACGCGTTCTCCGCCCTCGACAGCTACATCTATGGATTCGCGTTGCAAGAGGCCACTCTGCCCTTAGGCGAGACCGAGGAGGAGACGATCGAGGTGGCGCAGATGATGATGGCGCAAGTCCCAGCCGACGTGTATCCCCACCTCACCGAGTTCACCGTCGAGCACGTCCTCCAGCCGGGCTACGACTACGGCGACGAGTTTGGGTTTGGGCTTGGCCTGATCCTCGACGGCCTCGAGACGAAGATTCGCGCCACAACCTGATCGCGAGTGTGTCAGGCGCACCACGTCCACTACGGCCTGATCCAGATGAGCCACGAGCCGGCCGCTCGATATTCCGGCTCCACAATTGCACTTGCTTCTAGGCCGCACTGGCTATGGCCAGGTCGGTGCCTGACGTCGACCCACCCCATCCAGCTGATCGTGCTCCCCATGAGTCGAATCCTTCAGGGGCCTTGACTTCCTTACATTGTAAGTATACGTTGAACTTACGACGTAAGTCCCGAACATCGGAGAGACCATGACGAGAGCAACGCTCAATCGGCCGACGAACCCCACAACCGGCGGCGCCGAGTCCATGAAGGCGATCGTCCGCAACGAAGACGCGACCACACCCGAGAACGTCCTCCGACGGGGTGAGATCAACAGGCCAGCGGATGCAAACCAGTCGATTCGCAAGGCCAGTACAACTGCGGGAGTCGGACTCCTGCTCATGTCGGCGCTCTCGACCTTTGGATATCTCGTCGCCGTAAGAGGGCTGGTGGTTCCGGGGAATGCCGCGCGAACGGCCACGAACATCGCGGGCCACGAGGGATTGTTTCGGTTCGGCATCCTGAGCCTGTCCCTCGTGGTCGCACTCGATGTCGTCGTCGCATGGGCGCTGTACCGAGTGTTCAAGCCCGTGAGCGAAGGGATCTCGAGGCTCACGGCATGGCTCCGGATCGCGTACGCGGGGATCTTCATGGTCGCCATCAGCCAGCTAGTCGGAGTGTTCCGTTTACTCGGCAACACCGGCCACTTTGGCATTGTCCGCTCAGATCAGCTGCACGCCCAGGTGCTCCTACACATCAACACGTTCACCAATATTTGGGACGCTGGTCTCGTCCTCTTCGGTCTCGACCTCTTCGGCCTTGCCTACCTGGCATACAGGTCGGGTTATGTACCGAAATTGCTCGGTATCCTGCTCGCCATCGCGGGTTTCGGCTATGTGTTCGACACCGTTACCCGGGTGCTCGTCCGAGGCTCCTCGTCCGATGTCTCCGCGATTACGGGCATCGGCGAGTTCGTGTTCGCGCTCTGGCTTGTGATCCGGGGTCGCCGCATCGCAATGAGCAACTCGGGATCCCACGATGGCTCGATTGGAGCAGCCCGATGACAATTTCGTCGTCACCGTGGCGTGTTAGACGTGGACGGCGGTGCGCCCTGGAAGCTCTGCTGACCGGAGGAACCTGAATGCCCGCGACCACCGACGTCTGGATCGATGTCCATGAGGAGCGGGAGTCCCTGCTGCTGCTGCTTGAGGTGCTCACTCCGATTGAGTGGAACGCCCAATCCTTATGCACCGACTGGCGGGTGCGAGATGTCGTCGGCCACATGGTGAGCGAGACCACGATGACCATTCCAAAGGTTCTCAGAGGCATGGTCAGCTCCGGGTTCCGAATCAATCAGTTCATTGCCACCGACGCCCGCCGCAATGGATGCCTCGCCGTCCCCGATCTCGTAGAAGCATTCAGGACTGCGGTGCCTACACGTACCCATCTCCCTGGGCTCTCTTCGATGTCGATGCTCGAGGACATTGTCATTCACTCGCTCGACATCCGGCGGCCGTTGCTGCGGAATCATGCAGTCCCCGAGAGTCGAATGGTCCGAGTGGCTGCAGACCTCTGGGCGAGCCACTTCTTTGTCGGACACAAACTCTTCGGTGATCTCCGAGTCATGGCGACCGACGCCGACTGGTCCGCCGGGGACGGTCCAGTCGTGACCGGGCCCATAGAGGGTTTGGTCCTGGCCATGAGCGGAAGGCTCGCTGGCCTCGAGGAGTTGCAAGGGGAGGGAATGGTCACGGTGCACCAGCGTGCGGAGAACCTCTAAAGCCGGAGAGCACCGATTGGTCGGTGGTTCCGAGCGAATGACGTAAGCCCCTGCGCACTCCGCCGAACACTTGGGTCGAAAGGTGTTTACACTCGGGCTGTTGGCGTTCTGAACTGGGTATTCACGGCTCCCAAGGCAGAATTAGGCACCCTGCAGGAGACATGGGGTACCTGAATGCTGAGGAGCCTCCGGACCGTGGAGATGGCGGCGGCGGATGGCCCACGGCTCAGCGGCGGAATCGCACCCGTTGGAATCAGTACCTGATCCAAGGTGGCCGTATGAGCGACAGCTACGCCCGCGACAACACTTCGTGGGCGGTGCCTGCAGGCGGGCACATGGATTCGGGGATGATGCCGTGATGCCAGAAGGCGATAACGAACGAGAGCATCAGCGGGATCTCGTTCGTCGAGGCTACGACAGGATTTCGCGCTCATTTCGACGAGACGACGAGACGACGAGACGACGAGACGCTGGATCGTGGGGAACCCGAAGGAACGGCGGGCTTCCGAACTTGGGTCGATGAGCTTGCCTCACTTCTCGAACCCGGTGCGAGGATTCTCGACCTCGATTGCGGTGCAGGAATTCCGGCCACGAAGATCCTTGCAGACGCCGGACTCGAAGTCTTGGGAATCGATATCTCCGAGGTGCAGATCGAGCGCGCCCGCGCCCTTGTCCCAATGCCACATTTGTCCGTGCCGACATGGTTCTGTGGGAGAGCGACCGGGCAAGGTTCGATGCCGTAGTGAGCTTCTACCCACTCATTCATCTGCCCGTCGAGGATCAGCACCACCTGATCTCCCGCATTTCCGATTGGCTCTTGCCGAACGGGTACTTGATGGCCATTGTTGGACATGAGGCATGGACGGGGATCGGGGGCTGCATGGGCGCGCCGATGTACTGGGATCAAACCGACACTGCCACGTATCTGCGCTGGCTCACAGACGTCGGGCTGATTCCTCAAGGGCATCGCTTCGTGCCCGAGGGGGAGTCCGGACATTCGCTGGTGCTGGCAATGCGCCGGTAAATGTCGTCCAATCTCGATCCGCCCGTACTCTCAACGCAGATTGGGCGGGGCCGGGTTGTAGAAGGAGTTCGCTACCCGACTTGGGCGACCGCCAAAACCGGAACCATGATGGTGAGTGCATCCATGCGGCGGTAGTACTCGATCAATGGTCGCGATCGGTCGATCAGGTATCCGGAACCGACGAGGGCCGCGTGCAGGGAGTCGAACAATTGGGGCAACTCGGGGATCTTGGCACTCCAGTCACGAACGAGACTGCGTCCGTACAGGCCACCTGGCACGGATGCTCGTTCAAATCCCAAGTCGTCCGAGACCTCGCTGTCCAGCCGCAGACAGGCGAAATATCGGTCCGGGTTGCCTGGATAGAGGATGCCGTACATCTTCCGACCCCGAAGTGACCGCATACGCTTTTCGAGGCGATTGAACGCCACTGCCGCACCTGAGGGACCCCCCACAGCCTTTACTCGAGCAACCTCGAATTCGTCCTCATTGATCACCGTCGGTGATGCCACGAACTGATCGTAGGCATGGGGACCGATCCGACGTCTTCCCGTTGGCCGCCGTGGGGTGTGATGCCGAGGGTCCCACCTTGCCCGTTCGCGGCGTGCCGAACGCCGCTGAACGAGGAGCCTGCTTACGGTCCGCGAGCGCTCCCGGCGTGCCGATATGGGCTGCGCCAGGATGGCGACGGCCGTCTGGCGCGTTGTTCGGCGCCCGGGCGGGTGCGCTCGATCGCCGACTCGGATTCGGTCGGCGGCACCCACAGCACCGGCTGCCGAGTGCGGTTCTGTATGCTTTGCAGTCGGAGCAGGCGGCCTCCGTGCTTGCTCCTGGGACGGCGCCCGGAACGAAATCTCGGGGATACCCCTTCGCAACCACGCAAACCCGACCGGTATCCGGAATTACCGCTCCAGTCGTTGAAATGGAGCGCAAGATTGCCCAGATCCCAGCCGCTACGCCACCATATGGGCGAACGCAGGACGCAAACACCACAGGACCGGTCGGGGCGCTTCTTCACGAAACGCAACTGACGGGTGTCCTCGATGGGGCGAAGGGCACTGCACGGTCGCCGGGGAGCGGAGTACGGTGTCCCCAGACGTCGGCGACGCCCATTTCACCAGGAGGCACCTGATATGCGAGCTGCAATCGGGGACAAGATCGAGGTGAGAAGCCATCGGGTCGGAGAGTTCGACCGCGAGTCGGTCATTCTCGCCGAGGAGCCCGACGGGGGCCTGCCGTACCGGGTGCGTTGGGAGGACGACGGGCATGAATGCGTGTTCTTCCCGGGGCGAATGCGGTCGTTGAGCACTACCCGCTCGGATGACCGAGACACGGAGCGAGTTCCGTGCCCGTATCACTGCGGAAGTGGTCAAGAGTGGCTTCGTCGTCACTGTCCTTCTCGCCCGTCCGATGGCCCTAAGGCAAGGTCTCGATCGAGGGAGCTGAGGTGACCGAACAGATCGCGGAGCTCGTCTCCCATCATCCCCTCCTCGCCGGGCTGCCCGGCGACGTCGGCGACCTCGTGGCCGGGTGCGCCCGGAACGTGGCCTTCCACGCCGGCGACCTCCTCATGTCGGAGGGCGAGCCGGCCGACACGCTCTTCCTGCTGCGCCGAGGGAATGTGGCCATCGAGATCCAGTCGGCCGGTCGCGGTGTCGTCGTCGTGGGAACCGTCGGGCCAGGCAACCCGGTCGGCTTTTCCTGGCTCTTTCCTCCCTACCGCTGTTGCTTCGACGTCCGGGCCACGGAGCCGGTGGGGGCCATCGCCGTCGACGCAGCCTGCCTGCGCCAGAAGGCAGAGGCCGACCCCGCGTTCGGCTACCAGCTCATCAAGCGCGTTTCCGCGGTGATCCTCGACCGCCTCCAGGCCACCCGGCTGCGGGTCCTCGACCTCTACGGCACGCCAAACCCCTGAGGGATCGGACCCACATGCAGGTTGACCACTGCGAGCGCAGCCCGGCGATGGCCGAAGGCGCCAATGCTGATGGTCACATCGGTCGACAAGTGCGATGGTCTGCGGATCGCGTCTGACTCAACCCTGCATCGCGGATTCGGCACAGTCACCTTCGGCGCGACAGGGATGGATCGCCCTGATAACGCCGCCCGGGAGGGTGACACCGACCGGCATAAGTGGGGGCTCCGTCAGCCAGACTCACTGGCGACTTGTCGAGAAGTCGATAAGCGAAGCGTTATGAGACCCTTCATCGTCAGCCACGGCTTTCCCCAACCGGTTCGGCTGGTAGCAGCAGCAGAACATTGTGACATTAGACCCTAGGAGTCGCAGGGCTCAGCGACGATGCTCTCGTTATCCGCCAAGCCGAGTTCCCACGTGGCGTCGTAAGCCACCGGAATACCGAACGCCGGCTCGGCGACGCAATACTCGCTGTTCAGCTTGAACAGCGCTCGCTATCGCGACCACCATTGGGGGCAAACCAAACGAGCCGAAACTGGGTGGGTCCCGGCGAGGCAATATTCGCGGGTTAGCTCTTTGAGCTGGGAGGTCACTACCTCCAGCCAATCTCGGCTACCCAGCACGAGATACTGGTCTACCTATTGTTGTCCAACCTCGGGATTGTGGAGGTGGCGGCTGACAGCCTGCGACCGTCTGGGGCATTGGACGAGTGATCCCAAAGGGCCGGCCTCGCTCCGTAGAGAGTTACATACTGGAGCTTCGTGAATCCTGAAAGGGCGACGTCCCCAAGGTCACGGGATACTCTGGCAGGGCCGATCGTTGGCGATGGCCCGATTGACCGCGGTCAGTGTGTCGCGTCGGGGGGCAGAATGACCTGCATCGGTCATGCGCGCGTTTGATCGATGTCGAGGGCCTCGTCCGTGAGTTCGGTTTCGATCGCGGAGCGCACAGCGTTTAGGACGGCTCGGCGGGCCCGGAGCTTCGTATCAGCGTGCGCCGTGGGATTGAGTTCGGCCAGTTCTGCGGCGACATCGAGGCTCGCATCCCGCAACTCGTTTACGGTGACGACTCGATCCAGAAAGCCCGGGGCAATGGCCCCGCGCGGGCTGTACATCGTGGCATTGACGACGGTTCGATCAAAGTGGGCCGGATGAAGTCGGTGGCGCGCTAGCTCGATCGCGAACCATGGCACGGTCAAGCCGATCCTCACCTCGTTGAGGCCGATCTGATAGGGGCCGTCGACCCCGATTCGCATGTCCGCTGACAACAGAAGGAACGCTCCGGCCGGGAACGCGTGGCCGCTGCACGCAACGACCACGGGCGTCGGGAAGGAAAGTACCCGCTCGGCGAGGGTCGCTCCGAGCGTCAGCATCTCAAGTACCTGATCGCGTTTGCCACCGAAGACGTTGAGGTCGAATCCGGCGGAGAAGTAGTTCTCCCGGCCGGTCAGCACCACAACGGCACGGTCGCGCTCCGCCTGATCGAAGGCAGTATGGGTAGCTCGCAGCATCGGGATTGAGAATGCGTTCACCTTCCCGTCGTCCATGGTGATCGTCGCGATCCGCCCTTTCAGTTCATAGGTCGCCAGTTCGCTCATCGTCATCCCCCTTCGGTCCGAAGTGTGCGCACAGTCTAAACTGGCACAATGTTACGAAACAATGTCCCAATACCTCACGCTCGTGGACGGGGACGCACTCTCGGCAGTGCCGACGGGCGCGCCGTGGGCCGTGGGCCTGTCGCACCGGCATCTCACTAGGGCTCGGTCATGCCCAGGGCGAAGCAGCGGACCCCTGAATTGCGGGATCACGTGTTGTCTGTCGCCGTTGAGCTGCTCGTAAGGGAAGGGGTGGCCGGGTTCACGACAAGAAGCGTCGCCCGGCAGGCGGGGACTTCGACGCCAGCGGTTTACGAGCTCTTCGGTGACAAGTGCGGGCTGGTGCGTGAGGTGTTCTTCGAGGGATTTCGGCTGTTGCGACGGCGCCTCGAGACGCTCGCCGACTCCGATGACTCCCGCTCCGACCTGATCCGGCTCGTTGAGAACTATCGCAACTTCATCCGCGAGAATCCCGTGTTGTCCGAAGTGATGTTTTCCCGTCCGTTCACGGACTTCGAGCCCGGCCCATCCGAGCTCGAAGCGAGTAGCTCGGTGAGGATCTTCATCGTAGAGCGGGTACGCCGCTGTATTGATGCTGGGATTCTTCACGGTGACGAAACGGACATTGCGCACGTGCTTGTCTCGCTCTTGCAAGGCCTCGCTGTCGCTGAGAACGCCCGACGACTTGGGACCTCCCACGAATCAATCGACCGGCGTTGGGCATTGGCCGTGAACGCCGTACTCGATGGCCTGGGTAATTAGCTGACCGATCAGAAGCGATCACCTGGGCGTGGCCTTGCCGGTGTGATCAGCGGGAATGATCGGCCACCAAGCCTCAGATCGGCATCCTTGAAGATTAGGTCGAGTGATCGGCCCCCAATGCCGGCTCGGTGTCGCGCCAGAACGGCTCTCGGGCCTGGCCGACGAGGCGAAGGAACTGAGCGCCAAACATTTTCCTGTCCGCAACCGGCACCAGTGATCTTGTCGAGTCTTTCCGGCTCTCCTGCCTTCGCATATCGACCAGTGAATCAGAGGGCATTAGTGAGTTGCGGGAGCGGGGCGGTTTGGGTTACTTCAATTGGACTTGGACTCCACTGACACAACCTGCGACGAACGGCTCCTGATGTTCGACATTGTCATCTGGCAATTGAGTTAGAAAGTATGAACGACATGCAGCCTGGATGGTCGGGATACTTGCTTGCTGGGGAACCATGATCATTGGCGTACTCAATTGGCCATCATCGAAGAAGATCGGCGATCTCATCGGCCGCCTCGGCGCTCGTGGCCCCAGAGGATCGAGGAGGGCGAGCCACTGCCTGTTGCGCCCCACTCGGTACTGAGTGAGAATCCTCGGAGGACCGGGGACTCACAAGGCCCGGGCCAGTCTGAGCAGTTGAAACATCAACCCGACTGAGAGGAGCACTCATGCCCACCCGTGATAGCGCACCCATCGGATCGCCTTGTTGGGCCGATCTGTGGACCTCCGACGTCGACGGCAGTCGGGAGTTCTACGCCGACCTCTTTGGCTGGGAGGCCCAGGAGCCGAGCCCGGAGTTCGGGGGCTACTTCATGTTCACCCGCGACGGCGTCCCCATTGCAGGTGGCATGGGCGACATGGGAGACATGCCGGCCAACAACACCTGGAAGATCTACCTGAACACCGACGACATCGCCACGACCCTCGAGGCGGCCGAGGCCAGTGGCGCCCAGATTATGGCGCCGGCCATGCCGGTCGCCGACCTCGGCACCCAAGCCGTGCTCGTCGACCCTACCGGCGCCGATCTGGGTGCCTGGCAGCCCGGGACCTTTCCGGGGTTCACGGTCCTCAACGAGCATGGAGCGCCTAGCTGGTTCGAGTTGCTCACCCGGGATCACTCCACCGCTGTCACCTTCTACCGCTCGGTGTTCCGCTGGGACACCAACGTCGTCGGTGACAGTGATGAGTTCCGGTACACGACCATGCGCGATCCCGGAGGCGAGGGCGAGTTGGCGGGGATTGGAGACGCAACCGCGTTCCTCCCCGAGGGCGTAGCTGCCCACTGGTCGCTCTACTGGGAGGTCGACGACACCGACGTCGCCATCGCCAAGGTCAAGGCACTCGGGGGATCGGTCGTGATGGATGCTCACGACACCCCCTACGGCCGCTTGGCCATTGTGACGGACCCCGCGGGCGCCCAGTTCAAGCTGCGCAGACCCAATCCATAGGCTTGTCGGAGGCCGCATGACGGCCATGGACTCAACGAAGACACGGGATGCTCATGGACAAGCCCTTTGCCGCCAGGATGCAGAAGGGCCCGAGCGAGGGCGGCTGGACCTACGTGGTGACGCCCGACTCGGTCGAGTCCTTTGGCACTCGGGGATTCGTCAAAGTCCGAGGCACCGTGGACGGACATCGCTTCAGGAGTTCATTCATGGCCATGAGGGACGGCACCCACAAGCTGCCGATCAGGGCCGACATCAGGCGGGTCTTAGGAAAAGGCGAGGGAGATTCGGTGACCGTTCACTTGGAGGAACGACTGCCCTGGTGAGCGCGAATGAGATCGACAAGATCTGAGTCGGCCCAGCGCCCAGCGGTAGGAGACAACCCCACCTATCCCAACCTTCCCCCGATCAATGGGACCGGGTGCTTCATCGAGCGCGGCCGACCGGCACCCTGGTGACGCCCGCCACCGCTTGGTCTATAACGCCTGATTCGCCTCAACGAGCGTGGCGAGATTCGCTAGCGCCATCCGAGTGCCGGTCTCGTTGTCGATGGTGGGCACGCCACGAGGTATCCCTTCGTGCACGATGAGGACATCGGTACCGCCGTCTGCATCAGCAAGCGTTGTAGTCATCATCATCTCGCCGCGAGGTTCGGGATCCGTAGTCTCGAACTCGAACACTTCGACTACTTGCTCGTTCGGCACGAGCGTCACGATGTGTGCATGGTACGTGTCGGTATACGCGGCCGACTTGCCGGTCCCGGTCGGCGCATCGTATGTGAGCGAGATACGGAACGAACCGTCATCGCGGGCGTCGAACTCATGCACGTGGTTGGTCATGCCGGTCGGCACCTTCCACTTCGCGATGGCGAGCGCATCGAGGAGCGCCCGATAGACAGCCGAACGTGGGGCGCGAATGTGACGAGAGATCTGCGTTGAATACACACTCCCGGTTTACGGCTTGGGTGCCCCCAACTACGGCTCGGTGGGACACCCTGAGGGGCGAGTGTCGGCGCCGAGTCGACCGTCCGTTAGGAATGACTGAGGGCGGGCGGTGACCGGATCGGTCGGTCGATCCGTTCAGGTGCGGGAACTCAGCCGGCGAGCAGTTCTGCGAAGCCATCGAGTACCGCCAATCCGAGGGCGTCGCCTCGGACGGGACCGGCTTCGCGGCCAGTCGTACGGTCGACGAGATCCACGACATGACCTTCAATCACGGCAGCACTGCTCGGCGCCGAGCCCACCATGACTTCCACCGTCCCGTGACCGACCTTGACTCCTATCCGGAGGTCGGGATCGGTCAGTTGGATATCGAGAGGAGTGGCGACATCGGAGGTCACCGAGGCCAGGCCAACCAGGTAGAGCACCACCACTTCTGTCTCAAGCGGATCGACCTCCGGCCGCTCACCTCGCGGCACCGTCAGGTCGTACTCGTGAACCCACGAGTCGAACAAGAAGTGGCTCACCGCCAGATGGGCCGGCAACTGTCCGGGAGGCGCTTCTGCGAGCTCTGACCAGCCAGCTTCGCTCATGTTTGCTATCTCTGTGTCGACAGCAGCATCCATGGGGGCCAGCACATCCCGGGCAGCACCAGGTGTCATGTCGCCGAGCATCGCGGCGGCGGCCTGCACCGTCTCATGGGTATCGAAGCCACGAAGGAGCCTCGTCGGTGTTCCAGATGCCGATTCGTGGAGCGTGTAGCCGAGGAACTGCGAAGCCGACGCCATGTGTCGCACGAGCGACGTCATGTCCCACAGCCCACAGCGGGTCGGTCCGCTCCAGTCGGATTCCGGCACCGAATCGAGCCATGCTCGGACCCGGGCTCGGTGGGATCGCCACGCACTTGCGGGGTCGTCAACGTCGCCTTCGATGAGCAACGGCACGCCCGTGCCGCCATAGAACTGCCGAATTGTCCCCATCGTTGGTTCTATCCTTCCGTCGCCGGCGAATGGCACGTCACAGAAGGGGCGAGCGAAAGGGAGGCTCCCGGTGGCTCGTCAAGGCCCATGCCCGTTGCCAGTACCCGACGTGGTTGCTGGGCCGACGATCTGGTGAAGAGAGGTGGGTAGGGGTGCCCTCAATCGCCGGGAGGGTGTCATGAAATCGCAAGGTCGGCGGATTACGGTCGAGTTGACGGCCTCGAAAACGGGAGCGCAACATGAGACTTCGACATACTTTGGTGTCGCTTGGCCTTGTCGGTGCTCTAGCGTGTGGATGGGCGGCGACCGCAAGCGTGGTCACGAGTGACTCGATGTCACAGGCGGTGACTACCAGAAGTGCCCTCGTCACGAACGGGTCTTCTCAACTCGACGAGCTGGGCGCCCAGCATCGCGACAACAACAGTGACGACATAGCCGCCGTCGCGTTGTCTGGTCTCGCAGTCGAGATCGAGTTTCCCAGGGAGCTCGTGGTGCCCACGGAGCCAAGTGTGGAAGCGCCGAGTGTGTCTGTCTAGTGTAGTGACACGTAAATAGACGCGCGATAGTGGTACGGTCTTCGTATGGCCCGACCTCCTGCTCCACCACTCCCGCTGACCAAGAAGGAGCGCTCGGCGCTCGAAGGGATCGCCGCCAGTGT
>JBKQMB010000057.1:0-2532 GCA_052326605.1 Acidimicrobiales bacterium | reverse complement strand
GCTACGGTCGAGTGCCGTGGGATCCGTTCACTCGCAGGGAGGGCCCCGAACACGCTGGCTCGCCCACGGCCTGACCGAGCGCTGGTGGGTCGCCCTGGACTGGGTGGCCGCTCTCTTTGGCTTCCTGACAGCTGTCATCTATCTCCATGACCCGCGCCTTGGTGGATTCCATGACAAGCCTGCCGACATCGTCCTCGCGCTGGTCGCATGCGTTCCGGTAGCGCTCCGAAGACGGTTTCCGCTGCCGACGTTTGCGGTTACCACCGCGGCCATCGCCGTGCTGCTCGCCTCCGGCCACTCGCTGTTGCCGCTCAGCACAATGCTGGCCCTCGTCGGGTACATGGTCGCCTCCCGGGCCCCCCGTCGGTCATCTATCCCCGCCCTCGTTTTCGGAGTTGTCGCCATTCTCGCCGCTCTCGCCGCCTCAGGAGCGCTCCGTAACTTGGGTTCCCAAACGGCCGAGGTAGTGCTCCTCCTAGCGGTGGCCTGGTTCGTCGGCAACAGCATGTCGGCACGGCGGGCCTACTTGGCCGAGCAGGCCGAGCGAGAACGGGCTACCGAAGCCGAGAGAGCCGGGCGGGCCGTGCGGGATGAGAGAGTCCGGATAGCACGCGAGCTGCACGACATCATCGCCCACAGCCTGGCCGTCATCACCGTCCAAGCTGGCGCCGGCCGGCGGCTCATGGCCAAGCGCCCCGAGCAGGCCGCGTCGGCCCTTGAGTCCATCGAAGCGGCCGGGCGCAGCGCCCAGGACGAACTTCGGGTCGTCCTCGGGTTGCTCCGCGACGAGGGCGCTGGACCTGCCGAGATGGGACCGGCACCCGGGCTGGCAGACCTGGAAACACTTGTCGAGACTGTCCGGGCGACGGGGACGGCCGTAGAGCTGCATACTTCCGGTGCGGACCTTCAGCTCTCACCCGCCCTGGAGCTATCGGTTTACCGGGTTGTTCAGGAGGCTCTCACCAACGTGGTCAAGCATGCGCCGGGGGCCAATGCGACGGTGGACGTGTCCGTCTCGGCCCGAGAGGTCAACATCGAGGTCGCCGACGATGGCGGCACACGGGCTGCCCAGCCCCTCATGCAGCTTTCGGGAGGGGGACCTCGGCCCAGCTCTCAGCACGGAATCGTGGGCATGCAAGAGAGGGTCGGTGCTTTCGGCGGCTCGCTCGTCGCTGAGCCGGCGCCCGCTCACGGCTTCCGGGTGAGTGCCCGCATCCCCTTGCAGGGTCGTCCATGACCATCAGGGTCCTCGTCGTGGACGACCAGGACCTCCTCCGCAGCGCGTTCAGGTCCGTCATCGATGCCGAGGACGACATGGAGGTAGTCGGGGAGGCAGCCGACGGGGCCGAGGCGGTCCGGCTCGCTGCGAGCGCCTCGCCCGACGTGGTCGTCATGGACGTCCGGATGCCAGTGATGGACGGGATCGAGGCCACCCGGCGGATCATCTCACTGCATCCCGATGGGCTTCCGCGGGTCCTGGTCCTTACCACCTTCGACCTCGACGAGTACGTGTTCGAGGCCCTGCGGGCAGGGGCGAGCGGGTTCGTGCTGAAGAGCCGCCCTTTAGAAGAGCTCTTGAACGGGATCAGGGTCGTCGCCGCCGGTGAGGCGTTGCTCGCCCCGAGCGTCACCCGTCGGCTGGTCGCCTACTTCGCCAGGCAAGGAGCACCGCCAAAAAGGCGCAGCGAACTTGACCGGCTCACCGAGCGCGAGCGGGAAGTGCTCCTGCTTGTCGCCCGTGGGCTTTCGAACGCCGAGCTTGCGAAAGTGCTGTACGTGAGCCTGCCCACGGCTAAGACCCATGTGAGCAGGGTCCT
Organism: Acidimicrobiales bacterium; assembly: GCA_052326605.1. Classification (GTDB taxonomy): domain Bacteria; phylum Actinomycetota; class Acidimicrobiia; order Acidimicrobiales; family RAAP-2; genus Bog-756. The sequence goes on along the minus strand of JBKQMB010000057.1, from coordinate 715 downwards.
CTCCAAACTCGGCGCCCGTGATCGGTCCCAGCTCGTCGTTATCGCTTACGAGTCAGGACTGGTCGGGACCGGCTGACACCGTCGTCTTGCCTGTTTCCTCGACCACCTGAGCCGCGATCCAAGTCATCCCAATCACCAGGGACGTAGTTCTTCGGGATGACCTCAGATCGATCCTCCCGCCTGACGACGGAGCGCCCCTCACCAGCGACGATGACGAAGTGACTACTTATCGCCGTCGACAAGGTCCTCGTCGACAAGGTCCTAGCGGGGCTGCGTGGTCGTCTTGTGGCTTGCCAACTCGGGGCTTCCGAGTTGGCCCAACAGGGTCTTCATCGACTGACCCAGAATGTGAGGAGAACGTGTCCAAGTTCCAACTGGGAGCCCTTATGGGCACCCCGTCGCGCCGACGGCTACGGATCGTGACGGCGATGGCCCTTGGTGGCGCGCTCGCTGCCGTCGGCTGGTACAGCCCGACAGGGCGCGCTAGCACCGCTTCGGCGTCCGCCAACACGCCCGCCAGCGCCACGTCCGACTGCAACTCCCTGACTACCTGCTATACCCCTCACCAGCTCGAGGTGGCTTACGGCGTCGTGCCACTGCTCGATCACGGGACCAATGGCCGTGGCGAGACAGTTGTGCTGCCCGAGCTGGCCGAGCCTCAGTTCCCGCTTCGCGTAAGTGACATCCGCCAGGATTTGGCCCAGTTTGACAAGTT
>JBKQMB010000056.1:0-60496 GCA_052326605.1 Acidimicrobiales bacterium | reverse complement strand
CGGTCACCCGAGGACTCCACTTCGGCGCGCTCGTCAATCGGAAACCCGCGTCATCTACGCACCAGAAACTGCCAACGGAGCCTGCGGCGCCCTCTTGACAAGCTGCGATCCTTCAGAGATGAATTCCTGGAAGCGCCCAATCATTAGAAGCCCAAGCATTGGATTCCAGTAGCGGTTTCTGTAGCGCGAAACCCGTCACGCGCCTCGAAACGACTTCGAGATGTTGGGCTATGAAACCCCAGCTCGGCTACTTGATGTGCACCCCTGAGATGGCCCCAGCGATGATCAATGTTTGGATCTCACTCGTTCCTTCGAAGATGGTGTAGGTCTGATCTGTCCATCCGGCAGGTGATCCGAAGTGCCATCGCGAGCCTGACTGTCCGCCCCTCGTGATGGGCCATACCGACCCGTATCGGGTAGTTGTAAGACAGAAAGTAGGACACATCTTCGAGTCGATCTTCGAAGTGCCGGACGTCGGTCGGGCACGTGGGGACCGGCCCTGTTCACTTTCATTGCCACGGTGATTGCCACACCTCGCTGCCGGTTCGGCGGATGCTGGGAGACTGCGGGGAGTCCGTATTGGACGCCATTATGGGCGCGTCAGCACATTCGCAGGCCGGCGCCGGACATCTTCGTGCGTTCGGCGCCGCCGCGGTGACCTAACTCACCTACCAGGATCCGAGCGGGGCTTGCGGGAGCGGCACGTCCGGATCGCTCGGCACGACCAGTCACCGGTTACGCCGAATCTGACGTCCGGCGCTGGCTGGGAGAATCCGAGCCGTCGATCCGGCCGGGCGCGCTCGCGGGTCTACGCGGCGTTCGGTGCGCACATTCTGTGTTCTCAGGCGCCTGCGGCAGAGGCTTCAAATATCAGCTCCGAGGCCTCACCAACAATGAATCAGACGAGTTGACACTTACCCTGGGTGGTGCACGATGTTGGCGTCTGGACAGCGAAGACTCTTGATTTCTTGCCTCCTTCTCTGGGATTTGCTGAGGAACTCGCTCCAGAACTTGGCGTCGCGCACATCGTTCTGCTTCGGACGATATGCGAGTTGCACCACGGCATTCGCTGGCAATCCGATTCCGTTGCCGAGGTCGTTCGTGTTGCCGATAGAGCAGATGCTTGGTCCGGACGCTGGCGGGAATCGTTAGGCGCAGAAGACATCGACGAAGCCATCAGGGCTTTCCAGCACTGCAGTTTCCATCGCTTCCACCGGCAGGCAACACTGAAATACGCCCTTCACCGCCTCCTTCGTCCCTTGCAAATGTTTCGGTGGTGACATGCGCTATGGCGCCGGAATCCACGTGCGGCACTCCGAGCGACTGCGGAACGCCGGCCCCTCGATTTGGGTGGGTGAGGCTGTTGCCACAAACCCGATGCGGGTCGCCCAGATGAGACGACCGGGCGAGTAGGCGTGGTCTTGGGATCACGTGGCGCCGGATCGATGCCGATCGGGCTGGATGATGTCGGCTCCCGGAAACCCCTGGTCGGGAGCCGGCATGTTCGAGCGGTTCGTCTCTCGGCGGGCCCTGCCTGTTCCCTTGTCGCTGCCTCGGGCGAGTCAGTAGGGTCCGGGTGGTGAATGCCAAGAAGACGGAGTCGGCACGGGCTGTCGGTGAGGACGCGGTCGACACGCTGCGCCATCTCCTCGCCCGGAAGGTGGCCGAGGTCATCCGAAGTGACCCCGAGGAAGCGGCCACCGCTCTCGAGCTCGGCATCATTGACCGTCGTTGGCTAGATGACCCGGTAAATCAACCGATTTCTCCGAGCAATCCGACCGAGATCCTCGAGCATTTCCTGGCGCGATCGGTGGAGCGCAAGCCGTCGCTCCTCTCGACCCTGGGCCTCAGCGCCGTCCAACTCCTAGCCGGTCACCGGAGTCGCGGGACCGGTGAGGTCGAGGTGGTGACGGTCGCGTTTACGGATCTCGAGGGGTTCACTTCATTTACCGACACCCACGGTGACAGCGCGGCGGCGGCGCTGCTCAGCGAGCACTATCGGGCGGCCGGCCCCATCGTGCGCCGCTGGCGCGGGCGCGTGGTGAAGCATCTAGGTGATGGGCTGCTCTGCACCTTCCCCGACGCCAACAGTGGAGTTCGAGCTGCGCTTGAGTTGCTCGGGACCTCGCCCTCTCCACTGCGGCTGCGAGCGGGCCTGCACGTAGGAGAAGCAGTGGTCAGTCGGGACGACGTTGTCGGTCAAGCCGTCAACATCGCCGCCAGGGTCGCAGAGACGGCCAAGGGGAACCAAGTCGTGGTGACCACGGAGACTTCAAGGGCGGCCGGTGTGATTGCCGGCGTCGAATTCCGGCACCTCCGCAAGCGGCGTCTCAAGGGCATCTCTGAGCGCGTGGAGTTGTGCGAAGCGATTCCGGTGCCGACGCCGCCCCCACGTTGAGCCAGCTTAACCCGTCCGAGAAGTGCCAGATCAGGGACGAATGCCTGTCGCCTCGGGCGCTGGGCGCTGGGCGCTGGGCGCTGCAGAATGACACCTTTCGTCGCTCGGCTGACCATCACAGTACCTCGACCGATTCGACAATCTGGCGCATTGCAGGAAGCACCGAACAACGCGCCAGAACGACGGCCGTCGCCATCACGGCCACCGCACAGATTGGCACCTACGTGTGCGTCCGCGGTCCGCAAGCACTCTCGGCGTCGGGCAGTACGCGGCACGCAGTAAACCGGCGATCTGGGCGACCCCTCACGTGGCAGTCGGGGGCGCGTCTTCCGGGATGCGTTCGTGCGCCTGGCTCACCCGTCATGGACTCATCTTGCAGCAAGCGCGTGGCCGGGCCGGATTCGGCGATCGGCGCCCAGGTACCCGGCCCATGGCGCTAAGCGAGGTACATCACCGCAGCGGACAGGAACGCCAGTCCGGCGCAGATCAACGTCGCCCATAGGGTCTTGTCCCTGAAGGCGATGATCCCGGCGATGATGAACAGGATCACCGCGATCAGGGCGAACACCTGAACTGCGTTGGTGCTGGCGGTGACGAGTGTGGCGAGCATCTGGGGCTCCTTATTGGTCATGGGGATTGTTGGTAATGGGGCATGAGGCTCAGTGACCCGTCTGGAGTGTGCACCGGACGGGTCACGCGGCCCGTTCCTCGTCCTCCCGGTGCCGGTCGATGGCCTCTCTGCGATCTTGACGGGCGTTGGCGACGACGTAGCCGAGCCCGAGCGCGAGCACGACGATGGCAGCAATCCAAAGCACGTGGACGGCGAAACCGACGAGGCCAGCCAGGAGGGCGACCGAAAGGATTGCCACCATCACGACGTCCGACACCCTGCGCTGACCGAGCAGCGAGTGAATGCGTCGAGTCTCCGATGTTCGAACTGGCATCAGGAAAGTACCTCCTTGAGTTGACTGGTTTGCCCCCCCGGCGACTGGGCATCAGCCGACATCTTCTAGGCACGACGCACGAAGTAGATGATCGCCACGACCACCAGGATGACAATGAGTGTTCCAAGACCGATGTACATAGGAATCCTCTCTCTTTGATGGCAACAGACTGGCGACCACCCTGCGTATACGACATCGGTCTCGGCACCAGTGCGACCTCGAGGCTCACGTCGTTCTTTCGGGACTCTCATTTGCTCAGCCCACCTGCCCTATCGGCCAGCGATAACCCCGAGGACTGCGAGGCAGCGGACTACTTCGGGTGAAGCACGCCCTTGGCCTTGTCGATCACCTCTTCGACCTTCTCCTCAACCTTGCCGACATTCTCCTTGGCCTCGCCGGCCTGACGGTCAGCCTTACCCTCTGACTTGAGATCCTTGTTTCCGGTCAGGTCTCCGACGGCCTCTTTGGCCTTGCCCTTCATCTGATCAGCCTTCCCAGCCATAACCTTCCTCCTTCTTCGTCGAACTCCGTCCCGGACCTGGCCGGGGCCACACTTTGCAGTGTGGCCCCGGCGTCCAAGGCCGGTTAGAGGCAAAGGTCCTCACTCACAGGAGTCCAGCGCCTGAACAAGCCTGAAAGGACAGTGGATCCGCCCGAAACAGCGCCGGAGGGCCGCCTCAAAGTGGTTTCGTTCTGGGCGCATGCAACAGAAGCAAGCACGTAGGCCGCTTGCCCGACCGGAAAACAGTAGGGAACCGCGCTCGGCAGCCGGTGCTGTGGGTGCCGTCGACCGTGCCCGAGTCGGTGATCGAACGAACCCGCTGGGGCGCCGAACAACGCACCACAACCATGGCCATTGCCACCGTGGCTGGAGCGCAGAACGAAACCTCTCGGAGCGGCCCACGAGCTAAGACAGGGATCAAGTCAAACCTCACGCACCGGGGCTGGCAGCGACAATCGCGGCCGTCGGTTCGGAGCCAAGGCCCATCCGATCGATTCCGGGGTTCGGTGCAGCTCCATCCCCGACGGGCGCCCTCAATCCTTGGCGGGGACCTCGCAAGAAGAGACACCAGAAGGTGTATAGTGGTGCTGTGGGTCGAACTCAGATCTATCTCGGCGATGACGAACTGGAGCTACTTGACCGAGTGGCCCGAACGACCGGGGCGTCGCGCTCGGAGCTGGTCCGACGAGCCGTACGGAACACCTTCGGCGAGAAGACCAAAGCCGAGCGGCTCCAAGCCCTTGAAGCGAGCGCCGGGGCATTTCGCGGTCGGCGTCTGTCGGGCGCGGACTACGTGGACGTGCTCCGTGGTGACTTGAACGAACGCTTGAACCGACAGGGTCTTGGGTGAAGCTGCTGGATACAAGCGTCGCCATCGATCATCTGCGTGGCGCCCAACCGGCGGTCGATCTTCTCCGGCGGCTCGTTGACGAAGAAGAACCGGTGATCTCCAGCGAAGTTGTCCGCTTTGAACTCCTCGCTGGCGTACGAGCCAAGGAGATCGATGCTCTGGAGCAGTTCTTTGCGGCCGTCACCTGGGTCCCCGTCGACGAAAGCATCTCCCGCACCGCCGGTGAGCTTGCCCGACAGCACCGGCGTGCCTACGTTGGGATCGACGACGCCGACTACCTGATCGCCGCGACTGTGCAGGTGCTCGACGCGGACCTGTTGACGATGAACGTTCGTCATTTCCCGATGTTCACCGGCCTTCGTCCGGCCTATTGATCTCCACGGATCAGGGCCGTGCCGGAACGATACAGCGGCCGCTCATCGAGCCGAGTGGACTCGACCACCCGAATCGTCGATGGCGAGCATCCCACCCCGCACAGAACGGCGCGCTATAACTACGGCCCTCTGCCACTGTCGGGCAGCGCAGAACGGCACCTCGGGCGTGCTAATAGTCTGCAAGTATGCACGGCGAAGCGCGTGCCGATGCAGACCTGGTTCGGCTACCCGCCCGAGGACGTGTCCCCCGTCGAGGCGTCACGAAGCCGGTAGAGCTCGGGGAGCGCTTCGTGGTCCTTGGGGCGCCCGGCGTGCTCTTTCGAGGCGATGATGTCCTCCAGTCCGGCCACGCGGACCTGGACACCTGCAACGGTGAGCTCCTCGGCGGCACCTTCGAGGTCCTCGTACCGCTGCCGGTGGCCCTGGCGGTTGACCATGTCGACCAACACGTCGAGGTACCCGGCGTCGGTCGTCCATGTTGAGATCTGTGACCGGCTGAGAGTGAGGCCGCAACTGGACCGGCAGGGCGGCCGCCTCGTCATCGCTCAGGCCCCCGACTCGCAGGTGGGCGTTCAGCTCTCGCATGGCGGCAGCCAGCCTGTCGAAATTCTCGGCGCTTCGGCGCACCAGGCAGTCGAAGTCGCCGGTGGGCCGTTCGGCCCCGTAGGCCCGGGTGGCTATGCCGCCAATCACCAGGTAGTCGACACCGTAGCGGTCGAGGGTCTCGGTGAGGCGAGCGACGTCCGGGAAGGGAGTGTCAGGCAAGGTTGTCGGCAGCCGTTTTGCCGGCTGCACGGTCGGCCTCGATCTCGGCCAGCCATGCGATCGCCTTCTCCCTCGAGTCGATCCGCCGGCCGTCGAGAGTGATGGTCACGTCATCGGGAGTGGGCGGGCGACCCACATCGGCAGCCGCCCACTTGTCGCCGGTCATGATCGGACGCGCCGAGGCCATATCTCCACGATACCGGGGCTAGGCACAGGAGGACGAGGTGTCGCACACCAGATGGCGATCACGAGATCCTGGGCAGCAGCTGTGGCTTCCGCCGTGACGATCGCCATGCAAGAGGACATCGCCCGGGAGGACCTCGGTAGCAGTTGCCGGGCCTCACCACCATTATGAACATGCATACGGATCGTCGGCGCAGAACCTCGGCCCTTGGGCGTCGAAGTGAGGCGCGGTGCGGCACCTAGGCGTGCGCCTGCGTCACAGCCCGAAACCATCGTCACGACCACGGTCGTAGCCAGAGTCACGACCGCTGGACCATGAGAAGGGCTGCGGCGCACCGGCTGCCACGCGCTCGAGATTCGCTTCGTCCCTGACGCGATCAAGATCCCGCACCCGATCCCACAGCGATGCCAACCAAGGCGCGTCGGCCTCCTGCCCGGATGTGCCACCAGGACTCGCGAACCCTGCTGATGCCAGAGTTGCCGCCATCGCGTCCCAGTGGGCCCGTTGCTCGGGGTTGGTTGGCTGGGATTCGATGGTGGCCTCCCGGCCGCCTCCGACTGGTCGCCCGAAGCAAAATTCCAGGTCAGCTACTTGATATGAACCCCGGAGATGGCCCGGGCGATGATCAGACGCTGGATCTCGCTGGTGCCCTCGAAGATGGTGTAGATCTTCGCGTCGCGGTGCCAACGCTCTACCGGGTGCTCGCGGATGTAGCCGTAGCCACCCATGATCTGGATGGCCTCATCGGTCACGTAGACAGCAGTCTCACCGGCGTAGAGCTTTGACATCGAGCCTTCGCCCGAGGTGAACTCCTTGCCGTTGCGACCCATCCACGATGCCCGCCAGACCAACATCCTGGACGCATCGATGCGGGTCTTCATGTCGGCCAGCTTGAAGGCGATCCCCTGGTTTTCGATGATGGCCCGCCCGAAGGCCTTGCGCTCCTTGGCGTATTCGAGCGAGTACTCGTAGGCGGCTCGGGCGATCCCCAAGGCCTGGGCGCCGACCGTGGGCCGGGAGGCCTCGAAGGTCTTCATCGCCGCCTGGCTGGTCGAGCGCTTCCCCTCGCGGGCGCGGGCCAGCTTCTCGTCGAGCTTGTCCTTGCCGCCCAGCAGGCAGTGCCCGGGTATCCGGCAGTCGTCCATCACCACTTCGGCGGTGTGGGAGGCACGAATGCCCATCTTCAGGAACTTCTGGCCTTGGCGGATGCCCGGGGTGTTGGGCGGGACGATGAAGCTCGCCTGGCCCCTGGAGCCGAGCTCGGGCTCGACCGAGGCAACCACCACGTGGATGTCGGCGATGCCGCCGTTGGTGATCCACGTCTTGGTGCCGTTGAGAACCCACTCGTCCTTGGCCTCGTCGTACACCGCCCGGGTGCGCAGCGACGACACGTCGGATCCGGCATCGGGCTCGGACACGCAGAAGGCGGCCAGTTGGATCTTCTCCGGTGTGCCGAAGCACTGCGGACCCCACTCCATCAGTTGCTCCGGCGTGCCGTTACCGGCGATGCCGGCCAGACCCAGGGTGCTCCCGAAGATGGCCAGTCCGATTCCGGCATCTCCCCAGGCCATCTCCTCGGCGGCGATGGGCATCAACAGCCCGCTCTCGTCGAAGAAGGCCTGGCTGATGAAGTCGAAGGAGTACAGCCCGATCCGGGCGGCCTCCTCGATGATCGGCCAGGGAGTCTCCTCACGCTCGTCCCACTCGTGGCCGGCAGGTCGGACGACGGTCTCCGCGAAGTCGTGGACCCACTTTTGGATCTGCAGTTGATCCTCGTTGAGGTCCAGTGAGAACTCAGCCATAGTGCCTTCCTCCGTTCTGGCCCGAGAGCCGTTCACGTCCGGGCCGCCGATTGCGGTCCATAGGCCGCACCGTCCACCGTTCGTGTACTTCGGTGGTCAACTTCGTAGTTACCCAATAGTAACAAATGGAGAGGCCACCTGCCACCTTCGGGGCAATGCGGTGGCCATGCAGCCGCCGGGGGCCGTCGAGGTGCGGCGTCGCCAAGTGGCGCCAAACGGCGGTAAACGGCGCTAAACGGCGCCAAGACACTGGGGCGACGTCGGCGGAGGTTCCGTGACGCGGCGGCCGCCAACCGAGGGCGGCGCGCACCCGGCCGCCACGCGTGGAAGCCGCATCTGGTAACCGGTGCGCGGGCCGCTGGCCCGGCGGTTGCCGGCCCTAGGCCTAGGCGGGTTGGGCGAAGCGCACGTCCACCGCCTGGAGCCCCTTTGGGCCCTCCTGCAGGTCGAACTCCACTGCCTGGCCCTCCTCCAGTGAGCGGAACCCGCTCATCTGGATGTTGGAGTGGTGCACGAACACGTCGGCCCCTCCATCCGGCTGAGAGATGAAGCCGAAGCCCTTCTCAGCGTTGAACCACTTGACTGTTCCGGAAGCCACGGTGGCGTTCCCCTTTCCTTCACACGCAGCGTGCACAGGGAATCCTCACGGGCGGCTGGCCCCCGACCCTCCCGGGCAGGTTCTCGCCCGCTCACCGATGGGGAATCTCTGACCGGAAAAACTAGCAGCACGGTCTGCCGGATCAACAGTAGATCGGCCTCCTCGCGCGGTGTTCACGCAGTGTTCACCGACGACGGATACGGGTGCCGTCAGGGCCGTCCTCGACAAGCCAGCCCGCCTGTTCCAGCTCCGCCCGCAGGGCGTCGGCCTCCGCCCAGTTCCGTTCGGCCCGCGCCTGGTCGCGCCGCTGCACCAACTTCGCACTCGTCGAGTCGATCTCGCCCTCGGCCCCACGATGGAGGGGCAGCCCCAGCGCCGCGCACAACAGCCCCACGGTGCTTGCAGCGCGCAACGCCCACGGCGAGTCGTCGGCGTCGGCGGAGGCGTTGGACTGGCGAACCAGATCGAAGACGATGGCCAGGGCGCCGGGCGTGTCGAGGTCGTCGTCCATGTGCTGGCGGAAGCGTGCCACCGCTTCGGCGTCGACCCCCGCTCCGGCAGCAGACCCGGGGTCCACCACCGGGCCGTCGACCAGTGGGTCTTCGAGCTGGAAGCGACGGCCCAGTTCGTCCAGCCGGGCCAGCCCGGCCTCGGCGTCGGCGATGGTGTCCGGGGTGACCTCGATGGGCGAACGGTAGTGGGACCGCAGTACGAGCAGGCGGTAGGCGCGGCCGTCGCTGCGGGCCAGCAGGTCCGACAGCGAGGTGAAATTGCCCAGAGACTTTGACATCTTCTCGCCACCCACGGTGACCCAGCCATTGTGCATCCAGTGGCGGGCGAATTCGCGTCCCGAGGCCACCGCCTGGGCCCGCTCGTTCTCGTGGTGGGGGAACATCAGGTCCAGCCCCCCGCCGTGGAGCTCGAAGCCATCGCCCAGCAGGTCGAGGGACATCACCACGCACTCGGTGTGCCACCCGGGTCGGCCGGCCCCCCAGGGAGACTCCCACGAGGGCTCGCCGGGCTTGGCCTTCTTCCAGAGCACGAAGTCGAGGGGCGTACGCTTGTCCTCGTCGGCCTCCACCCGGGCACCGGCCCGCAACGACTCGAGGGGCTGACGGGCGAGCAGGCCGTAGCCGGGCACGTCGGCCACCGACAGGTAGACCCCGTCGCTGGTCTCGTAGGCCACGCCCCGCCCCTGGAGGTCGGCCACCAGGGCGATCATCCTGTCGACGTAGGCGGTGGCGTGGGGGGTCTCGTCGGGGCAGAGGACGCCGAGGGCGTCCATCGCCTCCCACCACACCGCCTCGTTGGCCGCGGTGAACTCGGCGATCGGGATGCCCCGGTCGGCGGCCCGGTCGATGATCTTGTCCTCGATGTCGGTGATGTTGGAGACGTAGGTCACGTCCAGACCGGTGAAGATGAGGTAGCGCCGGAGCACGTCGAAGACCAGCGAGAAGCGGCCGTGGCCCAAGTGGGGGACGCCGTCCACGGTAGGCCCGCAGACGTACACGGAGACCTTGCCGGGCGTCCGCAGCCGCAGGGGCGCCACCCGTCCGGTGGCGGAGTCGTGGAGCGTGAGCACGCAGGGTACGGTAACCCGATCATGCCCGAGCAGACGAACGGATCCACACCGGCGGCCCGCCGCCCCACCGGCATCCCCGACAAGCCCGGGCTCGAGGGACTCGAGGCTCGGTGGTCGGCCCGGTGGGAGGAGGACGGTACCTACGCCTTCGACCGCTCTGCCGAGCGGAGCCAGGTGTTCTCCATCGACACCCCGCCGCCGACCGTGTCGGGATCCCTCCACATCGGCCACGTCTTCTCCTACACCCACACCGACGCGGTGGCCCGGTTCCACCGCATGCGCGGGCGGGCCGTGTTCTACCCGATGGGGTGGGACGACAACGGGCTCCCCACGGAGCGGAGGGTGCAGAACTACTTCGGCGTCCGGTGCGATCCGAGCCTCCCCTTCGACCCCGGGTTCGTGCCCCCGGAGACGCCGGGCAAGGAGCCGATCTCCGTGTCGCGGCCGAACTTCGTCGCCCTCTGCCATCAGCTGACCGCCGAGGACGAGCAGGTCTTCGAGCACCTCTGGCGCACCCTCGGCCTGTCAGTGGACTGGTCGCACACCTACGCCACCATCTCGGAGCGGGCCCAGCGGGTGTCCCAGCGCGGCTTCCTCCGGCTGGCCCGGCGGGGCCAGGTGTCCCAGCACACGGCGCCCACCCTGTGGGACGTCGACTTCCGTACGGCGGTGTCCCAGGCCGAGCTGGAGGACCGGGAGCGCCCCGGTGCCTACCACCGCATCCGATTCCCCCGGACGGGAACGGACGGATCCGTCGACATCGAGACCACCCGCCCCGAGCTCCTCCCGGCCTGCGTGGCCCTCGTCGCCCACCCCGACGACGAGCGCTACCGTCCCTTGTTCGGCACATCGGTGAGCACCCCGCTCTTCGACGTGCAGGTGCCCGTCGTGGCCCACGAGCTCGCCGATCCGGACAAGGGGACGGGCATCGCCATGATCTGCACCTTCGGCGACACCACCGACGTGGTGTGGTGGCGGGAGCTGTCACTGCCCACTCACACCGTGGTCGGCCGTGACGGTCGGCTGCTCCCTGTCGACTGGGGCGCCGAGGGCTGGGGATCGGACGCCCCCGACTTGGCGGCGGACGTCTACGACGAGCTGGTGGGCCGCACGGTGAAGCAGGCCCAGGCCCGCATCGTCGAGCTGTTGACCGAGTCGGGCGCCCTCATCGGGGAGCCCCGCCCGATCACCCATCCGGTCAAGTTCTACGAGAAGGGGGAACGCCCGCTCGAGATCGTCTCGTCGCGCCAGTGGTTCGTCCGGACGCTCCCCCTCCGCGATCGGCTGCTGGCCCGTGGCGAGGAGCTGTCGTGGCACCCGCCCTACATGGCCCACCGCTTCCGGAGCTGGGTGGAGGGGCTCAACGCCGACTGGAACATCAGTCGGCAGCGGTTCTTCGGCGTTCCCTTTCCGGTGTGGTACCCGGTCGACGACTCCGGAGAGGCCGTCTTCGACTCCCCCCTCTTCGCCTCCGAGGACCGGCTCCCCGTCGACCCGTCGACGGACGCGCCGGACGGCTACACCGAGGACAGGCGCGGCGTGCCCGGGGGATTCACCGGTGACCCCGACGTGATGGACACCTGGGCCACCTCGTCGCTCACCCCACAGATCGCCGCCGGGTGGGAGGACGACCCCGACCTGTTCGCCCGGGTCTTCCCCATGGACCTGCGACCCCAGGCCCATGAGATCATCCGGACCTGGCTGTTCTCCACCGTGGTCCGCTCCGAGCTCGAGCACGATTCGCTGCCGTGGTCGGACGCGGCCATCTCCGGCTGGGTGCTCGACCCCGACCGCAAGAAGATGTCGAAGTCGAAGGGGATGGTGGTCACACCGCTGCCCCTGCTGGAGCAGCACGGGGCCGACGCGGTCCGCTACTGGGCGGCGGGTGGACGACCGGGGACCGACACGGCCTTCGACGAGGGACAGATGAAGGTGGGCCGGCGCCTGGCCATCAAGGTGCTGAACGCCTCGCGGTTCGCGCTCGGACGCCTGACCGATTCGGACGGCACCGTGGTCGCACCCGGCATAGCGGCCATCACCGCACCCATCGATGGCGACATGCTCGTCCGGTTGGCCGGCGTGGTCGACGAGGCCACCACGGCGTTCGAGGAGTACGACTACGCCCGGGCCCTCGAGCGCACCGAGGCGTTCTTCTGGGCGTTCTGCGACGACTACCTCGAGCTGGTCAAGACACGGGCCTACGGCGATGCCGCACAGCCGGGACCGGCCTCGGCGCGGGCCGCGCTGGCGCTGGCGCTCTCGGTCCTGCTCCGGCTCCTCGCCCCGATCCTTCCCTTCGTGACCGAAGAGGTGTGGTCGTGGTGGCAGGTGGGTTCGATCCACACCGCCCCGTGGCCCACGGCATCCGAGTTCGGCGCGCACGCGACCCCGACGGGCGGGACCGAGTCGGCCCTCGACGTGGTCGCCCACGTCCTCGGCCTCATCCGGAGGACAAAGACCACGGCGAAGCGGTCGATGCGGTCACAGGTGGCCACGCTCACCGTCTCCGATACGCAGGAGCGCATCGCCGCCCTCCGTTCGGCCGAGGACGACCTCCGCGACGCCGGCGGCGTCCTGTCGTTGGTGACCGGGCTGTCCGACGACCCCGACGTTGATGTGGTGTTGGCCGACGAAGCGTGAGGGCTCAAGCCAGGTAGACACCGAGTGCGGCCTCCGCCATCTCCTCGGGGGTTCCCTGCTGCTCGATCCGGCCGTGCACCATGATGGCGGCCCGGCCGGCCACCGACAGTGCAGTCGTGACGAACTGCTCGACGAGGAGGATGGTCATTCCCTGCCCGGCCAGCGTGGCCACCAGCCCGTAGAGCTCGCCCACGACGAGCGGGGCGAGGCCCATCGACAGCTCGTCGAGCAGGAGCACCTCCGGCTCGGTGACCAGGGCCCGCGAGATGGCCAGCATCTGCTGTTCACCCCCCGACAACGTCCCGGCCATCTGCCGCCGCCGCTCCTTCAGGCGGGGGAAGGTCTCGAACGTCCGGTCCTCGACCTCCTTGGTGCTGATGCCGCCGCGGTAGGTCCAGATCCGCAGGTTCTCCCGCACCGTCAGGTTGGGGAAGATCCCGCGTCCCTCGGGGATGGCACAGAGGCCGTTGCGCGCCAGCTTCTCCGTCGGGGTCTTCCCCACCGGCCTGTCGCCGATGAGCACCTCTCCCGACGTCGGCCGCATCCGACCGCTGATCACCTTGAGCAGGGTCGACTTTCCGGCACCGTTGGGCCCGAGGAGGGCGAACACGCTCCCCGGCGGCACCACCAGGTCGACGCCATGGAGGACCTCGATCCGTCCGTAGGCGGCCTTGACGTCCTTGACGGCGATGCCCGGCGGGAGCTCGAGCACCTTGTCTCCGCCGCCTCCGGAAGTCGTCACCGTCTCCGTGCTCATCGCCCACCGTCAGGCTCGACCCCGGGGGGGCCATCATGGCCCGAGACCTCGGCGATGTGCTGGAGCTCGGCCTGCCTGGCGCGGCCCGCCTCACGACCGGGCGCCCCGTGGCCGACGAGGGCGTCGCCCTCGGGCATCGCGCCCAGGTAGGCGGCTTGCACTATCGGGTCACTACGGATCTCCTCCGGCGTCCCCGCCGCGATGATGTCGCCGAAGTCGAGCACGTAGATGTAGTCGCAGATCCCCATCACCAACTCCATGTCGTGCTCGACCAGGAGCACGCCCATCCCCCCGGCGGCGAGCCTGACCAGCAGGTCGGCCAGCGCCTGCGACTCGGCTTCGTCGAGCCCCGAGCCCGGTTCGTCGAGCAACAGCAGTTTGGGCGCGATGGCCAGGGCCCGGGCCAACTCCACCATTCGGGCCAGTCCGGTCGACATGGCGCTCGCCTGTCGATGCCCCAGACCTTCGAGGCCGACTCCTTCGAGCAGCCGTTCAGTGGTAGCCACCGCCACCGATCCCGGACCACCGGACTCGCGGTCAACGCTCCCGGCGTCGTCGGGGAGGGCCGCCCGGCGCTTCCGGGGGAACGATCGGCCCAGGCGGCGCCACTCCCACCACTTGACGGCGGATTCCAACCCGACCTGCACGTTCTCGCCGGCCGTCAGCGAGCCGAACAGCTCCAGGCGCTGGAAGGTCCGGGCCAGCCCGAGTCGGGCCCGGCGGTGGGGCTTCATCGTCGAGATGTCGGTGTCGAACAGATGCACCGAGCCGCGATCGGGTGACTGCAGCCCGCTGATCACGTTGAACAGGGTGGTCTTGCCCGCGCCGTTTGGTCCGATCAGGCCGGTGACTGTTCCGGGGAGGACCCGGAGGCTGACATCCGTGAGAGCGGCCACTCCCCCGAAGTGCACCCCGACTTCGGAGACGGTCAGCACCGCAGTGGCGGCGCCTTCCTCAGCCGGCGGCACGTGTCCCGCTTCCGATGATGGCGGGACTGCCGATCGAGGCGGCAGACTTCTCGCAGATCTCCACCGCACCGCGCTTGACCCACGGGAGTTGGAATTGGAATGCCTCGATGCCCAGGATCCCTCCTGCGGCCCTCCCGATCAGGATGATCCCGACGCCGGCGAAGAGGCCCAGGCCGCTGGGCCAGAGCTGGTTGAGGACCACGTAGGTGAGGGCGGCGAGGAATGCGCCCGACACGGTCCGG
This sequence comes from Acidimicrobiales bacterium, assembly GCA_052326605.1. Lineage (GTDB taxonomy): Bacteria > Actinomycetota > Acidimicrobiia > Acidimicrobiales > RAAP-2 > Bog-756. Next base: position 45,890 of record JBKQMB010000056.1, on the reverse strand, counting down.
ATGCTCCAGATGGTGACGAAGAGCACGAAGATGATTCCGGGGAAGATGTCGAAGTCCGAGGTGCCGACCGTCTGCTGCACGGTGCCGTACAGGGCGCCGGCCAGGCCGGCCATGCCGGCGGCGATGGCAAACACGGCCACCTTGGTGAACCCGATGTTGAGGCCGACGGTGGCATACGCTGCCGGCGAGTCGTTCAGCGCGACCAGCCGCCGGCCGAACAGGCTGCGCCGGATGGCCAGGACCATCCATGCAGCCAGGACGAAGAACGCGGAGACCATTAGGAACTCGGCGGCGTCGCCACCGAACGAGAGGCTCGGCAGGACGATCCGACCGATGTTGACCCCGCCACTGCCGTAGATGTGGGTGTCGGTGAAGAAGCCATTGGCCACCGCATCGGCAAAGGCGAAGGTGGCCAGGGCCAGGTAGAGGTCGCGGAGGCGGATGGTGGGGAGGGCGATGAGGGCGCCGACGGCGGCACAGACCGCGGTGGCGGCCACCAGCCCCAGCAGGGAGCCGCCGCCGGCCACCTTGCCCATCACGAAGGCACCGATGCCCATGAAGGAGAACTGGCACAGGGAGACCTGGCCGGAGTACCCGGTGACCAATACCAGCGAGAGGCCGACGATGCCCAGGGTCATCACCACGCCACCAAGGGTCAGCACGGTGGTGCCCTTGAACTCGGTGTTGTCGAAGGCGAGGGCGGCCGCCACGGCCACGACGAAGAAGACGGCTCCGGCCACGAGCGACTCCATGCCGCTGGGAACCCGCGGTGCCCGCATGGTGGTCAGCCGGCCCACCGCCCGCAACCGGACCGAGGGCAGCATGACCAGGGCGATGAACAAGAAGACCATCGGAAGCGCAACAGTCACGTCGGGCACGAAGCTCTGGGACAGGTGGGGCAGCACGTAGTTGACGACGTAGTTCTCGAGCAGGCCGATGCCGACGGCGGCGATGAAGGTCACCGCGATGTTCTTCAGCCGCCCGACAATGGCGGCCGCGTACCCGCTGACCACTAGCAGTGTCATGGCCTCGATGTTGAGACCGGTCGTCTGGGTCGAGGCGAGGAGCACGCCGGCCAGTGCGGCCATCATGAATCCGAGGATCCATCCGTACTGGCTCATCCGGTTGGGTGAGGCCCCCGACATGGCCACCAGCTCGGGGTCGTCGACCACGGCCCGCAGGGCGTAGCCGGTCCGGGTCCCGTAGAAGAGGGCCCGCAGTCCGATGGCCACGGCGATGGCCACGCCGATGATCAGTACGTACTGGTACTCGATGTTGATGCCCACCAGGCGGAACTGGCCGTTGATCATGTAGCCCACCGTCCGCTGGGTGCTCGGGCTCCAGATGATGGCGGCGAGTCCGGTGAGGATCACCATCAGGCCCAGCGTGACCATCACCGGCCGCTCGGCTGATGCCCCGTGCAGCCGGCGCATCAGCACCCGCTCGACGAACGCGCCGGCGATCGACGCTCCGAGGATCAAGATGATGACCAGTGCCACCAGGACCGGAACGTGGTGAGCCGTGACCAGCTCCCAGTAGCCGAAGGCCGCGATCATTCCGACCGCCCCCTGGGCGAAGTTGAACACCCCCGAAGTGGTGTACGTGACGACCAGGCCGGTGGCGGCGATGGCGTAGCCGGAACCGAGCATGATCCCGAAAACGGTGTACTGGAGAAAGTTGCTCACCGCTCGGCCCTCATCCCCCCTCAGTCATGTTGCGTGCCTCCGAAGTCGCTCGGTTCGTTCAGGTGCCCGGCTGCGTCACGTACGAGTAGTTGCAGCGGTACCCGTTGGTACTGCTGTTCACCGGCGGGTCGTCGACGCGGTGGAAGTCCCCGTTGACCACCTGGGCCTCGAGGTAGCAGTTGCTGGTCGACTTGGCCGCGGGGTTGGTCGGGGCGACGATGTGGTCCCCGTCGAACTCGGTGATCTTGGAGAGTGCCTGCAGCAGTGAGCCCCGACTCGGGTCGGAACCGGCGTTCTTCAGTGCCTGGGCGAAGAGCTCCGCCGACAACCAGCCGTACAGGGTGAACAGGTCGGTCTGGAACCCGGGGGAAGCCACGTTGACCCAGTGGAGAAAGGTCCCGACGGCCGGGATGGCCGTCGCGTCCTGGCCCAGGTAGAGCGACGAGTTCTGGGAGAGGTAGTCCCCGTTGACGGCCGAGGGACCACCGGAGGCTGCCACCAGAGTGTCCGAGTAGGTCGCCGCCCCCAACACCACCTGGGGATGGAAGTTCTGCTGGTCGAGCGCCTTCAGCACCGAGGACGCATAGTTCGCCGGCATCTGGTCGATGAAGAGGATCTTCACCCCGAGGTCCTTCATCTGGATGACGTTCTGGGTGAAGTCGCCCTGGGTGACCGCGTAGGTGTCTTCGTAGATCAATTTGTACCCGACCTTTTCCATCACGTACTTCTCGCCGTCCCAAGTGGCGGCGGCAGACGGCTCGTCGGCCACCAGCGAGCCGACCGCGGAGATGTCCTGGGGGAACTTCTGCTTGAAGTACTGCATCGGACCCTCTTGCCATCCGTCGTTCAGCGGAACCGGGCTGAACACGTTGGGCAGCTTGTTGGTGGCACTGTCGAGGACCTGCGACACGTCGGGCATGCCGGGGTTCTGGGCGAGGAGCGCACCGCCGAAACTGTCCTCGAGGGAGAAATTGCCGACCATGGCGAAGTCGTTGCTGATGGCGTTCTGCGTGGCCTGCTTGTTCCCCGCGCCGGTGAAGTTGTCGTCCCCGGCATCGACCGTGATCTTCCTGCCGTTGACCCCGCCGGTCGAGTTGACGTAGTCGGTGTAGGCCTGGACCCCGACGCCGGCGCCTTTGAACAGGCCACCGGTAAGCGTGGACACGTTGGCCACGTTGACGGACGTGGAGGTGATGCCGGTGTGGTCGCTCATGGCGCTGGCCGGGATCGGCGACCCGCCGGAACCTCCGCCCGACGTCGTGGTGGTCGACGACGAGTTGGTTGAGCTGCAGGCGACGGCGGTCAACGCGACGAGCACAACCATACCGAGTGCGGTCGTACGCGTCCTCCACGATGCAGAAATCAATTCTCCCCCTTGTGTCCGTAGGTGATACCTGCAGGTGCCGTCCCCGGCTGGCCGCGGCCAACCCGAATATGTGACTCTACGTCAGAAGCTCGTGTGCATGTCCAGCACTATCGGTCCGGGCCGGCCAATTCCGGCGGCAGGGGCCCGGCGGCAGGGGCGGCCCCGGGATTCAACCCCTGGCCAGGGGTCCGGCACCTCATCCCCTCGAGGAATCGGACCACTCCCATCGTCGTGTGGCGGGACCGGATCGTCACCAGGATTTCGAACGCGTGCTGGGCCCGGGGCAGCTCGACGTAGGCCACCGGCGCCTCGGAGATCGAACGGAGGCGCTCAACGAACCGCCTGGCCACCCTGAGCGGGACCAGGGTGTCGTTGACCCCGGCCAGGACGAACATCGGCGGGGCGGCGGCCGTGATCCGTCGGTCGGGTGACGCCAGTTCGAACAGGTCCCGGTTGTCGGAGACCGTGGTCTTCATCACTCTGCGCTGGAGCAGGTCCACCAGCCCCGGACCGTGGGCGCCCGACGCGTCCGGATCACCGGTCACGTCGTAGACGCCGTAGAAGGGGACGCAGGCGTCGACCGAGGTGTCGGCGTCCTCGAATCCGGGTTGCCACTCGGGCTCGTTGGGCGTGAGGGCGAGCAGCGAGGACAGGTGGCCCCCGGCCGATCCACCGGAGACGGCGATGAACGAGGGGTCACCCCCGTACTCGCCGATGTGCTCCCGTACCCATGCCACGGACCGCTTGCAGTCGACGATGTGGGCCGGCCAGGTGGCCCGCGGGCTCAGCCGGTAGTTGATGGACACGCACACCCAACCGCGGCTGACCAGCTCGTGCATCATCGGCACGCCCTGCTCCCGCTTGTCCCCGATGATCCAGGCCCCGCCGTGGATGTAGACCATGACCGGCGCACCCTGGGGGGCCGGGCCGCGTCGCGTGAGGATGTCGAGCTTGTGGCGGTAGTTGCCGTCACCCCAGTAGTCGATGCTCCGAAGCCGCCTGATGGACCGGAAGCGGAAAGGGACGGCGAGGACCAGCCTCCACCAGTGGGTCCACGCCGGGGTCGGGTCCAACCCGTCCGCACCGATCGCCCCACCGGTCGCCGTGTCGAGCGCTTCGTCGACCAGGGCCTTGGAGCGATGGGCGGCAACGGCCAGGCCGGCCAGGCCGACCCAGGAGCCCACGGCAATGGCCAGGCCCACCCAACCGGGCCAGGTCCGAAGTGCGCCGACCGCCGCGAAGAGGACCGCCAGCGCCACCCACACGACGCACGTCTGGATCGGCACCTCCCCCAGAACCCAGCCCAGGACGAAGCTGACCACCGTCAGCGGTTCGCGGCGTGCCGGTGCGTAGACGTTGACCACGAGGAGCGCGCCGACAATGCTGACTGCAAGGAACACCCATGGCACGCCTCCATGAAACACCGTCCGGCGACGGAACGTGAAACCGGCTGACCGCAGGCGGGGGCGGGTCGGACAACCGGAGGAGACCATGGATCCAGGGAGACGGCAGTGAAGGGACCAGCATGGAAAGACTGAGCGGGCTCGATGCGAGCTTCCTCTACCTCGAGACCCGATCGCTGCACATGCACGTGGCCATGACCACGATCTTCGATCCGTCGACCGTCCCGGGCGGCTACTCCTTCACGAAGATGCAGGCACTGATCGCGTCCCGGACCTACAGCGCCCCGGTATTCCGGCGGCGCCTGGTGGAGGTGCCGTTCCGACTCGGCCACCCGGTGTGGGTCGACGACCTCGACTTCGACATCGATTACCACGTGCGGCGGGCGGCAGTGCCGAGCCCGGGGGGCTACCTCGAATTGAGCGACCTGGCCGGCGAGATCACCGGGCATCAGCTCGACCGGTCGAGGCCGCTGTGGGAGATCTGGATCGTCGAGGGACTGGCCGGCGGCCGGATCGGCCTCATCGCCAAGATGCACCATTCGACGGTGGACGGGGTGTCCGGAGCGGAGCTCCTCTCCGTGCTCTTCGACCTGGAGCCCGACCCCGCAGCCACGCCACCGCCCCCGGAGCGCCCGGTGGACACCCGGGTCCCGTCCGGCCTCGAGCTGATGGGCGAAGCCGTGGTGGCCCGGACCTTCCGGCCGTTCGAGATGACCCTGGACATCCTGCGCACCAGCCAACGGCTGCTCGATGTCCGAAGGGTCCGCAACGAGCCACCGCACCGGGCGGCCCAGTCGAAGGCGGCACTGCCCCTGTCGGCCCCTCGGACATCGTTCAACGCAGCGTTGACCAGGCGGCGGAAGGTGGCGCTGACCGCCATCGGGCTCGACGACGTCAAGCGGTTGAAGAACGCCACCGGAACCACCGTGAACGACGTCATCCTGGCCGTGTGCACCGGCGCCCTGCGCACCTTCCTGATGGCTGGCCACGAGCTCCCGGACAAGCCACTGGTGGCAGTGGTCCCGGTTTCGGTGCGCCCCGAGCACGGCGCCCCGCACGGCTCCAACCAGGTGTCGTCGATGTTCGTGCAGCTTCCGGCCAATCTCCACGATCCCATCGACCGCCTGATGGCCATCCGGGAGGGGACCAAGGGCGCCAAGGAGGAGCACAACGCCCTCGGGGCCGACCTGTTGCAGAACTGGGCGGAGTACGCAACGCCCAACGTCTTTGCCAGCGCGGCCCGGCTCTACAGCCGGATGCGGCTGGCCGACCGGCACCGGCCCATCGCCAACCTGGTCATCTCCAACGTCCCCGGCCCCGACTTCCCCCTGTACCTGGGAGGAGCGGAGCTGGTCGCCGGCTTCCCCCTCGGCCCGGTGATGGAAGGGATGGGGGTCAACATCACCATCATGAGCTATCGGAGGGTCCTCTACTGGGGGATCATCGCCTGCCCCGAGACGATGCCGCGGGTGTGGGACCTGGCAGCGGCCGTCCCGGTGGCCCTGGACGAGCTCCTCGAGGCGGCCAGGGAGGGGCCGGCCACCTATCGGTCCGAGGAGGCCGCCGCGGCCTGTGCCTCCTCCCTCGGCCCGGCCCGGCCCGTCGCCTGACACACAGGTCTACGAGGCCCGTGCCCGTTCAGGGCGCCGTGGCGACGGTCATCGACGTCGCACCCGTGCACACCGGAATCGCCCGGCCGAAGGCCTCGGTCCCGGGCGTGTAGGGAACCACCGAATCGAAGCCGTCGACCACGAAGGCACCGGTCCGGCCCGGGCCGAGCACGATGTCGGTCGGGTGCTCGGTGCCGGAGTCGGCCCCGCTCCCGGGTCGCTGTGGCAACAGCACCGGCTGGCCGGGGGTTGCGAAGTTGGCCACGGAGACGGGATTTAGCCAGTTGTTGGCCGAGTCCACCACCATCAGCTGGGCACCATCCGAGGTCACCGCCAACGCGGCCGGGTCCGAGATGCCGAACCGGTCGAACCCGGTGGCGGGCAGCGTTGTGCCGGTGGCCGTGGCAATGGGCAGCACGCGTCCACCGAAGTCCACGCCCCCCTGGCCGACCACGTAGACGGTCCTCCCGTCGCCGGTGATGGCGATCCCGTGGGGCGAGTAGACCGAGGAGACCGCCAGCCCGGTCGGGATCAGGGTGCCGGCGGTGGCGGTGGCGGTGTCCACCGGAACGACGCCCCCGGGCACCAGTGCGTACAGCGTGGTGTTGACCGGGTCGAGGGCGAGCCCGAAGATCGTACGCCCGGCACCGAGGTCGAGCGGTGTGCCGACGTCGTGGGTGACCGCGTCGACCGGCACGATGGTGGAGCCGCTGGCCGCGAGGACGGTCCGGTCGTTGTGCAACAGCACTACGGCGTGGGTGGCACCCTGGCCGGGGATGACGATGGGTGCAAGCGCCCGTTGGGTCACGAGATCGATGGGGACGACCACGTTGTGCACCCCGCCGGCCGGGGCGGGCGAGCCGGCCGCGGCGCCGACGGTGGGTGCGGTCGACGACGACGTGGCGGAGGTGGGGCTTCCGGTGGTGGACGTGGAAGCACCGGTGGTGGACGTGGAAGCACCGGTGGCGGGAGCCGCCGCGCGGGGTACCCCGCTGGTGGTCACCACGTAGGCCCACCGACCATCCGGCGTGGTGGTGATGGCGAAGTCCCCGAGGGGAGGGGTTCCGGTGACCGGAAGGGGGATCGGGGCCTCGGCCGTATGGGTGGCCAGCTCCACTGGAGTGACCGCGGTGGGGCACGCCACGTACCCCACGGGACCGGGCGGGGCCAGCGACGAGTCACGTGCCGGCACCACCTTGGGCTGGGCGAAGAGCGAGCAGCCCGACAGAGCCGCGGCAGCCAGCACCAGGGCCGCGACCACTCGGCGCGGGCACACCCACGCCCTGCTCGGAGGTGGGGTCGCTGCCATAGCTGGTGATGACCCTACTGGGGCTGGATCGCGCCGTTTACTCGAGGCGAGTCTGTCCAGCGATGCGCGCAGCGACCGGCCGGGGGGCCTCGGCCGGTGGTGAGCCCACGCCGGAACGGCGCGGGCAGCCGCCGACTCACTGATGCTCGAAGCTAGGGGCGCCGTCGACTCCGAAGGCCATCTCGTCGACGTAGCACCACCACCACTCCTCACCCGGTTCGAACGACTGGATCAGGGGATGGCCGGTCTCGTCGAAGTGGCCGGTGGCGTGCCGGCCCGGTGAGCTGTCGCAACAGCCCACATGGCCGCAGATCATGCACACCCGGAGGTGCACCCACCTTCCGCCGGTGCGCAGGCACTCCTCGCAGCCCTCCGAGGAGGGCTCGACCTCCTGCACCTGGGCCAGATGGTTGCAGAACTCCTCGGCATCGGTCATGGCGCCTCCTCGCGTCGGCCCGCAGGCGTGGCCCTGAGCGTACCGGTGGTCCCGGCCTGCAAGGCCAGAATCGCCCTCAACGCCGCGTCGGTTGGCGTGGCCTCGAGCCCGAACACACGGGTGAACGCCGAGGAGTCCAGGACGAACGGCCGGTCGAACTGGTAGAGGGTCTCCTTCAACTCGCGCGTCTCGGACGAGAAGAGGCCCGCCAGGGTGAGGCCCACCGCCGGCACCGGCGCCATCCGCGGGGCCGGCACACCGGCCAGTTCGCACAGGCGGGCGGCCAGCTCCCGTTGACCGCACGGAGCGGCCGTGGGAACGTGCCAGGGCTTCCCCCAGGCGCGCTCGTCGGTCCCGAGGACGGTCAGGGCACGGCCCACGTCCGGGACGTAGGTCCAGCTGTGCGGGGTATCCGGGTCTCCGACCACCCGTACCTTCTTGCCGGCCAACAGCCGGCCCACGTTGCGGCCGAAGTGGCTGTCCACCACTCCGGGGCCGTAGAAGTCCGACGCCCGGGCCTCGGTGGCCCGGACCCGCCCGGCCCGGTGGGCCGCCAGGGCGTCGGTCCACATGGCCGCTCGCACCCTACCCTTGGTCCCGGTCGAGGCCAGCGGGTCGTCCTCGACCATCTGATGGTCGAGGGGACCGTACCCGTAGAGATTGCTCATGGTCACCAGCACCGCACCTCTGTCGGAGGCCACCGAGAGCATCGAGGCGGCCATCGGGGGCCACAGCTCGGGCCAGCGGTGGTACGGCGGGTTGGCGCAATTGTAGAGGGCCTCCGCTCCAGCCGACAGGTGGGCCAGCGCGACCGGGTCGGATGCGTCCCCTGCCAGGCGCTCGACGCCGGCGTGGACCGGACCGGACCCCGACCTGGTGATCATCTTGACGTGGTGGCCCCGCTGCACCAGCTCGAGCGCGGTGGAAGTACCGATCGGCCCTGCCCCGACGATGACATGGGTTCCCATAATCGTTCCTTTCTGTGAGCACTGCACTTGTACGTGATCAGTATTAACCATCATGAGTGCCAAATCAAGAGCAGTGCTCATCTATTGATGCATCGCTCTCGATCTGCCAAGCTGACAGCATGCCCCCCTCCACCGGACTACGAGCCAGGGTCCGGGCGGAACTGACCGCCGAGATCAAGGACGAGGCCCGCCGCCAGCTGGCCGAGTCGGGGGCCTCCGGCCTCTCACTGCGGGCGATCACCCGAGCGCTCGGGATGGCGTCGTCGGGCATCTACCGCTACTTCCCGAGCCGCGACGACCTCCTCACCGCCCTGATCGTCGACGCCTACGACTCTCTCGGGACCGTGGCCGAGGAGGCCGACGCCCGCTGCACCCGCGACGACTTCGGCACCCGCTGGGCCGCCGTCGGCCAAGCCATCCGGGGATGGGCCCGCTCGCACCCACACGAGTACGCCCTGGTCTACGGATCACCGGTACCCGGCTACCGGGCACCCCAGGACACCATCGGGCCGGCCAGCCGGGTGACGTCGGTTCTGGCCGGCATCGTCAACGACGCGTCGCGTGAGGGCGCGCTCCGTCTCGACCTGACGCCTCCCGGACTTCCCCCGCTGCCGGCCCATGTCGCGGCCGAGGCGCGCCGACTGGCCGAGGTGGCCTTCCCCGGCACCCCCGACGATGCCGTCATCCGGGCCATCGAGGCCTGGACCCAGCTGTTCGGGATGGTGAGCTTCGAGCTGTTCGGGCACCTCGAGGGGGTGATCACCGACCCGGCCGCCATCTTCGATCGGGCCCTGCTCGAGATGGGCACCCACGTCGGCCTGCCGGCACCTCGCACCGCCACCCCCTCGTCCTCGCCGGCGACCGGGGGCGCCGGGTCCGCCAACGACGAAGGCGAGCCGGGGTGGTATCTGGTCTGATGCCATTATGAGGTGCCGGCAGCTGCCGTGATCCGTCGGGCGCGCACCGACTCGGGTCTCTCCCTCCGCCGGCTGGCACAGCTGGCCGGCACAGCTTGCCTGGTGCACCCGGCGGGCCCGGTCGCTCGCCTCAGTGCGGTGAGGAAGGTACCCCGATGGCCCGGATGGCCAGCGGGACGGGCAACGCACCGGAGCGGGCCAGTGAGTCGTGGAAGACCTGGAGGGACCCCCCGGCGGACAGCCAGTCATCCCGGGCCCGCTCGATGGCCATGGCCCCGGTGAGGTAGGCCGACGCCTGGGTCGGCCATGCGCAGTACCGGGCAACCTCCGAACGGGCCGTGGGCAGTGGCACCGCCACCTTCTCGTGCATGAAGGCGACCGCCTCGTCGAAGGACATCTCGCCGGTGTGCAACGAGGTGTCGACGACGATGCGGGCGGCCCGCAGGAGGCGGGCCTCCAGCTGGCCGAGCTCCCCCTCCGGGGAGAAGAAGCCGGCGTCACGCATCATCCCCTCGGCGTAGAGCGCCCATCCTTCGACGAAGTAGGTCGACGTGAAGATGCGCCGGACGGGCCGTGCCTCCTTCATCGTCATCAGGTGCCAGTGGTGGCCCGGATAGGCCTCGTGCACGGCGGTGGTGGGGATCGCGTAGGCGGCATTGCTCTCGAGGAGGCCGGCGACCTCGTCCGCGTCGTCGCCGTCGACCGGGTAGGGGACGAAGAAGTAGCCGTCCTTGGACGGCCGGAACATGGGGGGCGAGACATAGCAGGCGACGGCCAGGGTTGCCCGCACCGCCGCTGGAGCCGGCACGACGTGGCAGAGCTCGTCAAGGGGATTGGTCACCAGCCCGTGGTCGGTCATGAACTCCCGGGCGTCGCGGCAGGCAACCTCGTACTCCGCCCGCATCCCGTCGATGGTCGACGCATGCACCTGTTGCAGGCGGTGGACGACCGCGGGCCACCCGTCGGAGTCCCCGGCGACGCGCGACGCCACCTCGTCCATCTCGCCTGCCACCCGGTGGAACTCGTCCCAGCCCTGCCGCTTCAGCGTCCGCAGGTCGGTGTCGAGGAGCTCCCCTTTGCGGAGCACGTCGTTGTAGCGCTCCTCGCCCAGCACGTAGGTTCCGGTGCAGTCGGGGGCAAGCCGGCCGAGGAAGGCGGCACACCGCTCATAGGCGCGGGCCGCGACCTCGCCGGCGGCGGCCAGCCGGTCCTGATTGGCGGGATCGGTGGCCAACCGGGCCACCTCGTCCCGGGCGAACCCGATGTTCGCCGTGCACTCACCGAGGCTCCGCTCGACGATCAGCCGGTCGGCCAGGGTGGGGTCGAGGTTCTTCTCCGCCTCGTCGAGCACCGCACCGATCCCCTCGAGCCGATCGACGGCGGCGGCGGTCAGTTCGTCCTCGGGGCGCAGGCCCAGCAGGAACAGCTCGGTGACGCCGGTCTCGAGGTAGCCCTCGGGCGAGCGCTTCCACTCCTGCCAGTCCGCCAGGGCCGACCGCTGCCCGAGCGTGGCGATGACCAGTGCCCGGTCGATCTGCTCCTCGGGATCGAGCGCGTCGGCGTCGAAACCCTCGAAGTGGTCCAGCCAGCGGCGGTCCCCCGACCGACGACGCTCGAACCCGGTCGCGGACAGATCGTCGAGGTGGTGATCGAACTCGTCGCAGCCCAGGACGGAGGCCATCCGGGGCGATTCCTCCAACTCCCGGGCGATCAACTCTCCGACGGCGTGTCCGAACGTTTCGGGAATAGGCTGCACCGCCCGCAGTATAGGAATGCTCGGGAGTCCGGTCCTCTTGTGACGACATTCGCGATGTGACTTTCGACCCTGCCACCGACGTTGCTCCCTCCCTACGATGGATTGCAAATGGAGGCACCCCCCGCGGTGAGCCGATGAGCTCCACATCCAAGAGCTCCGCGTCCAGGGGCACCGCGTCCAGGGGCACCGCGTCCAAGCGGACCCCTCCCATCGACCCCCGCCTGTTGCGCTACACCCGGTCGACCAGGCGGTACCTCGAGTTGTCCGTCGCCCTTGGTGTCGTCACCGCTGGACTGGTGGCCGCGCAGGCGTGGTTCTTGGCCACCACGGTTGCCGATGCGTTCATCGAGCACCGGGGACTCGCCCAACTCATCACGCCGCTGGTCCTCCTCCTGTGCGCCATCCTGGGCCGGGCGGTCGTCGTCTGGTGGTCCGAGCGGGCGGCGAACCGCGCTTCGGCGGCGGCGAAGTCCGACCTTCGCAACGCGCTCATGCAGCACACGGCGCTCCTGGGCGACCGCGGGCTCGATGACGCCAACGGCGCCGGCATCGCCGTGCTGGCCACCAAGGGCATCGACGCGCTCGACTCCTACTTCTCGCGCTACCTGCCCCAGGTGTTCCTGGCAGTGATCGTTCCGGTGACCGTGATCGTGATCGTCGCCGGAAACGATTGGATCTCCGCGGTGATCATCGCCCTCACTGTCCCGCTCATCCCCATCTTCATGGCGCTCGTGGGTGCGTCCACGCGGGACCACACGGAACGTCAGCTCCGCACCCTCCAGCGCCTGGCCGGACACTTCCTCGACGTGGTCACCGGACTACCTACCCTTAAAGTGTTCGGTCGGGCCAAGGCGCAGGCCGCGGCTATCGAAGAGGTCACCGGCGAGTACCGGGAGGCGACGATGGCCACGCTGCGCATCTCGTTCCTCTCGTCGTTGATCCTGGAGCTGTTGGCCACCATCTCGGTGGCGCTGGTCGCCGTCGCGGTCGGCCTGCGCCTGCTGGGCGGGCACCTCGACTACCGCACGGCCCTCTTCGTCCTGGTGCTGGCCCCCGAGGCCTACTTCCCCCTGCGCCAACTGGGAATGCACTACCACGCCAGTGCCGACGGGATCGAGGCGGCCGAACGGGTCTTCGAGGTCCTCGAGCGGCCCGCAGCCCCCCGGGGCACCGACCGATCGGTGCCAGATCCCCGGACGAACGCCATCTCCATCGAATCGCTGGAGGTCGTCTACCCGGGACGGCGGGTTCCCGCCCTCAGCGACGTGACCCTCCCGGTGGAACCGGGTGAGGTGCTGGCGCTGGTCGGCCCCAGCGGGAGTGGAAAGTCGACCCTGCTCGGCGTCCTCCTCGGGCTGGTGCCCCCCACGGGCGGCACCGTCGGGGTGGGAGGAGTCGACCTGGCCGCGCTGGACCCGGATGCCTGGCGTTCGCACCTGGCGTGGGTCCCCCAGCGGCCCCATCTCTTCGCCGCGTCGATCGCCGACAACGTCCGGCTGGGCCGACCCGACGCCAGCGACGAAGAGGTCCGGAGGGCGATCAGCGATGCCAACCTCGACGACGTGGTCGGACGGCTTGCGGACGGCCTCGCGACCCTGCTGGGCGAACGAGGAGCGGGGCTGTCCCAGGGCGAGCGCCAGCGGATCGCCCTGGCCCGGGCCTTCGTCCGCGATGCACCGTTGCTGCTTCTCGACGAACCCACGGCAAGCCTCGACGGCAAGACCGAGGAGGCGGTGCTCGAGGCGGTGCGCCGGCTGATGATCGGGCGCACCGTGCTTCTGGTGACCCACCGGCCGGCACTGCTCGGCCTGGCGGATCAGATCGTGTCCATGGACCGCGAGGCTGTGCCGTCATGACCGCGTCGAACCCACTCGCCGAGACGGCGGTCGAGCCCGGGCCACCGGCACCCATCGGTCGCACCCTGGGGATCGCCCGCCCCGCTGCACGCCGCCTGGTGCTGGCATCCCTCCTCGGAGCGGGAGCGATCGGAGCGGCCATCGGGCTGATGGCCACCGCGGCATGGCTGCTGTCACGTGCGGCGCAGCATCCGTCGGAGTCCGCCCTGGCCGTGGCCATCGTGTTGGTCCAGTTCTTCGGCCTCTCCAGGGGCTTCCTCCGCTACGGCGAGCGGCTGGTCGGCCACGATGCTGCGTTCCGCGTGCTCGCCGCCCAGCGGGTCCGTATCTACCGGCGCCTCGAGCGGTTGGCGCCGGCCGGCCTGCCGGCATTCCGCAGCGGCGACCTGCTGTCGAGGCTGGTCGCCGACGTCGACTCACTGCAGGATCTGATCCTCCGAGTCATCCCCCCTTTCGCCATTGCCATCCTCGTGGGCACCTCAACGGTCGGCCTGGTCTGGGCGCTCCTGCCCGCGGCCGGACTGGTGCTGGCGGCCACCCTGTTGGCCTCGGCCACTGTCGTGCCGTGGTTGACCGGGACCCTGGCCCGGCGGAACGAATCCAACCAGGCCGCTCTGCGGGGCGAGCTGGCGGCATCGGTCGTCGACCTCATCGAAGGGGCGTCCGAACTCGCCGTCTACGGCGCAACGGAAGCCCAGCTCGCACGCATCTCCAACGATGACCGGGAGCTCACGGCCGTGGCCACCTCGTCCGCGGCCACCGCCGGCATCGGGCTCGGGCTGACCACCCTGCTGTCCGGCCTCGCCGCGTGGGGCATCCTCCTCGTGGGTGTTCCCGCCGTCCACTCCGGACGGCTCGGCGGCGTGTGGCTGGCCGTGGTCGCCCTCATCCCCCTCGCAGCCTTCGAGCTGGTGTCGGGGCTGCCGGCCGCGACCCAGACCCTCCAGCGGGCCCGTCGGACCGCAGCGCGCCTGTTCGCGATCATCGACGCGCCTGATCCCGTGCCGGTGGCCAGCCACACGGCCCAGCCTCCGACCCCGCCCGTCGACCTCGAGGTCAGCGGCCTGTGGGCCGGCTACCCGGACGCGCCGCACCCGGTACTGCGCGGCATCGACCTGAGCCTGTCACCGGGCAAACGGATCGCCATCGTCGGACCGAGCGGAGCCGGCAAGTCGACACTGGCGTCGGTGCTGCTCGGATTCCTCCCCATCGAGGCCGGGAGTGTCCGGCTCAACGGGACCTCCACCGCCCAGCTGTCCGGGGACGACCTGCGCACGCTCGTCGGCCTCGTCGGGCAGGACGCACATCTCTTCGACACCTCGGTGGCCGAGAACCTGCGCGTCGGCCGCCGTTCCGCGTCCGATGCCGACTTGAGGGAGGTCATCGGACGGGTGGGGCTCGGAGCGTGGTTGGAGAGCCTGCCGGCCGGCCTCGGCACCGAGGTCGGCCGGTTCGGCGCCCGGGTCTCCGGCGGCCAACGCCAACGATTGGCCGTCGCCCGCGCGCTGCTGGCCGACTTCCCGGTCCTCGTCCTGGACGAGCCCGCCGAGCACCTCGACCTGGACGCCGCCGATGCGCTGACCGCCGACCTGCTCGCGGTGACGGAGGGACGGTCCACCGTCATGATCACCCACCGGTTGGCCGGGCTCGAGGCGGTCGACGAGATCCTGCTCGTCAGTGGGGGCCGTGTGGTCGAGCGGGGCAGCCACGCCGAGTTGCTCGAGTCCGGTGCGAGCTACGCAGCGCTGTGGTGGAACGAGGCCAATGCCGAACGAGGAGCGAAGGAGTTGTTTCACATGCGATTGACCGATGCATCACCCAGAACGGGCTCTCCGGGAGTGCGCGCCGGTGACCACGCCCGCGAAAGGAGCGCCACACAATGAGTACCGACCTGGCACGGTGGCAGTTCGCCACCACGTCCATCTACCACTTCCTGTTCGTTCCGGTCACGATCGGCCTGTCGTTTCTGGTGGCCCTCCTCCAGACCACCTGGTACAAGAACGACAACCCCATCTACAAGCGGCTCACCAAGTTCTTCGGGACCCTCCTCCTGATCAACGTGGCCATCGGCGTGGTCACCGGCCTCGTCCAGGAATTCGAGTTCGGCATGAACTGGTCCTCTTACTCCCGGGAGGTCGGCAACATCTTCGGCGGCCCGTTGGCCATGGAGGGGTTGCTGGCCTTCTTCCTCGAGTCCACCTTCCTCGGACTGTGGATCTTCGGCTGGGACCGCCTGTCCAAGAAGGCGCACCTCACCTGCATCTGGCTGGTCGCCTTCGCCACCACCATCTCGGCGGCGTTCATCATGGCCGCCAACTCGTGGATGCAGCACCCGGTGGGCTACGTGATGAACGCCCAGCACCAACCAGTGCTGAACAACATCGCGGCGCTGTTCACCAGCCCCGAGTTCCTGTGGAGCTACGTCCACGTCCTGCTGGCTTCGCTGGTGACCGGGTCGCTGGTCATGCTGGCCGTGTCGGCCTGGCAGATCCGGAAGAAGCGCGACGTGGACGCCTTCCGTCGGACGGCGACGGTGTCCACGATCGTCCTCATCCCCGCTCTCATCCTGGCCCTCTTCGTGGGCAGTGAGCTCGGCGTCGTCGAGGGCACCTACCAGCCGATGAAGATCGCCGCTGCCGAGGCCCAGTGGAACACCTGCAACTCGCACTGCCCCTTCTCGGCCATCCAGATCGGTGGTGGCGCCAACGACCAGAACCCGACCCAGATCCTGAAGATCCCGTCCCTCCTGTCGCTGTTGGCGACCAACCATCTCGACGGCCAGGTGAAGGGGATCAACCAGCTCCAGGCGCAGTACGTGAAAGAGTACGGGCCCGGCAACTACGTGCCCAACGTCTTCATCCAGTACTGGTCCATGCGGGTCATGGCCTACCTGGCCGCGGTGATGCTCCTCTTCTCGCTGTGGGGGGCGTGGCTGCTCCGCAAGCACCGGTTGGCCGAGTCGAAATGGTTCTTGCGGATCGCACCCTGGGCGGTGGCAGCACCGTTCCTGATGAACACCGCCGGGTGGATGTTGGCCGAGAACGGGCGCCAGCCGTGGATCGTCCAGGGCCTCATGAAGACCGTCGACGGCGTGTCCCCCAACGTGACCTCCGCCGAGATCTGGATCTCCCTCATCGTCTTCGTCCTGATCTACATCGTTCTGGGTGCCGCTGACGCCTTCCTGATGATCCACTACGGGCGAAAGGAGCTCGGCGAGAGTTCGGAGGGCAGCGATGACGGTGGCGGAACGGACGGTCCTCCGGGCGACGGCTCTGTCGACATGCACGATTCGGAATCCGACCAGTCGGAGCGCGTGCCCGCGCTCATCTACTAGGAGGTCATGATGCACCTGAGTACCCTGTGGTTCCTGGTTGACGGCATCTTCTGGATCGGCTTCTTCATCCTGGAGGGCTTCGACTTCGGCGTGGGCATGCTGCACTCGTTCGTGGCCAAGGACGAGACCGAGCGCAGGATCGCCGTCAATTCGATCGGCCCGCTCTGGGACGGGAACGAGGTCTGGCTGATCGTGGCCGGTGCCGTGATCTTCGCGGCCTTCCCCTCGTGGTACGCCACCATGTTCTCCACGTTCTACCTGGCTCTCGTGGTGTTGCTGGTGGCCCTCCTGGTCCGCGGCGTCGCCTTCGAGTACCAACGCAAGATCGACGACCCACGGTGGCGATCGGCGTTCACCTGGTCGCTCACCATCGGCAGCGCGCTGATCCCCCTGCTGGTCGGGGTGGCCTTCGGCGACATGCTGCACGGCCTGCCGATCGACAAGGCCCACAACTACACCGGCAACTTCTTCGGCCTGCTCACGCCGTACGGGCTGTGGACCGGGGTGACCATGCTGGTGATGTGCCTCCTGATGGGTGCCACCTACCTCGCCCTCAAGACCACCGGCGAGTACCACGACCGGATGCTCCGACTGGCCGGGACCATCGGATGGGTGGCCACCGTGGTGGTCTGGGGATTCGTAACGTGGACCCACCTGGGCCTGGGTAAGGGATTCATCCCGAACCCGCTGGAGGTGCTCGCCGTCCTCGCCGTGATCGCATCGGCATGGTTGGCCAACGTCAAGTCGGACGGCTGGGCGTTCGCCAGTGCCGCGGTCGGCGTCGTGGGAGTGGTCGGCTCGCTGCTGGCCGAGCTCTACCCGCGGGTGATGGTGTCCACCACCAGTGCCGCCTACAACCTGACGGTCGCCAACACGGCCAGCCCGTCCTACACCCTGAAGGTGATGACCGTGGTGGCCGTCATCTTCTTCCCGGTGGTGCTGGTGTACCAGGGCTGGAGCTACCACGTCTTCCGCGCCCGGCTCTCCGCTCCCCGGGCCGGTGGGGCGGTTCCGCCGGTGGATGGAAGCAAGTCGCCGGCACCGGACTCGACACCGGGTACGAGCACCGCCGTGGGGCCCTGACGGCCCCGTCTGCGTCGATCCGCCCCCGGTTCCCGGCCCCGTGGTCAGGAACCGGAGGCGGTCGCGTCCAAGGGTGACCACGTCGGACCAGGGCTGTCGCGACGCTCCGCACCCCGCTCGGAGCGGGCGTGGCGGGTGGCTCGGGCCGCCTCGTAGCCATCGGTGGACTCGATGGGGAAGCGCACGCTGATCGTGCCGGAGTCGGAGGCCGAAGTGACCGGGAAGCCCGAGTCGAAGAACACTCCGAGCATGTCGCGGTTTTCGACAAGGGTCTCCGCTACGAATCTGGTGATGCCGTTCCTCCACGCCGCTTCGGCCAGATGCTCGAGGAGGAGGGTGCCGATGCCGTCGCGCTGGTAATCGTCGGCAAACACGAACGCCACCTCGGCCTCGGTCGTCTCCGGCCTCCGCTCGTAGCGGCCGACGGCAACCAGCCGAAGGCCGTCCAGTGCCACGAACGCCACGCGGTCGACGTAGTCGACGTGGGTGAATCGATCGACCTCGGCTGGCGACAGGCTCGAGTGCACGAAGAAGAAGCGCCGATAGACCGAGCGGACCGAGAGGCCCTTGTGGAACTCGACGAGCCTGGCGGCGTCATCTGGCCGGATGGGGCGCAGATGCACCGTGGCCCCGCCCATGGTTTGCTCGTCGCGTGCCAGATCTGCCGGATAACCCGGCACGGCCCGGACTACGTCATCCTGCTCGGCGGGGCGCATCACACCAGGATGCCATGGGTCCTCCTCGGATCATGCGCATCGCTGGCGACCCGGACGGGCGACCTCAGCTCTAGTGGGACAGAACGAACACCACGTCTGGGACCTGCGACCTCCGAAGATCCGATGGCGTCAGTGCGACCTCCTCGATGAGGTAGGGACTGAGAGCCGAACTCGTCGAGCGGTGATGGCCTCCCGCTCGGGCGTTGGTGGGACGACGCATGGCATCTTCCTCTCTCCTCGGTGACAGTTGCTTTCCAGACACAATTACCTTCCACCACAATTAGAGACACCCTGGCGGCCAGCGGGTAGGGCCGAACGTCACTCCCCCCGATGGGGAGAAGATTTCAGAGCCCCGCCGCGCAGGCATCGCCCGACTCGAATGGGGCCGCCACCGCGCAGCCAATGAAGGCCCCGTCGCAGGTGAGCCGCCCGCCCGCCCGTCGTACCAGCAGCTCGAGCGCCTCGAGTGCACCGGCTCCCTCGAGTCCGACGACCCGAAGCCCGGCGGTTTGCAGGTCGAACTCGCGCTCCCCTTCGGCGATCAACTCCTCCACCACCGCCACCAGGTTCACCGCCGTGGACCCGTCGAGCGTTCCGGCCAATCGGACGCTCACCGGCTGCCGTGACACATCGACCCACAACTCGAGGGCCACGTCCTCCTGCCATCCGTTCTGCGACGGGAACAGGACGACAGGGCCGGCCCTGTGTTCGCGGTATACCGGTGCGGTCTTCATGGCGCGACCACCGAGAAGCCCACCGGATCCTGGACCCCACCCCCACTCCATCGGATCAGGGTCATCGCCTTCTCCTCTCGCCCGCATACGCGGCGCCCCTGGGTTCATGATCCGGCTATCGGCGCTCCTGTCATAGAGCCGAAGGTCACTTTGCCGACCTCCGTGCGGCGCGAACGCGCAGGGAGACTCCGGCCACTCCGGACGGCTGTTCGGGTCCGCACCATCGGGACGTTCGGCCCTACCACCACCGACCGGACGCGCACA
Source organism: Acidimicrobiales bacterium (assembly GCA_052326605.1). Classification (GTDB taxonomy): domain Bacteria; phylum Actinomycetota; class Acidimicrobiia; order Acidimicrobiales; family RAAP-2; genus Bog-756. The sequence goes on along the minus strand of JBKQMB010000056.1, from coordinate 26,453 downwards.
TCCTTGCCGTAAGGAATCCGGAGAAAGGGGAAGCCATGCGGGAGACGACATCGGAATCGACGTCTGGGGAGCAGCCCGGAAACGGCACCGAGTTGGACCGCGCCACATTGGACCGGTTGCGCCGGTCGCTGGACGACTGGCGGGGACGGATCGACGAGTTGATGGTGCGGGTCGACTTGGCGGATCTCGGCGTCCGCGAGGAGCTCCGCAAGCGCGTCGACGTGACCCAGAACGCCTACCTGGCCGCCAAGAACCGCCTCTCGGATATCCCCAAGGATGTCGGAGCGAACGTCGGCACCGCGGTCAAGGGGCTCGAGAAACTGCTCGCCGACCTCCGGCAGGCCTACGAGGCCGCAGAGGCTGTCGTGCGGCGCAGCCGGCCGGACCAGTAGGGCATCTCTGCCACCGGCTCCCGAGAGCAGCAATCGCGGCGCTCGCAGGCGTGAGGCCGATGACCATGTCCCCGGGGAGGTGAAGCCCATGCACGCTCGATCTATGTACTCGGATCTCCTCGATGCGGCCCTGAGTGAGGCCGGCCGACCCGATGAGGGGATGGCGGCGCGCGGTGCGCTCGCCGAGCTCCTCCACTACCGGCGGATGCTGGAGGAGGACGCCGCCCGCACGGGCCCGGACTGGGCCCTTCAGGCGCTCGCCGACCAGCTGGGCTACGACGTCGCCCTGATCCGGCTGGCACGACGCGCCGGGGTGCGCTGCAGCGTGAGGGGCTTCGACCAGCCCGAGCAGGAACGAGGGCGGCTGGAGCACGACGTCGAGAGACAGGGGATCAAACTGCACGGGTCCGAGGAGCTCGCCTCCGGCTAGGTTCGGCCAGAGGGGCGTCGGTCACGTTCCGGAAGAGTCGGTGCGGTGCATCTGCGCCGAGCGTTCGGCGAGCCTGGCCGCATAGGTGGCGGCCTGGGTCCTCCGTTCCATGCCGAGTTTGGTCAGGAGATTGGAGACGTAGTTCTTCACCGTCTTCTCGGCCAGGTACATCGTGTCGGCGATCTGCCGATTGGTCTGCCCCTCGGCAATCAGGTCGAGAATCCTCCGCTCCTGTGGGGTAAGGGTGCCCAACAACGGGTCGTCCTCGGGGCCCTCCCGGAGCCGTTCGAGCACCCGCTCGGTCAGCGCAGGGTCGAGCAGGGACTCGCCGGCGGCCACCCGCCGCACATCGTCCACCAGGCTGGTCCCCCCGACCTGTTTGAGCACATACCCCGAGGCACCGGCCATGATGGCGGCGAAGAGCGCCTCGTCGTCGGCGTACGAGGTCAGCATCACGCACGCGATCTCGGGCGACTGCGAACGGACCTCGCGGCACACCTCGACCCCGCTGCCGTCCGGAAGGCGCACATCGAGAACCGCCACGTCGGGGTGGGCGGCGGGAATCCGGACCAATGCCTCGGCAACCGTGGCCGCCTCTCCCACCACGACCAGGTCGTCCGTGGCCTCGAGCAGCGACCGCAGGCCGGTGCGGACGATCTCGTGGTCATCGAGGAGGAACACGCGGACACTCACCGCCCCATCCTTCCAACTGGCTGCGGCCGGGACAATTCAGCGTCGTTCGCCCCGCGGCGGCCGCAGCCGCGGCACTGGCCACCCGCCCACGACCGCATTCCCATCAGGCTCCCATTCGATCACGTCCACACATCCACGCTTCCCTTGTGGACGGTTCCCGACGATATCGCTACCCTGGTCGGTCATGTCGGACCGGTCGGACCAGGACCAAGCGCCCTACCGTTCGATCGAGGATCCATCCAAGCTGCGCCGGATACTCGAGGCGACGATGCTCCTCGAGGCGAACCTCGACCTCCCGACGCTCCTGCACCACATCGTCGAAGAGGCCCGATCCATGACCAATGCCCGCTACGGCGCGTTGGGGGTCCTCGACGAAGAGGGGACCGGCCTCGCCCAATTCATCACGGTGGGACTGCCCCTCGAGGAGGTGGAGCGGATCGGGGCGCAACCGACCGGCAAGGGTGTCCTCGGGCTGCTCATCGTCGATCCCAAACCCATTCGGCTGACCGATCTCTCCTCGCATCCCGAGAGCTTCGGATTTCCGGCGAACCATCCCCGGATGGAGTCGTTCCTGGGGGTGCCGATCAGGGTGCGCGGCAGTTCCTACGGCAACCTCTACCTGACCGAGAAGATGGGCTGGTCCGAGTTCACCCGGGACGACGAGGCCCTCGTGGCTGCCCTCTCCATCGCCGCCGGCTTCGCCATCGAGAACGCCCGACTCCACCAGCGGGCACAAGAGGTGGCCGTCTACGAGGAGCGCGACCGTCTGGCCCGGGACCTGCACGACACGGTCATCCAACGCCTGTTCGCGGTCGGGCTCTCCCTCCAGAGCATGGCCTCCACTCCTTCGGCGGAGCGGATCGTGGACGGCCTCGGCGGCGCCATCAGGGACATCGACGACACGATACGGCAGGTCCGCACGACCATCTTCGGCCTCGGCTCGGCCGGGTTCGGCAGAGGGATCCGGGCCGCCGTGCTCTCGCTGGTCCGCGAGCTCACGCCTGTGGTCGGCTCCAACGTCGAGGTGTCGTTCCACGGCCCGGTCGACTCGGCCATTCCGGACCGGGTCGCCGAGCACCTGCTGGCCACCGTCCGCGAGGCCTTGACCAACATCGGCCGCCACGCGGAGGCCACCGAGGCCCGCCTGGACCTCACCGTGGAGAAGGGCGTCTGCAGCCTCGAGGTCGTCGACAACGGGCGGGGTATCGGGGACCAACCGAGCGGCGAAGGCGGACTCGGGCTGGTCAACCTCCGGAGCCGGGCGGAGAAGCTCCACGGCAGTTTCACCGTCGAGTCCCCGGCGGGTGGCGGAACGTCCCTCACGTGGCAGGTGCCCGTCGACCAGTAGCCGGCCGTGCCACCGGGGGCCTCGGTACCCGGGGGGCGCCAAAGGGGCCATTGGACTCTTTCCCCGATGCCGACATGTCCGTACCCTGGGTCCATGGATGTCGGCGACATCGCGGTACTCGAGCGCGAAGGCCTGGACCTGCTCATCGGCACCCTCCGGTCGATGGGCTTCCGGACCATCGGACCGGTCGTGCGTGACGGGGCGATCGTGCATGGCCCGGTGTCCGGGGCGCAGGACCTGCCGGCGGGCTGGCACGACCACCAGGAGCCCGGACGCTACCGGTTGGAACAGGACGAGAGCCCTGAGCTGTTCGGCTGGGCCGTCGGCCCCGCCTCGTGGAAATCGGAGTTCTTCGCTCCCGAGGAGACCTTGTGGCGGGCATCGATCACCGCGCAGCAGGTCACCCTGTCGGAGCCGGACGCCGCCACCGGCCCGGCCGCCATCATCGGGGCCCGTCCCTGCGAGGTCTCGGCACTGGCCGTGCTCGACCGGGTCCTCATGGGGGGTGCCCATCCTGACGACCGTTACGCGGCGCGACGCGACGGCGCCTTCGTGGTGGCTGTCGAGTGCGGAGCGCCCGCGAGCACCTGCTTCTGCCCGTCGATGGGAACCGGCCCTTCGGCCCGTGGCGCCTTCGACCTGGCGCTCACCGAGCTGGTCGACGGCGGGCATCGGTTCCATGTACAGGTCGGGACGGAGGCAGGAGCCGCCGTGATGGCCCAGGTCCCCCACCGGGCCACCGAGGAGAGCGATCGGTCGGCCCGCCAGGACGTCCTGGAGGACGCCGAGGCCCGGATGGGTCGCACGCTCGACACTGCAGACCTTCCCGGGCTCCTCGCCCGCAACCTCGAGCACCCCCGGTGGGAGGAGGTCGCCGAGCGGTGCCTGTCCTGCGGGAACTGCACGCTGGTGTGCCCGACCTGCTTCTGCAGCGACGTCTCCGACGTCTCCGACGTCTCCGGCACAGTCGAGCGGCAGCGGCGCTGGGCCTCCTGCTTCGATCTGGACCACTCCTACCTCCATGGGGGTCCGGTGCGGCCCACCACAGCGTCGCGGTACCGCCAGTGGCTCACCCACAAGCTCTCGACCTGGTGGGACCAGTTCGACGAGTCGGGCTGTGTGGGCTGCGGCCGCTGCCTCACCTGGTGCCCGGTCGGCATCGACCTCACCGAAGAGGCGGCGGCCATCCGGGCAGCCGACGGCGCAGTCGCCACCCGGGAGCGCCGGGCATCATGACCGAGACGATCCACGAGATCCTTTCCGCCCACCGGTTCCTCTCCGGGCTCCCCGAGGGCACCGTCGAGGTGTTGGCCGAATGCGCCCGGGCGGAGACCTTCGAGTCCGGCAGACTGCTGCTGCATGAGGGTGACGTGGCCGACACGTTCCACCTGATCCACCCGGGCCGAGTGTCCATCGAGATCCACGGACCTGGCCACGGCCGGCACATCCTCGACAGCGTGGGACCGGGTCTTACGGTCGGACTGTCGTGGGCCGCACCCCCTTTCCGCTGTCAATTCGACGCTCGCGCCCTCGAGCCGGAGGTGGCCGTGGCCGTGGCCGTCGACAGCGAGTGCCTCCGGGCTCGGCTCGGTGAGAACCCGGCCATCGGCTACGCCCTGCTTGAACGGCTGGCGTCGGTCCTGATCGGACGGCTGCAGGTGGCACGTGTCCGTCTCCTCGATCTCTATGGCAATGACAGCGACCGCTGAGCACACCGGCCGACCGGCCTCGCAACGCGGCACGCTCTCGCCCGAGCCCTACCGCGTGACGGGTCGCCGGATCGAGGGCGCCGACGTGGTCACCCTCGCCCTCGAGCCGCACCACGGGCGGCCACCCACCTTCGCCCACGGCCAGTTCAACATGCTCACCGCCTTCGGGGTCGGCGAGATTGCCATCTCCATCTCCAGCGCCCCCGGAGCGCCGGGGCCGATCGAGCACTCGGTACGCGATGTCGGTGCGGTGACCCATGCCCTGTGCCGGACCCCCATCGGGGGGACCGTCGGCGTCCGAGGTCCGTTCGGGACCCACTGGGACATCGACGACATCGAAGAGGGCGCTGATGTCGTAGTGGTGGTGGGGGGCATCGGCCTCGCCCCGCTCCGCGGGGCGGTACGCGACCTGGTGGACCGCCGCCGCGCAGGCGGTGGCGGGGTGTTCGTGCTGGCCGGCATGCGCTCGCCCGACCAGATCCTCTTCGCCGAGGACCTCGAGGAGTGGCGCAGGTCCGGCGCCCATGTGGCAGTCACCGTGGACGTGGGAATTTCGGGGTGGCCGGGACGGGTCGGCGTGGTCACCACCCTGCTGCCCGACACACCGTTCGACCCGACGCGCTGTGCCGCCTTCGCCTGCGGCCCCGAGATCATGATGCGTTTCGCCGCACGCGCCCTGGTCGACCGGGGGGTCGACCCCCGGCAGATACGGGTCTCCCTGGAACGCAACATGCAGTGCGGTGTGGGACTGTGCGGCCACTGCCAGCTCGGTCCCCTGCTCCTCTGCCGCGACGGGCCGGTCGTCCCCTACGGGGGGGTCGCCGACCGGCTGTTCATGGAGCGCCAGCGGTGACGGCGGAGGGCCGGCCGACACTGGCCGTCTGGAAGTTCGCGTCCTGTGACGGATGCCAGCTGAGCCTCCTCGACTGCGAGGACGAGCTGTTGGCCGTGGCCGACGCGGTCAGGATCGTCTACTTCAACGAGATGTCCCGGGCCAAGGCCGACGGCCCCTACGACATCTCGCTGGTCGAGGGATCCGTCACTACCGAGGCGGACGCAGAACGGATCCGCGAGGTACGTCGAACCTCGCGCCGGCTGATCACCATCGGCGCCTGCGCGACTGCCGGCGGCATCCAGGCCCTTCGCAACTTCGCCGCCGAAGGGGAGTACCTCGGCGCCGTGTACGCCCACCCCGAGTACGTCTCGACACTCCGGTCGTCCACACCGATCTCCGCACACGTGCCGGTCGACCTCGAACTCCAGGGCTGTCCAATCGACCGCGGCCAGCTCCTCGAGGTGATCACGGCCGAACTCACCGGACGCCGACCGGTCCTCCCTGTGCACACCGTCTGCCAGCAGTGCAAGGGCCGCGGCACCGTGTGCCTCCTGGTCGCCGAGGGCACCCCGTGCCTCGGGCCTGTCACCCGGGCCGGCTGTGGCGCGCTCTGCCCTTCCACCGGGCGCGGGTGCTTCGGGTGCTTCGGTCCGTCGGAGGGGGCCGCCACCGGGCCCCTCGCCGAACGCCTCCTCGACGACGGAATGGCGCCGGTCGACGCCTCCCGGCTGTTCACCACCTTTTATGCGGGCAACCCGACCTTCGCCGACCGGGCCATCGCCCTGTCCCGGTCGGACAGCCGGGCGGACCTGGCCGAACAGGAGGAGCCCACATGACCGAGGACTCGGGCGCGCACCGCACGATCGCCGTGGAGGGCATCTCCCGGGTCGAAGGAGAAGGCTCGCTCCGTGTCGACGTGCGGGACGGCGTGGTGGACGGAGTCGCGCTCACCATCTTCGAGCCCCCGCGGTTCTTCGAGGCGCTCCTCCGAGGGAGGCAGAGCACCGAGTCACCGGACATCACGGCCCGGATCTGCGGGATCTGCCCCGTCGCCTACCAGATGAGTGCCTGCGCAGCGGTGGAGGACGCATGCGGCGCCACGGTGGGGGAACCGATCAGCGCCCTGCGCCGGCTCCTCTACTGTGGCGAGTGGATCCAGAGTCACGCACTCCACATCTACCTGCTGCACGCGCCGGACTTCCTCGGGTGCGCCGACGCCGTCGAACTGGCGGCACGGGACCGGGCCGCCGTCGAACGCGGGCTGACGCTGAAGCGGACCGGCAACCAGCTCATGGAGACGATCGGCGGTCGGTCCATCCACCCCGTCAACGTCAAGGTGGGCGGCTTCTACCGCGCCCCCGCCCGTGACCGGGTCGCTGCCCTGGCCGAGCCCCTGCACCTGGCCCTCGACGCCGCCCTGGCCACCGTCGAGTGGGTGTCGGGATTCGACTTCCCCGAGGTCGAGGGCGACTATCGCTTCGTCGCCCTGCGGAGCCCCGGCCGCTACCCGATCGAGTCCGGTCGCATCGCGTCGTCCGACGGCCTCGACGTCTCCCCCTCCGAGTTCGCCGACCTGGTGATCGAAGAGCACGTCGCCCGGTCCACCGCCCTGCACGCCCGGATCGAGGGCCGTCTCGACTACCTGACCGGGCCCCTGGCCCGGTATGCACTCAACGCCTCCGAGCTCCCCGACATCGCCCGGCACGCGGCAACCCGGGCCGGGCTCGGCGCTGTCTGCGTCAATCCCTTCCAGAGCATCATCGTGCGGGCCGTGGAGCTGGTCTTCGCTTGCCACGAGGCACTGAGGCTGGTCGAGGGCTACGAGCCACCCGAACCCGCCGCCGCCGCCGTGCCCCCGCGGGCGGGAGTCGGGACCGGCGCCACGGAGGCGCCACGCGGCCTGCTCTTCCACCGCTACGAGCTCGACCGGGACGGCATCATCGTGGCCGCCCGCATCGTGCCCCCGACCTCGCAGAACCTGATCACCATCGAGTCCGATCTCCGCAGGGTCGCACAGGATGGCCTGGCGCTGCCCGACGACGAGCTCACCTGGCGCTGCGAACAGGCGGTGCGGAACCACGACCCATGCATCTCGTGCGCCACCCACTTCCTCGACGTGACGGTCATCCGGCGGTGAAGGGGCATGAGGATCCGGGCACCGGGCTCCGGATCGTCGTGGCGGGAATCGGAAGCGAGTACCGACGGGACGACGGCGCGGGCCCGGCTGTCGCCGCGCAGGTGGCCGACCTCGTGGGCGGGGTGACCGATCTCGGGGCGATCGCCGACCCCCTCGACCTGCTCGGTCTCTGGGACGGCGCAGATCTGGCCGTGGTGGTCGACGCCGTGTGCTCGGGAGCGAAGCCGGGCACCGTACGGCTGGTCGAACTGGACAACGCATCGGCACCGGAGCCTGTCGGGGACGCCTCCCGAACGACGAGCACCCACGGCATCGGCCTGACCGACGTGTTCCGACTGGCGCAGGCCGTAGGGACTGCCCCGGGGCGGGTGGTAGTGGTCGGCATCGAGGGGACCGACTTCGCGCAGGGCACCGGGCTGAGCCCGGCCGTGGCCCGGTCGGTGCCCCACGCCACCCGACAGGTAGTGGAGCTGATAGGCGACGCCCGCTGATGGGCACACATCGAGTACACCGGCTGCGCCGGGCACCGGTGGTGGCGGAAGGAGGTAGGTGGTGCGCACAGCGTTCGTCAATCCCGAACGGTGCATCGGATGTCTCCAATGCGAGTTGGCCTCTGCCGTGGAGCCTTCGGCCAACCAGGACGAGGCGGTCGCCTTCCACGAGGTCCCGGTGCCGCGCAAGCGCGGGCACGTGGGGGTTGGGCCGGCCACTTTCGCCCTTTCCAACCGTTGCCGGCACTGCGATCCTGCACCGGGGGGAGACCCCCGCCGGAGACCTCCGGGCGGCCGGCGTGTATCGTTCGCTCATGCTGCGTCGGGTTCCGGTCACCCGCCACGGCCGGCGCCTCGTGGAGCCCGGCTTCGGGATGGCCGACGTCGCCTTCGACGCTCTCGGGCACGGTCCCCCGAGCCTCTCGGTCGTCTGACGGCGTGCAGATCGTTTCGGTCGAAGAGTTGACGTCCCGGCTCGGCGCGCTGCCGGGGGTCGAGCCGCGTGTCGTCGTCTCGGGCAATTTCGGCACCCCCACCATCCTCCTGGAAGCGCTGGCCGCCTCCCGCGACCGGTGCCGGGTGTTCACCCTCAACGCGCAGTCCGGCTGGCCCATCAACCCAGGGTTCGTCAACGAGACTCCGTTCGTCGGGCCGGGGATGCGCCACGACCCGGAGCTCGACTACCTCCCCATGCGCCTGTCGCTCGTTCCGCGCCTGTTCGATTCGCTCCGCCCGGTGGACGCCGTGCTCGTCCACACTTCGGTGCCGCACAACGGGAGGCTCTCCCTCGGGATCGAAGTCGACATCCTTCCGGCCGCCATCGAGCGGGTGCATGCCCGGGGCGGGCTGGCGGTGGCCCAGATCAACCGGAACATGCCCTACACCTTCGGTGACGGTGAGTTCCCGACCGACTGGTTCGACCTGGCCATCGAGGCCGACGAACCGCTGGGCTCCCCCGGCCCGCGGGTCATCTCGGAGGCGGAGATGCGGATCGGCGGACTGGCGGCCGGCTTCGCCACCGACGGGGCCACGGTGCAATTCGGCATCGGGCAGGTTCCCGATGTGGCTGCCGGCGAGCTCATTGGTCGCCGCAACCTCGGCATCTGGACCGAGGTGGTCGGCGACGGCGTGCTGGCCCTCGAACAGGCCGGCTCGCTCGACCCGGGCCGGCCGATCCAGACCTCGTTCCTCTTCGGCTCGCCCGAGCTGTACGAGTGGGCCCACCTCAACCCCCGGCTGCGGATGACCAGGACCGAGGTGGTCAACGACCCGGCGCGCATCGCGACGAACCCGGCCATGGTCTCGATCAACACGTGCATGCAGGTCGACCTGTTCGCCCAGGCCAACGCCAGCTTCGTCCGCGGGGAGGTCTACTCGGGCTTCGGTGGCCAGCCCGACTTCGTACTCGGCGCCCTCCACTCGCCGGGTGGCCATGCGGTGGTCGCCCTGCGGTCGTGGCACGACAAGTCGGACTCCTCGGCGGTACTCCCCATCCTCACCAACCCGGCAACGTCGTTCCAGCATACGGCCATCGTCAGCGAGCACGGCATCGCCGAGATCTTCGGCCACTCCCAACGGGCCCAGGCCCGGTTGATCATCGACGAGGTCGCCGATCCCCGGGCTCGCGACGACCTGCACGCAGCGACCTCGGCCCGCGTCCCATCGGCGTAACCGGTTACGCCCACCGAAGGCCATGGGCGGATCGGCTGCCCGGTGGGGTCGGCCGATGCGTCGGCCCCCGCGAACGAACGGCGGTCACGCCTCCTTGACCACCGCGTACCAGATCCGGTGGGCCACGGCCTCTACCGCATCGCCCATCCGGGCACAGCGGCGGTAGAGCTCGCGGCGACCCATCACCTCGCGGAGGTCGTCGATCTCGAGCAGGGCCGACATCGCCCGGCGGTAGACATGCTGGAGGGATCGCTGATGGTGCACGGCCGCGTCCGCGTACCCGGTCGCCCGATCGGGGTCAGCAGCTAGGAAGGGGAACGCCTGCACCAGCGCCCGCACGCCCAGGCCCACCAGGTCGGCCATCTCGGCCATCGGGGGATCGGGGTCCATGCCCAAGAGGTCGGCCTCGCGGACCAGGTTCTTGGCCGCGTTGAGCACCGCGTCGAGCCGCTCGGAGATCTCGTAGATGTCCTCGGGACCGATCGGCGTCACGAACGAGTGCTTGACCGCCGTGAGCACCTCGCGGCCGGCATGGTCGGCCTCGTGCTCCTGGGCCCGCACCGTGGCCTCCTCCGAGCGGTCCCCCTTGGCCCAGGCGCAGAGCGCGTCGATCCCCTCGACCGTCACCCCACCCTGGTGCCCGAGGAGCCCGAGCAGGTCGGGCGACTCGGGCAGGAACCACCGTCTCATCCGGCCCACCTCCAGAACACTAGGAACAGGGCGCCCAGCGCCCCGCTCACCGGAAGCGTCACCAGCCACGCCAGGCCGATCTCCCCGACAACGGACCAGCCTACGTGGCGCCACCGCTCTCCGGAACCCACACCCACCACGGCCGGGGCGACGACGTCGGTCGTGCTCACGGGCGCCCCCACCACCGATGCGGTCAGGACGATCAGCCCCGACGAGGCCTGACTGACCAGGCCGTCGAGGGACTTGATCCGGTAGATGCGCCGGCCCAGCGTGGCCACCACCCGCCACCCGCCGAGCAGGGTGCCGAGGGTCAGGACCCCGGCCGATGCCAGCACCACCCAGAACGGCACGGCGAAGTGGGACAGATGCCCCGAGGCGACCAACTCCGCAGCGATCAGCCCCATGACCTTCTGCGCGTCGTTCGAACCATGGGCGAAGGCAAGCCCGGCCGATGCCACCAGGTCGCCCCTGCGCACCGGGGTCTCGATCGCCCGGCTCGCCCGCCGCAGCGAACGTCGCGCCAGGCGGATACCGGCCATGGCGATCGGCAAGGCGATCGCCGAGGAGAACACCAGCCACAGGAGCGACCCGATCACCCCCTCGGGACGTATCCCGCGCAGCCCCCCCCAGTACACGGCACCGGCGCCACCGTCCGCCAGCGCGGCTCCGGCCAGGGCGCCCACCAGGCAGTGCCCCGAGCTGCAGGGAAGGCCCCACCACAGGGTGGCGAGGCTCCACACCAGGGCTCCGAGCGTTGCCGAGCCGAGCACCGACAGCATCTGGTCAGAAGGGACGATCACGATTCCGGCGATCGTCGCCGCCACCGCGGTGCCCACCACCACTGCGCCGACGACGTTGAACATCGCGGCCCACACGACTGCCGGTCCGGGGCGCATGGCGCCGGTCACGACCGGCGCGGCGATGGCATTGCCGGCGTCATGGACGCCGTTGGCCAGGCCGAAGGCCGCGGCAAGGAGTACCACCACCACGAGCACCGGTCGCTCCTTTCCTGTCACTCGGCCCCGTAACCGATCCTCTCGCCCGCCGGCACCGAGGTCCGACCCTACCTCTCCGTCAACTTACGGAGCCCGATCGGCGCCGGGCGCGGTAGCGGTCGTCGGACCGCCGGCGCCCCACATCGAAGAGCCCGTGCCCGTAGGGCCCTGGGCCGCGTCCGCAGGATCCTGTCGACGCCTGGCCGGCAGCGCCGCCATCACCAGCACCGCGCTAGCCGCCACCACCGCGGCTCCCACCAGCAGGGCCAGATCCATGCCGGCGACATACGCGGAGCGGGCTGCAGCCGCCAAGGCTGCCCCGAGCGCACCGCCCGCCATCCGGGCCACCGCCAACGCTCCGCCGATCGAGCCCAGGATGGCACGGCTGGCAGACGCCGGGAGCGGGCGGCCGGCCAACAGGGAGGTCATCCTCCCTTCGTACCTAGCCGAGAGCACCGAGCCCATGACGGCGACACCCATGGCACCGCCGACCTGCAGGGCGGTGCTGTTGGTGGCCGAACCGACCCCGGCCCGCTCGCGTGGCAACGATCCCATCACCGACCCCACCGACGGAGCGATGATCAGACCGGCCCCCAGGCCGAGCAGCACCATGCCCACCATGGCATGGCCGAATCCATCGGCCGTCGCCGTGGTGGCCAGTCGCCAGAGGCCCGCGACGACGATGAGCAGTCCCGAGGCGACCACCACCTTCGTCCCCAGCCAACGGACGAGGGTCGTCGACGTCGTCGCCGCCACCGCCAGGACCACGGCGATGGGCAGGATGCGCACACCGGTGGCCAGGGGGGAGAACCCGAGAGAGAACTGGAGATACTGGGTGAGGACGAAGAGGGAGCCCACCAGGGCGAACACGGCGAGGGCGACCGCGACCATGGCCACGGAGAATCTGCGGTCCCTGAAAGGTTCGAGGACCAGCATCGGGTGGGTGGAATGGTGCTCCCACGCCACGAACCCAGCGAGGATGGCCACCGCCAGGATCCCTGCGCCCACCACCCACGGCGACCGCCACCCACGCTGGGGCACCTCGATGATCGACCAGACGAGCAGAGTCAGGCCCGCCGTGGACGTCACCGCGCCGAGCACATCGATGGGGCGGCGAACCGGGTCCCGCGAATCCGGCACCAGCCACAGTGCGGCCACCAGCCCGAACAGGACCACCGGCACGTTGACGAGGAAGATCGATCCCCACCAGAAGTGGGCGAGCAGCCAACCACCGGCGATCGGGCCGATGGCGATACCCAGGCCGGTCGTCCCCGACCAGATTCCGATGGCCCGCTCCTGGTCGTCGGGATCACGGAAGACGTCGGTGATGATGGACAGGGTGGCCGGCATGATGCAGGCTGCGCCCAGGCCCATCGCCGCCCGGGCCCAGTCCAGCGCCGTCGGCGACGTCGAGAATGCCGAGGCGGCAGACCCGGTGCCGAAGATCACCAGTCCTGCGCAGAGGATCTTCTTGCGCCCCACCCGGTCGCCGACGCTCCCCGCCACCAACAGGAGCCCGGCGTACACGCAGGAGTAGACGTCGACGATCCACTGGAGCTGGGACTCGGTGGCGTGCAGGTCCTTGACCAACGAGGGCAGCGCGATGTTCAAGATCGTGCTGTCGAGGGAGATGACCAGGAGGGAGACGCACAGCACGGCGAGAATGGCCCACCGACGTTTGGCAATGACCGACGTGGCCGACGCCGCCGACGGGTTCGCCGATCGGTCGACACTCACCCCGACATCAGATCACGGCAGCTCCCCTGCGAATAGAGCCGAAGGTCATTGCGGCCGATCACGGATCGGCGAGGGTGGCGAGCTCTTCCGGGTCGAAGACCCGGGACCTGATGACGAAGTGCTTGCCGTCCGCAGCGGGGAGGGAGAAGCCCTCCGGTTCGCCGTCGCCCACGTCGAGGATGAGCTGGGTGTGCTTCCACACCTCGTACTGTCGGCCGTCGATGTAGAACGGCGAACCGCCCACCGTTCCGAGCAGCACGTCGCGGTCGCCCACCCGGAACTCTCCGTCCTCGAAGCACATCGGCAGACTGCCGTCACAGCAGCCTCCCGACTGGAAGAACATGAGCGGTCCCCGTTCGACCATCAGGTGCCCGATGGCCGCGAGGGCCGCCGGCGTCGCCACCACTCGTGGCACAACCGCAGGCTCACCCATCCGCTACGACCCCCGCCTAGAAGAAGCCGAGGGGCTTGGTGCTGTAGCTCACCAAGAGGTTCTTGGTCTGTGAGTAGTGCTCGAGCATCATCTGGTGGTTCTCCCGTCCGACGCCGGAGATCTTGTAACCGCCGAAAGCCGCACCGGCCGGGTAGAGGTGGAAGCAGTTGGTCCACACCCGCCCTGCTTTGATGCCGCGTCCCATCCGGTAGGCGAGGTTGCCGTTGCGGGTCCACACGCCGGCACCGAGCCCATAGAGCGTGTCGTTGGCTATGGCCAATGCCTCCTCCTCGTCGGCGAAGGTGGTGACGGCGAGGACCGGGCCGAAGATCTCCTCCTGGAACACCCGCATCTCGTTGTGCCCAAGCAGGACCGTCGGCTGGTAGTAATAGCCGCCGGCGAACTCGCCCCCGACCCGGGCGGGCTCACCGCCGATGAGCACCTTGGCACCCTCGTTCCGGCCGATGTCCACGTAGGAGGCGATCTTGTCCACCTGCTGCCGCGACACCTGCGGGCCGATCATGGTCTCGGTGTCCAGCGGGTTACCCTGCTTGATCTTGGCGATCCGGTCCAGGCACCGGGACATGAAGTCCTCGTAGATGTCCTCCTGGATGAGCGCCCGCGACGGGCAGGTGCAGACCTCGCCCTTGTTGAACGCGTAAAGCACCAGGCCCTCAACGGCCTTGTCCAGGAACTCGTCGTCTGCGGCCGCCACATCCTTGAAGAAGATGTTGGGCGACTTGCCGCCGAGTTCCAGGGTGACCGGGATCAGGTTCTGGGCCGCGTACTGCATGATCAGCCGGCCGGTGACGGTCTCGCCGGTGAAGCCGATCTTCGCGATCCGCTTGTTGGATGCGAGCGCCTTGCCGATCTCGGGACCGGGGCCGTTGACGACGTTGATCACCCCTGGCGGGACGACCTCGCCGATCACCTCCATCAGCTTCAGGATCGACCACGGGGTCGGGCTCGCCGGCTTGATCACCGTGCAGTTGCCGGCGGCCAGCGCCGGAGCCATCTTCCACGCCGCCATCAGCAGCGGGAAGTTGAATGGGATGATCTGTCCCACGACGCCGAGCGGCTCGTGGAAGTGGTAGGCGTATGTCTGCTCGTCGATCTCCGAGATCCGCCCCTCCTCGGCGCGTGCGGCGCCCGCGAAGTAACGGAAATGGTCGGCCGACAACGGGATGTCGGCGGCGAGCGTCTCGCGGACCGGCTTGCCGTTCTCGTAGCTCTCGGCGACGGCGAGCATTTCCAGGTTCTCGTCGATCGCGTCCGCGACAGCATTGAGGACGGCGGCGCGATCGGCTGGTGAGCGCGCGCCCCATTCGTCCTTGGCTTTGTGCGCGGCGTCGAGCGCGAGCTCGATGTCAGCGGGGCTCGCGTGAGCGACCTTGCAGAATGGCTGTCCAGTCGAGGGCGTCAGGTTCTCGCGATACTCACCGTTGGTCGGCGGCCGCCACTGCCCGCCGATGAAATTCTCGTACCGTTCACGCAGCCCAACCGGGCTGTCGGACTCGCCCGGCGCTGCGAAGACGGTCGTTTCTTGGGCAATCGCCATCTGGAGCTCCTTCACTGTCAGATGATTGATTGATGAGGGGCATCCAACCGTCGCACCAGCTTGGCGTGTTGACATCCGTACGCGGAGGCGAGCCCGTCGGTAGTTTCTCCGTGGACGAGGTCTGGGAGCGGCTGTCGCGCGTGCTCGGGCGCTGAGCAGCGCTGAGAAGGGATCCTCATCAAGGCGTCGAATCCCCCGCCAGCCTCTTGCTCAGGCGAGAGATGTGTACTTCAACCAGGAGGATCGATGACCGAGAAGGCCGCAACGCCCGCCAAGAAGCGCGTCCGCACGACCAAGCCCACGGCGGAGCGCCGCATCCCCGATCACGGGGAGATCTCGGAGCGCGCGTACTACATCTATCTCGAAGAGGGCGGGACGGACACTTTCGCGAACTGGCTCCGCGCGGAACGCGAACTGATGGCCGCCTAGGCGGGCCGGAAAACGTCTTCGACCCAGAGCCAGTCGTCAAACGCAGGTGCCGTCCGTGCGCCTGCAGCGGAGTGTCGGGAGGCTCCAGCCCGGCGATTGCGTAAGCGGACTTCAAATCGCCGCAGCTAGCGGGAACTGCTTGCTTCCCCCTGCTGCGGTGGTTTGCTTCAGTCCAGTGTCGAGCAGCTGTGAGCGGCGCTAGGATCGCGGTCCGCCTGCAGCCTCGCGGCCACCGTGATGAGCTGGTCGCGGTGCGTGACGGCGTGTTGATCGCTCGAGTCACCGCGCCGGCGCTCGAGGGGCGGGCGAACCGGGCTCTCTGCCGCCTGCTCGCCGAGCGGCTCGAGATCGCGACCTCGCGAGTCGCGATCGTGCGCGGCGAGCGCTCCCGTGAAAAGCTGATCGAGATTAGCGGAATGGATCGGGGTGAACTCGAGCGCAGGCTAGGCTAAGGCTCGCTCTGTAGGGCCGAGCGTCGCTCGCCGCCGTGGTGGCGTCGGCGTGTCCCCAGCGCGGCGCGCGGTCCGTATGACGTGGCGCTCGCGGGGATCGCCTCGGTCCTGTCTGAGCGCGCAACCGCTGCAGTCAGACCGCGGATTGCTCGCGCGGACACGAAGACCGTGTTCGAGGGAGCAAACGACCCGCGCGCGGGCCGGATTGCTCGCTCGACCACACCGACCAGCCGACCGCGCCGACCGCGCCGACCGCGCCGACCGCGCCGACCGCGCCGACGGCGCCGACGGCGCCCAGAAAATCAATGTTTGGTTTTGCAGCGCCTGGACGCGCCGGACTGACGCCACCGGCTCGCCGTCAGGTACTCCCGGTGTTATCGCGAGCCGGCGGCGCCAGACACGCCCAGCCACTCGTCCAACTCCCGCACTAATTTCCCCGCGGGCCCTGACTCCCCACCGTGGCCGTCAGGCGTTCATGCAATACTGCCCGGATGCATAGCTGGGGAGGCACGGGCGCAGCGTCCAGGGCGCGCCGTGATGTCGGTGTCTCACTGCTTGCAACCGGGCTGCTGCTGCTTCTGTTTGCGATGCCGGTGTCGGCGGCCTCGTTCGCGAGCAACGCGCATGCCTCCAAGCACGGAGCCGGAAATCTGCGCCTTGGCCTGCCGATCGGTCTTTTGGTCGAGGCAATCTTGCTGCTGGTGCTGCGCGTCCCATTGAAGCGCATGGCGATCGGCAAGGATGGTCGCCTGTCGACCTCGAAGACCGTCACGCTGGCGTGGAACTTTCTGCTGGGAGCGATGCTGTTGGCGGTAGTGTGGGGTGACGCGTTCGGGCATTCCGGCGCTATCGACGCCAGCAGCACAGCTGGTGTCGTTGGTCAGTACTCGCTTCTGGTCGGCGGGCCATTGGCCTCCGCGATCCTCGCCAAAGGGATCGTGAGCGGCCAGCTCGCCAAGGACCCGACGCTGAAGCCACCTACTAGCGATTGGAACTACAGTGATCTGGTCACCAACGATGTCGGAGAATCCGACCTCGGTGACCTGCAGTACATGCTGTTCAACATCATCGGCTTGATTTCCGTGGTCGTCGCCTACATGAGCAACCCGGCTGACGGAGTACCTCATCTTCCCGGCGTTCTGGTTGGTCTGACCAGCATCTCCGCGGCCGGCTTCGTCGGCAAGAAGGCGCTTCCGATCGATCCACCTGCGAAAGCGAACCTGCTCCAGGTCGCCGCCAACGCCGGTGCTCAGGTGACAATCGAGATGAGCGGCCTATCGCCCGTTGAAGACCCGAGCACGTTCATTTGGGTTCGTTTCGGATTGGGGGAGGGGAACCTGTATCCGCTGGCGATCCACAACCGTGCAGCGGCCGTCCAGGCCACTGTGCCACCGGCTCCGCAGCCAGTCCCCGCGGCCGGGGTCGACGTGAACGTTACAACCGCCACCGGCATCGGTCTCGTCGCAGGACGGTTCAGCTGGAGCTGAGCCGCGTGGCGCCGCAACCGGTAAGGCCGTCCCAATGCCCAAAAACTTGCTGGTCAGAGCGGGATCCAGCTCGTCTCGATCCAATTCGGTCCTTGCGGGCCCTCCCGCGCCACGCGCAGACGGATCGAGCGTGCCGGCGGCAGCTTCGCCCGGAAGCGTTCGAGATTGTCTGATTCGGTGACCGTCGACGCCCGGGCATCGGTCGTCATGGACACTCGCAGCATCATCGCCAGCGTCGTGCCGGCGCCCGATGCTCCAGCCAAGCGGCTGATGCTAGGCCTGCACCGTCACCTGGTCGCGGAAGCGTCACCTGCCGTCGCCTTCGCGCGGGCCCAGGCTGCCCTGGCGCCGCGCGAATCGGCCTTGAACGGGTTCGTCTGTCTCGGCACCGGCTAATAACTAGTTAGTAGTGCTTTGGTAGTCCCGCCGGGGTGCCGATGACTAAGAATCGTTTAAATCAACAGATCACCCATTGACAGCCCCGCGAACGCTCGCTAGCTTGCCGGTTCGTGCAGACATCGATTGCCAGTCAAAGCGCTCATCAAAGCTGGGTCTGTGTGGCCCGACGCGCGTTGTTTGTCGGCTTCGCCTCCTGACCTGAGCTACTGCTAACACAAGGCATGCGCGCGCCAGCCGGTTGCGACACATGTGTCGCTTGACCTGCTTGCGCCCCGCCGGCGCGTGCACCGTCCTTAGCCCTGCCCACTCCCATGCCGGGTTCAAGCGCCTCGCACGTGCACGGCGTCCGCGCAGGAACCTTCAATTCACCTCTCGATCAGCGAAAGGAACGCCAATGGCCAGAATGACCCTGAACGCCGTGCAAGCCGACGGCGAACGACGCCGGTGGACGCTGAGCGAGCGCATCGTCGACGAGAACCTTGGCGGCTATCGCCATGTCCCCCAGGCTCGCCAGGGTCTGCGATGCGCCACGGCGTACGCAGAGACCGGTGGGTTGCCCGGAGCCGACCTCAACGAATATCGCCACGACGTCGACGCCCGAGACGCCCGGGACGCCCGGGACGCTCGAGACCCCCAACCGGAGGATCGGTCCACTCCGCAACAGCGCGACCCGGCCCTCGAGCTCGAGCCCGATTCAAGCCAGCCCCATAGCCAAGACGACGGCGGCAACGCAGAGCTCGCGGACCTAGCCTGGCTCCAAGCATGGACGCACGCAGCGTGGCGCGCTCGACCGGGAGCCCCCGTCCGCGCGCGGCGGTCCGCCGGCGTAGGCCGCTTCCGTACCCGCCGGGTTGATGGTCCCGCTCGGCGACCTTGAGGCGGGGTCGTGAACTCAAGCCCGAGTCGTCGGGCTTGAGCTCATCGCGTCAACCACTTCGGGTGCGCCCGATCGCTGCGTCACGACAGGGGCGTGATTGCACGCGGGCCCTCATCTAAAATCTAACCGTCGGGCGGGCCGCCTGAGTGCATGCCTTGGGCTCCGGCGCAACCTCGCTAGCGTGTGTGCCGTGGCCAGACTGGTACGCGACAAGGCATTGTCCGAGCTGCTCGCCGTCGCCGAAGACCAAGGGTGGCATATCAAGCGCGAACGCAAGCACGTCAAGTGCCTCGCTCCGGATGGCCACACGATCGTAGTAGTCGGATACTCCGCGCACGGCAACCGCGCGCTGGAGAACGCCCGCGCCGAGCTGCGACGCGGCGGACTGCGGGTCTGATCGACGAACTATGAGCCCCCCCCGGACAGGCGGCCGTCGTAGCACTAGAAGCGTCCGAGGACTGCGCCGGGCTCAGGCGTCTTCAGCGGCTCTCGCCCCGGTCAGTTACTGCCCGGGGCGAGCGTTCCCGCTGAGCCGTCGCTACTCGTCCGAGTTGTACTTGAACGAGATACCGAGTCGGATTCGAAAGTTCACTACGCCGCCGTCCTGGATCGTCAGATCCTGGCGCACCACCTCGGCCACTCGCAGCTCGCGCAACGACGCGGCAGCGGTTTCGACCGCTACGCGAGCGGCGGCCTCCCACGACTCGCTACTGACACCGACAACCTCCGTCACGCGGTAGACGCTTTCCGCCATACGAACCTCCCCTGCTCGGCAATAAACACATGGACCGCAAGTCTCGCAGCCCCGCATGCCTTACGTGGCGGTTGAGTCGCGGATCGCGCTCATCGTAACGCGTCCGGGCCCCGAGGACGCCAGGTCAGCGTTCTCTTCGGGCGGCGCCCCCGCGTCGACTGCTAGCGCGATGGTCTGTGGCGGCGACGGTGCCAGCGCGAGCTGGGTGCTTCGGGGATGTCGGTCTCGAGCAGGCGAACGCCGATTAGCCGCCCGTTCTTGTGGACTCGCTCGATTGCGTACCCGTTGAGCTCGAGCTCGCTGATGACTACGGCGGGAAAGTCAATCCCGGCCGCGCGCAGCTCGCTAAGCGTCGTTTGCTGCTCGCCCGCGCTCCGCAGCCTCTCCAGCATCCGCAGTTGTTGGGTTTCAACGAGCGCCATCGACACATTGTTGCGCGTGCGGCATGCCGGCTCGCCGCAACTCCGGGCAGACAAATGACAGGATCGCGGCGATCCGGGATTCTCAGCGGTCAGAGGTCGACGATCTTGATCCCGGCCTCGCCTCGTCCGGCGCCGAGGATCGGCGGCGCGGTCTCGGCGAACCACCGGTACATGAGCGTCTCGTCGGTCCCGGTCGCCAGCGCTGCGGCTCCGATCAACAGGATGAACTGCCGGGGTAGCCGTGTCTGCCTGGGCACGGCTACCTCGGTCGAGGCCCTACTTCGTGGCTTTGGCCTCGGCATCGGATTCAGCTCTGCTCAGCGTAGTGCCTGCGCTGTCCACCACCTTACGCAGAAAATCGGACTGTGTGGAGACCAATTGCTTGACCATCTCCAGCGCAGACTTGGTGATCTTTTTCTCCGCCGTGCGCGCAAACTCTGCCTGTGGTAACGCCTCCTCCACGCTAATCAGGAAGCGCTCCACCGCATCGAGCACTGCGCGACCATTGTCTTCCAGCGCTTGGACTACATCATCGGAGAACTCGGTGGCTCGTTCCACTGGGCCCGTGGCCTCTTGCTCGCTAGCCATTTGACTCACCATCTTTCCGGACTCGGTTGTGTCGGGATTTGTGAGGTCGGCTGACCCGTGTTGAAGCTCCACGCAAGCTAGACGCGCCGATGCGCACTCATGCTCGCGGAGTTCGTGCGTGGCGGTCGACGATCACTGCGAGCCTACCACTCCGCGCCGCCGCACAGCGGTTCCCGACAGCGCCAGTGCGCTTGGCTGAGGCTCGACGGGCGCTTCGCCGCGTCGTTAGCCCTACACGCACAAGACTCTCGAAACACGTCGAGATAGGCGGGGCGCCTCAGGTCGTGCGCGGACACGCGTGTCACACAGGCCGCGCCGCCCAGATCGCGTACGTCTACCAGTCCCTCACCGCGCTGGCCACGGGCCTTATGCGGCTCGGGATCGAGACTGACCTGAGCGCCGCTCTCGATCAAGCTATTCGAACCGCCAAGCTCCCTGCCTCGCCTGGCCAGTAGTCCCCTCGGCTAGCCACCTTGATGTGTGCGAGAACGCACAGATCCCGGTTGGGTCCGGGTCGGCGCGGTCGTGCCAGTCCCGCCGGCCGCGTTTGACCCCTTCCGGTGGTGGCGTCACGTCGCCATGCTGTGTGTTCGTCCGAGGCCGAGATGCTCGCGGAGGGTTGTGCCGCAGTAGTCCTCTCGGAAGGCGCCGCGTTCCTGGAGCAGCGGAACGATCGCGGTTCCAGAGCTGCTCGAGGAACGGAACATAACCGCGTACGCGCCGCTGACCTGTTGGTGGCGCACGTGATGGGCGCACTTCGCTCGGCGGTCTGCGCGAGGTGGACGAACGAGACGAAGTCGATGTGGCTGCCCGCGCGCGGATTGCTCCAGACGGTCGTGTTGTTGACGCCCGGGAAGTGGGCGGCGAGGTGGATCTGCCGCTTGGCCTGGGTCACGCGACGGCTACCGCATCAGGTGGACGGAGACCGTAGTGGCCACCCGGACGGCCGAGCCTGAGCAGCTCGCGCAGCGTGCCGGCCTCGTAGCGGCGTCGAAACGCGCCGCTCAGCTGCAGCTCCCCCACCAGCGCGCCAGTGATCGCGTGAAGGTCATGGGGCACCGTGCCGGGCCGCAGCCGGAAGCCGTCATAGCCGAGCTCGCGCCAGCCGATCAGCCTGTCCGCGAGCTGTGCTGGCGTTCCCGTGAACACGAGTGTGTCGAAACGATGGGCAGCACCATCGGATCGATCAAGACGATCCCGGCGCCACGCAGCGATCAGGGTCGCGTCAAGCCGCCCGCGGACCTGATCGACGCGGCCGTCCGGACCATCTCCACGACCGCCCTGCAGCCGATGGGAGTCTTCGATCGTGACGAAGTCGAGCAGCCCATCCTGCGCCTGACGGACCAGTTCGAGCCAGTAGCCCCCGTGAACAAATCGGCGGGCCGAGCCCCTGGATCGCGCCAGCCGGCTGGATGCCAGCCGGTTCCATCGAGCGCACGGCGAGCTGCAATTGTCGGATTGTAGACAACGTCAATTGAGGCAGATGACTAAGCGTATCCTAGTCGGATGACAGCGTTCTCGGTACTCGACCAGGCACCGATTCGGGCCGGCACACCGGCGGCTCAATCGATCCGCGACGCGCTGAAGCTCGCCGAGCACCTCGACCTGCTCGGCTACCAGCGTTTCTGGGTGGCCGAGCACCACGCAATCGGCGGCGTTGCCAGCACGGCGCCGGAGGTCTTGATCGGGCACATCGCGGGCGTCACCGAACATCTCCGGGTTGGCTCGGGCGGGATCCTTCTCCCCAACCACCGACCGCTGCATGTGGCCGAGCAGTTCCTCACGCTCGAGGCGCTGCACTCCGGGCGGATCGACCTCGGGATCGGCCGCTCCGAGG
Organism: Acidimicrobiales bacterium; assembly: GCA_052326605.1. Taxonomy (GTDB): domain Bacteria; phylum Actinomycetota; class Acidimicrobiia; order Acidimicrobiales; family RAAP-2; genus Bog-756. Next base: position 4,089 of record JBKQMB010000056.1, on the reverse strand, counting down.
GCGCCACCCACGAGGTCACGGTGCGCGCGTTCATGCGGCCCGGGGACAACGACCGCGGCGCCGGGTTCGACGCTCAACTCGATGAGCTGCTCGCGTTTGGGGGAGTGCGCCCGTTGCCCGCGGGCCACCCGCTGGCGGAGGTCCGTGCGGGCCCCGCCGGCGTGCCGTTGCCGCCTGTCTTCGTCCTGGGTTCCACGGCGCGCTCGGCTGAGACTGCGGCCCGGAAGGGGCTTGGCTATGGATTCGCGGCCTACACCAACCCCGATTCGGCCGCCGCAGCTCTGCGTCTGTACCGTGAGCGGTTCGTGCCTGCCCGGCTGGGTGGTCGGCCGCACGCGATCCTCGGGCTGAAGGTGATCGTCGGCGAGCGCGACGAGCATGGTGACGCGCTGGCACTACCCTGGCACCTCGCGCTGGTCCAGCACCGCGCCGGCAAGCCCACCCCACCGCCGACCTCGGTGGCCGCGCTTGCGCCGGACAGACGGCAGCCGGCCGATGAGCGTGTGGGAGGCGAGCGCAAATGCACAACTGGTTGTTAGGTGCTAAGTTGGGTGTCACGGACGGTTTTGGTAAGCCGCTTGGATTACTTGCTTGCCAGTTTGTCCCGTTGATGGGTTCACGATCAGAAAGAGGTGGCCATGGCTGAGGTTGCCGAAGCTCATGTGGCGCTTGGCGATGCGGCGGCACGCCAGCTTGCGAACGCTACGAAGACGGCACCGACAATGCTGTCGATCTCGCCCCGGTGGCTGGTTTATTTACTGCCGTGGATAGGGGTCGAGGCTGGTATATACCGGCTGAACAAGGTCAAGGATGAGACGCGCGTGTTGACTGCCTGCTCGCAGCTGGAGGACGAGCACGAGCTGCCGGAGACGTTCGTGGACTATGACGAGGCACCGCGCGAGTATTTCCTCAGCTCGGTGACGACAGTCGTAGACGTGCACACGCGCGTGTCGGACCTGTATAGCTATCCGCACGACCAGATCAAGCAACAGCTGCGGCTGGCGATCGAGACGATCAAGGAGCGCCAGGAGTCAGAGCTGCTGCACAACCGCGACTATGGGATCCTCACGAATGTTGCGCCCAAGCAGCGGATCAAGACGTTCGCCGGTCCGCCCACGCCGGATGACCTGGACGAGCTAATCACGCTCGTGTGGAAGGAGCCCGCCTTCTTTTTGGCGCACCCACTCGCGATCGCGGCGTTCGGGCGCGAGGCGACCCGCCGCGGTGTTCCGCCCGCGACCGTGAACCTGTTCGGCTCTCCTGTGGTCACATGGCGCGGCATCCCGATCGTGCCGAGCAACAAGCTCAAGGTCGAGAACCACAAGAGCCAGATCTTGTTGATGCGTACCGGCGAGGCCCGCCAGGGAGTCGTCGGGCTGTATCAGCCTGGGACCTCAGGTGACGAGGGACTCGGTCTGTCGGTGAAATTCATGGGCATCAGCCGCAAGGCGATTGCGTCCTACCTGATCTCGCTGTACTGCTCGGCTGCGATCCTGACCGATGACGCTGTCGCGGTGCTCGACGGCGTCGAGCTCAACAAGTACCACGATTACCAGCATGTCTACAAGTGAAAGCAACGGACATCGTCGCAATGGGGTAATGCCGCGCTCTGCAGGCGGCGCCCCGATGGCGCTCGGCGGGCTGGCGATCGCCGGCTCGCCGCTGGATCTGGCGGAGCTCGAGCGGCTCGCGAACGAGATGTTCCGCGCCGGACCGGAGGGTGCCGGTCTGGGCGCGGACACGCCCACCACGGATCTGGGTGCGGGCAAACCCAGACCTGACGCCAGCGTTGACGCCGCGATCCGTCAGCTGAGCGACATGAACGGACTCTCGCCCGAAAACGCACCGGGCGGATCGCCCGAGGATGGAGTCATGCAGTGGTCCTCGCTGATCGGCGGCGCCCGGTCGAGCACCCCGGGGGCGATCCCGGCGGCGGCGCCCGACCCGCGGATGAAGCCGTTCGTTGACAGTGCGGCGGACAGCGCGCCGAGCGCCGAGGCTCGCGTAGCGCCAGCGACCGCGGCGCAGGCTGCTCCCGTGGACGTGTTTGCGTTGCACAACGGTCCCTTGGCGCTCGGAGACCTGGGTTTGGCGCCGGAGCGCCGCGTGCGCGCCCCCGAGCCGGCGGGGGCTTCGTACTACTTCATCGACGAAGCGGCCGCGGTCGTCCACGCGGCCGAGCCCGCCGTCGGCGCGCCGCTGCCGGCACAGGCTGCGAGCGCTCCCGTCCATCCAAGCGCCGTTGCGGTACATCCCACGTTCGATATGGACGCGGTCCGTGCCGATTTTCCAGTCCTAGCGGAGCTTGTGCATGGGCGTCCACTGATCTGGCTGGACAACGCCGCGACGACGCAGAAGCCGCAGGCCGTGATCAGCCGCTTGGATTATTACTACCAGCACGAGAACTCCAACGTCCACCGTGGCGCGCACGAGATGGCGGCGCGTGCAACCGATGCATATGAGGCGGCGCGCGGCAAAGTCGCGGCATTCCTGAACGCAGGCTCCAGCGACGAGATCGTGTTTGTGCGGGGCGCGACCGAGGCGATCAACCTCGTCGCTCAGGCCTGGGGTCACCAGAACGTCACGGCTGGCGATGAGATCGTGATCACGTGGCTCGAGCACCACGCGAACATCGTCCCCTGGCAGCAGCTGTGCCAGGCAACGGGCGCCCGGCTACGGGTCGTGCCGGTCGATGAGAGTGGCCAGGTGATGCTGGATGAATACGAGAAGCTCCTTGGGCCCGCAACGCGGCTGGTCGCGTTCGCGCACGTCGCCAACGCCCTCGGGACGGTCACCCCGGCGCGCGAGATGGTGCAAATGGCGCACCGCCACGGCGCGGTGGTCCTGATCGACGGTGCGCAAGCGGTCTCGCACATGCGCGTCGACGTGCAGGATCTCGACTGTGACTGGTATGCGCTCTCAGGTCATAAGGTGTTCGGACCGACCGGCATCGGCGTCCTGTACGGGAAGTCCGATCTGCTGAACACGATGCCCCCATGGCAGGGCGGCGGCAACATGATCCAGGACGTCACGTTCGAGAGGACGCTCTACCAGCCGGCACCGGTCAGGTTCGAAGCGGGCACCGGCAGCATCGCCGACGCGATCGGCCTCGGAGCCGCACTCGACTACCTCCAAAGGATCGGTATCGAGAACGTACACCGCTACGAACAGGACCTGCTCGCCTACGCCACCAAGGCGCTCGGTACCGTGCCCGGACTGCATCTGATCGGAACCGCGCCCGAGAAGGCCTCAGTCCTGTCGTTCGTGCTCGACGGCCAGCAACCTGAAGACATCGGCAAGGCCCTGGACCAGGAAGGCATCGCCGTCCGCGCCGGCCACCACTGCGCCCAACCGATCATCCGCCGCTTCGGGCACGAGAGCACGGTCCGTGCCTCGCTCGCGCTCTACAACACCTGCGCCGAGGTCGACGCCCTCGTCGCGGCGCTCACCCAGATCGCGGTACGCGGTGTCAAGCTGTAGCCGCGCACCCGCCGCGCACCCGCCGCGCACCCGCCGCGTACCCGCTGCGCACCCGGGCCATGGTGTCACTCGCTAGCCACCCCGAGCAAGTCCTGCGTCAGCGCCAGCGCCCCGTGACCTGGAGCTCCACCGCGGTCAGGGTTCGTGAAGGATGGCCGACAAGCAGCTCGAGAACAGGCCGTGCGGGGGCCGCTATGGCGACATCAGCCAGGCGATCGGTCGCACGCCGCTGGTCGAGCTCAGGCGGCTGAGCCCGAAGCCGGGCGTGCGGATCTGGGCCAAGCTTGAGCTGCGTAACCCGACGCTCTGGTGGTGATCGATCACGTCGCGTGCTCGTCATTTCCAGCACGCCGCTCGGTCTTGACGTGTCGCGAGCGTTGGGGGTTGAAAGCCTGATCTCAATCATGGTAATCTCGATCTACATTGTGCAGATTGGTGGATGTGTTTCCGGGAAGGTTCCGCCCGGAGATCGCCCAGACCGATGTGTGGCAGGTCTCGGCAGGCGAATCAGCACTCTGTGGGACGCACCGAAGTCCACCTCTCTCCTGGCCGACGCCCACAGCAGTGGATTTCGGCTCTCTTCTCACTGTTGGGGCCAGGCCGGCTTGC